>JAGAYF010000050.1 GCA_017940605.1 Bacteroidaceae bacterium
ACACAAGAGTTACTGATGATAATATGCTCTTACAAAAATATTTTCAAGAATGTTACTTACCCGTTACTAAAAGACACGAGTAATCAACTTATTTTGCTATATATCAACGCTATACAATTTTGCATAAGATAATAGCCTAATTCCTTAAAAATATCATACATAACGTGCCAGGTTCTCCCTTTATCGTGATTAAGCAATCCACGCACATTTTCAAAAAGAAATATTTTAGGTTGTGTTTCCTTTATCACACGTGCAAATTCATAGAACAAAGTTCCTCTGGCATCTTCGAACCCTAAACGATGCCCCACCATCGAAAAAGCTTGGCATGGTGCTCCTCCTACGACAAAATCTACACAATCTCTATATTTGCTTGCATTAAAATCTCTTACATCAGAAAACCAATCTTTTTCCTCTATTTGATAATTAGCAAAATAGCTCTGCTTACATTTTGCATCAATATCCCCTGCAAATATTATCTTATGTTTTAAACCGAGGCGCTGAAAAGCATGTTCTATTGCTCTAATACCACTAAAAACAGTTCCAATTCTAACTGTATTTTGAGGTTGAGAAAATTGCTTCTCCTTCCATGAAAATTCGTTACAAAGAGGAGTCTGTTGTATTCGTCCTTGGTCTTCTAATGACATTGTCCGACTTTTGACAATGCGCTTTACCTCATCTATTTTCTCTAAACTTTCGTTGATGTCTTTTTCTACTGTTGCCATTATGAACTACCTGAATATTCAGGCTATGTCCGTAAAGCACCCAAGACGAACGATTCAACAAACAAATATATACATATACGAAAAGACGTGGGTGCTTCATGTCTGCTGTTCGGTAATCGAGGCCTTCCACAGCCCTTGCATAAACAGTCAGAGAACCACCCACGCTGGAAATATTCATACATTCCTAAAGTGTGCCTGGAGGGTACAAGTACCCTCGCAGCACACTACGGAGTTGTATAATTACACCCCGTGGCTGTCACTCCGCTTTTATTTTTGAATGCAATCTAATTTGTGGAAGTTTCGATACCCAAAAACAAAACGTCGTAACGCCTTTCAATATGTAGCGTCCGCCCACCATGATTTTCTAAAAGTTTCACAGATGGGAAAGACGCTGTAAAATTACACAATTATTTACAAACAAAAAACATGAATTGAAATTTTGCTCACATAAACTCATCCCTATATCACAAACTTCTTATGATATCCATCTATTTTTCGCCAACACCCTCTTTGTCACCCAAAGCCATATCACTCGTGATTTGGCTAAGTCTTCTTCATTTCGCAAAATACCGATTCATTGGTATTGGCCATATTGAAAAATAATCGTAATATTGCAATCACATTCAGCCTAAGCACTGGGCGAGGCAAGAAATGAGAGGAAAGGGCAGAAAGATTGCATCGGCATGGCTCTTGTTGTCGGTCTTCGTATCGATGACACTGCTGTCGGGACTGCACCACCACCAAATGGTGGTAGGTACAGCCATTGAATGCTTTGAATGTGAGCACCACGTTCACCACCCAGGACACTTAACTGCCACTACGAGCGACCATCACGACTGCTTGCTCTGCCAATTCCTCAGCCTCGTCTATACTCCTGCTGCTCTACTCGCGGTTGGCAGCCCTGTCAGCCCCATCTGTGTGGTCCGTCCGTTCAGCCGTTGTTTTGTCTGTTCCGGGACGGACCTTCACAAACCCTCCCGCGCCCCACCATTCATTCTGTAAATATGATTCAACCCTCTATCTCTCTACGTGGAGTCGGCACAGAGCCGACTCACATACTGTGAACAGCATGGATAAGGGTTGATGAATTTCCTTCTTTTCTTACATCCAATTTATTAACAAAACACTTACAGAATGAAACGAATCTATTTCATCCTGTCGTTGCTGTGCTTTGGGCTGGCAACGACGGCACAAAAGCATCATAGCCCTGCGGACCACGAACACCCGTCGGACACGACCGACATATTCTTCCATCACCTCCTGCTTAACGAAGTGACTGTCACGAGTGCTACGGGTGAAACAAAACTCAAACACGCCACAACGCCCGTCTCTGTCATTACAAACACAGAACTGCGACAGACCACCTCGACCAATATCATTGATGCCATAGCCCGCCAGCCGGGTATGGCGCAGATTACCACTAGTCATAGTATATCGAAGCCCATCATACGCGGCCTGGGCTACAACCGCGTCGTGGTCATGAACGACGGAGTGCGCCAGGAAGGCCAGCAATGGGGCGACGAACATGGCATGGAGGTGGATGGGAGCAGCATTCACTCCGTGGAAATCTTGAAAGGCCCTGCTTCGTTGATGTATGGCAGCGATGCCATGGCGGGCGTACTCATCCTACACAGCGCCCCTACGAAGCCCGAGGGCGAAATGTGGGGCAACGTCGCGTCGGAGTACCAGACAAACAACGGACTCTTCAACTACTCGCTTAATGTTGCCGGCAACCAACGGGGCTTTGTATGGGATGCCCGTTACAGCAACAAGATGGCCCACGCTTATAAGAACAAGTACGATGGCTATGTGCCCGGCTCACAGTTCCGCGAACAATCAGGGCGGATCATGCTGGGCCTGAACAAGCATTGGGGATACTCCCACCTAACGGCCTCGCTGTTTCACCAAACGCCAAGTATCGTGGAAGGCGAGCGCAACGAGGGAACAGGTCGGTTGAAGTGCGCCACTGACAAGATAAAAACCTACGGAAAAGTGCTGCCTTTTCAGCAGGTATACCACTACAAGACCGTATGGGACAACTCCATTCATCTTCCTCATGGCAGACTGAAGGCTATCGTGGGCTATCAGCAGAACCGTCGGCAGGAGTTTGAAGAGAGCCCCGACGAGTACGAACTATACTTCCGCCTGCACACGATTACCTATGACTTGCGCTACCTGACACAGGAATCCGATGGTTGGAAACTGGCCACGGGTGTGGGCGGTATGTGGCAACAGTCGCAGAACCTGGGCGAAGAGACACTCATCCCTGAATACCGACTATTCGACATGGGCGGCTTTGTCACCCTGAGCAAGTCGCTCGACCGATGGACATTCAACGGTGGACTGCGCTACGACCACCGCCGACTGGACTTCCATGGCCGCAACTTCAACGGTGTGACGGGCAGTGCAGGTGCTGTGTGGAATGTTTCCGACCACCTGAACCTGCGCCTGAACGTGGCCCGGGGTTTCCGTGCGCCAAACATGAGCGAACTGGGCAGCGATGGCATCCACGAGGGGACGTTGCGCTATGAGATAGGCAACTCCGACTTGAAGTCAGAATACAGCTGGCAGGCCGACCTTGGGGTCGACTTCACATCGCAGTATGTTTCGGCACAGATAGCGTGCTTTGCCAACCACATAGAAAACTATATTTTCACCAAGCGCATTGACAAAATTATCAAGGATGACTATCGGACCTACGCCTATACCCAAGGCGATGCACGACTGCAGGGCATTGAGGCAGGCATTGACCTACATCCCATTCACAGCATTCACTTCCAGAACACTTTCTCGTATGTTGATGCCCGTCAGCTGCACGCCGATGCCGACACCCGCTACCTGCCCATGATACCTCCTGCACGATGGACATCGGAACTGAAGTACGAATTCACCCACCACGGGAAAGCCGCACTCAACAACGCCTATGTAGCCTTCGGCCTGGAATGCAACCTGGCCCAGAACCACTACTATCGTGCAGACGATACCGAGACACGCACACCTTCATACACCCTCATCAGCCTTTCGGCCGGCACAGACCTGAACATCCATAAGCAGAAGGTGGCCGAACTCTACATCACAGCCGACAACCTGTTGAACCGAGCCTACCAAAACCACCTGAGCCGCCTGAAGTACACCGATGAGAATCTCCTGACAGGTCGCCAGGGCATCTGCAACATGGGACGCAATGTAGTGTTCAAGGTCATCGTACCTATGAAGTTCTGAATACTTAACCTCAGAAAACATAAGGACAATGAAACATTATTACCTGCAATAAGGGAAAAGTGAAGCCTGCCTAAAAGTTTCTATGGGACAGCAATTCCTTGAAATAATGGGAAAAGACTTGCTGTCCCATATAATCTAAGTGTTCTCCGTCGGTTGTTAAGTACTTCGTGGTGTCGGATGGCAAAAAGAGGTACTTGTCTTGAGGAAAGGCTGCTTTCAGGATATTTCGTGTCTGTTCGTAACGTTTCAAATGGTACAGCCTGTCATTGACGGGCATTTCAAAGAAGATGAATTGAACACCCCGTGTTTCAAGGTCCTCCATCAACGACTTTATGCTGCTTAGCCGTTGAGCTGCAATATCTGCGCTCAGGGTTTTATCTTCCTTCAAGTGGTGCTCTATCCTATCGTTCAACACATTGAGGTCTACAGTCGAAGAGCCAACCTGTGGATTGACGTTGCCGGACTTGAGCAACAGCGAGGCAAGCAGGCATATGGGTTCATACTGCTCGCGCAAGGAGGGTATCCATTTCCTAACCTGAGGTATCGGGCCACGGGTTTGCTTTGTAACAAGTTCCTCGCTTCCTTCATGCAAGAACAGATTGGTCTCCACTAAGACGTACTTGGGCAGGTGCTCCTTTTGGCTGATAATTCTCAAACCATCCTCAACGGCACATCCTCCAAACGAGACGGACTTGACAGAAGGGATGCTGTCGCGGATAATTCTGGCAGATAGCGAAGTGCCGACCATGGCCGTATCTATCTTTTCAGCATAGAGAAAAGTCTGTGCCTTGATGATATTGTCTTGCCACTGATGGGTAGCCGAACCCAATGACGGGTTTCGCATCACAAAGATGAAATGCAAGCCAAACAAGATGACAAAACAGAGGATGCTTTTCTTAATCATAGATGTGGTGCAGGAACTTAGAATTGAAAATAGACAAACGAGTTGGCACTGCCGCTATTGGTCAATATAAGGAAAAGCATGATGCCATAGAATATATAGTTGAAACGCAGTACATACTTTTGTACCCAAACACGATTCCGGTAATAATAAAGAAGATGGTATACCACGACAGGAGTTGCGTATATTATAATAGGTAGCAGCTTGGGATCAATAAAGATGACGGAACCGTAATTGGTAAATATGCACTGCATGTAGAGGGCGGCTTCGCTGAAATTGGGCAGCATGAAAAGCAACCAGCCAAACGAAACCAAAACAAAGACAAAAGCAATGGAAACCCAGTGAGACACTGACCGCCACCGTCCAAGGGCGATACAATTCTCCCGACGGCCGCAAATGGCACGCTCCACGACCAGGCACAAACCATGGTAAGTTCCCCAAACCAAATAACTCCATGCAGCCCCGTGCCACAAGCCGCCCAGCATCATGGTGAGCAACAAATTGACATAAGTCCTGGCCTTTCCTTTTCGGTTGCCGCCCAAAGAGATGTACAAATACTCCATCAGAAACTGAGAAAGCGTAATGTGCCACCGCTTCCAAAACTCGCGGAAGGAAGAAGCAATGTAGGGAAAATGAAAGTTGGTAGGCAAACGATAGCCAAAGATGGCAGCAATGCCGATGGCTATCAGTGAATACCCTGCAAAGTCGGCAAACATTTGAAAGGAATAGCCGAACACCATGAGCAGAAGACTTCCTGTTCCGCGGAGTTCAAAGTAAGGATAGGCCATCCAAAAGGTAAAGTCCTTCAAATTGTCCGCAACCACCATCTTAAGGAAGTAGCCCACGACAAGCGACTTGAAAACAAACGGCCAACAGATATCCCGAAACTGCTTATCGGCTATGTCACTGAAAAACTCCTTGGACTTTGCAATAGGGCCGGCCAAGAGTTTTGGGAAGAAGCAGATGTAGAGCAACGTCTTTTTGGAATGTGCCCAAAAAGAGGGACGTATCGACTGGGATGCAGCATCGAACTTCCCCCTATAGGCATCCACCACAAGGCTGATGCCACTGAATGTATAGAATGAGATGCCAAGGGGAAGCGGCAGCGTACAAAGAACCTTGCCTACCCCAGAACTCATGTCCAGGAACGTGGCCGAAAGCAGTCCGCCGTACTTAAATAAAGCCAACAGGCACAGGTTTACAACGACTCCGGATGTAGCAAATAGGCGCGACCGCCTGTCATACATTGCACCGTAGCTCGCCATGGCATTGACCATGCCCGATGCAATGAGGAGCAAGAGTAGCGACAGATTATCATAGGCATAGAACAAAAAACTTGCAATCAACAGCACATAGAGCTGCCGACGCTTCAGGAAAGGCAAGTAGTAGACAATGGCAGTCGCTATCACCAACCCTACGAAGACCCATGAATTGAAAAGCATAGTATGTCTCTTTACTGTTTTGAATTGCCGCGCACAGTCATCCCGTGGTTTCGGTATCCGTGAAAGTACACCGATGCAAAGGTACAACTTCATCAGTGATTTCTAACAAGATCTGCACGAAAAAATCGGTTTCGAACAATATGATCCGAGAACACAAAAAACACCAGCGAGACAAACAAACGGGTGTTGTCTGTCTCGCTGGCACTAAACGGCTTTGACGCAAATCTACGGCCTAATATTCGTCCTCGTTGAAGAAGAAGTCTTCCTTTGTGGGGTAGTCGGGCCAAAGGTCCTCAATGGAGTCGTAGGGTTCACCCTCGTCTTCTATTTCCTGAAGGTTTTCAACGACTTCCATGGGTGCGCCGGAACGGACGGCGTAGTCTATCAATTCATCCTTGGTGGCCGGCCAAGGTGCATCTTCCAACTTTGATGCCAATTCAAGTGTCCAATACATATTCTGCTCTGATTTATAGTTTCGGATTAGCAGGCGCAAAAATACAATTTTTGGATAACACGGCAAGGATTATTCCGATTTTTTATGTTAAACATTTCTAAATGTTTAATTTCAAGGCCAAAACATACAGATAATCGGACAAACGGTTCAGATAGGGCAGCACGCCGCCGTCCAGGCCGCCCCCGCGGGCCACGGCCACCACCTCGCATTCGGCATGGCGGCACACGGTGCGCGCCACATGGCACAGGGCGGCCTGCCGGCTGCCGCCGGGTATGACGAAGCCCTGGGGCGGGCGGACCTGCGCCGTCAGGCGGTCAATGGCCTCCTCCAAACGCGCAACGTAGCCCGCATCCAGCGGCCGTGCCGCCGTCATTGCTGAGATGTGCCGGCCCACGTTGAACAGCTGCCGCTGAATATCCTGCACCAAGGGGGTCTCCTCCCCCACCCCGCCCGACAGGAGAAGGCCCAGCAGGCTGTTCAGTTCGTCCAACAGGCCGCAGGCCCGTACGCGCACATGGTCCTTGGCCACGCAGCTGCCGTCGGCCAGGGTGGTCATGCCCTGGTCGCCCTGCCGCGTATAGAGCGACGGCCTGCATGGGGCTGATTCTTTCATAGGAACACCTCGGTTTTGTATAGTTGATGGGAAAACTGCCTGTCGCAGAACACTAGGCCCACGTCGTACAGGTCAAACAGCGGCCCTCCCTCCACGGCCTGCGACAGGGCCTGCCACGCACGGCGTGCCTCGCGGTTGCGCCGCAGACCGACAATGAAGGCCACGCTCCCGGGGTGCAGGCGGTCCTGCCACTGCGGCAGCCACCGCAGTGCCCCCACGCAGTCACGGAAGCACAGCAGCACGGGGTCGGCTGCATTGGGCAGCAGTTGGGCCAGGTCCTCTTCCGTGCGGTACGACCGCTGCCCTGCCCTGCGGCAACCGGCCGCCATGTATTTTCCGCTCCACTTCCACCCCCCGGCATCGGGCAGGAGGACCACGCGGGGCTGCACAAAATTGGCCACGCGCAGGAGCAGCCTGTCCACGGCCTCGCTGTGGGCCGGCACGGCCGCCCCACCCTGCCGCCGCTCGCTGTGCAGGGCCTCATAGGCGTAATAGGGCAGCCGCGTGCCAATGACATCTCGCTGCACACCCACGGCAAAGGGCGACTGGATGCCAAATCCCAGGCACCGGGGCTTCCTGGCGCAACGCGCCCACCAAACGGCAACGGCTGATAACATGGCAACAAAGGTACAACTTTTTCCCAACTTACACCCACAGGCCTTGCTTTTGGCCCTGTTTTTCCAAAAAATGCCGATTTTTCGGAAAAAAAATTGGACAATAAAAAATCTTGACGTACTTTTGTGGCTGATTCATTGGAATCGACCACTTAAATTATCAACACTTCAAAAAACTAAGAACAATGAAAAAGTATTTAGCAGAAATGGTCGGCACGTTCGTGCTCACCCTTCTTGGATGCGGCACTGCCGTGAGTTTGGCATGCGGTAGCGACACCGCATCGGTTGTAGGCACAGCCATTGCGTTTGGTCTGGCCGTCATTGCCATGGCCTACACCATCGGCGGCATCAGCGGATGCCACATCAACCCGGCCATCACCGTGGGATGCCTCATCTCCAAGCGCATCAGCGCCAAGGACGCATGCGGATACATCGTGTTCCAGGTCATCGGCGCCATCATCGCCGCTGCCGTCCTCTTCGCCATCACCAGCGCCACCACCACTGAGTTTGCCGGAACGCTGACCGGTGCCAACACCACCGCCGGCGCAGGCAACCAACTGGCCGGCCTGATTGTCGAAATCGTGCTGACGTTCATCTTCGTCCTCGTCGTACTGGGGGCAACCAGCAAGACCAACGGCGCAACCAACAACTTTGCCGGACTGGCCATCGGCCTGAGCCTGATACTCATCCACCTGGTGGGCATCCACTACACAGGCACTTCCGTCAATCCCGCCCGCTCCATCGGTCCTGCCCTGTTTGAGGGCGGCCAGGCCCTGTGCGACCTGTGGGTATTCATCGTAGGTCCGCTGGTGGGTGCCGTGCTGAGCGCGCTCGTTTGGTGTGCCATCAACGACAAGAAGGAAGACTAAAATTCCACCCATCGGGACGGACCGTTCCCGACAATAAGCCAATCCCCCTTACCTGCCTGGGTAAGGGGGATATTTCTTTTCTCCATGACGGATGTTCCCGTCGGCCTGGGTTTTCACGCCCCGCAGGAGCAGTCCTGTTGCCCCGCCCAAAATATTTCGGGCCGCACAGGAGGATGCCTTACGCCCCGCGGCGCAGCCCCTGCCGCAGGGCGGCCGTGGGCAGGGAGCAGGAAGATGGGCATGGACGGAGTGGGGGAGTGCGCCGGCCGCAGGCTGGGGCATCAGTGCGCCTCCAGCCAGTTCTGACCCCAGCCGCAGTCGGCCAGGAGGGGTACGCGCAGGTCGCAGGCATGGGCCATCTCGTGCGTGACGATGCGCTGCACGGCTTCCCGCTCATCGGGAAAAACGCTGAAGTTGAGTTCGTCGTGCACTTGCAGCAGCATTTGCGAGCGCAGGCCCTCCTGGGCAAAGCGTTGGGCAATGCGTATCATGGCCACCTTGATGATGTCGGCGGCTGAGCCCTGTATGGGGGCGTTCACGGCATTGCGCTCGGCAAACTTCCTGACCTGGCCGTTCATTGAGTTGATGTCGGGCAGGTAGCGGCGGCGGTGGAAGATGGTTTCCACGAAGCCCTGCCGGCGGGCCGTGGCAATGATTTCCTCAGTGTACTCCCTGATGCTTGAAAAGTTTTCAAAATAACTGTCTATCAACTCCTTTGCCTCGGTTCGGCTGACCCCAATCCGCTGTGACAGGCCAAAGGAGGTGATTCCGTAGATGATGCCGAAATTGGCCGTCTTGGCCTTCCGCCGCTCGTCGCTGCTCACCTGCTGGATGGGCTTGCGGAAAATCTTGGCCGCCGTGGCGGCGTGGATGTCCTGGCCTTCCTGGAAGGCTCTTATCATGTGGTCGTCGTTGGCCAGGTGGGCCATGATGCGCAGCTCTATCTGGGAATAATCGGCCGAGAAGAACAGGCATCCCGGCTCGGGAATGAACGCCTTGCGTATCTCCTTGCCGTCCTCGCCGCGCACGGGAATGTTCTGCAGGTTGGGGTCGCTGCAGCTCAGGCGGCCCGTGGCCGTCACAGCCTGGTTGAAGTTGGTGTGTATGTGGCCCGTGCGGGGGTTGACCAGGGTGGGCAGGGTGTCGACGTAGGTGCTCAGCAGTTTCTTCATGCCGCGGTAGTTGAGCAGGTGGTCAATGATGGCACTCCGGCCGCGCAGGGCCTCCAGCACGGCCTCGCTGGTCTCATACTGGCCCGTCTTGGTGCGCTTGGCCTTGGGGTCGAGCTTCATTACGTCGAACAGGATTTCGCCTACCTGGCGCGGCGACGAAATATTGAAGCGCCGGCCGCTGATAGCGTAGACCTGCTCTTCGTATTCCTGCAGCCGCTGGGCAAAGAGCCGCGAGGTCTCGGCCAACACCTGGGTGCCGATGCGCACGCCCACGTGCTCCATGGCGGCCAGCACGGGCATGAGGGGCATCTCGACGGTGCGGAACAGGGCCGTCTCGTTGTTTTTCTCCAGTTCGGCCTCGAGCAACGGCTTGAGCCGCATGCAGAAGTCGGCGCGCTGCATGCAGAACTTTCCGGCCATCTCGACGGGAAGCTCCGCCATGTTGCGCACGTCGCGCCAGCGCGTTCCGAAGTAATCGGCCAGCGACATGCAGTCGCAATGCAGGTAGCCGTCGGCCAGGTACTCCAACTGGTGGCGCTGCTCGGGCTGTATGACGTAATGGGCCAGCATGGGGTCGAACAATTCACCCTTCAGGCACACGCCATAGTTGGCCAGGACCAGCGTTGCGTACTTCAGGTTGAAGCCCACCTTGCCCACCTGCTCGTTTTCCAGGAGGGCTCGCCACGCATTCACCAGCGAGGCATCGTCATTCGGGCCTGCGGCAGGCACATACCAGCCGTGGCCGTCGCCGGTGCTGAACGCCAGGCCCACCACGCGGGCATTGATGCCCGTCTGGGACGTGGCGGCCAATTCCAGGCTCACCCATTTTTCCCCGCTCAGGCGGGCCAGCAGCTGTCGGGCCGCCGCCTCGTCGCCGACCACCTGATAGTCCGTTTCTGTCAAGCCAGCGTCGGCCGGCGGGCCGGCAAACAGGTCGCCTTGCGGCGCGGGCGTGGGCTCGGAAAACAAATCGAGCTGCAACTGGCCCGACGGGGCAGCCGCAGCCGGGGTGGGGGAGGGGGCAGGGGCATCGCCGCATATTTTTTTCAGCAACGTGCGGAATTCCAGGTCCTCAAAAATCTTGCGCAAGGCCTCCTTGTCTATCTCCTTGCGCCTGACTTCCTCCTCATTCAGTTCAAGAGGGATGTCACGCTTGATGGTGACCAAAAACTTCGAAAACATCACTTGTTTTTGGTTGTTTTCCAAATTTTCGCGCTGCTTTCCCTTCAATTCGGCCAGGTTTTGGTAGATTCCTTCGATAGAACCGTACTTTTTTATCAAGGCAACGGCCGTTTTCGGCCCAATGCCGGGACACCCGGGCACGTTGTCGGAAGCATCGCCCATGAGTCCCAGCATGTCAATGACCTGAAGCGGATGGTCCAGCCCGTACTTGTCCGTCACCTCCTGCGGTCCGAGCACCTCGGCTTCGGTCTTGCCCTTCGACGGGCGGTACACCTTGACCTGCTCGGTCACCAACTGGCAGTAGTCCTTGTCGGGCGTGACCATGAACGTCTCAAAACCCGCCGCCTCGGCCTTCCGGGCCAGCGTTCCTATGACATCGTCGGCCTCATAGCCCGCTATCTCAAAAATAGGGATGTTGTAGGCCCGCACAATATCCTTGATGATGGGCACCGACTCGCTGATGCCCTCGGGCGTGCGCTCGCGCTGCGCCTTGTATTCGGGATAAGCCTCGTGGCGAAAGGTAGGGCCCTTCGGATCAAAGGCAATGCCCACGTGGGTGGGCTCCAGCTTGTTCAGTATCTCGGTCAGGGTGTTGACAAACCCAAACACGGTGGACGTATTAAAGCCCTTGGAATTCATTCGCGGTGACTGCATTAGCGCATAAAAGGCGCGGTAGATCAATGCATAGGCATCCAGCAACACAAGTCTGTTCATAGCTTAATAATGATGGTTTCGACCGTAAAATTAAGAATTTTGTCCTAATTTAAGCCTATTTTTTGTACTTTTGTGCCTTAAAAGAGAAGTATGGAGTCCTTAGCCCTCATCAGAAAGCCAATAGAACAGGAGTTGCAGCTGTTCAGGAAATATTTCCAGCAGTCACTGGAAACTTCCGAACCGTATCTCAACCAGATTTTTTCCCACATCAGCAGGACTAACGGCAAGCTGATGCGCCCCATGCTGCTCCTGCTGGTGGCCAAGGAGCACGGAGACATCAACCAGAGCACCTTCCTGTCGGCCGTCACCCTGGAAATGCTGCACATTGCCAGCCTGGTGCACGACGACGTGGTGGACGAGAGCAACCAGCGGCGCGGACACGCCTCGGTCAATGCCACATACGGCAACAAGGTGGCCGTGCTGACGGGCGACTACCTGCTTTCCAACTCGCTCATCAAGGCCGCACAGACCCTGAGCATAGACATTGTGAACCACGTCGCCCTGCTGGGCCGCCAGCTCTCGAGCGGTGAGCTCCTGCAACTGAAAAACTCGGAGCAAAAGGAGTTTTCGGAAGAAAGCTACCTGGATGTCATTCGCCTGAAGACGGCAGCCCTCTTCGCCATGAGCGCAGAACTGGGCGCACTCTCCACCGGGGCGGCCCACGACACCGTGGAGCGCATGAAGCACCTGGGCGAAATCATCGGCATGTGCTTCCAAATTCGCGATGACATCTTCGACTACTACGAAGACAGCACCGTGGGCAAGCCGACGGGCAACGACATGGCCGAAGGCAAGCTGACGCTGCCCATCATCCACGCATTGAAAAAGGAAAACGACCCTGCCATGCTCCAATTGGCGCAAAAGGTCAAGGAGGGCACGATTTCTTCCGATGAAATCGCCATTTTAATTGATTATGCCAAGAAACAGGGAGGCATTGAGTACGCCACGACGCGCATGAACCAAATGGCCGACGAGGCACTGACGCTGATTGAAAACTTCCGCCAGGCCGACGTGCGCGAAGCCCTGACCCACTACATCCATTTCGTGACGGCACGCACGCTGTAAGGCACAGGCACAGCCGCACATTCTTCCTCTATTTTCAGAAAATCTTCAGGCACAGTTCTTTCAGGACATCTTACTTTTTCCGCGCCGACATAAACCCATGTATGCGGCGCGGAAAAAATCATTCAGGGCGTAAAACGCCCGCTAACACCCATTAAAAAACGGTTACATCGCTGCCCGTGATGTCAGACAGCAGGTGGTTGGCCAGGCTGCTCGCACCTATGCGGAACAGGGCAGGGGTGAGCCACTCCTGACCCAGGACCTCCTTGACGATGGTGTAGTAGGCAACGGCATCGTCGGTCGTCCTGACTCCGCCGGCCACTTTGATGCCCACTTTTCGCTCGGTTTTATCGTAGTATTCCTTAATGGCCTGGCACATGGTATAGACGGCGAGCGGCGTTGCCCCGGGTTCTACCTTTCCCGTGGAAGTCTTGATGAAATCTGCCCCGCTGTACATGGCTATGATGCTGGCCTTCTTGATGTTTTCAGCTGTTTGCAGCGCACCTGTCTCAAGGATGACCTTCAGTGGCGTGTCGTCGCCCACGATATCCTTCATTTCCTCGATTTCATCGCAAACCTGCTCGTAATCCTCCACCAGGAAGAAGCCCACCGGCATGACGACATCCACCTCGGTAGCACCGTCCTTGACAGCCAATGCGGTCTCAATGGTCTTCACCTCGGGAAAAGTCTGCGCCGAGGGGAAGCCGCCGCACACTGTCGTGATCTCAACGCCGTCGGCCTCAAGGCTCTGGCTCACAATCTTGGCAAACCGAGGGTAGATGCAGATGGCCGCAGGATGGGGAAAGTTGGGGTTTTTGTCGGTGAAATCGTTGATTTTCTCTGTCAGCCGCAGGGCGCTGTCTTCATTGTCGGTCACCTTGAGAGAGGTAATTTCAATGGTACTGAACAGAAACTTTTTCACTTCGCTGGTGTTATTCTCCTTCTTTTTGGATGCCAGGAGCTTCTTTACCTCCTCCAATACGATTTCATCGTGCAGGTGCAGGTTGTACTGCGCCAAAGCCTGCTGGTATTTGTTCTCATAAGCATCATGCACATGCTGATGCCCATCATGGTCGTGGTGTTCGTGTGGTTTCATTGCTATCAGTTCAGTTTTATGTTGTTAATGTGTCTCGTCTTGTCCCTTTCCGTCTTTTTCTCCATGGATTTCTGCAATTCCTGCGCCAGGTCGACACCTGTTTGGTTGGCCAGGCAGAGCAGCACCCACAGGACATCGGCCATCTCTTCTCCCAAATCGGCCTTTTCACCAGGCTTGAAACTCTGGTCGCCGTATTTCCGGGCCATGATGCGGGCCAGCTCGCCCACTTCCTCAGTGAGACAAGCCATGTTGGTCAGTTCGCTGAAGTAACGCACGCCATAGCGATGAATCCAGTCGTCGACCATGGCCTGTGCACCTTTTATCGTCAAATCTTTTTCCATTGAAGAAATTCTGTTGCAAAGTTAAGTAAAACGCACTACAAACAGGGTGGTTCGTTCCATTATTCCTTGTTTTTTGAATCCAGGCAAATGGTCACAGGGCCGTCATTGAGCAGTTCTACCTTCATGTCCGCCCCAAACTCGCCCGTACCCACCCGGCCCGTACACAATCGGCGCACCTCACGACAGAAACTCTCGTAGAGGGGGACGGCCGTTTCGTGGCCGGCGGCACGTATGTAGGAGGGACGGTTGCCTTTCTTATAGGATGCCATCAGCGTGAACTGGCTTATTATCAAGACATCGGCATGCATGTCAAGAGCTGAAATGTTCATCACGCCATCCTTGTCGTTGAAGATGCGCATTTGAATCACTTTCTTGGCCAGCCACTGCACATCCTCCTCATTGTCAGGTTCTTCTATACCTACAAGCAACAACAAGCCTGGACCTATCTGCGATTTGACCCGACCGTCAATGGTAACGGAGGCATGGCTGACCCTTTGCAGTACGATTCTCATATTTTTCTGTATTCCAATTATTTATTATTCACCATTTGAGGCAGATGCATGCAGTTCATGATAGATGTTGCTGCCTTTTTTCCGGCCCAGTAACGACTGCAATTCAGCTTCATCAGCCTCCTTGATTTTCTTTACGCTCTTGAATGTCTTCAACAGCAGGGACTTGGTGGCCTTGCCTATGCCGTGGATGTCGTCCAGTTCGGAATGAGCCACACGCTTGCTGCGCTTCAACTTGTGGAACGTGATGGCAAAACGGTGCACCTCGTCCTGCATGCGCGTCAGCAGGTGGAACAGCTCGCTGTTTGTACTCAGGCCGATGACCTGGGGCGGAAAACCATATATTAACTCGTTGGTCCTGTGCCTATTGTCCTTGGCCAAGCCGGCAATGGGAATGTCCAGATGCAACTCGCCCTCAATGACCTCGCGCACACAATGCATCTGGCCTATTCCGCCGTCGGTGATGATCAGGTCGGACAGGGGCTTTTCCTCTTCCTGCAACCGTGTGTACCTTCGCCTTACCACCTCCTGCATGGAGGCGTAGTCGTCAGGACCTACCACAGTCTTGATGTTGTATTTGCGATACTCGCTCTTGGCCGGCCTTAGCTGCCTGAACACCACGCAGGCCGCCACGGCATCGTCGCCCTGCATGTTGGAATTGTCGAACAATTCTATTTGATGAGGCAGGCGGGGCAGATGCAATGCCTCCTTCAGTTCCGTCATCAGGCGCGTCGTGCGCTGTTCGGGGTTGAGTTTTTCGGCTTGCTTGATGCGATCCCACTTGAATTGCTTCACGTTTTTTTCCGATAGTTCCAGCAATTTTCGCTTATCACCGCGCTGTGGCACTGTCTGCACAAGGTCGTCAGGCAAATCGACGGCAAAGGGTACGACAATCTCGCGCGAACGGCTCTTGAAACGCTCGCGCAGCTCTACGATTCCCAGACGGAGCAGTTCCTCGGGACTTTCGTCCATGCTTTTCTTGTATTCTATGGTAAATGCCTGCGTGATGCTGCCCTGTATGACGTGCAAATAATTGATATAGGCGTTCTTGCCCTCTATTTCAATGTTGAAGACATCCAAATTGGTGTTGCTGGGATGGACTATCTCGCTCTTTGACTTAAATTGCACCAATTCATCGTATTTTTCCTTCACTTTCTGGGCTTCCTCAAACCGCATTTGCTGTGCCAGGGTGAGCATTTCCTCCTTCAGTGTATGCAACACCTCTGAAGTGTTGCCCTTGAGGATTTCCTTGCATTCAGCTATTTTTTTATTGTAGTCCTCGCGCGTCTGCTTTCCCACGCACGGCCCTTGGCATTTCTTCATGTGGTAGTCCAAACAGACCTTGAATTTGCCTTTTTCAACGCCTTCCTCGGTCAAACGCTCACGACACATGCGGGGTTTATAGACTTTGTAGATGAAATCCAGCAACGCCTTGATAGTTCCCTCATGGCTGTACGGGCCAAAGTAGATTCCGCCCTTCAAGTCTATGTTGCGCGTGCGGAATATGCGCGGAAATTCTTCCTTGGTAATGCAAATGGAGGGATAGGTCTTGTCATCCTTGAGCAAGATGTTGTACTTGGGCTTGTATCGCTTAATCAGGTTGTTTTCCAACAGGAGGGCATCAGCCTCTGTATTGACAACGATGTACTTGATGTCCCTTATCTTGCTTACCAGGAGTTGTGTCTTCCGGTCATGGTGCTCTTTGTTGAAATAGGAGTTGACCCTGCGCTTCAGGTTCTTGGCCTTTCCTACATATATAATCGTTCCCGTTTCGTCAAGGTATTGATAGCTGCCCGGCGACTCGGGCAAACTGGCCAAAATCCCCTTGAGATATGTCTGAAGCTGTTCTTTCTCCTCCTTTGTCATCTCCTGATTAAAAATGGAAGCAATCTACTCTTCTTTTAATTTATTTTCAGTAACTTATCATACGCATGTTCCACAAGGAACATTGGCGTTAGCGGTGCATTAGCACCAACAGGACATTGATGTCGCTGGGGGAAACACCCGGGATGCGTCCGGCTTCGGCCAAGGTCTCAGGCTGTATCTTTGTCAGCTTTTGGCGTGCCTCCATGGATAGTTGGTCAATTTCATTGTAATTGAAATGGCCACGTATCTTGATGGATTCCAAACGACGCATCTTTTCCGCCAACTGCAATTCACGGTCTATGTAGCCGGCATACTTAAGTTCTATCTCAGTAGCCTCGACTATTTCTTCGCAGTCATGACCCAGCGTATCAAGGAACGCACGGATTTCAGGCAAGACCTGCGACAGATTCATGTAATTCAATTCGGGGCGGGCCAACAAGGCTGCCAACTTCATGTTGCGCTGGAGCGGGGTAGTGCTTAATGCAACAACCAGAGAGTTTACCTCATCGGCCACCACGGTATATTGTTGGGAAAAAGCCCTGAGGGCCGCCATCTTTTCCTTCTTTTGTATGAATTTTTCCTTGCGTTCCTCGTCTATCAATCCAAACTGGATGCCATAGGGAGTCAGGCGCATGTCGGCATTGTCCTGACGCAGCAGGATGCGGTACTCTGCCCTGGAGGTAAACATTCGGTAGGGTTCATCCACTCCCTTGGTCACCAAGTCATCAATCAGCACGCCTATGTAGGATTCATCGCGTTTCATGACGAAAGATTCTTCGCCCCGTAGCTTTAAAACGGCGTTGATGCCTGCCACGATGCCTTGGCCGGCCGCTTCCTCATAGCCTGTCGTGCCATTGACCTGGCCTGCAAGGAACAATCCGCTGACTACCTTCGATTCCAACGAATGATTCAGCTGCGTTGGGTCGAAATAGTCGTACTCTATGGCATAGCCCGGGCGGTAGATGACGATGTTGCGGAACGCCGGTATTTGCTTCAGCCCCTCTATTTGGATGTCAAGCGGCATGCTCGAGGAAAAGCCGTTCAGGTAGTACTCCTGTGTTCCTATTCCCTCGGGTTCAAGGAACAACGGGTGCTGGTCGCGGTCGGGAAATGTGTGCAACTTTGTCTCGATGCTGGGACAGTAGCGCGGCCCAACGCTCTGTATCTCGCCATTGTAGAGCGGCGAATCCTTCATACCGCCCTGCAATACTGCATGCACGGCGGCATTGGTACTTCCTATCCAACAGGACAGCTGGGGCAAGGGGCGGTGGGTGCTTGCATAGGAGAAGCAATGCCGAGACACGTCACCCTTCTGCTCTTCCAATTGGGAGAAATCGACGCTCCGCCCGTCAATGCGCACGGGCGTTCCTGTCTTCAGACGGCCGACCTGTATGCCGTTTCGGGCGATGGATTCGGAAAATTTGAAACTGGCAGGCTCGGATATCCGCCCCCCGGGAATATGATTGTGCCCCACGTGGAGCAACCCATTGAGGAACGTCCCCGCCGTCACGATGACGATGGGCGCATGAAACTCGGTGTTCCAAATAGTTCTCACCCCCGTTACCTTTCCACCCTCGACCAGGAGTTCCTCAGCCTGGTCCTGCCAAATGGAAAGTTTGGGCGTTTCTTCCAGTATGTGCCGCCACGTCGCACTGAACTTCATGCGGTCGCACTGTGCGCGGGGACTCCACATGGCAGGACCTTTGGAGAGGTTCAGCATGCGGAACTGAATGGCCGTTTGGTCGGTCACGATGCCCGTCATTCCGCCCAGGGCATCTATTTCGCGCACAATCTGCCCCTTGGCTATGCCGCCTATGGCAGGATTGCAGCTCATTTGGGCTATTTTCTCCATGTCCATCGTGATAAGACAGGTACGCGCGCCCATCCTGGCGGCGGCATGGGCCGCCTCGCAGCCCGCGTGCCCCGCACCGATGACCAAGACATCGAAATGGAAGTCAGTGTTCATGTTTCATTCCCGATTAGGCTGCAAAGGTACGCCTTTTTTGCCTTTTGGGCATTCTCTTTTCAAATTTCTTGAAAAATCTCTACACAAAATTTCCGCAAACAACTCCTTGTCTTACAAGAAGAAAAGCATGAAAAAACCGATATTTGAGCCCAAATGCGTGCCACCGAAACGAACGATCCCTGCAACCATGGGAAAAACCGCCCAAATTTTGCCCTTCCAACCCATCTCTTTATTCCTATCGCACACATGTGCGCATGCAATTTTCTTGCATGAGCTCATTATTGTTATGATAGAATCATTATCTTTGCACTGCGTAATTCCAAATACTAGGAATAAAACACCGACCTGTGCCCCGCCCCTATACCATATTATATAATAATGTAGGCAACGTTGCAATCGTTTTGGATTGTACAGTGCTTTCTTTCCCAATGGCACATGCCATGCCAAGGGAAGAAGGAAGCATTCCTTCCTGCCGGAGGAGTGCTTCCTTGCCAGGATAGGAATCAGAAAACAGAATAATATGTTTAATATCAAATATTTAAAAGAAGATTTATGATGAGAAAAATTCCTCTTTTGTTCCTTATCTGCCTGCTGGCCCTGCCCGCGTTGGCCCAGCATGTGTCGAGGGAGGAAGCCCTGAACAAGGCCCTGACATTCATCAACCAGTCGGCGAACAGTCGCTCGTTCAACCCCCAACAGCCGCGCATGGCAGCTGACTTGCAGCTGGCCAACGACCGCGAGGAGTTCTATGTGTTTAACGACGAGGCCAATGGGGGCTACTTCATCATGAGCGGCGACAAGCGCCTGCCCTCCGTGCTGGGCTATTCCTACGACGGGCGCTACGATGCCGACAGCCTGCCCGACAACATGAGGGCCTGGCTGGAAAACTATGCCGAGCAGGTGCACTACATGCAGTCACATTCCGACAGGCAGGCCGCAGCAGGCGACGCAGCCGCAACCCGCGAACCCATTGCCCCCATGCTGGATTGCCAGTGGTCGCAGTTCTACCCCTATAACACGATGTGCCCCAAGATAGGCGGAAGCAATACTGTGACAGGTTGTGTGGCCACGGCCATGGCCCAGATCATGTACTACTATAAGTGGCCGAAGAAAACCAAGGCCGTCATCCCGGGATATGTTACCAAAACTGAAAGAATCCAAGTGGAGAGCATCCCTGTCACCACGATTGACTGGGACAACATGCTCCCAACATACAGCGGCAATTCCTATTCGGACAAGCAGGCCGATGCCGTGGCCCTGCTGATGAAGCTCTGCGGGGCAGCGGTGGAAATGGGTTATAAACTCAATGGAAGCGGGGCAAGCTTAAGCGCGACTCCACTTGCTGACTATTTTGATTATGAAGATGCACAAAATGTCAGTCGTAGCAGTAAAGAAGATGAAGACTGGGAAGATATTATCTACGGGGAATTATCAGAAGGACATCCCATCTTTTATACTGGACAGCATAACAGTGATGGCCATGCCTGGGTCGTGGATGGATATGACGGAAAGGGCTATTACCACATGAACTGGGGATGGGGAGGAAGCAACAATGGATACTTCATCTTGTCGCAGCCAATGGGCTACACGGACAAGCAAGCCGCTGTGGTCAATTTCTATCCCAATACGCCCGATTACCTTCATGCCTATGCCGAACTCAAGGAGGGAACGCTCACATTCTATTATGACAAGGAAAAAGAGAACCGTCAGGGCAGTGTCTTTCCTCTGAGGATGAATAAAGAAACACATCATCATTGGTATGCCGCAAGTGATGAAATAACGGAGGTGGTCATTGACCCGTCCTTCGCCGGTCTTAAATTGTATACACTACTCGGCTGGTTTGAGTCATTAACCCAAGTGAAAACGATTCAGGGACTGGAATACATGAATACACGGCATGTTGCCAACATGGGCTATATGTTTCAAAGGTGCACCTCCCTGACCCACCTTGACCTGAGCAACTTTGATACGGGAGAGGTTGAGGATATGACGAAAATGTTTGATGATTGCTGGAGCTTGGCAAGCCTTGACATCAGTCGCTTTGATACAAAGAATGTAACTTACATGGGCGGCATGTTTAGTGGCTGTGGCTTATTGACCCATTTGGATGTGAGTAACTTTAACACAGAAAAAGTAGTAAATATGGCAGGCATGTTCTATGATTGCTCAAGCTTGACAAACCTTGACGTAAGTCACTTTGAAACGAAGAACGTAACTACCATGTACGATATGTTCAGTAGGTGCAGTTCTTTGACCGACCTCGACGTGAGTCATTTCAACACGGAGAATGTGGCCAGCATGAGTAATATGTTCAAAGCATGCGAAAAAGTGACCTCGCTTGATGTAAGCCATTTTGACACAAAAAACGTGACAGGCATGAGCTATATGTTCAGTGGTTGCAACTCATTGGCCAGTCTCGACCTAAGCAACTTCAATACGGAAAAGGTGCTAAACATGGAAAGAATGTTTACTGGGTGCGAGTCCCTGACGAGTTTGGACCTCAGCAGTTTCAACACTAAGAACGTAACCAGCATGAACGGCATGTTTTTCAATTGTCCCAACCTGACCACCATCTACTGTAACGACACATGGACAGCGGATAATTCTGATGATATGTTCTTTGACTGCACAAGCCTCAAGGGAGCAGTCCCGTACGATGAGACAAAGACAGATGTCAGCATGGCGAACCCTGAGACGGGATACTTTACCAAGAAAACCTCTGATGGCATCCAGGCCGTCGGTGCAAGTGAGGCAGGCAAAGCCCCGTGGTACGACCTCAATGGACGCAAGCTACTGGGCGCACCCACGCAGCAGGGCATCTACATCCGCGGCGGGCGCAAGGTACACATAAAGTAAAGACACCTTGTCACTAACAACAAAAAGGCATAGGCACTTCGTATAAATTGTCTATGCCCTTCATTTGTCTTTCACTTTATACCGATGGCGTAATAATTACCCGCCAAGCACCATCTTTTTCCACTCGTTGTATGTAACCCTTAGTGGTCAGCTGCTTCAGTTGCTTGTTAACTGCAGCCACGTTGATACCTACTTTACTTGACAGTTCCTGTATGGTCATATCAGGAACGGCATGCATGAGGTTAAGGATCTTGCTCGTTGAGTTGCTACGGAAGTTCACACGCTCACCATCAAACCACCACACATTATCGCCTCTCTCAGTAAGGAAGCGAATATTGTATGTCACCTCTCCTACAAACAAATGGGTAAAATAGGTAAGAAACTGCTGTATTTCTCTCTTGGAAGCACGAGCGCCCCTGGATGGGGATGCTCCAACGGTGAGGTCCGTTTTGTGCAAAGCCTCCAGATAATCATTCTTCTTGCGGCTACGTACCACAATCATTGGGTAACCATGACGTGAGAGAATGTAGTTGGCCATCAAGCGGGCCATGCGCCCGTTACCATCCTCAAAAGGATGAATGCGAATGTAACGATAATGAAACATGGCTGCAAGTTCTATTGGCGTAAGCTTGCCTGACCGCTCAGCATCGTTATACCAATCCACGAGGTCAGTCATCAGGGATGGGGTCTCCTCGGGTGATGCGTATTCAAAACGATCTCCATAGCGTGTAATTACGCTATTTGGTCGTGTCTTATACTGTCCTGCATGGATTACATAACTAGTGGTCTGCCCTCCTGGCAAATTGTGATAGACAGTATAGTCCTCACGAAGCAAAGTCTTGTGAAGCGTGCGAATAAAGTTTTGAGTCAATGGCACATCCTTCAGGCCAGCCTCTTCTGTCATCATCTTCAAGCCAACATTGCTGGCGGTCATTTCCTGGACATCCTTGACTTCTGCCTCACCCACAATTTTTCCAAAAAGCAAAAGAATCTCTGTCTGCCCATATGTCAGCGTATTGCCCTCCATATGGTTGCTATTGTAATTGAAGTCAATGGTAAAGCGGCGGCTCAGCAATTCTTGCTCTCTGTCAGAGAGGGGTTGCAGGGCCGCCCAGCGTTCCATTATTTCTTTTATTTTATCCATAGCAGTATCGCTCTTTTGCAAGATTTTGCGCTTAAAGGTATACACCATCTACCTTTTCGGGCTATTTTTTGCATTATTTATATAATAAAGACCTTACTCTTCATTGACACTTTCGCGTCGGGAGATGGGATGTCTGGAAGTGCTGCAAAGATACCAAAACATTTTGATTACTCTGTAAAATCCATTTATAATAAATGTCTTTCTTCAGTTTTATTGCGTTTCATTCATTGTACTAATAGAGATACATCTACAACAAATCATCGAACACAGGCTGACGAACAAAAAAGGAATTGACAGCCTCATCCTTGCTTGTGGATGGGCTGTCAATTCTTCACTTACCACTTTCGGTTAGTACACTTTTAGTACCTTCCGATTATATGTACCATCTTCAGTTTGAATGCGAATGATGTAGACACCTGCCGCAGCAGAACCCATATCAAGTACTACTGTCTTCGATTCTTTGCTCGATGAAGCAACAACCATTCCGTTCAAGGCAGTTACCATGACCTTCTTTATCTTCTTGCCACCCGCACTGATGTTCACTTTATCACGAATGGGTAGAGGATGAATCTGTATCTGTCCATTGATGGTTATGTCATCTATACCTGTTACATCAACCAGATAGGTAAATTCCGCCACCTCACTTTCATACATGTTAGGCGCTATTGCCATTGCCTTGATGGTCACGGTTTCATTGATGACGATGGGTGTTCCGTCATAGACTTTACGGGCCGCCGTGTTGTCACAAGGACAAGAACCATCCAGCGTGTAGTAGATGGTAGCCCCCTCCGTCTCGCATGCCAGCGTAATGGCCGTACCTTTCTTTACCTCAATGCCCGAGGCAATGTTGGCCGTGGGCGTGGCAACCGTCTTTATGGTTTCCACACTTGCCATTGTCGTCGCTGTTTTGTCCGTACCTTCTACCGATAAAGTCAAGGCCGCCGTACCCGGCAATTCTCCGCTGACCGTTATCTTGGCCTTGCCCTCGTTGTCGATAGTCACTTGTTCTGCCTTTACACCCAGAATCATGGGCGAAGACGTTTTTACTGTCAACGTCTTTCCCTTGGATGCAGAAGCAGGAAGAACCGAAACCACGAGGGTAGAGGTGTTTCCGTAACCCACCACCACAGCCGAGTCACTGACAATCTGCTTGATTTCCTGTTCAATGCTGAATGTCTGTTGGTAGTTGTCCTGCATCCGTATTCCCGCATAGCTCTTTACACGGTTGTTTACCAACAGTGTCACTTCCTGCTCGGTAAAGGGTTGTGCCGCGTTAAAGCGAACCTTCGAGGCAAACGACACCTCGCTTCCCTCCGTGGTTGCTTCCTCGTTGAGTAGCTCAACCGTTCCTTCTACAGGACTTCCATTCTGCAAGACGATTATGTTTTCTGCTGTCAGCAGTTCAGGCATCATGTATTTGTCAAACTCCACTTCCACGGCATCCTCGTAGGCACGGGCGGCTTTCACCTCCGGCTGGCGGTTCTGCTTCATGGCAATGTTCACGTCAAGCTGGGGCGGTGGTACGGGTAGCCACTCCGAGTAAGCCGTCTCATAGCCTTCTTTCTCAAACTTCACTTGCCACATACCATTAGGAACATCCCATGCATACATACCATTCTCATCCGTAAACAACGGGTTCTCTTGTGCATACTCAGCAGCATCCCATTTTACGATGTTCTCATGCAAATCACCATACATATCCTCTACCATTTCTTTATAGTAGGCAGTAGCCGTGACACCTTCCAATCGGTTGGAAGCAATACCTTCGTAGACGTAGCCAGATGGATCGATTTGAACATTGTCATTTAGACATCCTGAATTAGTACTTCCACCACTATTATTGCCAGAACCACCACTATCAGGATTACTATAGCCAGAGTTAGAACCATCATCTGGACATGGTGGATAACCATTTGTTCCACATTTCTTCACGCATTCCAACTTGTTTCGTTCTGCAATAATAGCATTGATGGATTTCTCTACTTGTTTGTTAAATGCGTTATCAATGACTAAATTGGCTAATATATTCACAATTGCAGTACCAGCTGCAGCCAAGAGAGATACACCGCCTGTTCCAGCTGCTGTTGCAACAGCACCAAACATAACTAAGTCCATAATTGCAGTAGAACCTAATTTAATAGCAGCAACTCCTTCTACTGACCACCCTTCTTTAACGCAATCAGATTGCAGACTTTTTGCTTTCGCTTGATCATCCTTACAAGGATCAGGAATACTCATATAAACTTTTTGGTATCTTCTCGCTACTGACAAGAATGTATATATTGCATCTGCGTATTTTACGAGAGGCAATTTCTTAGCAAAAAAACCAGGAAGAGGTTTGACTGAATTATATGCGGTTCCTGCTAATGCCTTCAGCCTACCTGCATTATCCATCAGTTTTTTTGCGGTCTTTACTTCTTTTTGATAGCTCTGAATTTCTCCTAACTTTAAATGATATTCAAGGCTCAAACTATTAAGTGATTTCAATTCACTCTTTAATCTATTAAGCTTAGCTAATTTTGAATTGTAAACAGCTTTTTTACGACCAAAATCAAATGATTTAGCTACATATTCATTTTTGAATTTTTCAACAAAATTATACAGCTTGTCGTTTGTTTCTTGCCATGCTTTCGCAATGGGTTGATACAAACCATTTATCTTATCCGTTATTTCATTGAAGTCGTCAAGCTTAGAAAGAGTTTTGAACGATTTCCTTGAAAAATTTATTAAAGAAGAACCATATTGGATAGTAGTATAAGTATTATTGTCCATATCCACAAATTCAGATATATTCTCAGTTATTCGAATATATACACCATTTCTACCTGTTGATGGACAGAATTTAAATCCTTGTTCTATTAAAATTTCTGCATTTAATCCCTCACAAGATTTCATAGAAATAGTCCTACCGTCTCCTAATTCAAAAAGTGCATTATTATTACTTGACATTATTACTAATATGGAGTCCATTTCAGATTCCATCATCGCAAGTTCTTTCTCTAAGTCTACATCTTGCAAACGACTAAGATAATTATCTAGTTCCTCATCACTCATACTTGAAAAAAAATGGTATGTATTCTCATTATCTTCAGGTAAAAATATTCCAGCTATTTCAGTAATTTTTTCATCTATTTCAGAAGTCCAATCCACGCCTTCGGTACATTCTATATCATCAATTTCATTTATTGGATCGTTGTTAGACATCCAACCGTCGAAATATGCTATTGATGCTTCGAATTCTTTGGATAAATTAAGGTATTCATTTGATGCATCACTATATTCGTTTGTGTCTACCAATTTCTCATTAATAAAATCGAAGTCTACACTCACATTCACAGGATAGTACTCGTCGTTCTTGTTACCCATGTCTATATTGGCGATCCAAATGTCCTTTTCTTCATCATAAGTTGGATAAAGAGGTACTATTTGACCATTGGCTGCATGAATATACAATACAATATTTGATACTTTTTCTGGTGAATTGTTTGTAAAGTCAATTGTATAGGTAAACTTTTTGTCGGGAAAGTATACTGTCCACTGATTTGGTTTCGTTGATGGATTCTGGAAATCGAAAACCGATTCAAACATCTTGTACTTTTCAGGATTCCAATGGTACATAATCACTTTAGAAACCTGAATAGCATTCACATCATACATACATGATGCATTTTCAGAAAGAAGAACCAAACCAGCCTTTGTTGTCACCTTAGCATGAATGCTGTGCTTTGAAAGGTTATAGGGCTCATTCAGTTCACAAGTAGTTGACCATGTACCATTGGCCTTTGAAGTGGTCTGACCTATCAATACATCATTGTCATATATTTCAACATTGGATGTGCCGATAGCCGTACCACTCACGGGGATCGTCGTCTTTGCCACCGTTGAGGGTACAGAGATAGACAGGTCTTTGGCTGTGTAGCTGGCCGATCCGATGGGCTGTGTCATTGTCTCACCATTCAGGTCGAACTGGGCAAAGGCACTGGGAGCATACTCACCGCCAGACGTTGGAATGACACAGAAACGCACACGGTCGGTATAGCGATCCATGGGAATGCTGATCTGATGACCGTTGAGCGTGTAGCTGCTGGTGGAGTTGCCCACCATGACGCTGTTTTCCACAAACTCACACGACTCTGGTAGGTCCACAATCATCTGTACATTGCTGACATTCGTTGCATAGGCGGGTTTGAAGTCGATACGGCCTGTCAATGTAAGGTAGTTACCCGCCACGATGCTCGGCTTGTTCACCGTGAATGACGTGTTGTTGCCCGTGTAGTACAGTTTACTTTCGTCAAACACAGGCACTTCGTCAATGCTGATGGCCGACACCGCACCGCTCTTTACCTCCACGCTGTTCTTTACATAGTCCGTTCCTTCTACAAGACCCGTCTGCGGCAGTTGTGCCAAGTCATAGATGGTATTGAACAGGCGGCTGCTTCCCATTGAAACCAACGTATACCGTCCGTCGGCAAGGTCGTTGATATTCAGCGATGCCTCGGAGTAACTATAGGTCTTCAGCAACTTGCCGGCAGCATCGTAGAGCGAACCCACGACGGCAGCATTGCCCGTGGAAGCAAACGAGGATTGTATCCTTCCCAATTCCACAACCGCAAATGAGGCCTGTGCCTTCTGGTCTGCAATGGTAGCCGTGGCCGTCACAGGCATAAAGGCATTGGCACGGCTTGCCGCCGTCAGTCTCAGCACGTCACCATCGGCCACTTCCTCCAAAAGCACGACCTGCGGGTACTGCACGTTGTACTGGGTGATGGCCTGGTTCTTTGTGACATTGAACAAATCGTAGCTTACGTTCTGATAGTCGCTGTACCAATTCTGTGTCTGTCCATCACAAGTGGTGTAGGTAAAGTCCAGCGTAATGGTAGCTCCCGTAATGGTTCTCAGCGACACGTCGGGCAGCGTAATGGTCTCTGCCCCCGTCAACAGTGAATCACAATTGACGGTCTGGCTGACATAGTCGGAAGCAGCAAAGGACACGGTCGTGGATACGCCGGCAATGTCAAGCGTAAACACGCCATTGCCATCGGTCTTGGCATTGAGCGTCTTGCCATACTTTCCGCCAAATGTCTGCGATGCGCTGACAACAGCCCCGCTCAGCGGAAGCCCCGTCGATGCATCCTTCACCTTGCCAGAAATCTGTACCTGCGGAATAGCACTGAGCCGGCATGTCAGTTTGTTGTTGCCATCGGTTATGACATAGTCCTCCGGCTGCGGCATATTGTATGCCATTGCCAATTCTTGCGGCAGCACCACACGATAGGTAGCTTGATAACCTGTCGGCAATCCCACCAACGACACGCCCTGGGCCAGGTAATTGCCTTTTGCATCGGTCCATGTCACTTGTGTCTGCGCCGTTACATCTTGGCCGTCAGGAGTAAGCACGGAAAGTTGTACCGACTGTGGCTTTGACAAAGAGGTAAATGCCACACTTACGTCTTCGTCCTTCACTTCCACATCGTCTATTTGTCCGAACACATCACCGCGTTCATTACGCAAGGTCACGTTCCACGATGTGTTGCGAATGATGTTGGAAAAAGTATAAGTCCTGCGCTCTGTCATTACATAGTACATGCGCTGGCCGCTCTTCGTATTGGTCAGTTCCAGCCACATTTGTGCATAGTCAGCCGCACTGGCCTCTTCGGGCAATGATATGGAGATACTGCGGATGTCTTCCTGAATGGGCAATAACGTAAATTTTCCCCATTCCTCTTTGTCTTGATACTGCGGAATGGCCGCAGCGGGCACATAGACCACCAATCCTTCGGGAACACCTTGGAACACATTGCTTCCGAGCGCAGGCGGGGTCATGGCATAAATGGTCAGCGATGACAGCTTGGAACATCCGGCAAAGGTCCGCGCACCTATACTCTCAATCGTCGCAGGAAGATAGACCGTCTCAAGATTCGTATAGTCGAATGCATACGAGGGGACTTCCGTCACACCGGTTACACGGCTCAGGTCCAGCAAAGAGCAATTGGAATAGTAGTTTGCAATTCCGAAATCATTGCTGGTAATCCTTCCGGCCACAATGATCATCTGCACATCGTCGCTGCTGCTTCCGCTGATCACGGTAGAAATGGCACTTGACAGACTGCCTGCCGTAAAGTAATCGACAATGACCTCACCGGTCTGCTTGTCCCAATGGTTGCGGTTCGGGTTGGCCGGACTGACAGGATGGTACTCAAAGACACCCGTCAATTGTACATTGTGCGAGGGCATCACGAAATCCATGCTCGGATTGGTCGACAAGACGGAATCGCCCATCATCCACCGCTTGAACACGAAGTCCGTGTTGGCATATGCCCGCAGGGAGTTGTTGCTTCCTACAGCCAAGCGCTCATTGCTGATGTTGAAGCTGCCGCTGTTCATCGGCACGGCGGTCAAGGACAACTGGTATTTCAGTGCTTGTTCCTGCGGGTCGGAAGGACTGGACGGACAATAGGCAAACACGCCCGTAATGTCCACATCGTGTGACGGCATCGTAAAGTCATAGGAAGCTGACTTGGAAAGCGTATCGCCTTCACACAGCCAGGCCACAAAAGTGAAGTCGGTATTTGAATAGGCACGAAGATTGTACCTTTCTCCAACAGCCACCTTTGCACTCGTCGTATTGAAGCTGCCACCTCCGGAAGGCGTGGCCTTCATTGTAAGCGTATATTTCTGTACAGGCGTCTCTGGGGCAGAAGGGTCGGAGGGACTTGCCGGATTGTAGTCTCCTCCTATCTGTGCCCAGATGTACAAGGGCATTAATAACAGAAATACTGCAAGGGAAATCCTGCTCTTCATTATTTCACTACGATTTTACGTTGCACATCCTTGCTGCTGATCACATAAATGCCCTTGGGCAGGTTTGCCGTAGTTCCTGCGCCGTAGTTTCCAACCAGGCGGCCGTCAATGGTATAGACGGCATAGGGCGAGTGGGCAGTAATGATGCCATTGTCTACATGAATGGTGCTGATGCCCGTGGCCTCACCAAACTTCAATGCGAAACGGTTGTCATTGTAACCAGCCTTTGCCGTAAATGCGTATTCCCCGGACAGGACAGTCTCGGTATTCGTCTCATGGTCTATGAGAACAAGAGGTTCTTTCTCTGCCGAAGCCACAGACAACGTAAAATGACCGTCAGCAGGCGCATAGAATCCCAGGCTGACAGTACCGTCGGCCACAGGACGCTCGTTGATGGCATACCTCACGCCGTTCTCCATCGTATAGACAAGCATTGCTGCATTGTCATCAGCAATGAACTTGGAGGCATCCTTGTCCAGTTCGTATGCCAGCGAAGCCTTTTCGTTCACCACAATGCGGGTACGGTCCTCAGCCGTTCCATCGCTCACAAAGATGTTAAATATCTTTCTTGACACATTCATGGGAACGCGCCCTTTTGCCGATGCCGGCAGTGCCTGAACCGTGGCATCTTTCTGTCTTCCGGCTTTGTCAAAGGTAATGGAAGCCTGGTCCACCGGACGCTGCACGAAGAAAGACTGGGCAGGGCGCAGAATGTATGAGTCATCCACCGGCGAGTAGGCATCATAGCGCCTGTAGTATCTGTTCCAAACGGTTATTGGGGCGGTGAAGCCCATGCGGCGCGTGTCATAGTAGCAAGGATAGGGGTTGCCTATCAGATTCCAGGAACGGTTGTGCTCAAACTCACTCAGGTATTCACCCAAAGGCATCACCACACTTTCCTTCTCAAACACCTTGTTCTTGTTGGTGTTGTTGATGGCTGGGAAAGTGAAGTCGGCATTCTGCCTATTGCACCTGAGAATGTAACCTTCATAGGCATTCATTACGTCGTCTTCCGTAAGATTCACCCACGTATCGCCGCTTTGCTGTGCGCGGTTAGAACCCGAATACTTACGGATGGCAAACTGTGTTCCGTCGGGGTAGGTTATATCCGACACCTTTACGTCGTAGGGCAGCGAAATGAAATACCAAGTACCGGTGTCGTAGACTCTCAAGACGGTCTGAACGTTGTCGGAACGCATGGTTCCATTGGGAATGAGGGATGTGAAGTGGGCATCATAGGAATAATGATTGCTACTGTTACTATAACCTAAATACTGGTATTGCTTGTAGTTGTGCATGGATAGGGTGGAACTGCCATTGTAATCCAATGCACCGCAATAAGTCTTCGTAGATCCGTTGCGGGTCTGATAGAACCAATCTATTGCCATGTCAAGATGGTCTGCAAATTCCGTGGCATCATCTATGGTGGCATCATCATAGATGCATGCAAAGGAAGTCTTCTCTTCCAAAGGAAGGATGGTGTAAAACGTACTCCATCCATTCTCAGTACGGTATTTGTCAATGGACATGGCCGGAACATAGAGTTTTACGTCTGTCTTGTCACATCCATACAATATGGAATAACCACTTCCATGAGTAGGAGGCGTTACGGCACGACTCACCACTTTCTTAATGTTTGTACATCCATAGAACGCCCCACTAGTCATGCTGCGGAATGTACTGGGCAAGTCTATCTCGGTCAAAGCCGTACAGCCACGGAAGGGTTCACTACCAAAATATGTCAGTCCTTCAGCAAACTTCACTTCTGCAAGTTGTTCACATTCATAAAAGGCCCTATAACCTATGGTTTTTACACCTGGAAGATCTACTGATGTCAGTTTTGTTGCCCAAAATGCCTCTTCACCGATGGATGCTACGGACGCAGGTAAGGAAATAGAAGATAATTGACTATAAGCAAAACAATAACTTTTTATGGCAGTAACTGAAGACGGGATGGCTATTTCTTGTAATTTACTCGCATAAAAGGCATAACTTCCTATAGCCGTCAACCCTTCGGGCAGGGTCATGTGCGATGCCCCAAGTCGTCCAAATGCTCCCTGTGCAATGGAATCCGTCTTGGACAACACCACCTTGTTCAAACGATAGGTCTGTGCAAAGGCATACTGTCCGATAAACTTTACTTCCGGAAGGTACAGTTCCTCAAGAAGAGAAAAGCCTTCTCTATTGTCACTATAATTACTTGCCCCATCAAATTGATTGGGTATGTTGGCTATGATGGCTTGTGACAAATCCAGTTTTGTCAATTGCTTCATACGCTTGAACACATTCAGGTCGTTTTCATTGAGTTCTCCCACTACCGTCAGTTCATTCACCTTATACCAATTGTCCGTTTGCTGCAAGAGCAATTGGGCAAATTCGCCTGCCTTGGTCATATTGACTGTGATTTTCAAGGGTTCTGTTCCCTCAGCATTGATGAGAACATAGTTCCTCCAACTCGTGTTTTCATAGTACGAAGCCAGCGTTGATTCAGGAACAAAAACCCTATTCAGATTGGAAAACCTATCACTATTAACATAATCGATATAGCTATTTACATGCAACTCCTTTACAGGATCAGGAATAGTATAGATAGCGGTAACGGTTGCAGGTAGGGTCAGCGACGTTACACTTTGCGCCTTACTGAAATCACAATCACTATACCCTATACGTGCCACTGCATAACGAGTTGACGAATATTCAATGCTGTCAGGAACGGTCAGCGAGGTCTGCTGAGAAATGGCTCCGCAAAAATAGACAGTTGAACCCGAACGATAAAAACCAAGCACAGTCCCATCATCCAATGTGGCAGTCAGATTTGCTCTGCCAATTCCTGAACTGGAATTGGATGTTACCGTTACGATTGAGGTGGCCATACTCTTCATAGGCACTGCCGCGAGCACTGCTCCCAGCATCCCTAATGCCAAAAGGGAATAGATTTTCTTCATGTTGTACATTTTTTTAATTATTAATTATTATTTTCTATTTATGCATACGAAAAATGCGCAGAACGAATCTACGCACTACCAAGGTTTACCACAACCTAAACATACCATAGAAACGCCTGCGCACTGGGCGCGACGCTCTTGCATGTTTGTATCTTGGCTCATTTACATTCGAGGTGGTAATTCGGTAGTGTAGAGAAGCCTATCTGCTTTTGATGACCCTTTCGAGAAATCAGCTACAAAGTTAACACTTATTTCTGAACATGGGCAAACAAAAACAACAGATTTTGAGAAAACACCCGTCAAGGTATCCAGACATCAGCAAGGATGTGCCCTGCCTATGGCATACTTGTCCTGCCGCTTTCCCGACCCTAATAAATACTGCGTGTGACAAAACTCAGAGTAATTTTAAAATTACTCCCTCTAATTTTAAAATTAGAGGGAGTAAGTTGTTACATTACTGCGGTGTTTGAACACGCAAGGGGAATGCCGGCTGTTCCATACTGCGCATGACGCGCCATGACCGTAGGCGGAAAATGACGGGGCGGCAGGGATGCTTCCCTCCATGTCCAACTATAGGGCCGGCACTTGCTCGCGTTCCCCTTGCTTCAGAGACGGTCCAATGCCTGCCGGATGTCGTGAAGGATGTCGTCAACGTCTTCTATGCCCACGGAAAGCCGAATCAGGTCGGGCGCTACGCCGGCCTCGCGCAACTGTTCATCGGAAAGCTGGCGATGGGTGTGGCTGGCCGGATGAAGGACACAGGTGCGGGCATCGGCAACGTGGGTGACGATGGCTATCAGCCTGAGGGAGTCCATGAAGCGGACGGCTGTCGCACGGTCGCCCTTCAGTCCAAACGCCAGGACGCCGCATGAGCCGTTGGGCAGGTACTTCATGGCCAAGGCATGGCTCTCATCGTGGGGCAGACCGCTGTAGCGCACCCATGCCACACGGTCGTCATGCAGGAGGAACTCGGCCACCCGCTGGGCATTCTCGCAATGGCGCGGCATACGCAGGTGCAGGGTTTCCAACCCCAGGTTGAGCAGGAAGGCATTCTGCGGCGCGGGGATGCTGCCCAGGTCGCGCATGAGCTGAGCTACGAGCTTGGTCATGTAGGCCATCTTGCCAAATGCCTTTGTGTAGGTCAGGCCGTGATAGGACGCATCGGGGGTTGTCAGCCCGGGAAACCTGTCTGCATGTGCCTCCCAGTCGAAGTGACCGCTATCCACCACGCATCCGCCCACCTGCGTGGCGTGGCCGTCCATGTACTTGGTGGTGGAATGGGTCACAATGTCGGCCCCCCATTCAAACGGGCGGCAGTTGATGGGGGTGGGGAATGTGTTGTCGACAATCAAGGGGACACCGTGTTGATGGGCCACACGGGCCAGTTTCTCTATGTCGAGCACCTTGCAGCCGGGGTTGGAAACCGTCTCGCCGAACAACGCCTTGGTGTTCGGGCGGAAGGTCCTGCCTATTTCTTCTTCCGTGGCATCCTGATTGATGAAGGTGCACTGGATGCCCAGTTTCTTCAGCGTAACGGCAAAGAGGTTGTAAGTACCGCCGTAGATTTCGTTGGAAGCAACGATATGGTCGCCTGCCTCACAGATATTGAAGATGGCATAGAAGTTGGCGGCTTGACCACTTGAGGTGAGCACTGCCCCTATGCCGTCCTCCAGTGCTGCTATCTTCCGTGCCACGGCATCATTGGTGGGATTTTGCAGTCGTGTGTAGAAGTATCCTTCCTTCTTCAGGTCGAAGAGGTCGGCCATCTCCTCGGTGTTGTCATACTTGAATGTGGTACTCTGAACGATGGGGAGTACACGCGGTTCTCCGTTCTTGGGTTCCCACCCTGCCTGCACGCAGAGGGTTGCCAGCTTGGGTTTATTACTCATGTTGCTTTCTGTTTTTTCCCGCAAAGGTACTACTTTTTCGTGACTTCTTCATCTGCAACAGGATATAAGAACAGTGAAGGGCGCGGCAAAAGGAGGGCAGGAAGACCGAGGGGGTGCATTTTTGCAGGGAAACATATTGCCAAAAGGAAAATAAAGAGTACTTTTGCGCTTGAAAATTTTCTCTGTGCCCCGCCCGAGCGGGAGGAGACAGAGACTTGATAAAGAATTTTGCACACATGAAGAACCTGACCGCCCAATATGACTTGACCATCATCGTCCCCATCTACAACGAGGAGGACAACGTGACGAACCTGGAGAAACGGCTGCAGGCGTTCCTGCCGCAGGCACGATACAAGTCGTGCGTGCTGTTTGTCAACGACGGCAGCAAGGACCGCAGCCTACAGCTGGTGGAGGAGGCATGCCGGCGCAACGAGGATTTCTTCTTCCTGTCGTTTGCGGCCAACAGGGGACTGAGCGCGGCCATCAAGGCGGGCATTGACTGCTGCGAAAGCCGCTTCGTGGGCTACATGGACGCTGACCTGCAGACGGCGCCCGAGGACTTCAACATCCTGCTGGAGGACATTGAGCAATACCCCTTGGTGACGGGCATCAGGGCCAACCGCAAGGACACGGGATTCAAGAAGTTGCAGTCCAAGATTGCCAACGGGTTCAGGCGGCGCATGACACACGACGGCGCGCAGGACACTGGCTGCCCCCTCAAGGTGCTTCAGACGGAATATGCGCGGCGCATCCCTTTCTTTACGGGCATGCACCGCTTCCTGCCCGCACTGATCCTGCTGCAGGACGGCGGCAGGTACAAGCAAGTACCAGTAAGGCATTTTCCGCGCACGGCAGGACAGAGCAAGTTCAGCCTGGGCAACCGACTGGTTGCGCCGCTGATGGACTGCTTCGTGTACCGATGGATGAAGAAACGGTATATTAACTACTCCATTGCCCAGGAGAACGTACTGCGCCCATGAACATGCCCACCTATGTGCTGATGGTCGGCCTGCTGGCCCAGGTTTTCTTCACCGCGCGCGTGCTGTGCCAGTGGATACTGAGCGAAAGGGCGCGCAAGGTGGTGTCGCCGTCGGTCTTCTGGGCCCTGAGCCTGGCCGGCAGCTACCTGCTGTTTGCCTACGGGTGGATGCGCAACGACTTTTCCATCATGGTGGGCCAGGTTATCGGCTACTTCGTCTACATTTGGAACTTGAACATCAAGGGCGTGTGGCAAAAGATTCCCCACGGCCTGCGCCAGGCGGTCATGGCCGTGCTGCTGCTCACGCCGGCGGTGGCCATTGGGGCACTGGTGGCGAAAAACGACATACACACGCTGTACAACTCATTCTTCCGCAACAGCGAAGTACCCCTGGCCCTACTCATTTTCGGCTGCACGGGGCAGGTCATCTTCTCGCTGCGGTTTCTGTACCAATGGTACTACTCGGCCCGTAAGCACCGCTCGGTACTGCCCGCCGCCTTTTGGGCCATCAGCCTGGCGGGGGCGCTGATTATCCTCACCTACGGGCTCATACGGCTCGACCCCGTGCTGCTGCTGGCCCAGGGCTTCGGCGTAGTGGTGTACGGGCGCAACCTGTACCTGTGCCACAAATACGGAGTGAACGACAAGGACGATAACCAATAAACATACTATATGAAAGAAACTTTGCAAGGCCGGAAAATCCTGGTCACGGGCGCAGCCGGCTTCATTGGCTACCACTTGTGTGAAGCCCTGCTGGCACAAGGGGCGCAGGTCGTGGGCCTGGATGAAATCAACGACTACTACGACCCCACGCTCAAGCTGGCGCGGCTGCGGCAGAGCGGCATCCGCACCGACAGGGAGGGCCACCGTCACCAACTGCTGCCAAGCGACCGGCACGAGGGCTACAGGTTCGTACAGATGAGCCTCAACGACCGCGAGGCCCTGGAGGAACTGTTTCGCAGCGAAGCATTCTCGGTGGTCATCAACCTGGCCGGACAGGCTGGCGTGCGCTACTCATTTGAGAACCCCGTCAGCTACGTCCAGTCCAATGTATTGGGATTCCTGCACCTGCTGGAGTGCTGCCGCCAGTGGCCTGTGGAACACCTGCTCTTTGCCAGCAGCTCCAGCGTGTACGGCCGTTCCGGCCAAGTGCCCTACCACGAGGCACAGTCCACCGACCAGCCCGTCAGCCTCTACGCCGCCACCAAGAAGAGCGACGAACTGATGAGCTATGTGTACAGCAGCGCATTCGGCCTGCCCATTACGGGGCTGCGGTTCTTCACCGTGTACGGCCCGTGGGGGCGTCCCGACATGTCGCCCTGCCTCTTCCTGAAAGCCATGCTGGAGGGAAAGCCCATCCGCGTGTTCAACAACGGCCGGATGAGCCGCGACTACACCTACGTGGACGACATTGTGGACGGCATCGTGCGCCTCATTCCCCACACGCCCAATAAGGAAGTGCCCCACAGCATCTACAACATTGGCAACGCCCATCCCGTCAGCCTCATGGACTTCATCAGCACGCTGGAAAGCGTGGCCGGCATCACGGCACAAAAACAAATGGAACCCATGCAGCCCGGCGATGTGTACCAGACGTTTGCCGACATCACGCGCCTGCACGACGACGTGGGCTACCAGCCCCAGACGGAGCTGCCGCAGGGACTGCGCCATTTCTACCAATGGTATGTGAAATGGCACAACGGCGACTACGCCGTCTGACACACCCGGCCCAACCACGGGCCAGGTCATTCAGAAAATCACAGCTGTCCCGCCTCCACCATCTGCACGATGCGCTCCGTGTAGCGGTCTTCGCCCTCGGGGTCGTACTTCTTGGTGAGGCTGTTGCCGTACAGGCCGGCAAAAATCTGGTAGAAATTGGCCCGCAGCGGGCCCAGGAACGCCTTGACCATGTCAAAGGACGTCTGTCCGCACTCCCTGTTGATGAGCTTCACCAACAATTTTCCCTGCGAACGCGACATTTTCTTAATCAGCGGCGTGTATTGCTCCTTCACCCCCTTTTCCACGCGCGCTATGTGCTCCTTGCGCGACTTTTCGTCGGGCAAGGTCTGCAGGTAGTCGTAGGTCTCTATCAGCGTCTGCTTGGCCAACTGGGCCATGGGGAACACATACTTCACGTTGGCCACCATGCGGTTGTAGCGGGCGCGCGCCCGCTCGCTCCTGAAGGTCATGGGGGCGGCGCAGATAAACTTGTGGAGCGTGACGTTGGGAATGCTGTCGCCCTGGTAGAAGGCACGGTTCACGTGGACGTACACAATGGGCTGCAACGTGTCGGAAACCGCCACCCCTGCGGCCCGTACCGACTGCAACGCACAGGCAGCAAACAACAAAACGCACCAAATTTTCTGCATAGCACGGCAAAAGTAACAAGTTTTTGGCTTTGGCAGGCCACGAACAGCCCACAAATCCATAAAAATAGGAAAGAATTAACGAAATGCCGATATTTTTACGTTAATTTGCAATCACTATGAAGCCCGCGTCCCTGCTTCCGCTGCTGGCCGCCCTGTTGCTGGCCGTCCACACCCATGCCCAGCAGGTGGAGTGGGAAGAATTTGCCGCCGACTACCTGCAACAGGAGTTCTCCGACGAGGAACAGGCCCAGCTGTCGGCCCTGGGCGACTACCTGCTCGAGCTTCACCGACAACCCATCGACATCAACCGCGCCCAGGCCGAGGACCTGCTGCAGCTGCCCTTTATCACGCCGCCCATGGCCGACAGCATCCTGAGCTACCGCCGCCGACAGGGCGCGCTGCTGAGCCTGGAGGAACTGGCCTTCGTCAAGGGCATCAGCCACCAGGCGCGCCGCTGGGCGCACCTCTTCCTGACCTGCGGCAGCGACCCACGTCCGCCCACGCCGGCGGGCCATCGCCCGTCGCACGACTGTCAGCATCTGCTGGCGGCCAATGCCGCCATTCCGCTGTACCTGCGGGCCGGCTTCGGCAAGTACAGCAAGGACCAGCTGGCCCAGTCGCCCAACAAGGCCTACCAAGGTCCGCCCCTGGCCGCCACGCTGCGCTACCGCGGACAGTGGAGCGACCGCCTGGAGTGGGGATTGACGGGCCAGACCGACGAGGGCGAACCCATTGGCCGACGGGGAAACCACCTGGCCGACTACCAATCGGCCTTCCTGCTGGGCCGCGGCCACGGCCTGCTGCGCCGGTGGGCCGTGGGCGACTACCGCATGCACCTGGGGCTGGGGCTCACCGTGGGACAGGGCATGTGGAACAACGCCCTGTCGCTGCTGGACTTTCCGCGCAACACACGTCAGGGCATCGTAAAGCACTCGGGCACTGACGAGACCCACTTCCTGCGCGGCGCAGCCGCCACCCTGGGCCTGGGCCGCTGGCAGGCCACCTTCTTTGCCTCGCACCGGCGGCTGGATGCCACCATCCAGGACGGCCGCGTGAGCACATGGCTCACCACGGGCCTGCACCGTACCGCGCTGGAACTGCAACGCAAGGGCAACCTGGCCTGCACCGCATGGGGAGGCCAGATGGCGTGGCAGGGCCGCCACCTCACGCTGGGCCTCAACGCCCTGCGCCTGCACTACGGCCACCCATTCACCACGGGAACGGCCCTGTACCGTCGGTACTACCTGCAGGGAAGCCAGGCCGCCAACTACAGCGTACACTACGCCCTGCACTGGAAGAACATCTCGCTCAGCGGCGAGGAGGCCACGGACGGACACCGCGGCTGGGCCGCGCTGAACCGCCTGCACCTCAGTCCCACGCGCCACTGGGCCGTGAGCCTGGTGCACCGCTGCTACGACAAGCGATACAACGCCCCCATGGCCTTTGCCTACAGCCTGGGCGGACACGTCAAGAACGAGCACGGCCTGCTGGGCGGCGTGCGCTGGAGTCCCCACAGGCACTGGACCTGCAAGGCCTATGCCGACTATGCCTTCCACCCCTATGCCCTCTACAATGCCACGCGCTCCAGCCAGCGGTGGGCCGCACTGGCGCAGGCCGAATACACATGGCAGGACCACCACGCCCTGCTGCTGCGCTACCGCCTGCGCAACCGCGAAACCGACAACGCCGACAGGACGGCCCTCACCCCTGCAGCCACCCACTCGGTGAGGATACAGGCCCACTATGGCGTGGGGCGCGCCCGGGCCGTGAGCACCCTGGACGGCGTGTGCCACACCGCGACGGGGAAGACCCGCTGGGGCAGGATGCTGTCGCAGCGGATGAGCATGGCCCTGGTCAACGACCGCATCAGGATAGGGCTCATGGGGGCGCTGTTCCACACGGCCGACTATGCCACGGCCCTGCACCTGTACGAACCCCAGCTGCGCTACACCTTCAGCTTTCCGGCCTGCTTCTATCACGGGTGGCGCGGCGTGGCCATGGCCACGGGCCGCTGGAACAGGGCATGCGAGGTGGGCATCAAGTACGCCGTGACGCACCTCACCAACCGCAGCACCATCGCATCGGGCACGCAGCGCATAGACAGCCCCACCCAGCAGGACATACAGTGCCAGTGGGTGTGGCGCTTCTGACCTATCGGCCATCCCGTCCGGTCATGTCATGATGCCGAACAGGCCCGACAACCCCCCGTGGGCCCCGGGCCGACGACAAGGCAACAAACTCCCGCCCGTGCGGCCTGAAAAGGGGGCAGACGCGGCCTGAAACATTCCAGGAAAAGCAAGAAAACCCTGCACGCAAGGCGCAGAAAACCGCGCTTGCGCACAAACTGCGGGCAAAGGCCTAGAAACCGTAGGCCGTCGTGATGCCCAGTTGGATGAAAGACTGTGTGGAGTGGCGGAACAGCAGACCATAGTCGGCCGTCATGCGGGTAGACAGGTTGCGCTTGGTGCGGCAGTCCAGGCTCAGGCCCACGCTGCCGCTGTACAGGCGGTCCATGCGCACGGACCGGGCGTGCAGCCTGCCCTTGCCGCCGTAGAGCCAGTGACTGCCCGCCAGGGCGTGTGCCTCGGTGCGCCAGCGGCGGCCCATGGGCCACGACAGCGACGGGCCCAGCTGGGCATCCAGGTACTGCAGGGCGAAGCTCTGGGCGCAGTCGTCAATCAGGGGGAAGAAGTGGCTCACGCCCAGGCGCATCATAGCCCCCAGGCGGCGGTGGGGAAACCAGGCGGCCTCGGCCCCCGTGGCAAAACCCGTCTTCAGGGCCAGCTGCCGGCCCTGGCCCAGGCTGTAGTGGCCCGGCATGAGGCGCGCGGCAGAATAATAGCCCACATAGGACGGACGGGACTGCGCATTGCGGTAGAGGAAGGGCACGTCCTCGAGTTCCGTGCCGCGGTCGCGGAAAAACAGGTCGCCCAGCAGGTAGCCGGCGCGCGCAGCGGCCGTGCCAATGCTGAAGCCCTCGGCCACGTCGGCCAGCCAGTGGCGGTTGTTGTTGATGCGCAGGAACGCCGTGGCCGACGCACAGGCATAGCCGCCCAGCGAGACGAAGGGCGACAGGTGGCCGTACTCCTCCTCGAGCATGGCGGCCGAGGCAAAGGCCAGCGTGGTGTGGCCCGACGGGAAGGAGTGGTGGGATGAGCCGTCGGGGCGCGTGACCGATGCCCAGTTCTTGATGACATTGCTGGCCGCGAAGGCCAATGCGCCGCCTGCGGCCTGGCTTGCCAGCATGCGGTTCCAGGCATGGCGGCTGGGCACACCGGCCAGCTTGAGGCCGTAGTTCACAGCCAGGGGCAGGGCACTCAGCGGAGCTTCATAGGCGTGGCGGTGGCCCGCGGCAGGCGCGGCCATGCGGCGCTGGAAATGGCGGTCCTCGTTGCGCACGACCCAAATGCCCACGGTGATGGGCACAGACAGGAAAGTAACAGGATAGGTGGGGCTTTGCGGCATGACAAAGCCGCTGTCGAGCGACAATATGAAGCGCTGCTGCCTGTTGAGCCTGTGGCCGGAGGACAGGAGGCTCTGTGCGCCGACCGACAATGCGCTCAGAAGAATGAAAAGGAGGGCCAGGGGCAGCTTTCCCAGCCGAAGGGAAAGCCGTGCGGCCTTGTGGTTAGTAGGAAACACTGACATGGAAGCCCAGTTTCCTGACACGCGCGGCAATGGCGTCCAGTTCGCGCGACGAAGCCTTGGACAGCGTGCTGATGGGTGTTTCGCGGTCAATGGTGTACAGCATGACATGGCCCGGCATGATGTCGAGGAGCGCACTGAGCCAAGGGCGTATGTTCTCTTCCTTGATGTTGGTGATGTCCTGCCCGTTGACCGTGCCGCGCAGGAAGAGCGTCTGGATGGTGACCTTGCCCCTGAATGCGCTCAAGTACCTGATTTGCTCCTCGGGCGTGTACCAGATGGCCGGTTGGTTGATTTGGCGCACCATCTGGGGCAGCACGGCATCCAGCTTCACGATGTTGTTGTCCACCAGGCGGAGCGCGTCAAACACTTCCCTGCGGTGCAGGTACGTTCCGTTGGTCAGGACGCTGACCTTGGCCTTGGGACAATACTGGTCGCGCAGCGCGAGCGTGTCCCTTATGATGGCGGCAAAGCGCGGATGGCTCGTGGGCTCGCCGTTGCCCGCAAAGGTAATGACGTCGGGCAGCTGGCCGTTCAGCTTCATGTCGGCCAGCTTGGCGCGCAGCATTTGGTAGACCTCCTGCTGGGCGGGCCGCTTCTGGGTGGGGATGTGCGTCCCGTTCAGGCCGCACTCGCAGTAAATGCAGTTGAATGTGCACACCTTTCCGTCGGCCGGCATGAGGTTGACACCCAGCGAGACACCCAGACGGCGGCTGCGGACCGGGCCGAACACGGGAGAGGGAAAGAGAATCGTGGACATGGGGACGGCAGATGGGGTGGGGCAGGGCGTTTCAGAACCTGGCGGTGAACATGACGGGGAAATGGTCGCTGATGAACTCGACGCCGTAGCCCTTGCCGTCGAGCAGCTGGAAGCGCACGGGCTTGGCCCTGAGGTAGTAGATGTGGTCGAGCACGTAGCTCCCCTTGGTTTTTCCAAATCCGTTGTAGGTGGGCTGCGCATTGGTGTCGCGGCAGGTCTTGCGCGCGTCCTTGAGCCCTTTCTCAAACTCGAGGAGCGCGTCCTGCTCCATGGAGTTCATGTCACCCACGATAAACTGGGTGGCCCTAGGGCCGCAAATCTGGCGCATGCGCTCCACGCACATGGCTGCGCCCTTGACGCGGGCCTCCAGGCTCTTGACATCCAGGTGGGTATTGAAGAAATAGAACTCCTTGCCCGTGGCCTTGTCCCTGAGCTTGACCCAGAGCGTGGCGCGCTCGCTGACGGAGCCCCAGCCCTTGGACGGGACATCGGGTGTCTCGCTCAGCCAGAAATTGCCCTGCTCCAGCAACTCAAACCGGTCCTTGCGGAACATGATGAACTTGGTATTGGACGTGCTTTGCATGACGGGCTGGTACTCGGGCAGCTCGCGGGTGAGGTATTCCTTTTGATCGGCCCGCACTTCCTGCATTCCCACCACGTCGGGCCGCTCGGCGCGCATCATGGCTATGGTGGCGGGCTTGCGCACGTCCCAATGCTTGACGCCAGTGTCCTTTTTCTCGCCCGTATGGCGTATGTTGTAGCTCATCAGCTTGACTTCCACTTTCTTGGCCGCCGCACACTGCACGGTCATCAAGGCCAGGAAAATCCAGAACAGTTTTTTCATGTTTTCAATGTTATTGGTTTTTTGCTGTTACAAAATTAGGAAAATTTTCTCGATACAAAATAAATATGATAGGAAATCTGTAATTTTGCAATCCTATTGACAGAAAAGCTGCGCCCCGTGGGGCGCTTCCCCATTCACAGAAACGAGCATCATGGTAAAGAAAAGCTGGAAAGAAAAGGGCTACGTGGACGAGCCCATCCCCGCAGGCACCGACCTGGCCGGGGAAATACGCCGCATGTGCAAGGAAAAGAACGCCATCATCATGGCTCACTACTACACCGACAAGCCCCTGCAGGACATTGCCGACTTCGTGGGCGACAGCCTGGCCCTGGCGCGCAAGGCTGCCGAGACCGATGCCCGGATTATCGTCATGGTGGGCGTACACTTCATGGGCGAGACCAACAAGATCCTGTCGCCCGACAAGAAAGTGCTGCTGCCCGACCTCAACGCCTCGTGCTCGCTGGCCGAAAGCTGCCCGGCCGACAAGTTTGCCGCCTTCATACAGGCCCACCCGGGCCACAAGGTCATCTCCTACGCCAACACGACGGCCGCCGTCAAGGCCCTGACCGACGTGCTCGTGACCAGCGCCAACGCCTGCGAGATCGTGGAGAGCTTTCCCCAGGACCAACCGCTCATCTTCGGCCCTGACCGCAACCTGGGTGCCTACATCAACGCCCGCACGGGCCGCCGCATGCTCCTGTGGGACGGCGCGTGCCTGGTGCACGAGCGATTCTCGGTCGGGAAAATCGTGGAACTGAAGCGGCAGCACCCCCACGCCAAGGTACTGGCCCACCCCGAGTGCAAAGGCCCTGTGCTGAAACTGGCCGACGTGATTGGGTCGACCGCCGCCCTGCTGAAGTACACCATCCAGAGCGACGACCAGGAATTCATCGTGGCCACGGAGAGCGGCATCCTGTTTGAAATGCAGAAAAACTCGCCCAACAAGACCTTCATTCCCGTCCCGCCTGAAGCGACCGACGACAACAGCGTGGGATGCAGCTGCAACGAGTGCGCCTACATGCGGCTGAACACGATGGAAAAGCTCTACAACTGCCTCAAGTACGAATGGCCCGAGGTGGAAGTGGACCAAGCCATCATTCCTGCCGCCGTGAAGCCCATCAACGCCATGCTCGACATTTCGCGCCGGCTCAAGCTGTAGGCCCGCCGCGGTGCAGGAGCATGCACAGCGCAGGACCGCACCCCGTGAGGGGTCAAGACAATGTTTATTCCAATGGCTGAAATCCTAGCAAGGGTTTCAGCCATTTTTTCGTAGTATGTGAAAAAATGGAGACGGATTGTGACAGCCTGCCACCCTTACAGGTGGTTTTTCCCCTCGCCCGCTGCACTCACCCCTGCCCCTGCGAGGCGGGGCGCACCCCTTTTTCGGCGGCCCGCACCTGCATGCGGCGCACATACACGCGGCCGCTCCTGTCGGCCAGGGCCAACTGCCCGTCCATGATGCGGAACGCCACCGGCAATCCCTGCATGGCGGCCGGATAGCGCAGGATGCCGCGCACGCGCCCGTTCTGATCGCATATCTGGATGCCTATCGCCGTGGTGACAAACAGGTTGCCCTGGGCATCAAAGGCCATGGGGCCTACGTCCAGCAGCGTATTGTCCATGTTGTGAAGCCAGTAGAACCGCTGCCCGTACCTAGGTTTCCCCTTGTCCGACAGAATGTACTGCCACAGGCAGTTGCTGCCCTTGTGCCGCCTGACGGCCAGCGTGCCGTCGGGATAGACGGCATCGTACTTCCCCCGAGGCGACCTGACGGCCTTGACATCCAGGTGAGAAACCGTCCAGTCCTCGCCAGCCAGCAGCATGGGTTGCAGCAGGTTGTTCTGCGTCGTGCCCACGGCCACGGGAGCGGGCCACCCTTCCCAGAGCCACGCCGCCACTTCCTTGAGAATGGCCGCGGCACGGCGGCCGTTGTGGCCGCTCACGCCCCAGTCGCACTTCAGTGCATAGCCCGAAAACAGCAGGGCCGACTCCAGCATGCGGTTGGCCTCGTACCAGCTTCCGAACAGCGGATTCCACGTGTCCTCCGTGCCGTCCTGCAGAAAGATGCGCAGGGGCAGCGGTTCGGTCTTGCGCACAAAGGCCTGCAGGTCGTTGCCTCCCCTGAAGGGCACAAACGTTCCCACGGCGCTGAACACGCGCTGAAACAGGTCGGGCCGCTGCCAGGCTGCATTGAACGAGGCAATGCCGCCGCTGCTGGCCCCCATGATGGCGCGGTCGGCGGCACGTGAGGAGAACTTCAGGCTGCGGCCGTCGGGGGTGCGCAGCGACTGGGCCGCCGGCAGCAGTTCCTGCTCCAGGAAGGCGGCAAACCGCCCGTCGGTCATGTCAAACTCGTTGCTGCGGTTGTAGCGCAGCACCTCGCCCCGCGCATCGGCAATCCTGCCCGGCTGGACGTACACCCCAATGGTGGTGGGCATGCGCCCCTCGGCCATCAGGGTGTCAAACACCTCGGGCGCGCGGTAGTTGACCCCGTCGAGCACCACGAACAGGCAGGCCGGCTGGCCGCCAGGGTAGGCATCGGGCACCGACACCCAGAACTTGTGCTGCGTGCCGGGATACAATGCCGAGCTTTTCAGCCACCCCTCCAAGAGAACGTGGCCTGCCGTGGCCCGTCCGGTGCAGGCCAGCAGGAGTGTACAAAGAAAGATGAGTTTTTTCATCATAGGTTGCCATGTTATTCTGCATGCAAAGTTAGCACCTTTTGCTTTTCCGCCCCGTAAAACGGCCTGCAAAAGTGACATACGCACGTCTGCGCGGCACTCAGGCCCATACCCTGTCCACAGGGAACAGCCGTGTGTTCTTATGCCCCGTCGGCAGGTGGCTTGCGCCCCGCCGGCCGGCATTTCACGCTGCAACGCCCGTTTTTCGGGCCGCATTGCCCAGCCCTGCCGACTGTCGGGCCGCAGGCAAGGGAAACCGGAAATATCTTGTCTTATAGGGAGTGGTGTCAAAAGGGCCACACCTGGCGCAGGAACTCCCACATGACGATGCTGGCCGTGCAGGAGACGTTCAGGCTGTGCTTCGTGCCGTACTGGGGTATCTCCAGGCATCCGTGGCAGGCGTTGACCACCTGTTGCTGCACGCCCTTGACCTCGTTGCCCAGCACGAGGGCATACTTGCGCCCGGGCTGCGGCCGCCAGTCCTGCAGGGCGGTGCTGCCCTCCACCTGTTCGACGGCCAGGACCTCAAATCCCTCCTCCTTCAGCTGCCTGACGGCATCAAGGGCCTGGGCATGGTAGGTCCAGTCGACTGAAAACTCAGCCCCCAGGGCGGTCTTGTGAATCTCGGCACTGGGGGGCTGGGCCGTGATGCCGCACAGGGCCACGCGCTCCACGCGGAAGGCATCGGCGGTGCGGAACACGCTGCCCACGTTGTAGACGCTGCGCACGTCGTCGAGCACGATGGCCAGCGGCAGCTTGTCGGCCTGCTTGAATTCCTGGACCGACACGCGGTTCAGCTCCGTAATCTTCAGTTTTCGCATAGGGAAGGGTCGCTTTTGACAGGCGCAAAGTTACAAAGAACAAATGGATTGGGGCGCACGGGCCGGAAAAAGAAAAAATAACTACCTTTGCCAGAAAAAGATGAAGAGGATACTGCGCCTGATTGCCCTGACTGCCTTTTTCCTGTGCCCTGCGGCGGCACAGAGGCCTTCATGGCCGCCTGAACCCTGGCTGCTGTACGGGCGCGTCAACCACTGGGCCGACTCGCCCAAGACGCTGAAACAGGAAGTCAGGCTGATGGCCCGCAATGGGTTGGACGGCTACATGATTGAACTGGCGGGATGGGCCGCTCCGTGGACCGACCAGTGGTCGGATGCGTGGCTCAGGGAAACGGAACGCCGGTATGCCCGCCTGCTCAAGATGTGCCGCCGGCGAAACCTCGTGCTGTTCGTTTCGATCGTAAATGACAACATGGGTCGCGGCAAGTACGGCGACACCGGCCCTGCGTTGGAACAGGTGTACAGCCAGGCGCTTCAACTGATGCAGGTGGTCAGGAAGCATGGGGCGGACCATGTGGTGGTGCAGCCCGTGGCGGAGACACAGACACAGGCGGGCCGGAACTTTGAAACGGACTGCGTGCGTGCCTTGCAGGGATTTACCCTGGCATACAACGGCGGGGGCGGTTTTCCCGACCGCACGCCTGAGGGCTTCCACTGCAGGGCGGTGCATCCGGCCCACATAGGGACTGCCGTGCCGCAGGGAGTCATGGCGGTGTCGGACCACGGCATCCTCATTCGCGAACTGGCGGCGGACCACTCGCTGGACGGTCCGGCATCGGCCGACAGGCTGACGCAATGGGTGGAGAACATGAAAAGGATGCACGTCAAGGCCATTGGCTACTACGCCTTTCAGCGACAGGAACTGGACCGGACGGCCATCGTGACGCTGGGAAAATGCAAACGGCCCTGACGGTGTTGTGGAAAAGTGGTGGAAAAATGGGCTTGACTGGTGGATAAACCCGTGGAAAAGCCAGTGGAAAAAGAATGAACCCGACGAGAAAAAGAAATCCACAGGCGGTAGTGAGTTTCCAGCAGGTTGTCCACCCGTTTTCCACAGAAAAACCACCCCTAAGAGTACATTTTCCTATGCACAACCCAGCGGCAGGCCGCCTGTGGATAACTTAACCGAAAATCATAGGTAAAATATTATTACATTGACGTTTACATATTGATTTTACTTTTCAGAATCGGTGGAAAACTAGGGTCTCTTCGCGGAATAACTTACAGGCCAAATTTTTCGGCCAAAAGCTGTGCAGGTTTTGCACAGGATATATTCAACAACATGTTCTTTTTAAAAAATTATATACCTAAATCATTAACTAAATACAAGTTATTGATGATATGCGGTGGCGCATTGGATAATTTTCGCTAATTTTGTGCGGAATTTCGGAATCAATCACATTTGTTAAATCATACCATTATTATTTATGAAAAGAATATGCTTCTTCGTGGCCTCGCTTTTCCTTTTTATGGGCAGTGCAGGCAGTGCCGACTTCAGCAAGGTGAAGCCCGTGCGCAATGTTATCCTGATGATACCCGACGGTACACCCTACAGTTCGCTGTCGATTACGCGGTGGAACAACTGGTACAAGGACCGCAGCAAGATGAACCTGAGCGTCGACCCGTACCTGTGCGGTTTCATACGCAGCAATACGGCCATCGGCCCGATTGCCGACTCGGGGTCCTCGACATCGTGCTACGTGAGCGGCGAGGTGCAGCCTACAGGCTTCATAGGGACGTATTCGCCCGACTTTGGCGAGCGCAACCTGGAGCCGATAGACGGCAAGAAGGCCTACGGCCCGGCGGCCAACGTGCTGGAGGCTGCCCATCAGGTGAAGGGCAAGAGCACGGGCTTGGTGGCCACGGTGAGTTTCACCCACGCCACGCCGGCCGACTGCAGCGCCCATTTCTACAACCGCGGCAGGAGCGACGTGCTGGCCAGCCAGATTGTGCACAACCACTTTGACGTGGTGCTGACCAGCGGCAACAAGTACCTGACCGAGGAACACGAGCAGTACCTCAAGGGCCAGGGGTACGATGTGGTGCGCAACGACATCGATGCTATGCGCAACAGCCGGAACAACAAGCTGTGGGCGCTGTTCCACACGCGCCAGATGCCCTACGACTGGGACAGGGATCAGCAGAAAGACCCGTCTTTGGCCGAAATGACCGAGATAGCCATCAATAAGCTGAATCAGAACAAGAAGGGCTTCTTCCTTATGGTGGAAGGCAGCATGGTTGACTTTGCTTCGCACAACAACGACCCCGCTGGCATGCTGTCGGAGTACACTGCCTTTGAAAAGGCGTGCGAGGTGGCCATCGAGTTTGCCAAGAAGGACGGCAACACCACCGTCATCGTCGTGCCCGACCACAATTGCGGCGGCCTGACCATCGGCAAGTACCACCTGAAGAACTATACGGGGCTGAACGTCGAGGAAGTCTTTGGCGGGGTGTCCAAGTTCAGTCGCACGTCCGAGGGACTCATCAAGGAAATCAACAAAGTGCCGCACACCGAGGTACAGAACGTGTTTAAGAAATACATGGGCTTTGAACTGACGCAGAAAGAGCTGGACGACCTGTATCACAGCGCCGACTACGTGCAGAGTCCGCTGCCCAAGAACCTGCGCAACCTGGCTCCCGAGCCCACTTGGCACAACTCCAGCTTCAGTTCGCTCATTTCGCACATCATTGCTGACCATTCGCCGTTCGGATTCAGCAGCGACACCCACACGGGCGAGGAAGTGTTCCTGGCAGTCCTCAATCCCAACAAGCAAGTGCCCAGCGGATACCACACCAACGTGGAATTGAGCCACTACATGATGGCACTCGTGGGCATGGAGGGCAAGATGAGGCAGTTCTCCGACGAAATCTACGCCCATCACGACGAAGTGTTCCAGGGATATGAGACACGCATCAGCGGAAAGAAGGAAAACAAGTACTTTCCCACGCTGACGGTGCGCAATCCCAAGAACGGCAAGCAACTGACCGTCTATGCGCAGACGAACAAGGTGACCGTCAGCGCCAACGGCAAGGACACGCAGGTGCAGCTGCCCTCGGTGGCCATCTATGTGGACAAGACCGACCTGTTCTACCTGCCCAAGAACCTCGTGAACTACATTAAATAAGAATATAACTTGAAAATCCGCTTTTTTCTCCTCCTGTCCGTCCTCTTCCTGCTGACAGGACAAACGGGTGCGGCCACGGCGGCCGCGCCTAAAGGCAGCTTCAGCATTTCGGGCCACGTGGTGGAGCAGACGACCGAAAACGGCCTGCCCTATGCCACCGTCTTCATCGTGGAGACGCAGCAGGGGATGACGACCGACGAGAACGGAAAATTCAAGATAGGCAACGTTGCCCCCGGCAACTACACCCTCAGGGTGCAGTACGTGGGATACGAGACGATTGAGAAGAAAATCACCGTGGGCAGCGGCTACTCGCCCGTCTTCCACTTCACAATGATTCCCTCCAGCTTTGTCAAGTAGGAAGTGGTCGTGACGGCCAACCGCAACGAGGTGAACCGCAAGGAAGCGCCCGTGGTGGTGAACGTGCTGAACCAGCAATTGTTCGAGACTGTCAACTCCACCGACCTGTCCAAGTCATTGAACTACCAGTCGGGCCTGCGCGTCGAGAACAACTGCCAGAACTGCGGATTCCCCCAGGTGCGCATCAACGGCCTGGAAGGGCCTTACTCCCAGATTCTCATCAACAGCCGCCCCGTCATGAGCGCACTGTCGGGTGTGTACGGGCTGGAGCAGATTCCGGTCAACATGATCGAGCGCGTCGAGGTCGTGCGCGGCGGCGGTTCGGCCCTCTTCGGCGCCAATGCCGTGGGCGGCACGATCAACATCATCACCAAGGACCCCATCAGGGATTCCTACCAGGTCTCCACCACCATGTCCAACATGGACGGCAAGGTGTGGGAGCAGTACATGGGGGCCAACGCATCGCTGGTCTCCAAGGACAACTCCTACGGCATAGCCCTGTACCAGTCCTACAGGAACCGCAACCCCTACGACCGCGACGGCGACGGCTTCTCCGAGCTGGGCAAGCTCAACATGAACACGTTCGGCCTGCGCGGCTACTACCGCCCGTCCCACTACAGCCGGCTGGGCATCGAGTACCACACGACCAACGAGTTTCGCCGCCGCGGCAACAAGTTTGACCTGCAGCCCCACGAGTCGGACATCACCGAGCAGACGCGCCACATCATCAACAGCGGCGGCGCCAACTACGACCTCTACCTGGACGGCTACAAGCACAAGCTGTCCTTCTATTCCTCCATCCAGCACACCGACCGCAACAGCTACTACGGCGCGCAGCAGGACATGAACGCCTACGGCAAGACCAGCGACCTCACCTGGGTGGCCGGCGGCACGTACACAGGCAGCTTCGACAAGGTACTGTTTGCGCCCGCCACCTTCACGGCCGGCACGGAGTACCAGCTGAACACGCTGCACGACATCATGACGGGCTACCACCGCGACATGAGGCAGGACGTGCGCATAGGGAGCGGCTTCGTGCAGAACGAGTGGAAGCTCGACCCCTTCATCCTGCTGGCCGGCATGCGGCTGGACAAGCACAACCTCATTGACAACCCCATTGTCAGCCCCCGCGTCAACCTGCTCTACAAGCCCACCAACCAGTTCCAGGCACGCGCCACGTGGTCCACGGGCTTCCGTGCGCCCCAGGCCTACGACGAGGACCTGCACGTCACGGCCGTGGGCGGCGATGGCACGCTCATCCGCCTGGCCGACGGACTCAAGGCCGAACACTTCAACAGTTTCAGCGCCTCGGTGGACTGGTCGCTCCCCCTGGGCCACCACTACCAGGCCAACATACTCCTGGAGGGCTTCTACACGGGACTCAACGATGTCTTCGTGCTGCAGGACGTGGGCTACGATGCCGACGGCAACCGCATACAGGAGCGGCGCAACGGCGACGGGGCGCGCGTCTACGGCGTCAACCTGGACGGCAAGGTGGCCCACGGCAACTTCCTGTCGCTCCAGGTAGGCTTCACCGCCCAGCGCAGCGAGTACACCAAGTGGGAGGCCTGGAGCGACAACCCACGCGTATCGCTCATCAAGCGCATGCCGCGCACACCCGACTACTACGGCTACTTCACCTTTGCCATGAACCCCACGCCGCGGCTCGGCCTCTCGCTATCGGGCGTCTACACGGGCCGCATGCGCGTGCCCCACTTCGCACCGGCCGACGTGCCCGCGGGCTACGCCTACCAGTACATCGCGGAGGACGAAATGAAGCACACGCCCCAATTCATGAAACTGAACGCCAAGGCGGCCTACACGTTCCGCCTGGCCAAGGAAGTCAACGTGCAGCTCAACGGCGGCGTGCAGAACATCTTCAACGCGTTCCAGCGTGACCTGGACAGGGGCACGTTCCGCGACTCCAACTATTTCTACGGCCCTACGCAGCCACGCGTCTTCTTCGTGGGCATGAAGATGACCAACCTGTAGCAGCGCCCCCCTTTCCCCACTGCCCGCCGCCAGGGCAGCAGCCGTGGCCGACGGGGCAGGAAAACCGTGCCGCCGGGGCGCACGGGGTGACGCATTGCGCCCCAATGGCCGTACACGGTCGGCGAGGGTTCTGGAGCGAATAGAGGGAATGTGTGCGGCACGGCCTTTCTGCTGACATTTGTTTTGCGAAAAATGCAGAAAGGCGGAAAAATATTTGGCAACTCCGCGGAATAGTCCTACCTTTGCACCCGCTCATCGGAGGGCGCTGCAAGGAAGTGGTGCTGGATAAGATGGCTCGGGTCTCCCCCCAAGGCGGCGGCGGGACGGAGCAGCTACCTTATCCAGCACCAGTGTTTTTAAAGTAAAAGGACATGGAGAGAGACGCACTGGACTTCGGGCGGATGCAGATTCCGCAACTGTTTGTAAAATTGTTTGTACCCACGCTGCTGGGGTTGCTCTTCGGGGCGATGTACAACATGGCCGACGGCATCTTTGTGGGCCGTGGCGTGGGCAGCGACGCGCTGGCGGCGGTCAACATTGCCGCGCCGCTGTTCCTGATATCGACCGGCGTGGCGCTGATGCTGGGCGCGGGCGTGTCGGTGGTGGCGGCGGTGCACCTGTCGCACGGCAATGTCAAGGCGGCGCGCATCAACGTGACGCAGGCCCTCACGGTGGGCATGGCCTCCATGCTGGTCCTGGCCGCGGCGGTGTGGCTGTTTCCGCGGCAGACGGCCTGCCTGTTCGGCGGTACGGAACGCCTGATGCCCTACGTGCTGGACTACCTGCGGTGGGTAGCTCCGTCCATGCCCTTTGCCGTGGTCATCTTTGCGGGCATGTTCATCCTGCGGCTCGACGGTGCGCCGCGCTTTGCCATGGCGGTCAGCATGGGCGGCTCGCTGCTCAATGTGGCGCTCGACTACGTGATGGTCTTTCCGCTCGGCATGGGCATCGGCGGCGCGGCCCTTGCCACCACGCTGTCCGACATGGTGGGGGCGGCGGTCATCCTGGGCCACATGTTCTTTCGCAGCCGGCAGCTGCGTTTCTACCGGCCCAAGTTTTCGCGCAAGGCCGTCCGGCTGACGCTGCGCAACGTGGGCTACATGTTCAAGCTGGGAATGTCCACGCTCATGGGCGAACTGGCCATTTCGTGCATGATGATCGTGGGCAACTTCATGTTTGTGTCGCGCCTGGGCGAGGACGGCGTGGCGGCCTTCAGCATAGCGTGCTACATGTTCCCCCTGGTCTTCATGCTGGGCAACGCCATCAGCCAGTCGGCCCTGCCCATCATCAGCTACAACTACGGACTGGGCCAGTGGCGGCGCATTCACCGTACGCGCCGCCTGTCGCTCTGGCTGGCTGCCGTGTGCGGACTGCTCACCACACTGGGCGGCATGGTGTTCAGCCGTGCCGTGGCCGGTTTGTTCCTCATGGAGGGGCAGCCGGCGTGGCAGATTGCCGTCGGGGGCTTTCCGTGGTATGCGTTGGGCTTCGTGCTCTTTGCCGTCAACATTGTGTACATAGGTTACTACCAAAGCGTGGAGCGCCCCCGCCCAGCCACGCTGTTCATGCTCCTGCGCGGCTTCTTCTTCGTTGTGCCCACGTTCATCCTGCTGCCCAGGGTGCTGGGCGACGTGGGGTTGTGGCTGGCCGTTCCCGTTTCGGAACTCCTTACGCTGTGCGTCATCTTGGCTTACGCCGTCAGGAAAAAGCAGTAGGGCAACGGCCACGGCGGCCAATGTGGCTGCTGGCGGGTGCGGCGGTGCGTCGAGTGTTATGGATGGGCGGTATCGGACAAGATGCCGCCCTGCTTATGTTGTCTTTCCCCAATGGCTGAGCAGCCGGGCGGTGGCTTGCCTGACGTTCTGCGCGGCCTGGCGGGGCATCATGGCTTCGGCCAGGCTTTGTCCTGGGGGCGTGGCCACGGCATGGGCGGCAAAGTGGCGGGTGGGGGCGATGCCGTCCATGCCCATGCTGCCAAAGACGGCCAGGCAGGGCTTGGCGAACCGGCGGCAGGCCTGCAGGATGCCCCACGGGGCTTTGCCCATCGACGACTGGCCGTCCCAGCGGCCCTCGCCCGTGATGACGAGGTCGGCCTCCCTGAGGGCGCGCTCCATGAGCGGGGTGCGGAGCAGCAGTTCCACGCCCGACGCCATCCGTGCCCCTCCGAAGCAGGCCAGTGCCGCGCCCAGGCCGCCGGCCGCGCCTGCTCCCTCCTGCTGCGCATAGTCACGGCCGTACTGGCTGAGGAGCAGTTGGCCCATGTGGCGCAGCCCTTTGTCCAGCAGGGCCGTCTGTTCGGGGCTTGCCCCTTTCTGGGCGGCAAACACGTGGGCCGCGCCCTGCGGCCCGTACAGCGGTGCGCGCACGTCGCAGGCTGCCACTATCCGGGCTTCGCGCCATGCGCCCATGAGGCCCGCGTCGTCCACGCGCTGCACCCAAATCAGGTTCTGTCCGCAGGGCGGCAGTTCCCGTCCCTGGTCATCCAGGAAGCGCACGCCCAGGGCCTGCATCATGCCCATGCCGGCATCGTTGGTGGCCGAGCCTCCCAGCCCCACGACCAGCCGGCGCGCGCCCTGACGGAGGGCGTGCACCACCAGTTGGCCCGTTCCCAGCGTGTGGGTCAGCAGGGGTTGGCGCTCGTCGGGGCGCAGCAGCGTCAGTCCCGATGCCGCCGCCGTCTCTATGTAGGCAGTGCCGTCGTGGGTCAGGGCATAGCGGGCCTGGACGGGCCTCCCCAAGGGGTCGGCCACGGTGGCGGTGTGCCACTGCGCCTGGGTGACGGCGGCAAAGGCCTGCGCCATGCCCTCGCCCCCGTCGCTGAGGGCGCGTACCGTGGTGTGGCATTCGGGCCACGCGTCGCGCACGCCCAGGGCCATGGCCTGGCCGGCCTGGAGCGAGCTCAGGCTGCCCTTGAACGAGTCGGAAACAATCAGTATCTGCATGTGCCAATGGTTGCGCCGCAGGCCGTGCGGCGTGTGCAAAGTTACAACGAAAAATCTTCCCTTCCGCATTTTGCGAAGGGGAAGATGATGTATCCCGTTGCGCCGCCCGCGGCCCAACGTCCCTGTATGTCAGTAGGTGGAGGCCCGTGCTTCGGTGAACAGCCACTGCCCGTTGCGGCGGACAAGCTGCAGGCGCAACTGGAGCGGCCACACGTGGCGGCCGCCGCCGAACACGGCTGCCTGTACGCGGCTGCGACCCGTGAGCGTGGCCCTGTCGCCCTGCATGGTGACGCTCACGGACTGGTGTTCCGCACTGTAGTAGTTCAGCGTCCCGTCGGCAATGGCGCTCAGGTAGGCTTCCCTGGGCTGGCACAGTCCCGTCATGTGCACCAACACAAATTCGTCGGCGTGGATGGCCGCCAGCGTCGCGGTGTCCTTGGCCACCATGGCGCGGTACATGCGCCGGTACAGTTCCTCTATCTTCTGACGGTCGTCCATGGTCGTGTCCTTCTTGCGGTGCGGGCGTGCGGGCTGCCGTTGATGAGCAGGACGTTCATGGGCCTACAGGCTGGCCGTCAGGATGTCCCTGATGTCATTTTCCGACAGGGGCACGTAGGCATTCTCCAGGCCCTCGTTGACGGCAATGTGGTGCGCCATCTCGCCTATGCGGCTGTCATTGATGCCTACCTCGCGCAGGTGCATGGGAATGCCCATGCTCTCGAAGAAGCGGTAGGTGGCGTCGATGGCCCTTTGGGCTATTTCCTCCTTGTCCAGCGCGGCATCGATGCCGAACACGTTGACACCGTACTTCACGAAGCGGTCCAGGGTGCGCTCGCTGAGGATGTGGCGCATCCAGCGCGGCGTAATGATGGCCAGGCCCTCGCCGTGGGTGATGTCGTAGTAGGCGCTCAGGGCGTGCTCAATGGCGTGGCAGGGCCAGCCCGAGTAGCTGTTGCCCAGGGACAGGATGCCGTTGCACCCATAGGTGCAGCAGAGCATCATCTCGGCGCGGGCATCGTAGTCGTCGGGGTGGTCCAGGCACTTGCGGCCGTTCTCCATCAGCGAGCGCAGCGCCGATTCGCATATGCCGTCGTTAAGCAGCGTGGTGTCGGCGGTGAAGTACTGCTCCATGACGTGGTTCATGGCATCGGCACAGCCCGCCGCGGTCTGCTTCCTTGATACGGAGAAGGTGTAGACGGGATCGAGAATCGAGGCCACGGGAAACGTCAGCGGCTCCATGTATCCCACCTTGTCGTTGGTCTCGGTGCGCGAAATGACGCACCCGCAGTCATACTCGCTGCCCGTGGCGGCCAGCGTCAGGATGTCCACGATGGGCAGGGCGGCCCGGGCCTGGGCCTTGTAGGTGATCAAGTCCCACGGGTCGCCGTCATACTTTGCGCCGACGGCAATGGCCTTTGAGCAGTCGAGCACGCTGCCGCCGCCCACGGCCAGGATGACATCAATCTGGCGTTCCTTGCAGATGCGCACGCCGTCGAGCACGCTGGGGTTGTACTTGGGGTTGGGCTGGATGTCGGACAGTTCGGATATCTCAAAGTCGGCCAGGAGTTCCCTTACGCGGTCGTACAGACCTATCTTCTTGATGCTGCCGCCACCGTAGGCCAGCAGTACGCGCCTGCCCAGCGGGGCCATTACCTCGGGCAGCTGCAGGATGGACTCGCGCCCGAAGATGAGTCGGGTCGGAGTCATGTAATCAAAATTTTGCATCATATGGGGATGGGTTGGTATCATTTACACTTTATTTGGCCATGTCGGCAATGCGCTGCGCCTCGCGGTCGGCCGTGGCGGCCTGGGCGCCGTGGATGGGCGTACCCTCCAGCACGCGGGCCTGCGGACAGAGCTTCCTGATGAAGCGCTCGCTGCTCCCCATGCCGCTGCCCTCGTTGGTGCAGAAGGGGATGATGGTCTTGCCCGCAAAGTCGTAGCTCTCCAGGAAGGTGTAGCACACCATGGGCATGGTGCCCCACCAGTTGGGGTAGCCCAGGATGACGGTGTCATAGGCATCGATGCCGTCCAGGGCATCCTTCATGGCGGGCCGCGCCTGTTCGCGCAGCTCCTGCTTGGCCTCCTCGATGCAGGTCATGTAGGACGGGCTGTAGGTCCGCACCGTGTCTATCCTGAACAGGTCGGCCTGGGGCAGGAGGGCCTGTATCTTGCGGGCCACCACCTCGGTGTTGCCCGTGCTCAGGTGGCGTATGCTGCCGTTCACGTAGTTTTCTCCGCTGCGGGAGTAGAATGCAATCAGAATCTTTGACATAGTGTTTCTTGTATAGGTTGACAGGGCAAATTTACAACTTTGGGCCGTAACGGGATAAACCCGAATACGGAAAAAGGGATACAGAATACCGATGGGCGGCGCATGAGGCAGGGCCGCGGCTGCGCCAGTGCGGCATTGGGCCTTGGGCGGGGGCTTGCCACGCCTTGGCCGGGGGGCTTTTGGGCCTTGCCGTGGTGAGGACGGGCCGCATCGTGGGGGAGCGGCCGGTGGGGGTGGGGGCTATGGCCGGTGTGACGGGGGTGTGGCCGCGCGGGGGGTGCTGCCGGTCTGTGGTCGCAGGGGGCGCAGGAGGCGCTGGCTGCGGTAGCCGTGCCAGGGGGGCGTGCCGGGCTGCTTGGAGTAGCTGATGCACAGTGCGCTGCCGGCCAGGAGGCGGGTGGGCAGGAATCCAAAGACGCGCGAATCGGCCACGAGGGCGCTGTCGCCGCGCGCGCTCAGCCATACGTAGTCCTGGGTGAAGACGATGTGGCGCATGGGCTGTCCGTCGACGACGAGCGACGCGCTGTCGCCGTCGCACACGTTGACGCCTTCATGCATGCGCAGGGCGTTGGCCAGCAGGGCCTTGTTCCACGGGGTTACGGCGACGGGCCGTCCCTGCCTGGGCACGATGAAGGGCCGCCACACGGGGCGGGGGCGCAGGGTGTCGGCGCTTTCGTGGGCCATGTAGAGCCACAGGGTGTCGCCCGGGAGCGACAGGCAGCGGGCCAGGCGCAGGGAGCTGTGCCAGCGGGGTCGGGGCTGGGATGCCAGGGGGTCTTGGTAGGCTACAATGCTGCCGCGCCGCGGCCACTGGGCCTGGCGGGCGGCGGTGCGGCCGGTGAGGCGTGCCATGGGGCTGAGCCCGCAGGCCAGGCGGCTGACCAACAGGCGGTCGCCGCGCTGCACGGCGGGCTGCAGGCTGGCATCGGTGGCGGTGACCTGGAAGAGGATGAATGACTTGAGTACGGCCACGGCGGCTATGGCTGCGGCGGCTGTTACGAGGGTGCTCGACCTGACTTTCACGTGCCGGGGGCGGTGTGGGGGTTACTTGATGTTGTCGACCAGGCGGAACAGGCGCTCCCAGCGCACCTTTCCGTTGAACCAAGTGTAGTCCTTGTCGAGCGAGAGCCATATGAGGATGGGCTTGCCCACGATGTGGTCCTCGGGCACGAAGCCCCAGAAGCGCGAGTCGGCCGAGTTGTCGCGGTTGTCGCCCATCATCCAGTAGTAGTCCATCCGGAAGGTGTAGCTGTCGGCCGGCCGGCCGTTGATGAGTATGGTGCTGTCCTGCACCTGCAGGTCGTTGCCCTCATAGACGCGGATGGCGCGCTCGTAGATGGGCAGGTTGTCCAGCGTGAGCCTGAGCGAAGCCCCCTTCTTGGGTATCCAGACGGGGCCGTAGTCGTTGGCGGTCCACCCGGTCTCCTTGTTGTGCGGATAGAGGGCCGTGCCCCTGGTGGGCGGCGCGGGCTGGATGTCCAGCACGAGGTCGGGACGCTGCCTGAGTGCGGTGTAGACCTTCTGGGTGAGGGGCATGCGCAGGGTGTAGGGGCTGCCGCCTACGGGCTCCGAGCGGTCCTCGACGCTGATCTGGAGGTCGCGGCACAGGTAGTCGGGCAGCGGGGCGGTGAGCTCCACGTCATAGTTGTACTGCACGTTGTCGGGCTGCTTGTCGGCCTGTCCGTCGGTGTACACCACGCCGCTGCGTATCTCGAGCGTCTGTCCGGGCAGGCCCACGCAGCGCTTCACGTAGTTCTCGCGCATGTCGACGGGCCTGGCCGTCACGCTGCCGTACATCTCGGGGTGGTCCAGCACGTACTGGCGGCCGGCGGAGTACTGCAGGCGGTAGGCGGCCAGCTGCTCGGCGGGCGCGAGGTCGCGGCGGCTGATGGGCAGGAGCTGCTCGCCTATCTGGTAGCAGATGGAGTAGTAGTCGGCCTCCTGCGCCCTGAGGGCCACGGTGTCGCCCGAGGGATAGTTGAAGACGACGATGTCGTTCTGCCTGACGCGGCCCAGCCCGGGCGTGCGGCGGTACTTCCACGCGGGCTTGTCCAGGTAGGACTTGCAGCCCAGCACGGGCAGCGTGTGCGACGTCAGGGGCATGTGGAGCGGCGTCATGGGGTTGCGCGGACCGTAGCTCACCTTGCTTACCAGCAGGTAGTCGCCCGTGAGCAGGCTCTTCTCGAGCGACGACGAGGGTATGACGTAGTTCTGCCCGAAGTAGTTGTGGACGAAGTACACGGCCACCAGGGCGAACACGATGGCATCCACCCAGCTCATGGCGGCGCGCAGCGTCTTGTTCTTGCTCCTGCGCCACCAGCTCCAGGGTATCTTGCGCGTGATGTAGGCGTCAAAAAGGAACGGCACTACGATGAGTCCCCACCAGGACTTGATCCAGTAGAGGAAGAGCAGCAGCAGGAGCGTGTACAGGGCGAAGTGGGCCCAGTTCCACAGCCTGCCGTGCTGTGTCTTCTCCTGTGCGTCGTGCCGCTGGGCCGCGGGGGTGTTTCTTTCGGTCATGGGGGTGTTATTTTTCGGTGTTTGCAAATAGGTCGTCCATGGTGAGCAGGCCTTCGTGGGTGTGGGTGTACTCGGCCGCCAGCACTGCGCCCAGGGCGAAGCCGCCGCGGTTGTGGGCATCGTGGGTGATGGTGATGCGGTCGAAGGGGCTGTCGTAGCTGATGCTGTGGATGCCCGGCACTTCGCCGCGCCTGATGCTGTTGATGGGCAGCTGGTCGGGGGCGGCCTGGGCCTGTCCGCTCAGGGTGCCGTCGGCCGCCAGCAGCGTGCCCTTCACCCAGGCGTGCTTGCGGTCCAGGTGTTCCAGCAGGTGCTCGGCCAGGGTGATGGCCGTGCCCGAGGGTGCGTCCAGCTTGTGCACGTGGTGCACTTCCTCCATGCTCACGTCATAGTCGGGGTAGCGGTTCATGAGCCGCGCCAGGTAGCGGTTAACCAGGTCGAACAGGTAGACCCCCAGGCTGAAGTTGCTGCTCCAGAACAGGGTGTGCCATCCCTGGCTGCACTGCCGGCTGATGTCGTCCCAGTGCCGTGCTTGCCATCCCGTCGAGCCGGTGACGACCTTCACGTCGGCCTGGAAGGCGCGCTGTATGTTGCCATAGGCGGCCGTGGGCGTGGTGAACTCGATGGCCACGTCGGCGCTGGCAAAGGCCTTGCTGCCGAAGTCCTCCTGGTTGTCCATGTCGATGATGCTCACTATCTCGTGGCCGCGCTGGGTGGCCACCTGCTCTATCATACGGCCCATCTTGCCGTAGCCTATCAATGCCAGTTTCATAAGGTGCAAAAGTGGTTGATTCTCATGCAAAGTTAAGGCTTTTGCCTGAATCGGGCCGCCGTTCCCGTAAAGAAACTTTCAGAATTGCCACTTTTTTGGGGTGTCGCCATTTCAATAAGCAATTAATCTTGACCATAGTAAGCGAGTTTTATTAAAGGGCTAAACCCTGCAATTTTGCAGGGTTAAGGTCTGCATTTTTGCAGGGTCCCCCCAGCGGAGGGTGTTTTGCCCTGCAATTTTGCAGGGTCCTGTAAAGAAGAAAAACAAGAAAAGAAGAAAAGGAAACGAAAAAGAAAGAACCAAAGAAAAAGGATAAGGAAAAGAAGAAAATAAATAAAAGAAGAAAGTCGTTTTTTTAATAAAAAACGAAGACAACACGCGCGCGTGCGCGCAGGTGGTGGGGGAGGATGACGGCAGGCGGAGGGCGGTGTGGACCGTGAGGTGGATTTCCTGCCCTCCGGCAGCGCTGATGAATACTGGGAATGCAAAAAAAGTTGCAGAAAAACTACAAAAATACTTGCATAATCTCGATTTATGTTGTATCTTTGCATCGAGATTTCAAACATAAACATGATTTATTAACCTCTTAACAAGTAAATGCGATGATCAAACTGGACATTCTCATTACCATCCTGCAAATGTTGTGCAAGATTGTGGAAGTCGTGGTCGGTGCTGCCCAGAAGGGTTCGCCCGACGAGCTGTAGGGCCGTGTCGCCGCCCGCTGCCCCGCGCTGCGGGGCGCGGCGGCCATGCCCACGGGGCGCAAGCCTGCCCCCGATGCGGCCCGAGAGCCGCCCTGTCGCGCCCCGCGGGCGGAAGGTCCTGCCCAGGGTGCGCCGCAGGCGGAAAAATGCAGAGGAAGTATCCTGTTCCGCGGACAGTTAGGATATGGAGTGATTGTTTTTCAAGTTATTAACCCCCAAAAAACGTAGAAAGAGAAAATGGGAACTATTGCTTACAAAGTGAGAAAGATGGCTTCGCCCAAGGATGGAACGGTGAAGTACTACGCCCAGAAGACCGTGTACAAGCGGCTGACGGGCGAGGATGTGATGGACGTGCTGGTGGCCGACTGCCAGCTGCCCCGCGTGGTGGCGGTGCAGGCCGTGGGTGCGATTACCAAGAGCATACGCAACTTTGTGCTCAACGGCCACAGGGTGAACATCGTGGGCCTGGGCTCGTTCAGCGCCAAGTGCAACAGCCGCGGCCAGGCCGACCGCCAGAAGGTGAGCGCCGAGGACATCAAGCGCCTCAGCCTGCGCTTCACCCCGTCGGGCGTGCTGCGCCAGGCGGCTGCCCAGGTGAGCTTCGTGTTGGCCGACTCGGCCGACAATGCGTCCAACCAGCCTGACCCCGCCACGGGCGGCGGCCGGGGATGAGCCATCGGAAATGGAGAGAACAATGTGTAATGTGTAACCAACAAAAAAGAGACAGACATCATGGGAAATATCGGATTCTATGCAATGGAGCGCAAGAGCCCCAAGGACGGCACCAAGAAGTGGTATGCCACCATCAAGAACTACACCCCCATTGACGGACAGGCCGTCATAGCCTACGCCGTCGAGAACAGCCACGTGGACCGCGCGGTCATCGAGGCCGCCATGGCGGGCCTGACGCAGGTCATACAGTCCTTCCTGCTCAACGGCCACAACCTGACGGTGGACGGCCTGGGCTGCTTCTTCATCAGCAACAAGAGCAAGGGCTCGGAGCAGAGCAAGGACGTCACTGCCGACAGCGTGAAGCGGCTGTACATACGCTTCCGCCCCGACCGCCGCATGCGCGAGGAGATGAAGCAGGTGAGCTACCACGACATCACGCGCACGGCCTATGGCAAGCTGGCCGGAAAATAGCCCTGCGCCATGCTGCTCACGCTGAAGCGCCACCACCAGTCCGCGGCCTGCACGCAGGGACGCCTGTATGCGGGCCGCGGGCCCGGCAGGGCCTACCTGTGCGACACGCTCGAGCCTGGCCCGGGCTATGCCTGTGCCCTGCACCGCGCAGGCGGGGCGGAGGCCAAGGGGTGCGTGCCCGACGGGTTCTATCAGCTGGTGCTCACCCATTCGCCCCGCTTCGGCCGCACGCTGCCCCTGCTGCGCCACGTACCCCACTTCGAGGGCGTGCGCATACACGCCGGCAACACGGTGCACGACACCCAGGGCTGCATCCTCGTGGGCCAGGCCCTCGCCCCGGGCCGGCTCAGGGCCAGCCGCGCCGCCCTGGAGCGCCTCATGCGCCTGCTGGAGCGCGGGGCCGACAGTGCCATCGACATACGCACCTGCCTGCCCGCAGGCCCTCCGCCCGACCGGTCCGCACCGTAGCCCCCACGGGAGCGGCGCAGTCCCTCGGGGGAAAAAAGAAGCAGGGAGTGCCCCCAAGAACGGGGCACTCCCTGTGTGCTTGCCGGTGCTGTCGGCCGGCCTCAGTGGCGCTGGCGGCGCACGCTGTAGGACGGCGATGCTGATGACTTCTGGCGCTTGGTCTGGCTGCGCGAGCTGTTGGACGTGCTGCCCTTCTCGGCCTTCTGCCTGGGGGCTGCCTGGGCTGCGGCGCGGGCGGCGGGACGCGCCTCACGGGTGCGGGCCGCGCCGGCCAGCGAGTCCTTCAGCGCCTGCTCGCCCTGCATGCGGCGGAACTCGGTCGAGTCGTTCCACACGTGCTTCTCGAAGGTGGTCAGCTCGCCCTCGATGCGCGCCTGCTCCCTGACCATGTCGGAGTCGGTGGGGCAGTAGTTGGCCAGCACGCGGCCCTGCAGGTTGTTGGTCTTGTATATCTTGCCGTCATACTGGTTGGTCGTGAAGTAGTCGTCGGCCGAGATGAGGGCCGCGTTGTTGTAGTTGCTCCCGTTGAGGCTCAGCTTGGCCAGGTAGGGGGCTGCGTCGGAGTACTTCACCCAGAAGAGCGGCGTGTTGACCGCGCCCGCGCCGAACTCGTCGACCTCCCTGCGCACGGGGCAGATGGCCGACACGCGCGTGTGGAACGAGGCCGTGTGCTGGTCGAAGTAGGTGCTCTCCTTGATGTAGTAGGTGTTCACCTCGCCCGAGGGGATGTCGCTGTCCTCGATGCGGAAGCGGCCGCCCTTCTCCTGGAAGGGAATGTGGTTGCGCTCCAGGAAGGCCTTGGGGGCAATGGCGTTGCCGTCGCTGAAGTCCTCGTTGCCGTCGATGGTGTAGTTGTACACCTTGATTTGGCGGCGCATCATCAGCTTGAACAGGTAGGCAAACAGGTTCATGCGGTCGGCCTGGGGCTCTTCGGGGTAGTAGAGCACGGCGTTCTTGTCCTTGGTGAGGTCGAGCGAGCGGTAGATGTCGCGCCGCCACGACACGTCCTCGGGCATGTCGGCTGCCGACGGGAACTCCAGGGCCGCGCGCTCCGAGGCGGCCACAGGGGCGGCCTGGGCCTTCTCGGCCTGCTGGCGGGCGGCTTCGCGCTGGCGTGCCGGCGGCTGCGCCGCTGCGGCCACGCACGTGGTTATGAGGATGAATGAAAGGATTCGCTTCATGATGGATGGTTTTTATGGGAATTACTGTTCACGATGGTTCTCTGGGATGGTTTTTTCTTACCTTACGATGACCTCGAGCGACTGGGGCAGGGTGCGCGTCGTGCCGTCGGGGCCCACCGCGCTGACGCGGTTGATGTAGAAGCGGCGGCCGCGCGTCAGCTTGCGGAAGATCTCCTTCTGCCGCTCCGAGAACTTGTCGCCGTTGGAGACTTCGGGGATGGCGTTGCCCATGTTGTCGAAGAACACGGTCTCGAAGCTGATGACGCGGAAGGCAATGTTGAGCAGCCCGTCGTCAATGGCCGCGCCAATGCCGTCGGCCGCCAGCAGCGTGCTCTTGGGGAAGGCGCGCCCGCCTATGTACTTGGCCGGGTTGCCCTTTTCGTCGCTGAACGGGATGTAGGCCGTGGGGTCGGGCAGCTTGCGCACGCGGAAGGAGAACGCGCCCATCTTCTGCTGGCCGGCCTCGGTCTGCGACGTGATGGTGATGACGGCGTTCTCGCCTATCTTGGCCGGCCGGGCTATGTACTTGCCCGGGCCGTTGGCCTGCAGCGTGCCGCCGGTCATGGCGGCCGATATCCTGTTGCTGGGAATGCCGGGCACTGACACGCTCACGGGGTTGTCGTAGCCGGCGTAGAGCACGTTCATCATGTCGGCCGACACGGTGGCCGAGGGGGCTACGACGCTGTACTTCTGCTGGAACTCGCGGCGCACGGTGCTGCCCGATGCGTCGGCCATCTCGATGTGGCCGGCCAGCGTGAAGTCGCCCACGCTGCCGCACACGGTCTCGTACAGCCCGTTGCGGAGCGACACGGGCCGCCCGCCTATGTATATCCGGGGCTGCTGCGTGGTGTCCACGGCGGCCATGATGATGCGCGCGCTGAACTTGCCGCCCTGCACGATGGTCTGGGCGTTGGGCACTACGTAGGCGTTGAGCTGGTTCACGCGCACGTCCTTGAGGTCGATGTTCTTGGCCAGCGTGTGGAGCACTTCGCCCTCGGCGTAGCGCACGTCGCTCTGCAGCTTGGTGAGCAGGGTGGTGGCTGCGGCGGCCGGCGTGCTCTCAAACATGTACTCGACCCAGTTCTTGCCCATGGCCTGCTGCTTTTTGGGCACTTCGGTGCTGAAGTTGCTGCTGATGATGCTGCGCTGCACGGGGTCGTCCACCATGGCCAGTATGCGGGTGCGGTAGTCTACTATCTGGCGGTACAGGCGGTCGCCCTGGCCGCGCCCGGGGGCGAGCATGACCTGCGACGCGGCCTCCAGGTCCTCCTTGTTCCTTATGTTCTCCAGGTCGCCGTCCCTGCCGTCGGCTTCGCGCACGATGGACTGCTTGAGCGCCTGGGCAAAGTTGTACAGCGAGTCGGACATGGCCTGCACGCTGACGGCTTTTTCGTACCATTCGCCCACCTTGGCGGGGTTGGCCTTCATTTGTTCCTCAAAGTTTTCGTAGAGCGAGCGGTTCTGCTCGGTGGCGTTCTGGGTGGAGCGGCTCAGGCCGTTCTCCACCAGGGTGAAGCCGTTGAGCACGTCGGGCGAAATGTTGAGGGCCAGCATGGCCAGCAGCACGATGTACATGAGGTTGATCATCTTCTGGCGCGGCGACACGGGGCGGCGCTGCACGTGCTGCCCTGTGCCGCGGCCCGTGGCCTGCGGCTGCGGTTGCTGGTTCTGTGTCTCGTTGCTGTCCATGGTGTTGCTTTAGAGGTCGGCCTGTCCGGCGGCGTTCTTCATGTTGACGGTGAGTGCCTTTATCATGCGTGCGTAGATGGCGTTGAGCTCCTCTATCTGGCGTGCCATCCTGCGCGTCTGCTCGTTTATCTGGTCGATGGAGCCGACCTGCTGGCTGATGCTCTTGAGCTGCAGCTCGTACACGGTGTTGATGCCGGTCAGGGTGCGGTTCAGGTTGGTCATTTCCTCGCTGTCGGTGGTGAGGCGCGCGCTCTGCTTCTCCACGCGGTCGAGCGTCTCGGTGAGCAGGCGCAGCTTCTCCACGTATTCCTGCGAGGCCTCGGCCATCTCGGGCGTCATGGTGGCCTGTGCGCGCTGCAGCAGTTCCTCGTTGGCCAGGCGCACGATGTCGGCCAGCGTGCCGCCGGGTATGCCTGCGTTGCGCGCGGCTTCCTGCAGGGCGGGGCTCAGGGGCTGCTGGCCCACGATGTCGGGTGCGCCGCTGCCGCCCGCGGCCTGAGTGCCTGCCGATGCGCCCTGGGCGTGGCCCGTATGAGGCGCAAGGATGACGGCGGGCTGCCCTTGGGCGGAGGTGTCGGCCGTTTCGGCGTCGGGGTCGGCTTCCTCCTGTATGTCGCTCTTGTTGAAGGGCCGGTCAAAGCCTGATATGAAGAAGACGAGCACCTCGGTGCCCATGCCCAGGTAGAGCATGAGGTTGGCCAGGGGCAGGTGGGTCAGCTTGAACAGGGCGCCCAGGATGACGACTGACGCGCCCCAGCTGTATGCATAGTTCAGGAATGTCTGTCCGGCCTCGCTGTCCATCCAGCGCTGCATGCGGCCGACGAAATTCATCTTTGATGGTTTCATGTTGTTGGGTGTGTATGTGCTGTGTGTATGTGTTCTTGTTGTGTGTGTGGTTGGCGGCCGTCGGGGGCTACTTGTTGGTCTTGCTCTGCGATGAGGCGGTGGAGCGCACGCAGCGGAAGCCTATGTAGCAGCGGGGCTGGTTCTGGTACTCATAGGTGCGCCAGGCCGAGCGTATGAGGCTCTGGGGGTCTTTCCACGAGCCGCCCTTGACTACCTTGCGCTTCAGCAGGTAGGGGTCTTCCTGGGCGGCGTTGTAGGTGAGCTGGGGGTTCAGGTCGCTCATGCTCTTGACGCCTGCCAGGGTGTACACGGTGCTGGTCCACTCGGCGGCGTTGCCGGCCATGTCGTAGAGGCCGTTGGAGTTGGCGCCGTAGATGCCGCAGCGCGAGGTGATGAGGTTGCCGTCGTCGGTGTAGTCACCCTTGTCGGGCTTGAAGTTGGCGTAGTAGCACCCCTTGCTGTTCTTCATGGCGGCATCGCTCCAGGGGAAGGGGTTGCCTTCCTTGCCGCGTGCGGCGAATTCCCATTCCACCTCGGTGGGCAGGCGGTAGCGCTGCATCTGCCGCGCCTCGCCCCTGAGCCCGCGCAGCAGGTAGTCGGTGCGCCAGTTGCAGAAGGCGGTGGCCTGCTCCCAGGTGACGCCCACGACGGGGTAGTCGTTGTAGTCGGCGCTGCAGAAGTAGTAGCGCATGTACTTCTCGTTGTTGGCGTTGGGGAAGTCGTTGATCCAGCAGGTGGTGTCGGGGTAGACGTTCACGATGTAGGTGTTGAGGAAGTCGTAGTAGCTGGACAGCGGGCGCGTGATGGTCTGGCGCACGATGTTGCCGTCCTCATCAATGTAGGCCGTGTCCTTCGATATCATGACGACTTCGGCGGGGTCGGCCTTGCGGTCGGTGTTCAGGTTGCGCTCGGCGGGGTCGAGTCGGTAGCGGCGCATGGCTGCCTTGGCGTAGTCGTACACTTCGTAGCGGTAGTTGAGCTGCTTGCCGTCAAGCATGCGCTCGCCGGTGACGGGGTGGTAGGTGTACAGGCTGTTGATGGCGGCCTCCTCGTTCTCGGTGAGGTTCTTGGCGGGTATGCGCCGCGACCAGTTGAGGTAGGGGCGGTCCAGGGGGTTGCCCTCTTCGTCCTCGGTGATCTTGTACCCTTCCTCGCCGCCGTAGTTGGGGTCAGCCAGGCGCTCGCGTATGATGGAGTCGCGCACCCAGTAGACGAACTGGCGGTACATGGAGTTGGTCACTTCCTTCTGGTCCATCCAGAATCCGTCGACGCTGATTTCCTTGCTGGGTATGTCGGCTCCCCACAGGGTGTCGTTCTCCGACAGGCCCACCTTGAGGAACCCGCGTTCCACCTTGACCATGCCGTAGGGCGTGGGCTCCGTGTATTTCTTTCCGCTGACGCCCACTACTTCGCCGCCTGCCGATATGGCGTCGCCTGCCTTGCTGAACCCCATGCAGGATGCCAGCAGCAGCGCGCCTGCCAGGCTGGCAAGCAGAAGGCTGATTGGTTGTTTCTTCAACATCATAGTGTGTTATTTATCTTTATGTTTTGTGTTCTGTGTGGGGGCAGTCCCCGTAGGTCCTGCCTGGCTGCGCTCACAGGAAGCGCACGCTCTGGTGGCGGTTCTTGCCTTTCTTCTCCATGTTGAGCGGCATCTCGTAGCTCAGCACCAGCTCGTGCGCCCCGTTGCCCAGGCCCACGCCGCCCGTGTAGGCTTCGTAGGAGTAGCTGAGCACGATGCCGCGCCACTTGCCGCCCACGAAGAGGCCGGCCGAATTGCCGGGGCTGTAGGTCGCGCCGGCGAAGAGCATCCTGGTCTCGTGGCTGTACTGGGCGCGCAGGGCTATGTCGGTGCGGTCGCTCACGCCGTCGTACATCCACCTGACGCAGGGATGTATTGTATACAACGGGTTGCGCAGCGAAATATTGTATCCTGCCGTGAAATAATATGAGCGCTTGACGGCTACCTCGTTCCTTTCGCCCAGCACGACGGTAGGCGCGGTGAGGTGGAGCGAGGACACGCCGGCGTAGAAGTGCTCGTTGCTGTAGTACAGCCCCGCGGCGGCGTCAATCTTGTTGCCCGTCACGGTCGACTGGGGCAGGGCGGGGTCGCTCGTGTCCTCCACGTCGGCCTTGCTGCCGTCGAAGCTCTCGTTGAGTATTTCGCCCTGCACGCCCACGCCCAGCTGTCCGCCCAGGAAGCGGAAGCGCAGCGCATACTCGGCCGCCACGCGCTTGTGGGAGAAGAGGCCTATGTCGTCGTTCAGGAAGTAGATGCCCCCGCCGTGATGCCTGCTCCACAGGGGCATGTCGGCACCTATGTACATGGTGCGCGGGCTGCCGGTGTAGCCGCTGAACTGGTTGCTGTAGGCCCCGGTGACGCGCAGGTCGGGCCGCGACCCCGCGGCGGCGGGGTTGAACTGGGGCTCCATCATCCAGAAGTGGGTGAAGGCCACGTCGTACTGGGCGTGCCCCTGCAGGAGCACCGCCAGCAGCAGGACGGAAAAGAGGATACTTCTCTTCATACCTTTAAATAACACTGTATTGCCCGTTTTATTGTGGAGGCGCGCCTTTTTTTGCGAAAAAACATGGCGGGCGGCACGGCCGGGGACGGCGAAAAATGGGCGGCCTGCCGCAAGTTTTGCCTCTTTCGCGGCTGTGATTGCGAATAATTGACTAACTTTGCCCTGCCTCCGCCCCTCTGGGCGCAGGGATTTTTTGGAATAACGAAGCGTTAGGCTCGACTTGCTGGCGGAAATGTGAGAAACTTCTGTGAACTGCAAGGACAGTGTGACGGTTCGCGCTCATAGCGTGGACTGGTTACTCTTTCTCAGTTCAGGGCATTCTCACAGCCTCCGTCAGAAGAAGTGGTATATCAGTGCCACGCTTCTGTGTGGAATATGGAGACCGTGGAAGTGACGACCATCAGGCACAGGCCGCTCCGCAGGGCGGCCCAGGTGGCCGCAGGGTGCTTGGCCCTGGCGGCAGGCGGACTTATATATATTATATATAGGTATGAGGGCCTGCTCATGTTCGCCTGGTTCCGCCGGCTGGGCCTGGACGGCTGTGTGGCGGCCCTGCGGTCGGCCTGCGGCGGTCGTGCCATGGGTGGCTGGGCCGTGTACAGCTTGCCGGCGGGGTTGTGGCTGCTGGCCTACCTGCTTGTCATGGATGCCGTGTGGGCAGGCGCGGGCGGCGTGGTGAGGAAGGTGTTCCTGTCGGCCCTGCCCGTTGCCGCGGTGGCTTCCGAGCTGCTGCAGCTGTGCGGCTGGCTGCGCGGCACGTTCGACTGGCTGGACCTGGCAGGCTACGGGGCGGCCGTTGTGTTGTATCTGATCATCAAACATCGTTAATATGAAAGCAAAGACTTTATTATCTTCATTCATCCTGGCGGCCTTCCTCATTCTGGGCGGCGGTTCTTTCGACGGCGCGGGCAAGGTGCTGGCCGTGGCCGCCATTGGGTTCGTCCTGCTCGTCGTGGTCGGCGTGGTCCAGGGAAACCAAAAGGAAAAGGAGCGCCGCGAGCAGTCGGAACGCGAGCGCCTGCAGCGCGAGCAGAAGCTGAAGGCGCAGGCCGAGGAGTATGATGCGCAGCGCAGGCAGTTTACCGACACGCACGGCCAGCCCGACAAGTCGATTGTGCTCAGGCCGCTGGACTTCGGCTCGGAAATCCACGTGTATGAAAAGGCCAGGAAACTGTTCATCATGGGCCGGGAGTATGCGTTCCGCGATGTCATTTCCTGCACCTACAGCGACAGTCCGCGCGTGGTGAAGGGCAAGGTGACCGCCATTACCCAGACGAAGAGCGGGAGCATGATAGGGCGCTCCATCGTGGGCAACGTCGTGGCCGGGCCGGCCGGGGCTGTCATCGGCGGCACGACGGCCAAGCGGCAGACCGAATTCACGCAGGGAGAGGACAAGACGGTGCACGACTACACGGTCATCATCAACATGAACAGCATTGCCCAGCCCGTCATACGCATCCACACCGGCCAGGACGGCCGGCTGACCAACGAGATCGTGGGATTGATGAACGTCGTCATATCGCGCAGGTAGACATCGCCCCCGCAGGGAAATCATGGGGCGCAGGGCCTGCCATGTGAATGCTTTTTCCTATCTTTGTACCCGTCAGCGGGACAGGCCTCGGCCGACCTGCCCGAGGCATGCGCCGCAGGCATGGGGCGTACCGCCCGGTAGACACTGAAACACATTAAAAAAGAAACAGATATGACGATTGAAGAAGCCATTAAGCAAAGACACAGCGTGCGCAGCTACGCTGACAGACCCATTGAGCAGGAGAAGTTGGAAGCCCTCAGGGCATCGGTCGACGCAGTGAACCTTCAGGGCGGCCTGCACGTCCAGTTGGTGGCCGGCGACCCCAAGGCATTCGACGGCCGCCTGGCCCACTACGGCAAGTTCTCGGGTGTGAGCAACTATTTCGCCATGATAGGTCCCAAGGGCCGCCTCCTGGACGAGACTGTGGGCTACTACGGCGAGCGGCTCCTGCTGGAAGCCCAGCAGATGGGCCTGAACACCTGCTGGGTGGGGCTGACGTTCAGCAAGAACCCCGATGTGTTGCACCTGGCCGACGGCGAAAAGCTGGTCTGCGTCATCGCCCTGGGCTACGGCACGACCCCGGGCGTGGGCCACAAGGTAAAGACCATTGAGAAAGTCACCAAGGCCGCCGCCCCGCTGCCCGACTGGTTTCGCCGCGGCGCGGAGCTTGCCCTGCTCGCCCCCACGGCCATGAACCAGCAGAAGTTTACCTTCGTCCTCCGCGACGGCGGCTGCGTCGAGGCCAAGGCGGGCTGGGGATTCTTCTCCAAGGTCGACCTCGGCATCGTGAAGTATCACTTCGAACTGGGCGCAGTCGCAGGGAACTTCCGTTGGGCGTAGCGCGGTCCATGGTGCGGCGGTCCGTGCCGCCACACCGGTGCATGGGCCGGCCCTGCGGCGGCCGCCTGGTAGGAAAAACGAATTTTTCACGCTATTTGGAACATAAGACAGGCAGGCTGAACCCCACGAAAGAGGTTCAGCCTGCCTTGCTGTATGCCTTCCGGCCAGCGGCCTCCTGCCTGCGCAGCCGCTTGGCGGCTATGGTGCAGGGGCTGTGCCTTGTTCAGGATTTTACCTTGGTGTCGCAGTAATAGCAGCGTGCCACGCCGTCGTCCGACACATAGAAGCGCGGCTTCACGTCCTCGTGGTTGCTGATGCACTTGCCGTTGTGGCAGTGCAGGGCCTCCTCCGTCATGCGCTTGGTGCTCTCGGGCATGCCGTGGGCAGGGTCGTCGCGCCACTCCAGCAGCTTGCATATGAGGGCCATGCGCACAAACTTGCCGTTCTCCACCTGGCGGAAGTAGGCGGCCCGCGGGTCGCTGTCCACCTCGCTCAGTATCTCGTTGACGCGGGGCAGCGGGTGGAGCACCTTCATGTGGGGCTGCGCCAGGCTCATCTTGGCGGCATCGAGCACAAAGCTGTCCTTCACGCGGTCAAACTCGTCCTCGTCCAGGAAGCGCTCCTTCTGCACGCGCGTCATGTACAGCACGTCCAGCTGGGGAATGGCATCCTCCAGCGTGCTCATTTCCTGGTAGGCAATGCCCAGGCGGTCGCACACGTCCTGCTTGATGTAGTCGGGCAGGCGCAGTTCGTCGGGGGCAATGAGCACCACGCGTATGCCCTCGTAGCGCGACAGCGCCTTGATGAGCGAATGCACGGTGCGCCCAAAGCGCAGGTCGCCGCAGAAGCCTATGGTGATGTGGTCAATGTGTCCCAGCTCGCGCTTGATGGTGAGCAGGTCGGTCAGTGTCTGCGTGGGATGGCTGTGGCTGCCGTCGCCGGCGTTGATGATGGGCACGCGGCTTACGCCCGAGGCCACCAGCGGTGCGCCCTCCTCGAAATGGCGCATGGCAATGACGTCGGCAAAGCAGCCCACCACGCGCACGGTGTCCTCCACGGTCTCGCCCTTGCTCACCGATGAGTTGCGGGCATCCGAGAAGCCCAGCACGTTGCCGCCCAGCTCCATCATGGCGGCCGTAAAGCTGAGCCGCGTGCGGGTGCTGGGTTCATAGAACAGCGTGGCCAGCTTCTTGCCGCGCATGCGGTCGCTGAAGCGCTCGCGGTGGGCAATGATTTCCTCGCCCAGGGCCACAATCTCGTCGGTCTCCTCGCGGGTCAGGTCGGTAGGGTCTATCAAGTGTTTCATTATGGGTCAGTGTTAGGGGGTTGCCTTATTTTATCCAGCTTTCGTCGGCAGGATGGTCGCGGAAAGCCAGTATGCGCTCCTTCCACTCGGGGGCAATGTATCCCTCCTCGGCTGCCACCTCCACCAGTGCGTCCAGGTTGGACAGCGAGTAGTTCACCGTGCCGGCGGCGGCAATGCGGTCCAGCCCCTTCTGCATGCCGTAGGTGAAGATGCTCACGATGCCGAGCACCTGGGCCCCTGCCTCGCGCAGCGCCTCCACCACTTCTATGCAGCTGCCGCCCGTCGAGATGAGGTCCTCAATGACGACGACCTTGGTGCCGGGCTCCATCTTGCCCTCAATGCGGTTGGTGCGCCCGTGGTCCTTGGCGCTGCTGCGCACGTAGCCCATGGGCATGTCCAGGATGGTGGCCGTGATGGCGGCGTGGGCTATGCCCGCCGTGCTGGTGCCCATGAGCATCTCGCTCTCGGGAAAGTGCTCCTGAACGAGGTCGGCCAGTGCGGCCTCCACGTGGTTTCTCACTTCGGGGGCCGACAGCGTGAGGCGGTTGTCGCAGTAGATGGGGCTCTTGATACCGCTGGCCCACGTGAACGGCTGCTCGGGGCGCAGGAACACCGCGCCAATGCTGAGCAAGTCCTTGGCTATGTCTTTTGCTAACATGATGTATTGTGTTTTTATGGGGTTTGTCCTATTCATTCAAAAACTCCCTGACGCACCTCGCGTAGGCAGCCACGGGGTCGGCGGCGGCCGTGATGGGGCGGCCCACCACGATGAAGTCGCTGCCTATCTCCCGCGCGCGCTGCGGCGTGGTGATGCGCACCTGGTCGTCCTTCTGCGCGTCGGCAAAGCGTATGCCGGGCGTGATGGCCATGAACTGCCGGCCGCAGCGGCCCTTCACCAGGGCGGCCTCGAGCGGCGAGCACACCACGCCGTCCAGTCCGGCGCGGCGCGTGTTGTCAGCATACTGGGCAATGGTCTCCTCCATGCCGGCGTTGATGAGAAGCTCCTTCTGCATGCGCTCCTCGCTGGTCGACGTGAGCTGCGTCACGGCAATGAGCAGCGGGCGCGTGCCGTCCTCGCGCGTCAGGCCCTCCAGGGCGGCCTGCATCATCTCCACCGTGCCGGCGGCGTGCACGTTGGTCATGTCCACGTCCAGGCGGGACAGTACGCGCATGGCCTTCCTCACCGTGTTGGGAATGTCGTGCAGCTTGAGGTCGAGGAATATCTTGTGGCCGCGCTGCTTGATCTGCCGCACGATTTCGGGGCCCTCGGCATAGAACAGCTCCATGCCTATTTTTACAAACGGCTTGCGCCCTTCAAAGCGGTCCAGGAATTCCAGTGTCTCCCGTCCGCTGCTGAAGTCGCAGGCAATGATTACATCTTGTGCCATGTCTTGATAGTGTTATATTGTGTTCCTATGGGCAAAGTTACTGCTTTATTTTAGAATGTGGCATCTTTCGCCGGCATTTTTCGCCAGGGCCTCCGGCTGCCGCTCCCGGCAGCCGCTGGGGTGCGTGGGGGCATGGCGCGGCGCGCTTGCGCCTGCGGGGCGGTCGTCTTGCGGCGCGCAGCGTGAGGATAGGGCCGCGTTGCGGGGTGGCTTGCGCCTTGTCCGGCCAGGGGCTGTCATGCCCTGGGGAAGGGCCTTTCCGCGAGGGCCTACCTGACCGCGCCTATGATGTCGGCCAGGCGGTCGATGCGCAGGCGGTCCATGGCCTGGGGCAGGTCTTCTATGATTTGCTTGCAGGCCAGGGGGTTGCGCAGGTTTTCAGCCCCCACCTGCACGGCCGTTGCGCCGGCCATCATCATTTCTATGACGTCCTCGGCCGTGGCTACGCCGCCGCAGCCCATGATGGGCAGGCTGCACGCCTGGGCCACCTGCCAGACCATGCGCAGGGCTATGGGGAAGATGGCCGGGCCTGAGTATCCGCCCACCTTGTTGGCCAGCACGGGCTGCCGGCGCTGCAGGTCGATGCGCATGCCCAGCAGGGTGTTGACGAGGGTCAGGCCGTCGGCGCCGGCTTCCTGGCAGGCCAGGGCTATGGAGACGATGTCGGTCACGTTGGGGCTGAGCTTGACGAACACGGGCTTGGTGGTGACGGCCTTGACGGCGCGCGTCACGGCGGCCGCGCTCTCGGGCTGCGTGCCGAAGGCCATGCCGCCGTCGTGCACGTTGGGGCAGGACACGTTGACCTCGATGATGCCCACTTGCTCCTCGCCGTCCATGCGTTCGCAGGCCCATGCATAGTCGTCGACGGAGAAGCCGCTGATGTTGGCTATGATGGGCTTGTGGAACAGCCGGCGCAGGCGGGGCAGCTCCTCGCTGATGACTTTCTCAACGCCGGGGTTCTGCAGCCCCACCGAGTTGAGCACGCCGCCGGGCCCTTCGGCTATGCGCGGCAGGGGGTTGCCGTAGCGCGGGTGGCGCGTAGTGCCCTTGATGGAGATGGACCCCAGGATGTCCAGGTCGTACACCTGGGCCATTTCTGCCCCGAAGCCAAATGTTCCGCTGGCCGGGATGACGGGATTGTCGAGCGGGATGCCCGCCAGGCTGATGTGGGTGCGTGTCGTTACCATGCCAGTTCCTCCTTTCTGAAGACAGGGCCTTCCTTGCACACGCGCTTGCTCGTGCCGTCGGCCATGGGCAGCGAGCAGCCCATGCAGATGCCGAACCCGCAGCCCATGCGGGCCTCGAGGCTCAGCTGGCCGGGCTGGCTGAGGGCCTGGCTCACGGCCCGCAGCATGGGCGTTGGGCCGCAGGCGTAGAAGTAGTCGAAGCTGAGGCCTTGCCGGCTGATGGCGTCGGTGACAAATCCGCGCGTGCCTGCCGTCCCGTCCATGGTGGCCACGAGGACGCGGTCGGAATGGGGGCGGAAGGCCTCGGTGTAGAAGATTTCGGCGGCTGTGTTGAAGCCCAGCACGACGCTGACCTCGCGGCCGCGCGCCTTGAGTTCGCGGGCCAGCCAGTACAGGGGGGCTGTGCCTATGCCTCCGCCCACGAGCAGCATGTGGCGGCCGGGGACGTCCAGGCTGAAGCCGTTGCCCAGCTGGGTCAGCAGTTCCAGCGTGCGGCCCGGGCCGAGGGCGGCCATTTGGCGCGTGCCCTGTCCCACGACCTTGTAGAGCAGCGTGAGCGTGCGGCCGTCGTAGTTGCACACCGATATGGGGCGGCGCAGGTAGAGGCCGTCCAGGGCAATGTTGACGAACTGGCCGGGCACGCGGGCGGCGCAGCCCGGGCCTTCCAGCTGCATCTCATAGACGTTGGGCGCAAGGGCCGCGTTCTTGGTGACGGTGAAAATGTGTTTCTCCATGGTTGCTACCATCCTATTTTGTGGTTCTTGTAATCGGCATCGATGGTGGACACGCCCATCGTGATGTCCTCCAGCACATCGAGCAGCACCCTCACGGTATCGAGCGACGTGAGCACCGACACGTTGTTCTCGACCGCCGCCTGGCGTATCTCGTAGCCGTCGCGGCGCGTGTCGTGCTGGTTGATGTCGATGGTGTTGATGACGTAGGTGACGTGGCCGCTGCGTATGGACTTGAGTATGTCGTCGCTGCCCTCGCTCAGCTTGTGGAGCATGCGGGTGCGTATGCCCTGGCGGCGCAGGAACTTGGCTGTCCCCGTGGTGGCCTGGATGTTGAAGCCTAGGTTGTAGAACCGCTGGACGAGCGGCAGGGCTTCCTCCTTGTAGTCGTCGGCCATGGTGACCAGGATAGTCCCGTAGTTCATGACGGTCATGCCGCTGGCCTGCAGGGACTTGTAGAGGGCGCGGCGCAGCGACTTGTCATAGCCTATGGCCTCGCCGGTCGACTTCATCTCGGGCGACAGGTAGTTGTCGGCGCCCTTGATCTTGGTGAAGGAGAAGGCCGGCGACTTGACGAAGTAGCGCGGGCTCTCCCTGTGGTACACTTCGCCGATGCCCAGCTCCCTGAGCTTGTGCCCCAGCATGACGCGGGTGGCAATGCGGGCCATCTCGACGCCGGTGGATTTGGACAGGAAGGGTACGGTGCGCGATGAGCGCGGGTTGACCTCGATGACGTAGACTTTCTCGTCCTTGTCCACGATAAACTGGATGTTGAACAGGCCTATGATTCCGATGGCCTTGCCCAGGCGCACGGTGTAGTCGATGATTTGGTCCTTGACCTTCTGCGTCAGGCTGAATGACGGGTACACGCTGATGGAGTCGCCGCTGTGCACGCCCGTGTGCTCGACGTGCTCCATGATTCCCGGGATGAAGACGTCCTCGCCGTCGCAGATGGCATCCACTTCGGTCTCCTTGCCCATGATGTACTTGTCTACCAGCACGGGCGACTGGGTGTTGATCTCCACGGCGTTGTGCAGGTAGTAGCGCAGGGCATCCACGTTGCCCACGATCTGCATGGCGCGGCCGCCCAGCACGAAGCTGGGGCGCACCAGCACGGGGTAGCCAATGCGCTCGGCGGCGCGCACGCCCTCCTCTATGTCGGTGACGGCCTGGGCATCGGGCTGCGGAATGCCTGCCTGGCGCATGACGGCCTCAAACTGCTTGCGGTCCTCGGCGCGGTCGATGGCCTCGAGGTCCGTTCCCAGTATCTTCACGCCGCGCTCCACCAGCGGCGCGGCCAGGTTGATGGCGGTCTGGCCGCCCAGGGTGACGATGACCCCGTCGGGCTTTTCCAGGCGGATTACGTTCATGACATCCTCCGTCGTCAGCGGCTCAAAGTAGAGTTTGTCGCTGATGGTGTAGTCGGTGGACACCGTCTCGGGGTTGTTGTTGATGATGATGGCCTCGTAGCCGGCATCGCGTATGGCCCATATGGCGTGGACGGTGGAGTAGTCGAACTCGACGCCCTGGCCTATGCGGATGGGCCCCGATCCCAGCACGACAATCTTCTTCCGGTTGCTTACGATGGACTCGTTCTCCTGTTCGTACGTCGAATAGAAGTAGGGGACGTAGGAACTGAACTCGCTGGCGCACGTGTCTATCATCTTGTAGACGGGGAATATGCCCCAGTCCTCCCTCAGGTGGTAGATGTCGTTCTCCTGGCACTGCCACAGCTGCGCCAGGTACTTGTCGCTGAATCCCATGCGCTTGGCTTCGAGGAGCACGGCCCTGTCGCGCACGTTTTCGCGCACGGTCCGTTCAAACCGGACGATGTTCTTGATCTTTTCCAGGAAGAGCATGTCAATCTTGGTCTGGTCGTAGAGCAGGGACAGGTCGATGCCGCGGCCCACCAGCTCGGCAATGGCGTAGAGGCGGTCGTCAGTGGGGTGGTGGATGTACTGAAGGAGTTCTTCGTCGGGCATCGCGTCAAACTTCTTGCTGTGGATGTGGCACACGCCGGTCTCGAGGGAGCGCACGGCCTTGAGCAGGCTCTCCTCGATGGTGCGCCCTATGCTCATCACCTCGCCGGTGGCCTTCATTTGCGTGCCCAGTTCGTTATCGGCCTCGCTGAACTTGTCGAACGGGAAGCGCGCAATCTTGGTCACCACGTAGTCGAGCGTCGGCTCGAAGCTGGCTGGCGTGTTGGCGATGGGAATTTCGTCGAGCGTCATGCCCACGGCAATCTTGGCGCTGACGCGTGCGATGGGGTAGCCGCTGGCCTTGGATGCCAGGGCCGACGACCGCGACACGCGCGGGTTGACCTCGATGATATAGTAGTTGAACGAGAGCGGGTCGAGGGCAAACTGCACATTGCAGCCGCCCTCTATCTTTAGGGCGCGGATAATCTTGAGCGCGCTGTCGCGCAGCATGTGGTATTCCTTGTTGGTCAGCGTCTGGCTGGGGGCAAAGACGATGGAGTCGCCCGTATGGATGCCCACGGGGTCGAAATTCTCCATGTTGCAGATGGTGATGGCCGTGTCGTTGCCGTCGCGCATCACTTCATACTCGATTTCCTTGAACCCCTTGATGCTTTTCTCCACCAGCACCTGGTGGACGGGCGACAGCACCAGGGCATTGCGCATGATCTCGTCCAGTTCCTCCTCGTTGTCGGCAAATCCGCCCCCCGTGCCGCCCAGCGTGAATGCGGGGCGCAGCACGACGGGATAGCCAATCGACCGGGCCACCCTGCGGGCGTCCTCCATGGTGGTCACAACGTCGCTTTGCAGCACGGGCTCGCCTATGCTGATACACAGTTCCTTGAATTTCTCGCGGTCCTCGGCCTGCTCGATGCTTTCAAAGCTGGTGCCCAGTATCTCCACCTGACATTCCTCCAGCACGCCCTTGCGAGCCAGCTGCACGGCCAGGTTCAGCCCTGTCTGTCCGCCCAGCCCGGGCAGGATGGCGTCGGGGCGTTCGTAGCGGATGATTTTAGCCAGGTACTCCAGCTTGAGCGGTTCCATGTACACCTTGTCGGCAATGTGCGTGTCGGTCATGATGGTGGCCGGGTTCGAGTTGACCAGGATGACCTCGTATCCTTCCTCCTTCAATGCCAGGCAAGCCTGCGTGCCGGCGTAGTCAAACTCGGCCGCCTGCCCTATGACGATAGGCCCTGAGCCTATCACCATGATTTTCTTGATGTCTTTTCTCTTAGGCATTGCGATGTTCCTCCATCAGTTGAATGAATTGGTCAAAAAGGTAGGTGCTGTCCTGCGGCCCGGGCGCGCTTTCGGGGTGGTACTGCACCGAGAACACCCTGTCGCGCCTGCACTCCAGCCCCTCCACGGTGTTGTCCAGCAGGTTGACGTGCGTCACCTCCAGCGGCGTGCCCTTCAGGCTGTCGGCGTCAATGGCATAGTTGTGGTTCTGGCTGGTAATCTCTATCCTGCCCGTCCTGAGGTTCTTCACGGGGTGGTTGCCGCCGCGGTGGCCGAACTTCAGCTTGTAGGTGCTCGCTCCGTAGGAGCGCCCAATGATTTGATGGCCCAGGCAGATGCCGAAGATGGGCAGCATGCCGTGCAGCTGGCCTATGGTGTCGGCCACCTCGGGCACGTCGCCCGGATCTCCCGGCCCGTTGCTGATGAAGATGCCGTCGGGCTTGAACGAAAGAATCTGCTCCTTGGTGCTGTTGTAGGGCACGACGGTCACGTTGCATCCCTTGCGGTTGAGCGAGCGCACAATGTTGAGCTTGATGCCGCAGTCAATGGCCACTACGTTGTAGGAATGCTGTGCCGTGCGGCTGAACCAGCGTTCCTTGCAGCTGACCTGGCTCACCGCGTCGGTCCTCACCGGCGTTTCCCTGATGAGGCGCAGGGCGTCCTCCAGGCTGGTGGCGGCATCCACGATGGCGGCCCGCTGGCAGCCCTCGTTGCGTATGATGCGCGTCACCATGCGCGTGTCAATGCCGCTGATGCAGGGAATGTCCTGCTTCTGCAGGGCTTCGTCAAACGTCTTGGTGAAGCGGAAGTTGCTGGGAGTCTCGCAGCATTCCCTCACCACCATGCCTCCTATGCTGGGCTTGCGGGTTTCGTTGTCCTCGTCGTTGATGCCGTAGTTCCCTATGAGCGGATAGGTCATGACCACGATTTGTCCCGTATAGGAAGGGTCGGACAGGATTTCCTGGTAGCCCACCATGTTGGTGTTGAACACCAGTTCGCACACGGCATCGCGCCGTGAGCCGTAGCCATAGCCCGGAAACTCCTTGCCGTCCTCCAAAACCAATTTCTTGTCAGGCTGTTTCATGTATGTTTCGTTGCTTTTAGTTTTCTTCCTGCCACACTGCGCGGCCTTCATACAGGGTCAGCACGCACCGGCCGTACACTTCCCACCCGTCAAAGGGGGTGCTGTGCCCCATGCTCAGGAACTGGCTGCTGTCTATCCTGTAGGGCGTCTTCACGTCAAAGACGGCCAGGTTGGCCGCCTCGCCCTCGCCCAGTCCGCCGCCCAGTCGGAACACGCGGCGCGGGTTGTCGCACAGCAGGTCCACCAGGCGTTCCAGCGGCAGCAGCCCCTTCCTCACCAGGTGGGTGTAGGCCACGGCCCACGCCGTCTCCAGCCCCACAATGCCCATGGCGCTGCCGGCCAGCCCGCGGCTCTTCTCCTCGGCCGTGTGGGGAGCGTGGTCGGTGGCCATGCATGTGACGGTGCCGTCCTGCAGTCCCTCGATCAGCGCTGCGCGGTCGTCGGCCGAGCGCAGCGGCGGGTTCATCTTGAACCGCCCGTCCTCCTGCAGGTCGGCGTCGGTCAGCACCAGGTAGTGGGGAGCGGTCTCGCAGGTCACGTTCACGCCCCTGCGCTGCGCCTGGCGTATGAGGTCCACGCTCTCGCGCGTGCTGATGTGGCACACGTGGTAGTGGCAGCCCGTCTGTTCGGCCAGGGCAATGTCGCGTTCTATCTGCCTCCACTCGCTTTCCGAGCAGATGCCCTTGTGCCCATGCCGGCGGGCGTACGCTCCGTCGTGTATGTACCCGCCGCGCAGCAGGCTGTTGTCCTCACAGTGGGCGGCAATGGTGCATCCCAGCCGCGCTGCCTGCTGCATGGCCTTCAGCATGACGCCGTCGGCCTGCACGCCGCTGCCGTCGTCGCTGAATCCCGCCACCAGCGGTTTCAGGGCGGCCATGTCCACCACCTCCTGCCCCTGGCGGCCCAGGGTAATCGTGGCATAGGGCTTCACCTCCACCACGGCCTGCCGCCTTATCAGGTCCAACTCCACGCCCAGCGTGTCGGGGCTGTCGGGGGCGGGGTTCAGGTTGGGCATGGCGCACACCGTGGTGTAGCCGCCGTGGGCAGCGGCGCGCGTGCCCGTGAGGATGGTCTCCTTGTGGCTGTATCCCGGCTCGCGCAGGTGCACATGCACGTCGGCCAGCCCGTAGGTCACCACGCAGTCCGTGGCATCCACCACGCGCGCCCCCTCGGGACGGGGCAGGTCCTGCCCCACGCGGGCTATCCTGCCCTGGCTGACGAGCACGTCGCCCCGACGGCAGCTGCCGCCGCCCACCAGGAGGCCGTTGCGTATCAGCCAAATATCCTGTGACTTGTCCATGTCGTCATTTTTAGGTTAAAAAATAGGCGACCCAAAGAGAGTCGCCTGAGGAAACATAATAAAAGGAAAAAATGTGAATCTAACACTGTTGCGTCCATTGGGAAAAGACCGCCCTCCGTCCCTTTTCGAGACCTTTTGCCCCTCAGCGTGAAAGGCATAGCAGTGGGTTGGTCGCTGGAGTGTTGCATAGCCTGTTCCCTAATGTGAAGCAAAATTACGAAAAAACCACCAAACCGTGCAAGGTTTTCTCAAAAAAATTTTTGCCCTCTCACCAGCTGTCGCTGCCGCCCCTCGGCACACGGGCCGGAAGGCCCTCCTCCAGCCCCTTGTGCAGTGCCCGTCCCTATGCGGCCCGAAAGCCTGGCGGCGGGGCGCAAGGGTGCTGCGTATGGGGCGCAAGCGCGTGCTTTTCACCGCGCGGCGGCGGTGGGCGGTGCTTCGGCGCGGCGGGGTGGGGCAATGGGCCTATGCCTCCTCTGTCAGGCGGTGCGCCATGTCCAGTCCCAGCTGGCGGCACTGGGCTGCCGTCTCGGCGGTGAAGCCCTGCTTCATCTCGACGGGCTGGCCCACCAGTTCCATGCCTGGCTGGGTGGCAAACTCCTGCAACCGCCTGACGGCCTGTCCGGCCCAGGTGAACGACCCGAAGCAGCCCACGAGGCGGTTCTTGAGCAGGCGGCCCTGCAGTTCGTTGACGTATTCCTGCATGAGCGGGTACAGGCCGTTGTTGTAGGTGGGGGCGCCCAGCAGCAGCCCCTTGTAGGTAAAGGCGTCGGCAATGAGGTAGGACAGGTCGGTGCGGCTCAGCTTGTGCATGGTGAAGTCCTTCACGCCGCCCTGCACGAGGCCCTCGGCCACGCTCTCGGCCATCAGCGCCGTGTTGCCGTACATGCTGCCGAACACGAGCGTTGCGCCCGGACGGCCCTCATAGAGGCTGAGGCGGTTGTACACGTCGACCACCTGGGCTATGTGCTCGGTCCACACAGGACCGTGGGTGGAGCATACCATGCCCAGCTGCGTGCCGCCCAGCTTGCGGAGCGCCATCTGCACCTGCTGGCCGTACTTGCCCACGATGTTGGAATAGTAGCGCACCATCTCGGTCCAGTAGTGTTGGAGCGGAAGCTCGGTGTCCAGCACGCCGCCGTCCAGGCTGCCGAAGCAGCCGAAGGCATCGCCCGAGAAGAGGGTCATGCTCCCTGTCTCGAGCGTCATCATCGTCTCTGGCCAGTGCACCATGGGGGTCAGGGTGAACTGCAGCGCAGGGCCGCCCAGTTCCAGCGTGCTGCCCTCGCCCACCTCCAGCACGGGAGCGGCCTGGCCGTAGTATCCCTGCACCATGGCGAGCGTCTTCTTGTTGCCCACCAGGCACACGTCGGGCCACACGCTGCGCACCAGGGCTATGCTGCCCGAGTGGTCGGGCTCCATGTGGTTGATGACCAGGTAGTCCACGGGGCGGTTGCCCAGCACGGCGCGCACCTCGGCCAGGAACTGGGGGAAGAAGCGGCTGTCCACGGTGTCGATGAGGGCTGTCCTGTCGCCCGTTACCAGATAGGAGTTGTAGCTCACGCCGTAGGGCAGCGGCCACAGGCATTCAAAGCGTTCCTTGTCGCGGTCGTTGACGCCCACGTACCAAATGTTGTCGGATAGTTGTTTCATCTTATGTTGTATGTTATGGTTTCTGTTCGGGGGTGGGGCTGCCGCCGGTCGGCAGCTGTTCCGCCAGGCGGGCAATGGTGTCGGCGTAGTGTTCGTACTCCAACTGGTGGACGCGCCGCGCCAGGCTCTCGGCCGTGTCGTCGGGCAGGACGGGACACCTGGCCTGCAGCAGGATGCGCCCGCGGTCGTACTGCTCGTCAATGAGGTGGATGGTGATGCCCGTCTCGCCGTCGCCGCAGTGCAGCACGTCCTCGTGCACCTTGATGCCGTACATGCCCTTGCCGCTGTGCAGGGGCAGGAGCGAGGGGTGTATGTTGACGATGCGCCCGGGGAAAGCCTGCACCAGGTAGGGCGGCAGCAGGAGCAGGAATCCGCACAGGGCAATGAAGCTGATGCCGTGGCCGTGCAGGAGCTGCATCATGTGGGTGCGGTCCTCAAAGTCCCTGCGGCTGCACAGCACGGCGGGCACGCCCAGTGCCTGGGCGCGGCGGACCACGGCGGCCTGGGGGCGGTTGTACACCACAAGGGCCACGCGCAGGGGGCTGCCGGCCTGATTGAAGCGGCGGATGAGGTGCTCGGCGTTCGTACCCTCGCCCGATGCAAAGATGGCTATGTTCTGGATGGCTTGCACGGCTTATTTTGGTTGCAAAGGTACGGAAAAAGCCGAAAATACTGGGAAAAAGTTTGGATATATCGGAATTTAGCCTTAACTTCGCCCATGGAAAGATGTGTTTAACCCGTTCTGTCTTTCCGTTGGCAGAACATAAAAATTGTGTTTTATGGAACTGAAGATTCAAGCCCTCCATTTTGATGCGACAGAGAAGCTGCAGGCTTTTGTCGAAAAGAAAATGCAACGCTTTGCCAGGCGCAATGCTGAGGTGAGCAAGGCCGAGTTTACGCTCAGGGTAGTAAAGCCCGAGACGAGCCTGAACAAGAAGGTAAGTCTCAATGTCTTTGTTCCCGGGGACACGCTTCATGCCGAGAAGACCTGCGACACGTTTGAGGAAGGCGTGGCCCAGGTGGTGGAAGCCGTTGAGCGTGCCCTGGAAAAACGCAAGGAGAAGCACAGATAGCGGCGGCCGGCGGCCGTGAAGCGCAAGAAAGGAGAATCGGGGGCGGCACTGCGGTGCTTCCCCCGATTCCCTTGTTTCGGAATGAGGCGGCCCGGCCTGTCCTACGGATCGGTGAACACGTAGTTGAAGCGTCCGCCCGGGGCGGTGTCGCCGTTGACGTAGAAATCCATGATGTTGCCCTCGTCCTGCATGTTGTCGCTCCACTTGAACTCGAAGTCCAGCCGGGCTTGCTCCAGTCCCAGCAGACGTCGGGGGATGCGCAGCATGAGCCGGCGGCCGGCCGCGTGGATGCGCACCTCTCCGGCATCGCGCCATATCCATTTGTCTTGGTGGCTGCGCTGCAGGAAGGCCTTGTGCCCCTTGGGGCTGCGGTAGTTGACGATGTAGTCGTAGCCCTGCCAGCCCGTGTGCTTGTCGCGGTCGGTGTCGAGCAGGAGCATCATCCAGTTGGTGTCGGACGAGGGGGACAGGGGCTCGGCTGTCTCGACGTAGAAATAGAGGTACTGGGCATCGCGGCTCACGCGTGCCTCGGTGATGTCGTTGCGGCCGCTGTCGTTGGTGTAGCGCATGTGGCACACGGCCTCGGAGTTGCGGTGGCGCGTGTTGCCGCGGTAGGAGGCGTAGACGGGCCGCACGGCCTGCCATGCCTGCCAGTCGCCCATGGGGATGGTCCTGGGTGCTGAGGGCCGGGGCTGGGACTGCGTGCCCTTGAACTTCCTGACGCGGTCGACCAACTGCATGTAGTAGGCATCGCCGCGGTCGCCCCATGCCCTGACGGGCTCAATGTCGCGGCTGTGGTCCCAGTCGTATTCGTCTACAAAGGAGTAGGGCTTGCCTGTCCAGGGACTGTCCTCGTGGTACTTGCCTGCAATCCATTCGTTCCAGCCGGTGATGAAGACGGCCCGCGGGTCGAGTTCGTAGGCCCGCTCCCACTGTTCGGCAAAGTTCCATCCGTACAGGTAGCCCTCGGGGCGTGGGTCAAATCCGTGGCGCTGGGAAAAACTGCGGGCGTAGGTGCCGGGCAGATTGAACGCGCTGCAATGGCCTTTCGTCTCAGGGCCTGCGTTCTGGGCCACTCCCACGGTGACGAGCTCGGGGCGGCCGTCGGACAGGGGGATGTAGCCGTGCTGGGGATAGTTTTCGAGCCATCCCCACTGCTGGGGGAAGCGCGGATTAGGGCCGTTCACGTAGTCGGGCTGGCCCGGGCGGAAGGTAAAGAAGCTGCGGATGTCCTGGTCCTCGGGGCTGTCGGTCAGGTTGTCGGGGTAGGCCATGATGCAGGGCTTGCCGTTCCAGCAGAACCACAGGTTCTTGTAGAGTCCCTTGCTGTAATATTTCCGGTACAGGTGGCGCAGGGAGACCAATGAATGGGGCAGTGGGCCGAAGGGCAGCAGGAATCCTATCTTGGGGACGTTGATGCCCTCTTTCTGGGCCACGTCCCACACTTCAAGCAGCGAGTCGGTGGCTTGGTCCCAGGTGAGCGAACCGTTGGTGCAGTCGAACATGACGGCATCGACCTTGGCGTCGGCTAACATCTCGGCGTGCTTGCGGAGCACCCACTTGTCGGTGATTCGGTAGTAGCCCAGCAGGGGTTCTTCCCAAAAGTAGTTGCCGGTGGCGTGCTCGGTCCAAGCTGGATGGCGCGCGTCCTGGCGTGCCTCGGGGTGGTTGCGCAGGATTTGGCTGACGTTCTTCACTTGCGTGCCGGGGGCATCCTCGCGCTGGTGCCATGTCCAGTAGAACATGATGACGGTCTTGCCCTCGCGGGGCGGGTCGTAGCGGCCCACCTCGCGCCCCAGCCCGTCCGTGGCGGCCCAGTAGTCGCTGTTCACGTCGGGCTGGGCTGTGGCCTGTGCCATGCATGAAAACAGGAGGATGAGGGGAAGGAAGTGCTTTACCATATTATATATAGGTGGCTTGTGGGGGTCGGCGACGAAGGCTAACCCAGGAAAGCACCGCCGTCCAAGAGGAGCTTGCGCACGTCGGCTGCATCGACTTTGCGCGGGGTCGTGTGGCCCTTGACGGCCAGCGTTGCGGCGAGTCCGGCGGCGTGGCCCATGGCCATGACCGGCGGCATGACGCGCACGGCACCTGCTGCGTCGGAGGTGGCGGACAGGCAGCGGCCTGCCACCAACAGGTTCTCGACCTGCAGGGGAATGAGCGTGCGGTAGGGCACGCCGTACCATTGCCCTTTTTCTATGGTGCGGTATTCGGTGCCGTTGTGGGTGTTGCGGCCGTGTACGTCGACGGAGTTGGATGCTACCAGGATGCTGTCTTCGGGGACGATGCCCTGCAGCAGGTCGTTGGCTTCGAGGATGGCCTCTCCCCGCGTGTGGCGTGATTCGCGGATGCCCAGCGTGGAGGCGCTGCTCTTGATGGTGGCTTCGGCGCAGCCGGGGACATACTTGTGGAAGAAGCGCAGGAGTTCCTGCACTTGGCGGCGACCCTCGACCTCGCCCTTGGACAGGCTTTCGCTGTTGGTGGCGTCAATGTTGGCAATGCGCGTGCAGTTGACGGCCCACTCGTCGTTGCGCACTCCTTTGTATATGTTGACCGATTTGCGCGCAATGTCCCACTCTCCTGCCGCCTCGGCTTTCGCTACGTGCCAGTGCAGGGCATGGTAGCTCACGCCGTTTTCGCGGTGGAACTCATGGAAGTGGGCTTGCACGTCGGCCTCCAGCGCGGCAGAGTCAACGTTATTGATATGAAAGAAAAGCGTGGCGGGTTGGATGCGCTGGGTGTCAGGATTGCCCACCACACAGGGAACGCCGGCTGAGTAAGCGACATCGCCGTCGCCCGTGGCATCAATGACAACCTGTGCCGAGACATTCTCCAGCCCTGAGCGCGTCAGCAGGACAGCACCCTTGATGGCATTGCCCTGCATGATGGGGCTCACAAACCGCGCATGCAGCAAGACACGGACACCGGCCTGGGCGCACATGTCGTCCAAGACAAATTTCAGAGTCTCTGCGTCAAAGGGAGTCACGTGATCGTGGCCCGCGGTCTTCCATGCCGAGTAGGGAGAGGTGGCGCGAATTTTGCTGGGATGGATAGCGCCGCCAAGGGCGACCATTCTCTGTACGATTTCCTCAAAGAGGCCGCGGATGACTTGAACTTCACCCGTTGAGTCAAAGCATGTCATGAACGGTGCGACGAGTCCTTGTGTGGCCATGCCGCCCAGGCAACCTCCGCTTTCAACAATCAGGGTCTGAATGCCCTGACGGGCGGCTGCAATGGCGGCGCATACGCCGGCTGGACCGCCGCCGATGACCAGCAGTTGGGTTTGATAGGAATCCTTGGCCAGTTGCGACAAGGATTTCTTGCGGTTCTGGCAGGCGGAAAGCAATGAAGAGCCCAGCCCTGCGGTAGTGGCCAGGCAAGTCGTGGTGAGGAATGTCCTTCTGTTCATGTTATTTTCCGTTTACAATGTTTTTAATGTCATTTAGCATGTTGAGGGCTTCCAGCGGTGTGAGCCCGTTGATGTCAAGGTTGAGTATGCGGTCGCGTATTTGGCTCAATACGGGATCATCCAGTTGGAAGAAGTTGAGCTGCACGCCCTCTTGCGTCTTTTCCGAGGGTACGGCTTTCTTAACTTTCTGTCCTTGCGATTGCTGTTCCAGGTCTTGCAGGATGTCATTGGCGCGGTCGACGATGCAGGGGGGCATGCCCGCCATGCGTGCCACATGGATGCCGAAGGAATGCTCGCTGCCGCCGCGCACCAGCTTGCGCAGGAAGACGACGTGGTTGTCGACCTCACGCACCGAGACGTTGTAGTTCTTGATTCGCGGGAAGTTCTTTTCCATCTCGTTCAGTTCGTGGTAGTGCGTGGCAAAGAGCGTGCGCGGATGGCCCTTGCGGTTTTCGTGCAGGTATTCAATGATGGCCCACGCAATGGAGATGCCGTCGTAGGTGGATGTGCCGCGGCCCAGTTCGTCGAAAAGGATGAGGCTGCGTGGCGTAATGCCGTTGATGATGCTGGAGGCCTCGCTCATCTCCACCATGAACGTTGATTCGCCCATGGAAATGTTGTCGCTGGCCCCCACGCGTGTGAAAATCCTGTCCACCAGTCCTATGTGGGCCGCGCTTGCGGGAACGAAGCAGCCTGCCTGCGCCAGCAGGACGATGAGGGCTGTCTGTCTCAGCAGGGCCGATTTTCCTGCCATGTTCGGGCCTGTAATGATGATGATTTGTTGTTTCTCGGTGTCCAGCAAGACATCGTTGGGTATGTAGTGTTCGCCGGCTGCCATCTCTGTTTCAATGACGGGGTGGCGACCTTCGCGGATGTCCAGGATATAGCTCTCGTCCACGACGGGACGCACATACTTTCTTTCTTCCGCAATGGTGGCAAAGCTGTGCAGGCAGTCCAGCCGCGCCAGCAGGATGGCATCCTTCTGTATGGCGGCAATGTGTTGGTGGGCCTGGGCCAGCAGTTCGCCGTATATGCGGGCTTCCAGCACAAGGATGCGGTCCTCGGCCCCGAGTATCTTTTCTTCGTATTGCTTCAGTTCTGCCGTGATGTAGCGTTCCGCGCCTACCAGTGTCTGTTTGCGAATCCAGTCGGCAGGCACTTTGTCCTTGAATGTGTTGCGGACCTCCAGGTAGTAGCCGAAGACATTGTTGTATCCTATCTTGAGGCTGGGAATGTCGGTGAGTTCTATCTCGCGGCGCTGTATTTCCTGCAGGAAGTTTTTGCTGGATGAGGACAGTTCGCGCAATTCGTCCAGCTCAGCGTCTACGCCGTTCCCAATGTACCCTCCCTTGTTCGTCATGGAGGGTGGGTCGGGGTGCAGCGTCTTGCTGATTTGCAGGCGCAGGCTGTCCAGGTTGTCCAACTGGCTTCCAATGTCGCGCATCGTGGCCAAAGAACTTTCGCAGCACGCCTGCCTGATGGGGGCGATGGCTTCCAGGTCGAATCGCAGCTGCTGCATTTCGCGCGGCGTGATGCGTCCTGCCGACAGCTTGGCCACCAGGCGTTCCATGTCGCCTATGACCTGCAGGTGCTCCATGACCGTGCGGCGGAAGGCAGGTTCGCGAAAGAAGTACTCCACGCAGTTGTGCCGCCGTTCAATGTCCTTGACGCTGCACAGCGGAAAGGCAATCCACCGCCGCAGCAAGCGCGCCCCCATGGGGGTCAGGGTACGGTCAATGACGCTGAGCAGGCTGTGCCCGTTGGCACTCAGCGGATTCAGCAGCTCCAGGTTGCGCAGCGTAAAGTCGTCCATCCTCACATACCCGTCCTCGTCAATGCGGCTGATGGTCGTAATGTGTCCCAGCTGCGTGTGCTGCGTGTCCTCCAGGTAGAACATGATGGCCCCGGCCGCCTGCAGCGCGTCCTCCATGTGGGCCACGCCAAATCCCTTGAGGTTCTTCACCCCGAAGTGCTTGCACAGCCTGTCCTGGGCCGTCTTGAGGTTGTAGGTCCAGTCGTCCATTTCAAACGTGCAGTACCTTTGGCCCAAGGCTTCCTCCAGCCGGCTCTTCTGTCCGCGTTCCACGAGCACCTCCTTGGGCTGGAAGTTGGCAAACAGCTTGCCAATGTAGTCCAGCGTCCCCTCGGCCACGGCAAATTCGCCCGTCGATATGTCCAGCAGGGCCATGCCGCAGGCCTTGCGCCCCAGGCTGACGGCCGCCAGGAAGTTATTCTCCTTGCTGTTCAGGACATTGTCGGTCAGGGCCACGCCCGGAGTCACCACCTCGGTGATGCCGCGCTTCACCAGCTTCTTGGCCAGCTTGGGGTCTTCCAGTTGGTCGCAGATGGCCACCCTGTGGCCCGCCCTGATGAGCTTTGGCAGGTAGGAGTCCAGTGCATGGTAGGGAAATCCCGCCATCTCCGTCGTGGCGGTCTTGCCCTTGTTGTTGCGGCGGGTCAGCGTGATGCCCAGCACCTGGGCAGCCGTGATGGCGTCCTCGCAATAGGTCTCGTAGAAGTCGCCGCAGCGGAAGAGCAGGATGGCATCGGGGTGTTTCGTCTTGAGCGAACGAAACTGGGCCATCATGGGGGTCAGGTTGTCTTCGGCCATGGGTGTGTGCAGGTAGGGAAAGGGTTGCCCTGTGCCGGCCGGTGATGCCGGCGCAGGGGTCAGGTTACTTGAATACCGACATGATGGGCTTCCCTATCCACGGCTGGGGAATGTCCAGGCCCAGGATGTAGGCCATCGTGCCGGCCAGGTCGTAGCCCATGACGCATTCGGGTATCTCCCACCCTTGCTTGATGCCCTTGCCGCAGATGACGAAGGCCGTCTCCAGCTCGTCGAGCGTAATGCCGCCGTGGTGCTTCGTGCCAAACTCGCCTCCGTGGTCCGACGTGAGGATGATGATCGAGTTGTCCCACATGCCTGCCTTCTTGATGCGCTCAACGATGATGCTCAGCAGGCTGTCCACGTGCGTAATCTTCTGATGGTACTCGTCAGAGCCGAAGCCCTTGGCGTGGCCCGTCTCGTCGGGTTCGTCAAAGGCGATGGAGGTCAGCGTGGGCTTCTTCTCGCAGATGAAGTCCATCATCCTCACCACGTCAGCCTCGTTTTGCAGCAGGTTGCGCTGCAGGTAGTCCACGCGCAGCGTGTCCACCACGTAGCGCATGCCCTTCCAGGAGTAGATGTGGGCCGTAGTGGCCTTGGGGTCTTTCTTTTTCAGCAGGTAGAAGACGTCGGGGAAGAAGCCGTCCTCGTTCTGGTAGATGGCGGGAAACTCGGCCTTTCTGCTGTCCCACTTGCGGTAGCCGTGCTGCTCGGGAGCGCCGCCGTTGTACATGGAAACCCAGTTCAGTGCGCTCGACGAGGGCAGCACGCTGCGCTTGTGCAGGGTGTACGAGCCTTCGGCCATGATTTTCCTGAAGCACGGCATGACGGCTCCCTCGCGAATGCTGCGCGCAGCCATACCGTCAAATCCTATGAAGAACACATGCCGGGGCGGGTTCTTCATTTGGTTCTTCTTTGCGCCCGATGCCGAGGGCATGGCGAGCAGCAAGGACAATGCGATGATACTTAAAAAATTCTTCATACTTGTATTATTGTTTGAATTATACTGACAAAGGTAATGATTTTCAGGAGAACGGCAAGGCGCTTGGCCCGAAAGATTCGCGCCGCAGCGGATAATTTCCCCTCAGCAGCTCAAAATCCTCGGGGGCAGCCTTCAGCGCCGCGCTGTCGCGTGCCGGGTTGTACAGGGCCAGCTTGCGCCCCGCCTCGTCCGCCGGAATCTCCATGTCAGGCGGCAGTGCCGGCGGCTCAATGTGTATGCTGCAGGTCAGCCCGAAGTAGTCGGCCACGGCCTCCAGCGCCATGCGTGCGGCATGGGTCTTGCCGTCGGCCGAGTAGCCGGCAATGTGGGGCGTGGCCAGCAAGGCCCTGTCCAGCAACCTGCGGCTGATATGGGGCTCGTGTTCCCACGTGTCAATGACCGCACCGCCCACGCGCCCGTCGTCCAGGGCCTGCAGCAGTGCCGCCTCGTCCACCACGCCGCCCCGTGCCGCGTTGATGATGAGCGGCCGGCGGCGCAGGCGGCCCATGAAGGCACTGTCGGCCAGGTGGTAGGTGGCGTCCGGCCCGTGGTGGGTCAGCGGCGTGTGGAAGGTAATGATGTCGCACTCGCGTGCCACCTGGTCCAGGTCGGCGAAACCGGCTCGCCCCTCGGCCCTTTGGCGCGGCGGGTCGTTCAGGAGCAGGCGGAAGCGGCCCTGCAGGTGCTCCCTGACCTGTAGGCCCACGTGGCCCGCCCCTATGATGCCGACCGTGAGGTCCTGCCTTTGCAGCAGGGGCAGGCCCGCCTGCCTGAGGTACAGCAGGCAGTTCTCGACGTACTGGCCCACCGACGACGCGTTGCACCCCGGGCAGTTGGCCCAGCCTATGCCGGCCTCCTCGAGGAACAGGGTGTCCAGGTGGTCATAGCCAATGGTGGCCGTGGCCACGAAGCGCACGCGGCTGGCCGCCAGCAGGTCGTAGTCGCAGCGCGTGCGCGTGCGCACGATGAGCACGTCGGCATCCTTGACGTCACCCGGGCCGATGGCACTGCCCGGCAGGTAGACGGTCTCGTCGAAAAGACGGGCCGCTGCCTCGCGAATGTAGGGGATTTTGTCGTCAATGACCGCTTTCATGTAGCAAAATTAAATCTTTTTGCTGAAATTCCTTGGCAACCTTGGGCGGAAACATTATCTTTGCAGCAATAACACATAAAGAAAACGCATGAAATTCACAGAAACCTGCCAGCCCATCTTCGAGGCGGCCATCCATGACTATCACAAGACCGACAACGTAGACACACCCATCCAGAACCCCTACGCCGCAGGCATAGAGAAGGACCTCTACCTGAAATGCTGGATCGACACCGTGCAGTGGCATTTCGAGGACATCATACGCGACCCCGACATTGACCCCGCGGCCGCCCTGGTGCTGAAGCGCCGCATTGACAGGAGCAACCAGGACCGCACCGACCTGGTGGAGCGCATTGACAGCTACTTCCTCACGCGCTACAAGGACGTGGCCGTGCTGCCGCAGGCGACCATCAACACCGAGAGCCCTGCATGGGCCGTCGACCGCCTGAGCATCCTGGCCCTCAAGATTTACCACATGCGCGAGCAGGCCGAACGCACCGATGCCGATGCCGACCACGTGGCGCGCTGCCGCCAGAAGCTGCAGGTGCTGCTGGAGCAGCAGAAGGACCTGAGCACGGCCATCGACCAGCTGCTGGAGGACATCGAGGCCGGCCGCAAGTACATGAAGGTGTACAAGCAAATGAAGATGTACAACGACGAAGACACCAACCCCGTCCTGTACGGCAGGAAGAAATAACCCCCACAGGCAAGGCCCGCACCCACCGGTGCGGGCCTTGCTGTATCCCGACGGTCCGCCGGCCGGCCGGCAGCGGAGCGCAGGGCGTGAAAAGGGGGCGTGCGCGCCCCGAAAGATTCAGCGCGGGGCGTAATCATGTAGCGCGCAAGGCGTGGGCCGTCAGGGCCGCCGCCCGCGCGTCAAGACATAATGCCCGCACTTCAGGGTGCGGGCATTATGCATGGATGGGCTGATGTCAGGGCTCGGGGGCAAACAGGGGGTCCCAGGCCGGCAGCAGCGTGGGCTTCTCCTTGGCCAGGTCGAGCAGCTTCTGGGGCACGTATTTCTTGTCGACGACCAGGCGGAAGACGTAGTCGTCAAACCACTGGTCGGTCATGATGATGTGGCCCTTGTATCCGTAGTCGCTGCCCCAGCTGTTCTCCACCATCCACTTGAGGGGCTTGCCGTCGGCGGCCAGGTCGACGGCCATGAGCGTCATGGCGTGGCTGGAGGCGCTGGCAAAGGTCAGGATGCGCTCCTTCTTGTCCATGGGGAAGTCAATGCCCAGCAGGTCGCCGTAGAGAAAGTTGCCGGCATCCTCAAATCCCTTCTTGCTGTCCAGCTCTTTCGACACATCGCAGGAGAGGTACATCATGGTGCTGTCCTGTATGCTCTTGATGGCCATTTGCTTGAGCTCCTCGGCGGGAACGTTGACGAAGGTCCAGTTCTCGCCGTCATAGGCGTGGCGGTCCATGTCTATCTGGAAGGTCTTGTAGAAGGGGCGGGTGGGGTCGTTCATGAACATGACGTAGCCGTTCTTGAGGTCCGTGCCCACGGTTTCGTCGTAGAAGCTGCGGGGTGTGTACTCCTTGGTGGAGATGACCTTGCCCTTGGCGTCGCGCATCGTCCATGTGAACTGCTGGGGCGGCACGCCGAAGCAGCGCACCAGGATGCGGTAGATGGTTTCCAGCATCTCCTCCTTCTTGGCCTGCAGGTCCTTGGCCTTGGCGCCCTGGGCAGCCATCTGGCGCAGGCGCAGGCCGTATTCGCGCAGCTTGGTGCTCACAATTCGGGCATAGTCGGTCGTGTTGTTGCTGCAGAAGGTCTCGGGCATGGCCTCGGCGGGCACGAGTCCGTACTTGCTGATGATGTCGCTGATGCCCGTAAACTGTCCGCCGTCGCTGATGGGGTGCTTGAACAGCCACTCCACCAGTCGGTCGTCCATGGGTTTCCTGGCGTTGTCGATGACGCCCTGCAGGAACAGGTTGCTCTTCTCCAGCTGGTCGTAGAAGAAGCAGTAGTTCTGGGAGAACTGGAAGTCGCCCAGGTTGTACCTGGCAATGACCTTGGCGCGCAGCACGTTCAGCCCCGTGAAGAGCCAGCAGCGGCCCGAGCGTTGTTGGTTGGTGATGCCCTTGGACTTGACTTCATGGGAAAAGTGGGTGTCGTAGGCGGGATTCTGGGCCGTTGTGGCCAACGACTTGAGGCCGTTCACGGCAATGGCGTTGTTGAGGGCCTTGTCGGTCGGCGTCGTGGTGCAGGCCTGGCGGTATCGGGCCAGCATTTCCTGGCTGATGCCGTTCTGCGACCAGGCAGGGAGGACGGCGGCTGCGAGCAGCGCGCCGAAGAGGATGTTTCTGTTCATATAATGATGTTTCAATGGGTTTGTCAGGTGGTGAAAAGGCAGGGACAGGCGCGCAGCACCGAGGGCCGTGCGCCTGTCCCTGCCTGGGTCATGCATTGTCCGTCACGGGGCGCTCCATCAGCGGACGAAGACTTTCTTGCCGTTGACGATGTACAGGCCGCGGGCGGGCTGGGTCACGCGCTGCCCGTGCAGGTTGTAGTAGACGGCCTTTCCGTCGTTGGGTGCAAGGGCCGGCACGGCTTTGACGGCGTTGGGGTCAATCTCAAACTTTTTGGCGGCTGCCTCGTGCCCCTCGGTGTTGGGCAGGTAGGCCTGGTTGGCGGCCAATGTCGTTGCCCCCGTCATGCTTACCTGGGCTTCCGTATCGCCGTCCAGGATGGCGTAGGCCTGTCCGGCCTGTACGCTGTGCGCAGTGAAGTTGCCCTTCAGCAGGTTCACCTCGGGCATGGCCACTGCGTCCTCAGGCAGCGCCGCGCTGAGGGTGACGGTTGTCCCGGCCGTGCCCTGCAGGATGACTGGCAGGCCGTAGGGGATGGCTTCGCCCGAGCGGGCTATGGCTGTCAGCGTGGCCGTCGTCTCTGTCTGGTCGGTCACGGCGTAGGCCGTGACTCCGTCGGGCAGGACGAGGTTGAAGGGGTAGCATACGGCGGCAAATCCGTTTTGGCCGAACTGAACGGTGGCCTCGGGCTGCGATGCCTGGCTGTAGAGGTCGGCAACCTCGGCCGCGCTCAGGGCCTTGCCCCACACGCGGGCGATGGAAATCGTCCCCAGCCAGGGATAGTCGCACGTTGTGCCGCCTTCCGATGCGTTGGTGTCGCCTCCGATGCAGAACCACTGCCATCCGGCGAACGGAAGGTCGGTAACCTCGTTGCCGTTGAGGGTGCGCGTGCCTATCAGCTTGCCGTTGAGGTAGATGCTGGCCTTTGTGTTGCCCGTCTTGAACTCATCGGGGTTGGCATTGAGGACGGCGACGTAGTGCAGGTACTTGTCGGCCTCGAACTTGCCGGCAACGCCGAAGTTTGCCCCGCCCTGCGAGTAGTTGTAGTCGGGGCCGCCCGAGAATCCGTAGACATTGGCGTTGAATGTGATGCTTCCCGCGGTGGATATCTCAAATCCGGGGCCGCCGCCGGCCTGCTGGTTGCTCAGTGCGCTGATGATGCCGCTGCGATCGCCCGCGGGCACCTTGGCGTAGAACTCAAGGCTGTAGCCGTCGCACAGGCCGCGCGTGAATGCGGGGTCGTAGAAGTAGGGACGCTTCAGGAAGTTGGTGTTGGTGGCGTCGCACACCATCTCGTAGCGCTGCTGCTCGGTGTTGGCCTGGGTAGTGATGACGGCACCGGCGGGCTTCTCAATGGTGGCGTAGACTGACTTGTCGGCAAAGCCGCCTCCCTGGCTGAACTGCACGTCCAGCAGGCGCTCGTCCACGTTGGGCTCGGTGAATTTCTTCACCTCGTCGGTGTCATACAGGTTCTTCACCTGCTCCTCGTTGAGGGCCAGGTTGTGTATCTTGAATGAGACGAACGTCGTGGCGTTGGGGTTCTCGGCCGTGGCGGGATTGTCCTCGCCGGCTGCGTCGCCGCCCAGGATGAAGAACATGCCCTTGCTGCGGCGCGACGTTCCGCAGTTGGGATAGACGAAGTCGCCCACGCCGGCCAGGGTGACCTTGGCCTGCTGCACGCCGTTGACGTAGAAGGTCTCGGTGTGCGCGCCCTTGTCAATGGCGACGGCCACGTGGTAGAAGCGGCCCGGGTGCAGGTAGTACTGCGAGTAGGCGTGGTTGTACTGTCCCCACGGGTCGGAGGCGTAGACGTGCTGGTAGATGTACTCCGAGGCCAGGCCCTGCAGCTTTATGTTGCCGTTGCTGTCGATGTTGCGGCTGGTGGTGTTGTGCATGAGCGAGAATCCGCCGCCGCCCTGGCTGCCCAGTATCTTGATGGTGTTGGCGTGGCTCCACTTGCCGCTCGTTGAGTTGTAGGACGCGCTGGCTGCCTTGTCCAGGCGGAAGACGGTCTCGATGGTGAACTGGTCCTTCAGCGTCTGGCCCACGTTGTCGTCCTTGTCGTACTTCACGTAGAAGGCACTCTTGCCGTTATAGGAGGCCGAGTTGTTGTCGCTGCTCTGAAGCTTGGAGCTGCCCAGCGAGTAGGACCCGTCGGGGGCTGCCTGCACGACGGCCTCGCCCAGCTTGCCCACTGCGTTGCTGCTCTCGCCCCTGTTCAGGACGATGTTGCCGTTGGCGAAGCCCACGTCGAGCACGACGCTCCGCTCCACGACGGCCGATGCGCCCTTCCAGCCCGTGGTGGCGCGGTACTCGCTGCGGCTGTCCTTGGGAACGTACATGGTGCAGCGCGAAATGACGTTGGTGGGCAGGCCCAGGCACGCGCACTCGGCGGGATGCAGTATCTTGCTATAGATGGTCTTTAGCGCCAGGCAGTTGTAGAATGCGTTGGCCCTTATCTCGGTCAGCGTCGGGGGCAGCGTGAGGGTGGTCAGCGCGGTGCAGTTCTCAAATGCCTTTTCGGCAATGGCGGTCACCTTGTAGTACACGTTGCCGTCGCGCACATAGGAGGGGATGTTCAGCTTGTTGCCTATCTTGACATAGCCGGCCACCTCGGCCGTCTTCTGTTCCTTGTCGGTGATGCGGTAGGCCACGCCGTCGGCCAGGATGAGCGAGTCCCAGTCGCCGGCATTCTCCTCCAGCGACATGAAGTAGATGTGGTTTCGGTTGGCTTGGATCACCAGCCAGCCGGGATAGTTGACCGAGCAGTCCTCAAACTCGCCCTCAAAGATGCCCGTCATGTCCAGTTCCTTGTCCATGCGACGCTTCTCCAAGTCCCACACATACAGGATGGACGGTTCGGTCGACGTGTCGAATCCGCAGGGCATGTACAGCAGGCCGTGGCGGATGGCCGCGCCCTGGGTCACGTCGTTCATGCCGCCCGAGTAGGTGTCCTCAAAGCTGTAGCTCTCCAGTGCGTCGGAATCGTGCAGCCACACCTTGTCGGGCTTGCCCTCGCCCACCTCGGGAATCTTGAACTTCCTGATCAGGTGCTTGTTGCCCTGCTTGTTGTAGCCCACGGTGTTGCTGTGCGAGTAGAGGTAGTTGTTCTCGCGGTCGATGACCCAAATGTTGGAGCCGTAGCCCGAGTCATCATAGCATATCTTCTGGACCAGCGTGGACGAGCCGTTGTCCACGTCGAGCCGCTCCACGTAGCACACGCTCTTCATGCCGTCCTCGTCGGTGTAGGCGTGGCAGCGCGTAATGTAGAGCAGGGGCACCTTGTCGGTGCTGGCGTAGAACTGGTTGCTGAAGCTGGCCACGTTGGCGTGGTTGTAGGTGGCCGATGCGTTGTCATAGGTGGCCAGCTTGAACGTGTGCAGCTTCGTGGCCGAGTTCACGCCGTTCAGCTTGTAGATGTTGCAAGTGCCGTAGTTCTGCAGGCTGACCAGGTAGTCGCCCCAGATGTCCATGCCCTGCACCCCGTTGTGCGACAGGTTGAAGCCCTGGTTGCAGGTGGGAATCGTGAATTCAGCGCCCGCCCGGGCCTTCATGGGGAAGGTCAGGGCACAGGCCAGGATGGCCATGGCGAGACAAATGTCGGAAGTAATTTTTTTCATATTGCGACAGTGTTGAAGTGATTGATATTTGGATACAAAGGTACAAAAAAAATGGATAGGGCCGTCATTATGGCCCAAAAACAGTCCGTAAAAAGAAAAATAAGTCCCCTCGTCCGCCCCTGGCCGCCCTGCGTTGTACGCGGCGCGGCCGTTTGGGGCGGTTGGTCCGGCAGGGGCGGACCGGGGCTGGCCGGCCGGGGCGTGGCAGCAGCGCGGATGGGGCGTGAAAGGCGGCGTATGCGCCCTGAAGAAACCGCCCCTGGGGCGCAAAAGCCCGCATCCCGCGGGCGCGCCTTGCCGCAGGGAGGGTCGGGCCGACGGCCGGCATGACCATAAAAACAAGGCCGCCCCACGAAGGAAGCAGCCTTGAAAAAACATTATGAAAAAATTTGAATCCTGAGGAATGTCTAAGCCTTTACGTTCTGGGCATCCTGCACGCGGATGCTCTCGTCGGCCTTGATGCCCTTCGTTCCGCGCAGCGTGATGTAGGCCAGCGGGGCGGCAATGAAGAGCGATGAGAGCGTGCCGTACACAACGCCCAGTATCATGGCGAATGCAAAGCTGCGTATGCTGTCGCCGCCGAAGATGAAGATGACGAGCAGCACCAGCAGCGTCGTGATGGACGTGTTGATGGTACGGGCCAGCGTGCTGTTGAGCGATTGGTTGAACAGCAGCTGCTTGTCGCGGTTGGGGTACAGCCCCAGGTACTCACGCACGCGGTCGAACACGACCACCTTGTCGTTGATGGAGTAGCCAATACACGTAAGTATGGCGCCGATGAACGTCTGGTCCACCTCGAGCGAGAACGGCACGATGCCCCACAGCAGCGAGTATGTGCCGATGATCAGCGTGGCGTCGCAGGCCAGCGCAATGGTGCTGCCCAGTGAGAATGCCACGTTGCGGAAGCGGATCAATATGTAGATGAAGATGGCTATCAGCGAGAGCAGCACGCTGATGATGGCTCCGTGGGTCACGTCCTTGGCAATGGAGGGTCCTACCTTCTGCGATGAGATGATGGAGCCGCCGTCGCGCTTCTCAGTGTTCTTGAAGTCCTCCAGCGTCACCTTGTCGCTGAGCAGCTTGCCGTCGCTCAGGCTCTTGTAGAGCACCTGCTCTATCTCGGCATCGATGGACGGGTCGTTTTCCTCAATGCGGTAGTTGGTTGAGATGCGCACCGTCTGGTAGTCGTTGCCCAGGGCAATGACGGACACGTTGGCCTCGGGCATGCTGGCCTGCACGAGTTCCCTTACGGCCTCGGGCTGCACGGTTTGCTCAAACTTCACCTCAAAGTTGCGGCCGCCGGTAAAGTCAATGCCGGTGCTCAGGCCGCGCGTCAGGAACGAGCCGATGCAGATGACGATCAGCACGCCCCAGACGAGGAACGACTTCTTGTAGGCGCTCATGAAGTGGTACTGGGGGTTCTTCATCATGTTCTGCGAATACTTGGTGGTGAAGGTAAGGTTCTGCCATGCGTTCTTCCAGAACTCATGCTTCCACTTCGTCTTCTTGCCCAGGTAGTAATCGTAGAACAGGCGGGTGATGCACACGGCGGTGAACACCGAGGCCAGCAGGCCGATGATGAGCGTCGTGGCAAAGCCGCGCACAGGACCGGTTCCGAAGTAGAATAGGATGATACCCGTGATGATGGACGTGGCGTTGGAGTCGATGATGGCCGACAGCGCGTGCTGGTAGCCCAAGTTGACCGACTTGTACAGCGGATGGCCCGCGCGCAGCTCCTCCTTGGTGCGCTCATAGATGAGCACGTTGGCGTCGACCGCCATACCCAGCGTCAAAACCATACCCGCGATGCCCGACATGGTGAGCGCGGCCTGGAATGAAGTCAGGATGCCGAAGGTAAAGAACAGGTTGAGCAGCAATGCAAAGTTGGTGATCAAACCAGGAATCATGCCGTATACGAGGCACATGTAAATCATCAGGAGGACAAAGGCCAGGACGGAGGAAATGAAGCCCTGGTTGATGGATTTCTGGCCGAGGCTCGGACCTACGATGTCTTCCTGCACGATGTGGGCCGGCGCAGGCATCTTTCCTGAGTTCAGCACGTTGGCAAGGTCCTTGGTGTCCTCGGTAGTGAAGTGTCCCGTGATGGAGGAGCGGCCGCCCGTGATTTCATTCATGACGTTGGGGGCGCTGTACACCACGTCGTCCAGCACGATGGCGATGGCGTGGTTGATGTTCTTCTTGGTCAGGTCGGCCCAGGTGCGTGCGCCGTCGGTGTTCATCTCCATGGACACGCTGGGACGGCCGTATTGGTCAAATTCAGTGGATGCCGTCACAATGACATCGCCCTCCAGGGGAGCGCGGCCGTTGTTGCCCGATGTCTTGATGGCATAGAGTTCGTAGAGTTCCTGCTTCTGTGAAAGTTCAGACGGCTTCACGCCCCATTTCAGGCTGAGGTCTTCCGGCAGTGCGCTCTTGGCTATCTCGCTGTTCAGCAAGGCAGTGACTTCTGCGGTGTCGCGGGCCAGGGCGTAGCCGACCATGCAGCCGCCGCTCTGTGAGGGCACGGGTTGCAGGATGGCCAGGAGGGGATGCTCCCTCTTTATCTTTTCCAGGTCGGCGCTGGTTGCGTTTGCCTGCTGGGCCTGGTTGCCTGTCAGCTTGGCCTTGAGGATGGCATCGCTGCTGCTGGTGTCGGCCTGTGTGGTGTCAGGTTCGGCGGCGGCCACGGCTGTCGTGTCTGCGTCGCCCACGGTGGCGGCCAGCTTGCTGTCTACGGTTGTGAGGTAGGGCAGGATGATGCTGGCGTCATAGGTTTCCCAAAATTCCAGGTTCGCGCTTCCTTGGAGCAGCTTGCGGATGCGGTCGGGCTCCTTGATGCCCGGCAGTTCTACCATGATGCGCCCCATCTGGCCCTCCAATGTCTGTATGTTGGGCTGCGCTACGCCGAAGCGGTCGATGCGGGAGCGCAATACGTTGTAGGAGTTGTCGACTGCGGCCTTCACTTCCGAGCGCACGACGTTCTCAATTTCCGAGTCCGTGCTGCGGGTGTTTACCTTTCCCTTTAGCTGCTGGGTGGCAAAGACGGTGTTCAGCTTGTCCTTGCCGGCAATGGCTTGGAAGTCCTTGACGAAAAGGGAAATGAAGTCGTCCTGGCTTTTCTGCGCCTCGGCTGTTGCCTGGGCGAGGGCCTTGGTGAAGTTGGGGTCGGTGGAGTGGTCGGCCAGGCTCTTGATGACATCGGGAACCGAGACTTCCAACACTACGTTCATGCCGCCCTTGAGGTCGAGGCCAAGGCCGATCTGCATTTCCTGGCACTGCTTGAGCGTGTATGCGCCGAACCAAACTTTCTCGTTCTTGAGCGAATCGAGATAATACTGGCCGGCCTTTGCTTCCATTTTGGCTGCTTTCCCCTCGTAGTGGCGGGTAACGAAAGAGAATGACAGGTAGTAGATGCAAACCAGCACGAGCAGTACTGCAAATACTTTTACTAATCCTTTGTTCTGCATTGTTTAATTATTTTATTTTTTTAATTTATTTTCAATCAGACGCTATTATGAGCGTGCAAATATAGCAAAATTATTCCAAATGCCCTGCAAATGTTGCCTTATTTTTGTTTTTCGGGTCAAAAAGCGGTTGTGGCAGGGCGGTGTGGGCGTGCAAATCATGCTAGTGGCGCTTGTGCTGCACCAGCTTCAGGTAGGCGTGGATGGGGTAGTGGTCCGAGTGGGGCATGTCGCGGTCCACGCGGGCCTGGGCGGCCTTCCAGTGGTGGCTGCACAGGATGTTGTCCAGGCGGAAGTACATGCCCGACTTGTGGTAGGTGATGCCCGGGCCGCGGCCGCTGCGCGTGTAGGCATCGTTGAGGATGCGGGTCAGGCGGTAGTGGGTATACGAGATGGGCGAGTCGTTGAAGTCGCCGCACAGGATGACAGGCATGTCGCCCAGGCGGCCGATGGCTGCGCCCAGCGCGTCGGCCTGCTGCGCGCGCGCCACTCCCGCACCGTCCACCTTGCGGGCCAGGTGGCGTATGTTGTTCTTGTTGCTGCGGTCGGTGGGTACGGTGACGACCTCCCTGTACATGCGCTTGTCCTGCTCGTCCATGGCGTTGGATATGAAGTGGCAGTTCACCACGGCCACGGTATCGCCCTCCATGATCACCTTATAGATGGCTGCGCCGTAGTTTCTGTTCTGGGCCGGCACGACATGCCGCCCCACGATGGGGTAGCGCGAGCAGAAGGCCAGGCCGTTGCTGTTGCTGAGCCGCAGGGTGTCCTGGTAGGGCCACTGCGACAGTGCCTTTCTCAGGGGGCGGTACTTGGGCGAGTCGTGGTAGCACATGGCTTCCTGCAGGCACATGAAGTGGGCCTCGCTCCGGGACAGGTAGTCCAGCTGCTGGCGGAAGGCCTCGCTGTCGCCGCCGCCCGTGGTGAACCCTTCCACGTTGTAGCTCAGGACCTTGATGCTGCCGTCGGCCACTTGCCCCCCAGGGTTGAGGGGAAAGAACGTGCGTATGGGCGCGGCGCAGGCGGCCCACCCCATGAGCGAGCACACCAGGTAGCGCCGCCGCCTCACCAGCCACCACAGGGCAAACGCCACGCTGGCGGCCAGCCACAGGGGAAAGGTGAGCCCCGCCGCCACGAGCCACGAAAAACGGGCCGGATGCACCATTTGGCTGTAGCCTGCGGCCACGAGTACTGCCAGCACCATGAGGTTGGCCAGCAGCAGGAGCGTGTCGGCACTGCGGCCCAGGAAACTTCTTCTGTGGTCCTTGGGGGAACGGCTCATTCCGCTATTATATATAATATGGTATAGGAAACCTATTTCCTATTGTTGAAGAGCTTGTCTTTCTCGGCCTGCGACAGGCTGTCATAGCCTGAGCGCTTTATCTTTTCCAGTATGCGGTCTATTTCTTCCTCCTCGTCGGCTTCCTCACGGGGCGGCGCGGGCTTTTTCCTGAATATGTCGCGCAGGCGGTCGGTCCATTTCCGGCGGTCGGAGTATTCCTGCCACGAGGTGAAGCCCGATGCGCGCCGGCGCAGCATGCGGCGCAGGATGAGCCAGCCTGCCAGTGCGCCGCCCAGGTGGGCAAAGTGGGCCACGCCGTCGCCCGGACCGCCCAGTGCCGACAGCAGGTCAATGATGATGAACCCAATGACCATGTACTTGGCCTTGAGCGGAATGGGGGGGATGAGCAGCATGACGCGCTCGTTGGGAAACAGCATGCCAAAGGCGATGAGCACGCCGTAGCACGCCCCTGACGCGCCCACGGTGGTCCACAGGCTCAGGTATTGGCCCATGGGCATGGCATATCCGCCCGTGCGCACCATGCTGAAGTTGTTGAGCCCCTGCGCATAGTAGCTCACCAGTTGCACCACCTCCTGCGACAGGCCAGCCCCAATGCCGCACAGCAGGTAGAACCACAGGAAGCGGCGGCTGCCCAGCGAGCCCTCGACAATGCGGCCAAACATCCACAGCGTGAACATGTTGCAGAACAAGTGCCAGAAGTTGGCGTGCATGAACATGTAGGTAAATACCTGCACGGGGTTGAAGTTGGGCGCCAGCAGGAAGTGCAGGCCCAGCATGTCGTTGAGGTCCACGCCACGGTTCTGGCCCACGATGAGGGCCAGGTAGACGATGGCGTTGATCATGATGAGATTCTTGGTGACGGGAGGGGTTTGCGGCATGGTGTGGGTGTTTGAACAATCTTTCTGGCTGCAAAGTTAGTTGAAAAAATCATGCCCGCCAATAAAAACCCAAAAAATAGGCACGCCTGCCCGTCGGGACATCCATGTGTTGAAATGCATGAAAATGGCCGTAAACTAGCAAAAATCACGGCCTTTTGGTGCGAAAATGAAGAAAAAATAGCAAGAAAACGTTTTTTTTTCAAAAAAAATTTGTTTGAGAGAATATATTCCGTATATTTGCAAAGAAATTAAAGACTTATAGACCAGATAAAGACTGAATAAACCAAAAATTCAAATTCAACCAATTAATTTTTAAAAACATCTATTATGAACAAAACACAGTTAGTTGACGCTATCGCCCAGGGCTCTGGTTTGTCCAAGGCTAGCTCTAAGAAAGCTCTCGAAGCTACCATCGCAGCCGTTACTAAGGCTTTGAAGAAAGATGACAAGATTGCACTCGTTGGTTTCGGCACATTCGCAGTTGTGAAGCGTGCTGCCCGCAACGGTGTGAACCCCGCAACCGGCAAGGCCATCAAGATTAAGGCCAAGAAAGTGGTTAAGTTCAAACCATCTTCTACCCTGATCTAATCCTCAGGAGCAGAAACATATCGGGCCGCCCTTCCCTGTCCAGCCGACTGGGAAGGGCGGTTTCTTTGTGCCTTGTCGGGAAGGTCCGTGCGGCCTGCGTCCGGTCCTGCCTGGCAATGCGCTGCGCCGGCGGGGCGTGGCAGGCAGGCCGTTGCGGCCCGAAAAAATGAGGGCGCGGCTCGGGACTTCGGCCGACGGGGCGCAAAAAACGCAGGCCCGTGGGAATGGGCCTGCGCTGTGTCGGTATGGGCCGTCAGGGTAGGGCGGCCCTGCCGCCCCTGCCCGACAGGCGGGCTGCCGCGTCAGTGATGCCTGTGGCGGCGGTGGCGGAACTGGTAGTATCGCAGCTCATGCTTCCTGGGCCGGTGGATGAGCTTGCTCTTGTAGATGCTGGTCGACAGCGCCATCACGACAATGGCGCTCACCCACCCTGCCAGCACGTCCACTGCATAGTGCGCGCCTATGTACACCGTGGACAGGCACAGCAGTATGTAGAACGGGAGCATCCACTTGGCCAGCCTGAGGCTCATCTTGGCGGCCAGCACCATGAGGATGGTGGACAGGCCCACATGCGAGCTGGGGAAGGCGGCAATGGGCTTCTCGCTGCCCTGCGCCGTGTGGACCAGCCAGGTGAAGAGGCCGCCGCCATGGTGCTCCTGCACCAGTTCGGGGTGATAGTAGAACCAGTTGCCTATGTCGGGGAAGTGTCCCTTCATGGCTTCCTCCATCCCGATTTTCTGGAAGTAGAACTGCGGGCCTGCCGACTGCAGGACCAGGAACACCAGGTAGTACAGGATGAACGAGCAGAAGATGACGGTGGTCGTGCGGTCGAAGCGGCGGAAGTGGAACAGCGTGGCCCACACCACGACGACGGCAATCATGGGGTAGTAGGAGAAGTAGCCCAGGCAGAACAGCTCCTGCCAGAATATTCCCGGCAGCTTCTGGCTCATGACGATGGCGGGCTGGCATCCGAACAGCTGTTGGTCCATGCTGGCAAAGATATAGTCTGTGTTGGGCATGTACTTGGCAATGTTGTAGATGTCGGGATACCAGTATGCCAGCAGTGCCAGCTGGAAATACACGCGCATGACGTAGGTGGCGTCGCACGGGTGGGCCTGGTAGAGCCGCCACAGCAGCCACGTGCCGCACAGGATGAGCCCGCGCGCCACGACGGGGCCCCAGTCGGCACCGCCTGACAGGAACAAATACACTACCAGCGTGAATACGCTGTAGGCCAACATAATTTTCTCTATACCCACCAGTCCCGGCAGGCGGTACTGGCGTCTCAAGGCAGCATCTAAATCCATTTTTCTTGTTTGTACCAGGCTACTGTCTCGCGCACACCCTCGGCCAGTCCGTACCGGGGCACGTAGCCCATGTCCAGGGCGGGCTGGATGTCGCATCGCCAGTTCCTTTGCTTTAATATGTTAAACTTGTCATTGTTGAGGGCCGTCATGCGTCCCGTCAGCCCGGCCCATGCCGAGCCGGCGGCACACACGGTGCGCAGCAGCCACAGCGGGGCCCTGACGTGCAGCACGCGGCGCACGCCCAGCTCTGCCTGGAGCAGGTCGCTGAATGCGCGGCTGCTGTAGGTGTGTCCGTCCGACAGCAGGTAGGTCTGCCCGGGAAGCCCGTTACTGATGGATGCAAAGACGGCCTCCACCAGGTCGCGCACGTAGATGAACGTTATCTCCTGCGGCCTGTATCCTACCGCGAAGTCAATGTGCCGGCCAATGCTTTTTGCCATCAGGAAGTAGTCCTTCTCGCGCGGTCCGTAGACTCCCGTGGGCCGCAGTATGGTCAGCGGAAAGTCGGGCAGGCCCTGCAGGTATCTTTCCGCCGCCAGCTTGCTGCGGCCGTAGGCCGTGTTGGGCTGCGGCGCGTCGGCGGCCGTCATGGGGGCGTAGCAATGGCCGTCCTGCTGGGGGGCGCGGTCCTCGCGCGGCGCACCCAGCACGCTCAGCGAGCTGAGGAATACAAAACGGCGCGGGGTCATGCCCAGTTCCCTCAGCGAGTCGGCCAGGTGCTTCGTTCCCTCAAGGTTTGTCCTGAGGAATTCGGCCTCGCTCCGGGCCTTGGTAGCCCCGGCGGCGTGCACGACGTAGTCCCACGCGTCCTCGGCCTGCTGAAAGGCGGCCAGCGACTGTCGCAGCTGGGCGGCGTGGCCCAGGTGCAGGTCAATGAAGCGGATGCGTCCGTCCTGCAGCCATTTCCGGCTGCTCGAGGCGCGCACGCCTGCCCATACCTCGAAGCCTAGCTCGAGGGCGCGCTCCACTAGGAAAGAGCCAATGAAACCGCTGGCACCGGTAATGAGGATGCGGGGCATGTCAGTCTGTGTTTAGGTCGGTGTGTCGTGATTCTATATGGGCATCCATGAAATGGCTGGCCGTTGCGTCAAAGACAGAGGGGGATTCGGTGGTCAGGTAGCGGCATGAGCCGTGCTTTGTGCAGCGGCGCTCCATCTCGGGATGCCGTTGCAGGTAGTCCTGCAGGCTCAGGCTTACGTATTTGCCCTGGTTGATGAGCCGAATGTCCTTGGGGGTGAGTTTTTCCAGTAGTGGCAGCAGCAATGGGTAGTGCGTGCAGCCCAGGATGACGGTGTCGATGAGCGCGTCCTGCGACAAGAGGCTGTGCAGGTCCTTGCCGACGAAATATTCAGCGCCAGGCGAGTCCGTTTCAAAGTTCTCCACGAGCGTTGCCCAGAGCGGGCAGGCCTGTCCCACGACTTTCAGCCGTGGGTGGAGCTTCTGTATCTCCAGTTCATAGGATTGGGAAAGGATCGTGCCGCTTGTAGCCAGGATTCCCACGTGGCCTGTCTGGGTCAGTAGGCCCACTGCTTCGGCCGTGGGTCGTATGACGCCGAGTACGCGGCGCTGGGCATCCCATTGCGGCAGGTCGTTCTGCTGAATGGTGCGCAGGGCCTTGGCCGAGGCCGTGTTGCAGGCCAGGATGACCAGTTGGCATCCCTGTTGGAACAGGTAGGCCACGGCTTGGCGCGTGTAGCGGTACACTACGTCAAAGGAGCGCGTACCGTAGGGCGCGCGGGCGTTGTCGCCCAGGTACAGATAGTCGTATTGGGGGAGTTGTTTGCGCAGTTCTCTCAGTACGGTCAGTCCGCCATAGCCGGAATCAAAAACTCCAATAGGGCCTGGGTCTTGCGATAGGACTTTCAGCGTCACGTGGAACTGTCTTTCTGTTACGGGTTGGGCTGCGGCGTGCCGGCTGGCGTGGGGGGCGTGCTTTCGTTGTTGACGGGTGCAGCCTGCGGGGCTGTCAGTGCCTGCGGGTCATTGATGGGGATGACCTTGCCGTTGAGGCGCGCCAATACGGCCTCGGTAATGTCAGCTCCTGCGGCAGCATTGATGAACGGCAGCCCCTTGCCGTCGGTGTTGGCTATGAATGAGAGTCCGTTTTCCTTGCCGATGAGCGTCAATACGCTGTCCAGCTTGGCCTCCATAGGGCCTATGAGGTCTTTCTCGGCGTTGTCCAGCATGCGTTGGGCATCCTGGCGGAAGGAGATGCCTTGTTCCATGGCTACTTGCAGTTCTTTCTGCCGTTTCAGCATGATCTGCTCGGGAAAGTTCTTCTGTCCCTGCAGGTAGTCGGCGAACATCTTCTTGAATTTCTCTTCATTGTATTGTGCCTCCTCCTTATATTTTCCCTGGAGGGTGTTCAGGGCCTCCTGGGCCTTGGCATAGTCGGGCATTGCCTGGAGTACTTTGTTGTAGCTCAGGTAGCCGAACTGGTATTGTGCCTTTGCCGCTCCGGGCAGCAGGAATGCTGCGAGACAGAGCAGGCCGATCTTCGAGAATGTCTTCATAGCCTGTAATATTAATATCTGCGGCAAAGATACGGAGAGTTTTTAGAAACGGCAAGGGTAGCGGCTATTTTTTTTCGCCCCGTGCTCATTTCAGCAGGTTTTCGTTCAGGAATTGCAGCGTTCTGTCCACGAGCGTGCTGACCTGTTGCGCCGTGATTCCCTTGAATCCGTGGGGCAGCCCCTCCAGCGTGACGATCTCCATGTCCATTCCTTGCTCCTTAAGGGCCTTGCGTAGCATTTCGCTCTGGTGGTAGGGAACCAGCCGATCGGCATTGCCGTGAATGGCTATGGTGGGAACGGCGGTCTTCACATAGTTGATGGGTGAATAGCGCTGGCAGGCACGGCGGCGGCGCAGTGGATGGGCGTTGCTCTCGCCGCTGAATGCCCACAGCAGGCAGTTGCGCGTGTCAATGTACTCCTTACCCACCATGGTCGAGGCTACGGCCACGGCTGTGGGCGGCAGGGCGGGGCGCAGTATCTTGCACAGATCGGTAGGACCGTATATGTCGACCACGCAGCGCACACGGGTGGCCAGGTGGCTCAGTGGGTGTACGTCCTGGGCCAGGGAGTCGGGGGCGTAGGCCGTCATAAGGGCCAGGTGTCCGCCTGCCGAAGTTCCCATGAGGGCGATGCGGTCGCCGTCAATGCCCAGTTGGGCGGCGTTGCCCATGAGCCAGCGCACGGCATCCTTGCAGTCAGCCAGCGGCTTGGGATAGACGACGGTCATGGAGTCGTTGACGAGGCGGTAGTCCATGCTGGCCACCGCTATGCCTGCCTCCAGAAGCCTGCGCAGGAGCGGTATGCGGTATCCGCTGGTTATCTCCTCCTTGTTGCCGTGCATCCACGAACCTCCGTGTATGAAAAGAACGACGGGCCGCGCTTCCCTGTCCTTACCTGCGGGCATGTACAGGTCCAGCCTGAGGTCTCCCAGCGCGGTTTCCTTGTACACGATGTCCTTGCTTACCGATGCGCCCTGGGGCAGCCACTTGGAATCGTCCTTTCCGGCTGCAAGGGCGTTGGCAGCCATGATACAGAGCATGGCGCTCATCACCCAGCCTAACTTGATATGTTGAAGTAGTCTCTTTACCATATTATATATATAAGGGAAAAGTTTTCAGACGGAATGCAACAATTTGGGTTCAAAATTACAAAAAGAAAAAAGATTATGTACGCGCTGACGCTGATTTTGTGATCCGGCAGAGACAACTGCGGCCTGCCTTCAATGAGGCAGGCCGCAATATATGCTTCGACCGACGGCACTTGGGGCGGCCGTCAGCAGGGTTCATTTACTCTTGTGAGGAACGTGATTCGCCTTCGCCGCTGGGGCGCGTACCGTTGTTGCCGTGGTCGTTGCGGCGCGGCTGACGCTCGGGACGCGGACGGCGCGGCTGGCGCTCCACGTAGTCAGCGGGCTTGTCCAGCAAGGCGCGGTGGCTCAGGCGGAACTTGCCCGTCTTCTCGTCAATCTCCAATAATTTTACTGTAATCTTGTCGCCCTCGCGAATGCCGGCTTCGTCCACGCTCTCCAGGTGTTTCCAGGCAATTTCGCTGATATGGAGCAGTCCTTCACGGCCCGGCATGAATTCCACGAAGCATCCGTAGGGCATGATGCTCACTACCTTGGCATCGTACACGCCACCCACTTCGGGCACGGCGGCAATGGCCTTGATCTTGGCCACTGCGGCCTCGGTGGCCTCTGCGTTGGGGGCGCTGACTTGCACCTTGCCCACGCCGTCTTCCTCGTCAATGGTAATGGTCGTGCCTGTTTCCTCCTGGATGCCCTGGATAATCTTTCCGCCCGGGCCAATGACAGCACCGATGAACTCCTTGGGAATCGTAAAGGCCACGATGCGGGGAACCTGAGGCTTGAAGTCGGGACGCGGCTCGGCCAGCGTATCCGTTATCTTGCCCAGGATGTACTCGCGGGCCTGCTTGGCCTGCATCAATGCCTTTTCCAGGATTTCATAGGAGAGTCCGTCGCACTTGATGTCCATCTGCGTGGCGGTAAGTCCGTTCTTCGTACCCGTGGTCTTAAAGTCCATGTCGCCCAGGTGGTCCTCGTCGCCGAGGATGTCGCTCAATACGGCATATTTCTCCTCACCGGGGTTCTTTATCAAGCCCATGGCAATGCCGCTCACGGGGTTCTTGATGGGTACGCCGGCATCCATCAGGGCCAGTGTGCCTGCGCACACCGTGGCCATGGAGGAAGAGCCGTTTGACTCAAGCACCTGGCTCACCAGGCGCACCGTGTAGGGAAAGTCCTCGGGTATCTGTCCCTTCAGGGCGCGCCATGCCAGGTGGCCGTGCCCTATTTCGCGACGGCCCACGCTGCGCTGTGCCTTGGCCTCGCCTGTGCAGAAGGGGGGGAAGTTGTAGTGCAGGAGGAAGCGCATGTAGCTCTTGTCCAGCACGTCGTCAATCATTTTTTCATCAAGCTTCGTGCCCAGCGTGCAAGTACCCAGGGCCTGTGTCTCGCCTCGGGTGAACAGCGACGAGCCGTGGGGCATGGGCAGCGGGCCTGCCTCGCACCAGATGGGGCGTATGTCGGTCGTCTTGCGGCCGTCCAGGCGCTTGCCCTCGTCCAGGACGCAGCGGCGCATGGCATCGCGCTCCACGTCGTTGTAGTAGCGGTCAATGAGCGCGTTCTTCTCCTCCAGTTCCTCGGGAGTCAGCTCGGTGTGCTTCTCGGCATAGGCCACCTTGAAGTCTTCGCGTATCTGCGTAAAGGTCTCCTCGCGCAGGTGCTTGTCGGCACAGCCGCTGGCCGAGAAGGTATAGGCCTTGTCGTAGCATTCGCGGCGAACCTCCTCGCGCAGGTCCTCGTCGTTGACCTCATGGCAGTACTCGCGCTTCACGTCTGTGCCCAGCTCCTTCGACAGTTCGAGCTGCAGGCGGCACTGCGGCTTGATGGCCTCGTGGGCAACCTTGAGCGCCTGCAGGAGATCCTGCTCGGTCACCTCGTCCATTTCGCCCTCCACCATCATAATGTTTTCCTCGGTGGCACCCACCATGATGTCCATGTCGGCATCCTTCATCTGCTCAAAGGTGGGGTCAACCACGTACTCGCCGTTGACGCGCGCCACGCGCACCTCCGATATGGGGGCTTCAATGGGGATGTCCGAGCAGGCCAGGGCGGCGCTTGCCGCAAAGCCAGCCAGCGCGTCGGGTATGTCCACCCCGTCGGCCGACAGGAGCATGATGTTGACAAACACCTCGGCATGGTAGTTGCTGGGGAACAAGGGACGCAGCACGCGGTCAACCAGGCGGCTGGTCAGGATTTCGTAGTCGGAGGGACGGCCTTCGCGCTTGGTGAATCCCCCTGGGAAACGCCCTGCGGCGGCATACTGCTCGCGATAGTCACACTGGAGCGGCATGAAGTCCGTTCCCGGCACAGCGTCCTTGGCTGCGCATACGGTAGCCAGCAACACGGTGTTGCCCAGACGCAGGACGGCGCTTCCGTCGGTCTGTTTGGCCACTTTTCCGGTCTCAATCGTGATGGTGCGACCATCAGGCAACTGGACCGACTTTGTAATTACATTCATCGTCAATTAAAATTTTTACTGTTTCCTGTTACGTCATTTAAAAAATCGGGTGCAAAGATACCGCTTTTTCCTTAAACGAGCACATGCAGGGCCATTAATTTTATGATTTCCAACGGTCCGACGGAAAAATCGGGCGGCAATGCCCCGTTTTTGCCTGGAGAGCATGTTTTTCGGCGGAAAAACTTCCCGAAAAAGGATTTTTGAGGCCCAAAAACAAAAAAAACGAGATTTTTTACGCCTTATTCGCAAAATTGTCCTACCTTTGCATCGACAAGGTAACACTTTGTTGCAGACAGTAATAAGGGGATTCCGACGCCCAGCGTCGGGATTCTTCTTTTTTCGCTTAAAGAATTATAAAACATAGCATTATGGCATACATGACACAAGAAGGGTACGACAAGATGGTCGCCCAGTTGAAGCACATGGAGTCCGTGGAACGCCCCGCCTGCTCGGCGGCCATCGCCGAGGCGCGCGACAAGGGCGACCTGTCGGAAAACAGCGAGTATGACGCTGCCAAGGAGGCGCAGGCCATGCTCGAGATGAAGATCAACAAGCTCAAGGCCACCCTGGCCGAGGCCAAAATCATCGACACCAAGAAGCTGGACCGCAACACGGTGCAGATTCTGGCCACCGTCGAGATGCAGAACATGGCCAACGGGGCGCACATGAAGTACACCATCGTGAGCGAGAGCGAGGCCAACCTGAAGGAGAACAAAATCTCAAGCCAGACCCCCATTGCCCAGGGACTGCTGGGCAAGAAGGTGGGCGACGAGGTGAACATCAGGATTCCGCGCGGCGAAATCAAGCTCAAGATAATCAACATTACTTACGAATAGGACCATGCCCACCATTTTCACCCGCATCATACAGGGAGAGATTCCCAGCTACAAGGTGGCCGAGGACGATGAGTTCTATGCCTTCTTCGACATCAACCCCCTGAAGAAGGGGCACACGCTGGTCGTGCCCAAGCGCGAGCAAGACTACATCTTCGACATTGCCGACGACGAGATAGGCCGCATGATGGTGTTTGCCAAGCACGTGGCCCAGGCGCTCAAGGCCGCCGTGCCCTGCCGCAAGGTGGGCGTGGCCGTCATAGGCCTGGAAGTGAACCACGCCCACATACACCTGGTGCCCCTGGACAAGGAGGGCGACCTGGACTTTGCCCACAAGACGCAGCTGCCCCCCGAGGAGATGGAGGCCACGGCCCGCGCCATAGCCCAGGCCTACGCCGCCCTGTAGCCCAAGGCGCAAGAGGTGAGCCGGCGCGGCCTGAAAAACGGAGGACAAGGCGGCAGACATCTTTCGTTTCGGCCTGAAAGACGGCGTTGCGGGCCGCCATGCGCGCACCGCCGGCCCGACGGGCTGCAGGAGGAGACTTTTTCCTATAATCATATAAATTAACCGATATGGACAGAAGACATTTCCTACAGACAGGCCTGGCAGCAATGGCCCTGTCGCAGTTGGGCGGCACGGAGGCGTTGGCCGCCGGAAAGAACAAGAAGGAGCAGGCCCAGGCCTTCGGCCCGGTCACGTGTGAGAACGTGGCGGCCGGCCCGCAGGACCTGCTTGTGCGCTTCCTGGGCTCGGGTGCGGCCGGATGGAAGCCGGGCAGCACCATTGACCGCCGCAACAGCAGCGTGCTCCTGGACGGCAAGGTGCTCATTGACTTCACCCTGAGCGTCACCGACATGCTGCCCGAGGGATGCAGGCCCGAGCACATCTTCTACACCCACTCGCACCCCGACCACTACCAGCCGCTGCAGGCGCTGAAGCTGGGCGTGAAGCACGTCTACATCTCCGAGACGTGGGTAGACATGGCCAAGTATGAGTTCATGCGCATTGCCGCCGAGCAGAAGCTGCCCATGCCCAAGATGCACCCGCTCATGATAGGCGTGCCCCTCACGGTGGAGGACCTTACGTTTACGCCGCTGCCGGCCAACCATACCACCAATTTCTATCAGGAGCAGGCCCAAATCTATCTTGTGGAGAAGGGAACGACCGAACAGCACCTGGGCGTGCGCCTGCTCTATGCCACCGACACGGGCAGCATCATGGGCAAGGCCAGCCGCCTGGCAGGAATTGACACGCACAAGAGCGACATACCCCCACGCCCCATCACGGGATTTATCATGGAGGGTACGCTGGGCAAGGCCGACTACCGCATGTTCAACCACTCGACGCCCGAGCTGGTGGCCCTCATAGCCGAGGTCCTGGCCCACGGCAAGCGCTACACGCCGCCCGCAGGACAGCCCGTGTACATTACCCACATGGGCCACAGCGTCTATGACAGGGAGTACGGCCACAAATGGTCGCAGGAAGAGCTCAATGCCCGCCTGCCCAACCCCGTCAGGGCGGCCTACGACGGACTGGAAGTCGTGTTCAGGGCCGTAGACTGACGGCAGGCAGGCCCGTGCGGACTGTGGCCGCAATGGCGGCATCTCTGCACGGGAACGGCTGACCTGAGCGAAGACATATAAAAAATGCGGGGGATGCGCCCAATCGGTGCATCCCCCGCATGATGTGTCATGGGAGCATCAGTCCTCCTGTATCTCAAAATCGTCCTTGCCTACGCCGCACAGGGGGCATACCCAATCGGCGGGGATGTCCTCAAATGCTGTTCCGGGCTCAATGCCGCTGTCGGGGTCGCCGGCAGCGGGGTCGTATACGTAGCCGCATACGGTGCAAACATACTTTTTCATGTGAATCTCTTGTTTATATGGTTGATAATCAATTTATTTTCTGTTCTCCTCCACCCATTTCCGCGCATTGACGAACGCTTCTATCCACGGCGTGATGTCATCGGCCAGGCGCGACTTCGGATAGGTGGCGCACTGCCACGGGAAAAAGGCCCTCTCAGGGTGGGGCATCATGGCCAGGTGGCGGCCGTCGGGGCTGCACACGCCGGCGGTGCTGTAGTCCGACCCGTTGGGGTTTCCGGGGTAGCCTGCATAGCTGTATTTGAGCGCAATGTCGTATTGGTCCTCGGACAGGGGCAGGGAGAAGTTGCCTTCTCCGTGGGCCACCCACACTCCCAGCTTGCTGCCGCTCAGTGAACGGAGCATGATGCTATGGGTGGGCTGTACGGTGACGCCGAGGTAGGCACTCTCAAACTTGTGGGACACATTGTGGAGCATTTTCCCCTTGGGGGTCAGCCCAGGGTTGATGAGGTTCAGCTCCATCATGAGCTGGCAGCCGTTGCATACGCCCAGCGACAGGGTGTCCTTGCGGGCGTAGAAGCGGTCAAGGGCGGCCTTGGCCTTGGGGTTGTAGAGGAACGCCCCGGCCCAGCCCTTGGCAGAACCCAGTACGTCGCTGTTGGAGAAACCGCCGCAGAAGACGATCATGTGAATGTCGTCCAGCGTCTCGCGGCCGCTGATGAGGTCGGTCATCATGACATCCTTGACGTCAAATCCGGCCAGGTAGAGCACGTAGGCCATCTCGCGGTCGCCGTTCGTCCCTTTTTCGCGTATGATGGCGGCCTTGACACCGCTTGGGGTGCGGCGGTCGGGCGTTATGCCGTAGGAGGCGAATGTTCCCTTGAAGTCGGGGCTGAACAGGTGCTCTACGGGCTGGTCCTTGTAGTTGCGGAAGCGCTCGGCGGCCTGTCCGTTGAAACTTTGCTGGGTGTCCAGTTCAAATGAAGTCTGGTACCACACCTCGCGCAGCGCGTCGATGTCCAGTTGCAGGGCTGCGTCGCCCTTTTGTATGGCCAGCGTGCGCTTTTCCGTGGGACGGCCTATCTTGACAAAGGCTGTGCCGCTGTCGTTCAGGATTTTCTCCACGCGCTGCTGGTTGTCGGCCTGCACTTGCACCACAACGCCGGGGTTTTCGGCAAAGAGAACCTTGATCAGATCAGGCTCTTGGAACGCGTTGAGGTCAATGTCAAGGCCGCCTTCGGTATTGGCAAACGTCATCTCAAGCAGCGTCGTCACCAGACCGCCGGCCGAAATGTCGTGTCCCGCCAGGAGGAGTCCCTCCTGCACCATGGTCTGTATGGATTCAAATGCGCCGCGGAAGTATTCTGCATTGCGGCACGTGGGAACGTCGCTGCCCACCTTGTCAAGGCTCTGCGAGAATGCCGAACCGCCCAGGCGCAGTTTGTCAAAGCTGAAGTCAATGTGGTAGAGTGCGCTTTGTGTGGCTTTTGCGTCAAGGACGGGCGAAACGACCTTGCGCACGTCGCTTACCTCGCCGCCTGCGCTGACAATGACGGTTCCCGGGCTGATAATCTTCTCTCCGTTGGGATATTGTTGGCTCAGCGACAGCGAATCCTTGCCTGTGGGAACGTTGATATGCAGTGCGCAGCAGAAATCGCTGAGGGCCTTGACGGCGCTGTACAGTCGGGCATCCTCGCCTTTCTGTGAGCGGCAGGGCCACATCCAGTTGGCGCTGAGCGAGACGCTGTCCAGCCCCTGGGCCAAGGGAGCCCATACCAGGTTGGTCAGTGCTTCGGCCACCGAGAGGACGCTGCCTGCCCCGGGATCGGCCAATCCGGCCTGCGGAGCGTGTCCCAGCGCGGTGGCAATGCCCCTGCGGCCGCGGTAGTCAAGCGCAACGACGCCGCAGTCGCTCAAGGGAAGCTGCAATGGGCCTTGGCATTGCTGGCGCGCAATCTTGCCGGTGACTGAGCGGTCCACCTTGTTGGTCAGCCAGTCTTTGCATGCCACGGCTTCCAGTTGGAGCACGTTTTTCAGGTATGCTTCTATTTCTTTATTGTCGTATGTGGCATCGTTGTACGTGCGCTGCACGGTTTCGTCCACCATGACGGTCTTGGGTGAGTGTCCGAACATTTGCGCAACGTCCAAGTCGAACGGTTTCTTGCCGTCGGCCTGCACGAAGGAGAAGTGCGCGTCGCCGGTGGTCTCTCCCACGACGTAGAGCGGGGCGCGTTCGCGCTCTGCAATCCTGCGCACGTGTTCTATGTGCTTTTGGTCGATGAGGAGTCCCATGCGTTCCTGGCTTTCGTTGGCAATGATTTCCTTTGCCGAAAGTGTTTTATCGCCGATGGGGAGTTCCTTCATGTCAATCTCCCCGCCGCATTCGCCCACCAGCTCTGAGAAACAGTTGACGTGGCCTGCCGACCCGTGGTCGTGGATGCTGACGACGGGATTGACGTCTTCCTCGCACAGGGCGCGGATGAGATTGTAGTCGCGCTTCTGCATTTCGGGATTGGCGCGCTGCACGGCGTTCAGCTCAATGCCGTTGGAGTAGCGGCCCGTGTCTACCGAGGAGACAGAACCGCCTCCCAGTCCGATGCGATAGTTGTCACCGCCGACCAGCACGACCTTGTTGCCCTTCTGCGGCTCTTTCTTCAGGCAGTCGCGCTTTGTGCCGTAGCCCACGCCGCCTGCCAGCATGATGACCTTGTCGTAACCGTATTTTTCTCCGTTTTCCTGGTGCTCAAACGTGAGCAGCGAACCGGCAATGAGCGGTTGGCCAAACTTGTTGCCAAAGTCGCTGGCCCCGTTGCTGGCCTTGATGAGGATTTGCCCGGGTGTCTGGTACAGCCATTGGCGCACTGGCAGGATGTCCTCCCAGCTGCGGCCGCCCTGCAGGCGTGGATAGGAAGTCATGTAGACTGCCGTTCCGGCTATGGGCCATGAACCTACGCCGCCGCCCATGCGGTCGCGTATTTCGCCGCCCGTACCCGTCGACGCGCCGTTGAAGGGTTCGACGGTCGTGGGGAAATTGTGTGTCTCGGCCTTGAGCGAGATGACGCTCTCAATGTCCTTGATGACGAAGTAGTCGCTGGTGCTCTGGTCCTTGGGCGCAAACTGCTCGATGACGGGGCCTTGGCCGAATGCAACGTTGTCCTGATAGGCCGACAGGATGCCGTGGGGGTTCTCCTTGGTGGTCTTCTTGATCATGGCAAAGAGTGAGGAGGGCATCTCCTTGCCGTCGATGATGAACGTCCCGCCAAAGATTTTGTGTCGGCAGTGTTCCGAGTTGATCTGCGCGAAGCCGAACACCTCAGAGTCGGTAAGCGGCCGCCCCAGCTGGCCTTCCACCTTGTGCAGGTACTCTATCTCCTCGGGCGAGAGGGCCAGGCCCTCCTGCTCGTTGTAGCTGTCAATGTCCTCGATGATGCGGATGGGCTCGGGCTGCCTGTCGGTCCTGAACACCTCCTGGTCCAGCCCCTTGTACATGCGTTGCAGCATGGGGTCGTGGTCGGCGTCCTCGCCCGCCACGGGAAAGTATTCCTCTATGCGGTCAATGCCCTGGATGTTCATGTTCTGGGTGATTTCCACCGCATTGGTGCTCCACGGCGTCACCATTTCGCGCCTCGGTCCTATGAAGTATCCATCTATTGTGGGACTTTCTGCCAACTGTGCCTCGCCGAAGAGCCAGCACAGGGCCTGTGTCTCATCCGAAGTCAATGCCTGGCTGCAGCCTACGGCAATGATGTTGCCACTGGGGGTCTTGAAAAAATGTATCATAGTCTGTATCGTTCTGCCAAATCTGCTGCAAAGGTACTGATATAAAATGGAAAGTCAAGCGTTTCGCCCATGAAAAATTACCATGCCTGTCCGGCTGCGCCCCGTGCCGTGCCCAAATGCCCGAGACGGGGCTTAGGCGGCATCGTTTCTGAAAAAACGTGGCCCTTGCGGTTGGCCGTTTGTGCAAAGAGGGTTAACTTTGCATGCTGAAACCGTAAAATACTTAGAATGATGAGAAAAATACTGCTTGCCGCCCTCCTGGCGGCCATGGCTGCCGCGGCCGCCGGCCAGACGGAGCGCACCGAAGTGATCAGGAACACCCGCAAGGCCGACGGAAACTACTACATGTACCCCAACGGCCGCCACAAGGTATCCCCAGCCCCACGGGGCTACGAGCCGTTCTACATAACGCACTACGGCCGGCACGGAAGCCGCTACATGATGACCGACGGCGAGTACCGCTACGTCATGAAGTTCATGGAGCAGGCGGCCCGCGACAACGCCCTCACCCCGTTGGGGCTCAAGACGCTCAAGCGCCTGCGCAAGGCCCAGGCCGACGCCCACGGGCGCGAGGGAGAGCTGACCCCGCTGGGGAGCAGGCAGCACATGGGCATAGCCAGGCGCATGTACAAGAACTACCCGCAGGTCTTTGCGCCGGGCAACACGGTCGATGCCCGTGCCACCCTCATACACCGCTGCCAGGAGAGCATGCAGTACTGCTGCTACATGCTGAAGAAGTGCCAGCCGCTGCTCAACATACAGCAGCGCAGCCGCCGCGAGGACTACTACTTCATGAAGCAGTCGTCGGACAGCGTGGCGCACCTGGCAACGAGCGGCCAGGTGAAGAGGGAGGCCCGCGCCGTCGTCGATTCCCTGCGCCGCAGGGTCAACGTGAGCCCGCGCCTCTTCCGCAACGCCGGCTACCTCGGGGAAAACGGCGGCAAGGACTGGCAACTGGCCTACTACCTGCACTGCATAGCCATCGACATGGACTGCCTGCCCGAGTTGCACCTGGATTTCCGCCCCGTCTTCAGCAAGGACCAGCTGTGGGACTCATGGCAGGCGCGCAATGCCAGCTGGGCCGTGGCCATGGGCATGTTTGAGGGACAGACACCCTATTACAAGAAGATATACGGCCTGGTGGACAACATGATTGCCTGGGCCGACGAGATGATTGCCCAGGGCAAGGCCGGTGCCTCCCTGCGCTTCGGCCACGACTCCTATGTCTATCCGCTGGCCTACGTGATGGGGTTCAACCTCATCAGGACCATTCCGCGCAACGACCAGGCCCGCGCTTACCGCTACGTGGCCGACTTCCAGGTAGTGCCCATGGCGTCCAACATACAGTGGGTGTTCTTCCGCCCCAAGGGCCAGGGTGACATCCTGGTCAAGTTCCTGCTCAACGAGGACGAGCAGCAACTGCCCATACCGGCCTATCAGGGCGTGTTCTACCGCTGGAACGACGTGAGGGCCTACCTGAAAAACCGCATGAAGACCCTCTAGCCCGCCGCCGCGCCGGCCCGGGCGGCCGGTTGCGGCAGGTGGCGCATATATGCCCCTTCCATGGCGGATGCCCCTTGGGTGTCCGCCATTCTTGTATGCCTGCGCCAAGGCTTCCCCCTTGCTGGACTCCCGCCGCGGGGACGCACGGCAGCCCTTCCACGGTCAGGGGCAGGACTCCAGGGCGTGAGAGGCCTTTCGTCGCGGCCCAAGCGGTTTCGGGCGGGGCGTGAAAGCCCTGCGGATGGGGCGCAAAAAAATGAGGGAAAGCCCATGTTGCGGGATTTCCCTCATGTAAGGTCCTCGGCGGCGGATGGGGCTACCAGCGCCAGTACAGCTGCAGGTCGCAGGCGTTGTAGTGGCCGTCGAGCGTGGTGCTCCTGTCGCAGGTAAACGAGTAGTTGCCCTGCAGCTTCAGGTTCTTGGTGAAGTAGTACTCGGCACCGGCGGCATAGATGCGCTTGGCGTTGCCCCACGACTTGCCGTCGCGGTACACATCCCATTTTCCCTGCACCTTCAGCTTCTTGTCCTTGGTGACGGGCACGGCGGCCATGGCATACCAGGCATCGGCCTTGTCGCTTGTGCCGGGCTTGAGCAGGCCGGGGGCTTCATAGTCGGCAATCTTGTGCCCTTCGCTCACGCCGTACTCGGCCCTCACGGTGAACGGGCCGGTGTACTTGAGGCCCAGGGCCATGCGGTTGCGGTCAACTGTGATGTTGTTGGCCGTGTACTTGCCGCTCCACCCGAAGAAGGCGATGGACAGGTCCTTGATGGGGTTGACGGCCAGGCTCCCTATGAGGTCCTTGTGGTTGTTGGCATCGTTGTGGTTGATGCCCTGGCCGTTGTAGACACCCAGCTGGTAGTGCACGAACCCGTGCCCGTCCTTGCGCGACGGAATGAGGTCACCCTGAATCTGTATGCCCCCGTCGCGGCCGCCGCTGGCGTGCTCGCCAATGCGGTCGTTCATGCCGGCCAGCTTGTCGGCCAGCTGGGAGTACGCCCCAAAGCTGATGTCCCACGGGTTGAGGGGATTCTCAAAGGTGAAGCAGCGCTTGAACTGGCCCACCTTGACGCGGAAGAACTTAAACTTCTGCCACTCGGCCCATGCATCCACGATGTGCGGCCCTTTCTCGCTGGCGCCGCCGTAGCCCTCGTACTCCAACTGCAGTTTGTACTGGAAGTCGAGCACCTTGCCGTCAACGTAGCCGCGCACCAGGCGCAGGTCAAAGTTGCTGTGGTACTTGTTGGCCGTGCTCAGGTCGCGGTCGTTGAATGCCGCGCGTCCAATCACGAATCCGCCGAACTTGCTGGTCTCCACCAAGTCCTTCTTGGCCTGTTCGGCCACGGTCTGCCCGCTTGCGGCCACCGAGCCGCCCAGGAGCAGGATAAGGAGGAAGAAATGCTTTTTCATATCTAATTTAAAATAGTTGTAGGTTTCCGTTATCCAAAGATGAGCATGCGCTCAAGCCAGTAGGTCAGGATGCCGGCAATGTAGCCCGCAAAGGCAATCCACGTAATCTTCTTCATGTACCAGCCAAAAGTGATTTTCTCCAGTCCCATGGCCACCACACCGGCCGCACTGCCAATGATGAGCATGCTGCCGCCCACGCCGGCGCAGTAGGCCAGCAGTTGCCAGAAGATTCCGTCCACCGCCATGTCTCCGCTCGGCATGATGGGGTACATCTTCATGCTTCCGGCCACCAGCGGAACGTTATCGACAATGCTGGACAGGACGCCAATCGCGCCCGTGACAAGATAGTGGTTGCCAATCGTGTCGTCAAGCCATTGGCCCAGGGCGGAGAGCACCCCAATTTCGGCCAGCACGCTCACAGCCATGAGGATGCCCAGGAAAAAGAGGATCGTACCCATGTCAATGCGGGTCAGCATGGCCGTAACGCGCTTGCTGCTCTTTTCATTGTGGCGGTAGAACGTGTCGGTGACCACCCAAAGCACGGCCAGCACCAACAAGATACCGATGAACGGCGGCAAGTGGGTGAGGCTGTGGAACACAGGAACGCAGCACAGGCCGCCCACGCCGAGAAGGAACACCGAGCGACGGCGGTTCTTGCTGATGGCGGTGTCGGCACTGGCGTTGTCGGCCGGGGCGGCCGGCATGGCCAGCGTTCCGTTCAGTTGGTACTGGAGGATGAACGCCGGAACGGCGCAGCTGACGATGGAAGGCACGATAAGTTCCTTGATGACGCCGCCCGCGGTGAGCATCTTGCCGTTCCAGAGCATGATGGTGGTGACGTCGCCGATGGGAGAGAACGCTCCGCCGGCGTTGGCGGCGATGACGACCATCGAAGCGTAGATAATGCGGTCGTTGTGGTCCTTAACCAGCTTGCGCAGTATCATAATCATGACGATGGTGGTGGTAAGGTTGTCGAGCACGGCGCTGAGGAAGAACGTCATCAGGGCCATGCGCCACAGCAGGGTGCGCTTGGACGTGGTTTGCAGGGTATCGCGCACGAAGTTGAAGCCTCCGTGCTGGTCCACGATTTCCACGATGGTCATTGCGCCCATGAGGAAGAACAGTGTCGTGCCTGCCTCGCCCAGGTTGCGCTCCAGGACCTCGCCCAGCCCGTCCCCGGCGTAGCCGCCCAGGGAGTAGAGCACCCAGCAGGCCACGCACATGAGCAGTGCAAAGGCTGCCTTGTTCACTTTCGAGACACTCTCGGTGGCTATCAGCAGATAGCCTGCGAGGAATACGGTAACGATGATTGCAGTCATTGTATTTTCAGTTTCAGTTAGTTCTTGGGTTACAAAAAGTGCGGGGAATGCCCACGGAGGCCTTTCCCCACACCGTTTTCTTCTGTCTATATGGTTTTTATCCTCATCCTACCTGCGGTGTTCCAAATACGCCCATCTGTCCTACCAGTACCAATGCCAGGTAGCCGACGGCCATGGCTATTACGCCGATGATGACACCCACCTTGGCCATCTGGGAACTCTTGATGAGGCCTGTTGAATAGGCGATGGCGTTGGGAGGGGTGGAGATGGGCAGGGCCATGGCAAACGAGGCCGAGAGGGCCACGCCCACGATGAGGGTAATGAGGCCGCCCAGGCCGGCAAGCTGGCTCTCCATGCCCTTGCCCACAGCCACGAGGATGGGAACCATGAGCGCTGCGGCGGCACTGTTGGAGATGAACGTAGACAGTATCCAGCAAATGAGGCCTCCGCCCACGAGCACGAGGATGACGGGCCACGTGTGGAAGGGAATGGCCTCCACCAGGGCATCGGCCAGGCCGGTCTTGTCCATTCCGAGGCCCAGCGCAAAGCCGCCGGCCACCATCCACAGGACGGCCCAGTCAAGTCCCTGCAGGTCCTTGTGGTCCAGCATGCCCAGGGCGGCAAATGCGGCAAACGGGAACATGGCCACCACGTAGACGTTCAGGCCCAGGTTCTTACCGAAGCACCACAGCAGGATGGTGACGATGAGCACGAGGTAGATGACCTTGGTTTTCCAGCCATTCTCGGCGCCGCCCTCAATCTTCAGCTCGATGGTCTTGGATGTGAAGCCGTAGATGGAGCGCAGCAGCACCCATGCAATGAGCAGGATGATGACCATGAGAGGGAACATGACGATCATCCAGTCCAGGAAGCCGATGTTGTAGCCCAGGCCGCCCTCGCTGACGGCTTTGTTGATATAGCCCAGGGCAATGCCGTTGGGAGGCGTGCCTATGGGGGTGGCAATACCGCCGATGTTGGCACCGATGGGGATGGCCAGCGCCAGTGCCAGCTTGCCTTTCTCCGACGACGGCAGTGACTTCAGCACGGGAGCCAGGAAGGTGAGCATCATGGCTGCCGTGGCTGTATTGCTCACGAACATGGAGAAGATGGCGGTCACGAAGATGAAGCCCAGCAGCACAATGTTGCTGTTCGTGCCGAACGGCTTGAGCATGATGCGGGCCAGCGACACGTCGACGCCCGACTTGGCTGCCACGGATGCCAGCGTAAATCCGCCCAGGAACAGAATGACCGTGGGGTCGGCAAAGGAGGCCATGATGGCCTTGTAGCTGATAAGCCCGGCCACGCCGCCCAGCGCGCCCGTCTCAGGGTCGGCCAGCCGCTGCGCGTCGGGGAAGTTGGCGGGGTTGATAAGACACGCCAGTGAGCTGTCGCTCACGGTGAAGAGCATGATGACGAAGATGAGGACCGAAGTGACCCACGCGGGCACTACCTCCAGAATCCACATCAGGGCTGCGAACACAAAGATCGCAATCATTCGCTGCTGCAGGATGGTGAGGTCGGGGATGCCGAATGCCGTTGAGGGCAGCCACCACAGGATCAGCGAAATCAGAACCACGGCCACGAGTTTGACCGTCTTAACAAGATTTGCATTCATAGGTTGTTTGAATAATTATGTTATGTTTATGAAATATTTGTCACGGGCATTTCTGAAGAATATCAAAGCCTTCTGAATAAAACTTTGCGAATTTAATCAAAAATGCCCTAAAAAATGGGCAGAATGCCTGTTTTTTGGAAATAAAGAATTCTTTTTGTGGCGCAAACATGTTGTAAAACATGCCCAAGTAGCCCAAATGCAAACCCTGCTTTGCAAAACAGGTTTGTTTTTATGCAGCGAAAATGGCAATTTCGGGGTCAGGGCAGGCGCGCAGATGGAAAAGCACCGCCCCGCAGGGGGCATAAACATGCACGCAACGTGCATATTCCCTCCCTGCGCCGCGGGCGGTTTCGGGTGGGGCGTGAAAGGCGGACCGCCAAGGCGTAGGCGCATGGCCGACGGGGCGCAAGGATTTTCCTGCAAGGCGTAAGGTTTCGCCTCCTGCGCCCGCCTTGCGGCAAGGCGCGGCTGGTGGGTACGGAATGGGTGCACCCTGTTGGTGGGTTGCATCATGCAGGACGGGGGGCAGACCTCCGGCATGGGTCTGCCCCCCGTGTGGGTGGCGGCGGCGCGTGGTGCGTCCGTCTGCTATTGTTTCCTGAAGTAGTAGAGCAGCGACGAGGCGGGGTCTTTCAGCCTGAGCCCCAGGCCTGCCTTGAGCTGACGGCCCGTGCGCACCAGCTGTTCCTGCGTGTCGGCGTGGGTCAGCACGTAGCTGGCCGCGTCGTCCAGGCCCTGCAGGCTCACGCCGATGCTGTCCTGCGTGCACTCGGCGTGGCGGAACGCCACCACGATGCCGCTCCCGTCGGAGGGGCGCAGGAACTCATAGGCCAGCCAGTTGTTGCGCGCATCGGTATTGCGCGTGCCCGTCAGGGGGTAGTAGTCCTCGAGGAAGTAGGGCCTTACGGCCAGGAACTCGCGTTGGCACTCCTGCATCTGCAGGAAGTTCTCGTTGCGCGTCATCATCTTCCAGTTGAACGTCACGGCCGAAGCCAGGCTGGAGCGCAGGGCGTGCTTGTCGGTCTTGTCGGGCAGGCCCATGCCGGTGGCCGTCTGGGGCAGGAACAGGTTGATGCCGTAGCCGTGGCATTGCATGTCGCTGGGGTCGTTGTAGTAGCAGTCGTCGGTGCGCCACATGGGGGCGCTGCGCAGCGTGGTCTCCCAGTCCAGGCGGCGGCCGCCGCCGGCGCAGTTGTCAATGAGCAGGCGCGGAAATCACTCCAGCAGGTAGTCCCAGAACTGGTAGAGCCCCATGATGTACTTCACCTCGGTCATGCCCTTGCGCCCGGGCTTGTCGGCCTGCTGCCAGTACACGTCGGGGTCGATGTTGTAGTCCTGGCGGTAGATGTCGATGCCGTTGGCCTCGATGAAGTCGCCGATGAACTGGCTCACGTATCGGCACGCCTCGGGGTTGCCCATGTCCATGAGGAAGTTGTTGCTGTTGCCGTTGCTGAGCAGCCACTGGGGGAATTGCCTGTGCCACTGCGTGTCTCGGTAGACGCGCTCGGGCTCAAACCACACCATGAATTGGCGGCCCATCTGGTGCACGGCGTCGGCCACCTCCTTGAGGCCGTTGGGGAAGTGCTCCTTATTGACAGTCCAGTTGCCCACGGTATTGAACCACGTCTTGTTGTTGGCAAAGTCGTCAGCCCCCGTGTACCATCCGGCATCGAGCCAGCTGGCCTCGGCCTTGAGGCCGAACATGTGCTGCCGCTCCAGCAGGGCCAGGGCCATCTTGGCCGTGAGGCAGGAGTATTCGTTGCAGGGCCTGGGGTCGCCCCAGCTGAAGCCGATGAAGTAGGGGTACTGGGCCGTCCGGCCGTCCACCTTGCGGGTGTGGTGGGCCAGGATCAGGCGGCGGAACTTGTTGTTGCCGTCAAATGGGTTGTCGCTGTTCCAGAAGCACAGGACTGTGCTGCCGGTGCGTATGTGCTCGCCCGGGGTGAGGTAGCTTTGCAGGGCATCCACGCCGCTTTTCAGGGACAGCTCACTGTCTGAGGCGGCGGCCAGGTAGGCGCGCCAGGTGCCCGTCCAACCAATGCCCACCATGACGCCCTGCCGCGAGGCGGGCGACTCCACATTGAAGAACGGCATGGCGTGATTGGAGGACCGGCCGCCCTTGGGGCGCATCTCCACGGTGTCGCCCTTGTGCATGTCCTTGTCCTTGGGCGCAAAGTCGGCACGGCTCGAGGTGCTGCCGTTGGCATAGTGGAGCGACAGGCCGGCCTGGGGGAAGCGGAACTTCACGTCGGCATCCTTGACGTTGGCAATCTCGGGCGTGTTGGCCGTTCCCTTGTTGGTGAAGCCCAGAACCCACTCCACGGCATCGTAGTCGGTGAAGTAGGTGACGTCGCAGGCCACTTCGAGCCCCGTTTTCGGGTCGGTGTAGGTGAATCGCACCCTTTCGCCGCCCTGATCGGTGGCAGGGAGCGGCGCTTGGGCGTATTTCCACTTGCCAATGAAGCCCTGCGAGGGCGCTCCCCCGTAGGTGAAGGAGAATGGGGGCACTTTGCCCTTGGCGAAATGGGTGGCGACCCACTTGGCTACGTCAGTCTTGTTTTTTCCCTGCACGCTGACGGTCTGAGCCGATGCGCTCAGCACGAATGCGCAGGCGGACAGGAGTCCGATGAGCCATGTTTTTTTCATAGTCTAGGTATTTGTGTTTTTTCAGTTGTTTGCTGTGGGGAATCCCTGGTGGGCGGCCTTCTGCGCGGCGTGCGGCTACCGCCCGCGCTGGTAGGTTATCTCGTAGAAGCAGGCATAGATGTTCTGGCTGGCGTTGTCCTGCCCCGAGTTGTGGGGAACGATCAGCCTGACCTTGGCCAAGTCGCGCAGGTCGCGCCCCAGGTTGATGTAGGTCAGCGGAACGAGCCACCCTTCGGGCACTGACGCGCCGTACCGCGTCTTCATGACACCCGATATGAACGATCCCGTGAGCGTTCCGTAGCTGTTGGTGCAGCTCATCTCGTCGCTGACGGCCACGTAGTACAGATTGTCGTTGCGCGACTGGATGGAGTCGCTCGCTATGTTGAATTCCACGTACCGGTTGATGACTGTGGCCGTCTCGCCGTTGGCCAGTTTCTCGCCCGAGCCCTTGCGCACGATCTGCATGTAGATTCCCGTCTTGCGCAGCAGGACATACTGGTTCTGGTCCAGGTAGGTGGTGCTGTCCTGGGCGGCAAACTGCTCCTCGTCTATCCAATTGATGGGCGGCACATAGAGCAGCGTGTCGCCGGTGGTCTCTTCCAGCACGCATGTACCGGTTTTCAGGAAGGCGTTGATGGTCTTGTTCTCGCGCTCCTTCTTCTCGGCGTAGGTTTCGTCGTCATCGCATGCACTGAACAGGCCTGCGCCCCCCGTCAGCAGGAGGCAGGCCAGCAGTAGTGAAGTGTGTTTTCTCATATTGCTTGATCGTTTATTCGTTGTGTTGTACGGGGGCGACCGGATGGCCCAGCAGCATTTCGGCAAAGTCGTCGATGGCCCTGCGCGTCAGCTTGACGGCCTCCTCCATGCTCATTTGCAGCGAGCCGCCCGATGCATTCAGGTGGCCGCCGCCGTTAAAGTATTTTTCGGCCATGCGGTTGCAGGGGAATGTGTCGGTTGAGCGCAGCGACACGCGTATGAGGGCCTTCTCGGTGTCCTCGCGCAATGACACGGAGAGCCTTGTCCCCTTGATCTCCAGGGGCAGGTTGACGAATCCCTCGGCATCGCCCTTCCGGAAGGCAAAGCGCGTCATCTCGTCGCGCGTCAGGGTGATGATGGCGGCGCGCCGGTGGCCCAGGTACTCCATCTTTTCATACAGCAGGTAGCCCATCAGCCTCATGCGTTTCTCACTGTAGTTGTGGTACACGCGGCGGTAGATGCGGTCCTTGTCGACGCCCTTGAGCAGCAGTTGCGCAATCATGAAGTACAGGGCGGGGTTCGACGAGTTGTAGGTAAACGCCCCCGTGTCGGTCATCATGCCGCAGTACAGGCACGTGGCGGCCTCGCGCCCCAGTTGGCTGAACGCGCCCAGCTGCCACAGCAGGCTGAACACGATTTCGCACGTCGACGATGCCCGTGCATCCGATATGGCCAGCTGGCAGAAGCGCTCGGGCTTCAGGTGGTGGTCTATCATGATGCGCCGCGCGGGGCTCTGCAGGAGCAGCGGGGCGGCCTCCTCCAGCCGGTTGGGCGCGTTGTAGTCGAGGCAGAACACCAGGTCGGCCTCCTGCATCAGCGCCTGGGCCTCGTCGGGGCGGGCGTGGGCCAGTATGATGCGGTTGGCCTCGGGCAGCCACGCCAGGAAGTCGGGATACAGGTTGGGCATGACCACGCGGACGTCCTTGCCCAGCATCTTCAGGTAGTGGTACATGGCCAGCGCCGCGCCCAGCGCGTCGCCGTCGGGGCCGGCATGGCCCGTGAGCACGATGTGGGCGGCAGGGTCGACCAGCTGGTGCCACTGTTCCAGCTGTGCCTCGTCCAGGTATTCCTTGAGCAGCGATTCAGTCATAGGTTGAGCCTCTCTTCGTTGAACATACAAAGTTACAGCAACTTCCGTGAAAATACGGCATGACTGGCCCAAAACTTTTGAAAAATCCGCGCAAATTTCCCTCTCACCACTCCCTGCCGCGCCCGCGCCCCTGCCCCACTGGCGGGTTCTGCCCTTGTGGAGGCCAGAGTGCAAGTCGATGAAAATCAACTAAAACCCGTCCTATTCATCCTGCGCGGGAGGGCATCTGCACGGCAACGCACTTTCGGCCGTTTCTTACGCCCCGCAGCGCGGGCTTTTGCGCCTTGCCGGGCTGCCTGTCACGCCCCGCAGAAATTTTTTCGGGCCGCGCGGCCGCAGGGCCTCGTCGGGGGTGCGGCCGTGCCGATGGCAGGTGCCTCATCCTGTGGAGTATAATAAAAACGGGGCTGCAAAGCATCCTTTGCAGCCCCGTTGTGGGTCTTGCCTGTGCCGCCTGGGGCGGCCGTCGGCTGGGCGGCCGTGCCCTGCGGCCTAGAACTCGCTGGTGAAGTGGAAGCGTATGTGGCTGAAGTCCTGCTGCGCCATCTGCAACACGTAGCCCGAGTCGGCCAGGAAGACGTCGCGTCCGTCCTTGTCCTTGGCCAGGTACTGGTACTTGCGCTTCTTAAACTCGGCCAGCTGCTCCTCGTCGTCGCTCTCTATCCAGCAGGCCTTGTAGAGGCTCACGGGTTCCCAGCGGCACTTAGCGTTGTACTCGTTCTCCAGGCGGTACTGGATTACCTCGAACTGCAGCTGGCCCACCGTGCCGATGATCTTGCGGTTGTTGAACTGGTTGACGAACAACTGGGCCACGCCTTCGTTCATCAGCTGGGATATGCCCTTTTCCAGTTGCTTGGCCTTCATGGGGTCGGCGTTCTCAATGTACTTGAACAGCTCGGGCGAGAAGCTGGGCAGCCCCCTGAAGTGGAGCAGTTCGCCCTCGGTGAGCGTGTCGCCTATCTTGAAGATTTCGTTGTCGGGCAGGCCTACGATGTCGCCGGGCCAGGCTTCCTCGACCGTGCTCTTGCGCTGCGCCATGAACTGGGCGGGCGACGAGAAGCGCACCGTCTTGCCCAGGCGCACGTGCTGGTAGGGCGCGTTGCGCTGGAAACGGCCGCTGCACACCTTGCAGAAGGCGATGCACGAGCGGTGGTTGGGGTCAATATTGGCGGTAATCTTGAAGATGAAGCCCGTAAATTTCTTCTCCTCGGGCTGCACCGTGCGCTCCTCGGCCTGCACGGGTTGGGGCGGCGGGGCTATCTGCACGAAGCAGTCCAGCAGTTCCTTCACGCCAAAGTTGTTGAGTGCCGAGCCGAAGAAGACGGGCGCCACCTCGGCCGTGCGGTAGGTGTCCACCTCAAACGGGGGGTACACGCCGCTGATGAGCTCCAGGTCCTCGCGCAGCTTCTCTGCGTCCCTTTCGCCCACGCGTGCCTCCAGCTCGGCCGAGTGGATGTCCACCTCGACCGTCTCGGTCACCTTTTGCTTGTCGGGGGTGAAGAGGTTGAGCCGCTGTTCATACAGGTTGTACACGCCCTTGAAGCGTGCCCCCTGGTTGATGGGCCAGCTCAGGGGGCGCACCTTGATTTGCAGTTCCGCCTCTATCTCGTCCAGCAGGTCGAAGGGGTCTTGCCCCTCGCGGTCCATCTTGTTGACGAAGACGATGACGGGCGTCTTCCGCATGCGGCACACGGTCATGAGCTTGCGCGTCTGGGCCTCTACGCCCTTGGCCCCGTCAATGACGATGATGACCGAGTCGACAGCCGTGAGCGTGCGGAACGTGTCCTCGGCAAAGTCTTGGTGGCCCGGCGTGTCCAGGATGTTCACCTTGTAGTCTTGGTAGTCAAACTCCATGACCGAGGTGGTCACCGAAATGCCGCGCTGCTTCTCGATGTCCATCCAGTCCGACGTGGCCGTCTTGCGTATCTTGTTGCTCTTCACTGCGCCGGCCACCTGTATCTGCCCGCCGAAGAGCAGGAACTTCTCGGTCAGCGTGGTCTTGCCCGCGTCGGGGTGCGACACGATGGCGAATGTGCGCCTTCTTTCTATTTCAGGATTCATGTTGTGGAATTATTCTGTGATGGTGTAGCTTCCGTCCTCGGTATTGAGCAGGAAGCTGAAGTGTTCTGTCTGGCCCGACCGCCGCACGGCCTTGCAGGCCACTGCCATGGTGCTGCCCTCCAGTCCTGTTGGGGTGAAGGTGACCTGCATCTGCCCACTGTCCTCGAATGGGGGTTCTATGCGTGTGCGCCACAGGTCGTATTGGGCAGGTTCGGTGAGCCGCTTGCGGCTGATTTCCCAATGGTCGATGCCTGCGCTTGCGCCCAGGACGAGGTAGTCGGTGTAGGACAGTGCGTATTCCTCGGTCGGCCACAGCTTGTGGCCGTTGTCAAGGACGGTTTGCCCTTCGTCGGTCATGCACACCGAGTAGGCGTTGGTGCTGCTGGCCATCAGGACGGCGTTGCCATGCCAGCGGAATACGTTGTAGTAGCCCGTCCGGCCCATTCTCACGATGCGCGTCGTTCCGTCGTGGCTGCAGTAGGCGTAGGGTTGGCAGGCCTGGTTGGCACTGCCGTATGAGGCGTTGACAACGAGGACCATTCCGCTTTCCGTCTTGGCCAGGGCCGGAATGACGCGTGCCAGCGCATGGTTGGATTGTGTTTCGTAGTAGGTGACGGTGGTGTCGGCGGGAATCAGCAGCGAGCGGTCCTCCATGACCTTGCGCCCGCTGGCGGAATCGTGCACGGCTACGTACATGCGGCCGTCGAGGCCCACCGTGGCCAGCACCGCCATGCCGTCCATGCCGAGGCCGCCGCTCTTGTCCAGCTGATAGTCGGCTTCATTCAGGCCGAACAGGAGGAACAGCTGCCTGATACGGTAGGTGTACGTATCTTCCACGGTGGCCGACTGCCGGGGGGTGTCGCCGTCGTCGCTTCCGCAGGCCGTCAGGCAGAGCAGTGTCAGCAGGAGGGCCGGAAAGAGTGGTTTCAGGTTCATTGCATGGCGTTTGGGGCTGCAAAGTTACAGTTTTTTAGGGAAATCCAGCCGCGTGTCACCGAAAAGACGTAACTTTGCCCAGTGCTTTCCTGCGGGAACGGCACTGAATAAATACAAATTACGTAAATTTCCATCGATGAAGCGAATGATTTTCTTTCTCATGGTCGCCGCGGCCATGAATGCCCCTGCGCAGGATGTGATTGTCAAGAAGGACGGCAGCACCATCCTGTCAAAAGTGACGAAGGTGGGGACTTCCGAGATTGAATACAAGAAATGGAGCAATCAGGACGGGCCGGCATACTCCATTGCCGTGAGCGACGTGATGACCATCAACTACCAGAACGGCGAAAAGGATACGTTCAACCAGTCGGCCGCCCCTGCGCCTGTCCCGTCCTCGACAGCCCAGGAGTCGGCCCAGCGCTACATAAAGAAACCCGCTGATGCCCGCAACGCTGAGATACTTTCCTTATATAATAAGGAGGTGACACCTAATGAGAAAAGCGTAAAAGACAAAAATACATACGGAAAAATAGTAATTTTAGGTATAGCACCTACCTCTATTATGTCAAACGAAGATATTGAAATGACCTTTGTCAAGGAAATCTTTGTAAGTCCAGAGGAAGGCTCGCCCAAGTATCAGCGTTACAATATAAACCTAAAGAATAAAACGGATAAAGTGATTTATATAGACAAAGGAAATTGCTTTAGGATATATGAAAATGGAGAAACTGAGTGCTACTTTGATGCAACCAAGCAACTGACGGTAAATGATGGTCGAGGCGGCGGTGCTTCATTGGGACTGGGAAGCGTGGCCGGTACTTTGGGCATTGGAGGGGCTGTTGGGAAAATTGCCGGTGGTATAGGTGTTGGCGGCAACTCGAACCATTCGGTTTCTACCACATATACGCAACAGCGAGTCATTGCTATCCCCCCAGGAGGAAACAAGAATCTTTGCAACGAAGAATGGATACAGACAAACAAGGGGCACATTTTTGGTTATAGAGAGTATGAAAAAATAGATAGATGTGAATGGTTAAGTGCTATATATGATGTGAGTTCACTTGAACATTGTTACAAGATGAAAAAGGGGCAAGTTGAGTATCTTAATGAAGATGAATCCCCTTGGAAAAGAGAATATTTTATCACATATTCCACATCAGAAGACTTTAATACGTACTCAACGTTGAATGCAAAGCTCTTTGTTCATGAAGTTATAGGTGGAATGGATAAGCTTATTGCGAGAGAACTAAGTAAAGAAACAATTATAGTAGGAACCACCAATGTATGGTGGTAATAAACCAAGTCGAGCCATAAGCTTGTCTTACGGTAGCCGTAAGACAAGGCTACGGGTCTCGTAAGTGCAGCTTACAGCTCGGGGCGGATGGGGCTGTGGCTGGAAAGATATGCACGGGGGAGCGTCACGCATGACGCTCCCCCGTGTTTGCATGATCTGTGCAGGGCCGGCTTACTTCTTGATGTCGATGACGGCCTTGCTGATGCGTCCGGTGAAGAGGTAGGGTGACTGGTAGTCGTCGTTGACGGGCACGCCCCACTGGCGGCCCACCTGGATGGCTACCTCAAAGTCCTTGATGGCAAACTTGTTCTCTATCTTGCCCTGGCCCACGGCCTCGTCGTTGATGTAGAGCGTGGCGCGGGCCTCGTCGCCCGGGTAGGTGATGGCGGCGGTCACGGTGCAGCGGCCGCGGGGTATGGCCTTGCTGCCCACGACTTTCTTTCCCTTCTTGGTGGCGAAGACGGGCACGCCGTCCTGCAGGTACAGGGCAAAGGTGTGCTGCGAAATGAGGATGCCCTGGGGGTGGGCGGGCGTGTCCTCTATGTGCACGGTCATGGTGAAGGGCTTGCCGTAGGTGCCGTCACAGTAGGGGTACTCGCCGTAGGAGCGCGTGCCGAGGAGTATCTCGTAATGGGTGCGCTTCAGCTTGTGGTACTTGCCTTTCTTCAGCGGATAGACGTTGTACTTCCATGCTTCCTTGTCCCACAGGTCGAGTAGTTCCTTCACCTTCTCGGGATATTTCTGGGCCAGGTCGTTCATTTCGTTGAAGTCCTCCCTGAGGTTGTACAGGTGAGGCACGGTGTCCTGCAGCACGCGGTGGTTCAGGTTGCCGTTGGGGAACTGCACCTTCCACCCGTCCTTGTACAGGGCATACGAGCCGTCCAGTTCGTAGTACTGCAGTGTCTTGCGGTCGGCCACGTTGTCATTGGGCGACTCCACGGCATAGGCGAAGCTGATGCCCTCGATGGGGTTCTGCCTGTAGCCGTTGATGTGCTCAGGCACGGTGCTGCGGGTCAGCTCCACGGTGGTGGGCAGGATGTCAATGACGTGGGTGTACTGGGTGCGCACCGCTCCTTTTTCCCTGACGGCCTTGGGGTAGAAGAACACCAGGCCGTTGTGCGTGCCGCCCTCATAGTCGGCCCACGCCTTGTAGTAGCGGAACGGCGTGCTGCATGCCTCGGCCCAGCCGGCGGGATAGAAGGGCCACGTGGTCTCGTCGCCCAGGCGGTCGTAGTTCTTCAGGCCGTCGGCCACGGCGGCCCGCATCTGCTCGGGGGTGCGCGTGCCCTTCACACCCGTGATGCCGCCCGTGCCGGCCGCGCCGTTGTCGCCCAGGGCTATGACGATGAGCGTGTTGTCCAGCTGACCTATCTGCTCCACGAAGTCGACGATGCGCCCAATCTCGTAGTCGCACTCCGACACGAAAGCGGCGTAGACCTCCATCTGATGGGCATAGAACCGCTGCTCGTCGGGCGTGGCATCCTGCCACCGCTGCACGCCCTCGTTGCGCACGGGCAGCTTCGTGCCCTTGGGCACTACGCCCATCCTTATCTCATTGTCGAGCACGCGGCGGGCATACTCGTCCCACCCCATGTCAAACTTGCCCTTGTATTTGTCTATCCAGCGCTTGCTGGCGTGGTGGGGCGCATGCGACGTGCCCGGGGCCAGGTACAGGAAGAAAGGCTGCTTGGGCGCGGCGCTCTTCTGGTCGGCAATGTAGTTGATGGCCTCGTCGGCCAGGCGCGACATGACCACGCGGCCCAGCGAGTCGTCGGGCTCGCGGTGCGTGTCGCGGTACATGAAGGGATGCCACTGGTCCTGTGCCGCCGTGGCGGGGTTGTAGCCGTAGTAGTGGTCGAATCCGCGCCCCGTGGGCCAGCGGTTGAACGGGCCGGCGTTGGACGCGTCGTAGTAGGGCGTGATGTTGTACTTGCCCACGCAGAACGTGGCATATCCGTTCTCCCTCAGTATCTCGGCCATCGTGCCGTTCTCCATGGGCACGTAGGTGTCATAGCCCGGCGCGCCGAACTTGTCGTTGTTGAAGCGGCCCACGTGCGTAGAGTGGTGGTTGCGCCCCGTCAGCATGGCGGCGCGCGTGGGTGCGCTGATGGACGTGGTGTGGAAGTTGTTGAACCGCAACCCCTCCTGCGCCAGGCGGTCGAAGGTGGGCGTCTCAATCAGCCCGCCGAAGGTCGAGCACGCCCCGAAGCCCATGTCGTCGAGCAATACCCAAATCACGTTGGGCGCACCCTTCTGTGCCTTGGGGTTGCGCTGTGGGTAGGCCGTCTGCGTCTCGGCCACCGTCTTGCCAATCTTGCCCGTAAAGGGGGGCGTGGGGCTGTACTGCCCCCATGCAGGCATGGCGGCCAGCAGCGTGCTGCCTGCCGCGAGCCCGCGGAAAAGGTTCTTCTTGTATTCTGTCATCGTGTAAAAGTCTTTTTGTTCAGTTGAAAGCCGTGTGCACGGCACTGCAAAGATACGCAATTGGCGTTATGCGGCATTCTACTGCGCAATGTCCACAGTGCCCTTGAATATCTTGCCCGTGAAGGTGAAGGGCGACTTGTAGTCCTTGTTGACGGGCACGCCCCACTGGCGGCCCACCTGAATGTGGTTGGACTTGCCCGGAAGGTTCATCTTCTGGGGCAGTTGGATGCTGCCTGCGGGCTCATCGTCAATGAAAAGTTCTATGGTTGTCTGCTTTCCCTGGTGGGTCGCTTTCGCCTTCACAACCGACTTGCCCTGGGGCAGGACGCGGTTGGCCACCAGCTTCTTTCCGCCCGACGTTGCGTAGACGGGCACGCCGTTGAGCACGTACAGGGCAAAATCCTTCTGGGACATGAGCACGCCGTTGCTCTGCGGGCCGCCCTCGGCAATGTGTACGGCGATGGTGTAGGGCTTGCCCTGGCTGCCGTCAAAGTAGGGGTACTCGCCGTAGTTGCGCGCCCCTACGTAGATGTCGTAGTGGGGACGCTGCGGGTTGGGATAGTTGGGATCTATCTTGTCCTTGCCGCTCTTCAGGGGGTACACGTTGTACTTCCAGGCTTCCTTGTCAAAGTCGGCCAGCAGTTCCTTCACTTTCTCGGGATACTTCTTGGCCAGGTCGCGGCTCTCGTTGAAGTCCTCCCTGAGGTTGTACAGATGGACTTCGGTATCGGGGTAGGGCTTGCGCAGGTTGCTCACCTGACCGTTAGGGAACTGTACCTTCCACCCGTCCTTGTAAAGCGCGTAGGACGAATTCAGCTCGTAGTACTGGATGTGCTTGTGCTCGGCCACGTTGTTGTTGGGCGAAGTCACGGCCTTGGCAAAGCTCGTCCCCTCTACCTGCTCCTGCGGGTAGCCGTTGATGACGGCAGGGAACTTCGTGCCCGTCAGTTCCACCGTGGTGGGCAGCACGTCCGTGACGTGGGCATACTGGGTGCGCACACCGCCCTTTTCCTTGATGCCGTTGGGCCAGAACACGATGAGTCCGTCGTGCGTGCCGCCCTCATAGTCGGCCCACTTCTTGTAGTAGCGGAACGGCGTGTTGCATGCCTGCGCCCATCCCGTGGGATAGAAGGGCTGGGTGGTCTCGTCGCCGTAGTGGTCCAGCTTCTTCAGTTCCTGGGCCACGAATTTCTTTTCCTGCTGCTCGTTGAGCTCGCGGCCGCCCGTGTGGCAACCCTCGCCCGACGCGCCGTTGTCGCCCATGGCCAAGATGATGAGCGTGTTGTCCAGCTGTCCTATGTCGCGAATGAAGTCCACGATGCGCCCTATCTCGTAGTCGCACTGGCTCACGAAGCCCGCGAATACCTCCATCTGGCGTGCGTAGAGCCTGCGCTCGTCATCGCTCAGCGACTTCCATTCCTGCACGTCCTTGTTCACGATGGGCAGCTTCGTCCCCTTGGGCACGATGCCTTGGGCCAGCTGGTTCTTGAGCGTCTGCCGGGCATAGGCCTCCCAGCCCGCGTCAAACTTGCCCTTGTACTTGTCTGTCCACTCCTGGCTGGTGTGGAACGGCGTGTGGGCCGTGCCCGGGGCAAAGTAGAGGAAGAAAGGCTGCCCGGGGGCGGCGCTCTGCTGGTCGGCTATGTAGTTGATGGCCTCGTTGGCCAGGCGCGTGATGCACAGTTGGCCCAGCGAGTCGTCGGGCTCGCGGTGCGTGTCGCGGTACATCATGGGATGCCACTGGTCCTCAGCCCCCGATGCCGGGTTGAACCCATAGTAGTGGTCAAACCCGCGGTTGGTGGGCCAGCGGTTGAACGGACCGGCGTTCGACCCATTCTCATGCGGCGCGCCGTTGTACTTGCCCACGCACAGCGTGGCATATCCGTTTTCCCTCAGCACCTCGGCCACCGTGCCCTGCTCCATGGGGAAGTAGGTGTCATAACCTGGCGTGCCGTAGTGGTCGTCATTGAATCGTCCCGTGTGGGCCGAGTGGTGGTTGTGGCCTGTCAGCAGGCAGGCACGCGTGGCCGCGCTGATGGATGCCGTGTGAAAGTTGTTGAAGCGCAGGCCCTGCTGTGCCAGGTATTCAAAGGTGGGCGTCTCCACCAAGCCGCCGAAGGCCGAGCTCACGCCAAAGCCCGTGTCGTCCAGCAGAATCCACACCACGTTGGGCGCACCCTTGGGCGCCTTGGGGTTGCGTTGGGGGTAGGCCGTCTGTGTCTCGGCCACCGTCTTGCCAATCTTGCCCGTAAAGGGGGGCGTGGGGCTGTACTGCCCCCATGCGGGCACAGTGGCCAGCAGTGCGCTGCCGGCGGCAAGCCCGCGGAAAAGGTACTTCTTGTTGTCCATGAATGTATCGTGTTTATATGTTTAGTATCAAGCCAAGTTCACTGCAAAGGTACACATTTTTGCCTATGCCGCAAGTACCCATCCTATGCCATTTTTGTAAACCACGGTGGTCAGCACGGTAGCAGCGTGCGTATGGGCGGCAGGAGATAGGCCCGCCCAGGGCTACCTTGCGAGCCACAGGCCCAGTGCCGCGGCCGCCAGCCCCAGGAGGACGCTGCCCACGACGTAGGCTGCGAAAGCCCAGTGGTGGCCCGACTGCAACAGCAGGAGGCTCTCCTTGGAGAAAGTGGAGAACGTGGTAAACCCGCCGCAGACGCCCACGGTGAGGAACAGCACCCACTGGGCCGACAGGCCGGTGTGGCGGTCGGCCATGCCGCCTATGAGCCCAATGAGGAACGAGCCGGCCACATTGACGGCCAGCGTGCCCCATGGGAATCCGTGGCCCAGGGCTTTCATGCATTCCGACAGGACGTAGCGGGCGGTGCTCCCCACGAACCCTCCCAGGCCGACAAGCAGGATATCCTTGATCATGATGGTATATGTACGTGTGTTGATTCTGTGTGAAACGATGGAGGGCCATTCCTGCGCCGCCCCCTCGGCCCTGCCCTTGCCCTGTGCCTGTCCGGCCCGCCAGGATGCGGCCCAAGAGGTGGGCCTGTGCGGCCTGAAAGATTCTGGCCGGGGCGTAAAACCTCCTCATGAAAGGCGCAAGAAACGGGGCGGCCCTGCGAGGAAGCCCAAGCGTGGCCTGCGGCTTGCCGGCCGGGGGCGGTGGCTAGTGTCCTGCCTTCAGCAGCTCGTTGGCAAAGAGGAGCAGGCGGTTGGTTACGTTGACGTTGCTGACCCCGCTGTCAAAGTCCAGCGTCAGGAAGTTCATGTCGGGGTAGAGTTGGCGTATTCGCTTCTCTATGCCCTTGCTGATGATGTGGTTGGCTATGCACCCAAAGGGCTGCAGGCTGACCACGTGGCGGATGCCCTGGCGCGCCATGAGCGCTACCTCGCCCGGGAGCAGCCACCCCTCGCCAAACTGGGCATTGAGCGAGACAATGTCCCGTGCGCTGCGGGCCAGGTCGTATACATCCTCGAAGGGGTGGAAATAGCGGAAGTTGGCGGCGCAGATGCGGTTGTACTTCTGCATGCGCCGGCGCACCAGCCAGTGCAGTGCGCGCCTGACGGCGGCGGGTACGACGGTTGCCTCCACGCCGGTGCGGGCGTTGACGTCCAGGTTGACGAATGACTGCAGGAAGAACTGCGTGAGCATGGGGGGCTCTACCTCCAGGTGGTGGTCAATGAGCCACTGCGTGAGGTGTCGCTGGGCGTAGGGGTTGAATTTGAGGAATATCTCGCCCACGATGCCGACGCGCGGACACGCGCGGTCGGTGCAGATGTCGTTGAACTCCTTGGCGGCAATGGTCAGGTAGCTCTTGAGCTCGCGGCTTTGGTTGCGGCTGATGGATGACGTGACGATGTCCAGGAACTTGTCGCGCAGGCGGGCCGCGCTCCCCTGTGTCTTCTCCCTGGGCACGGCGGCGTAGTACATCTTGGCTATGGCATCGCTGTACAGCAGGGCCGAGAGGGCTATGTTCACCAGCTTCTTCCACTCAAAGCGGAATCCAGGCTGCTCCGTGCCCAGGCCGCCGCTGAAACTCAGGCTGACCACGGGCACGTTGTCGTAGCCCGCGTCGACCAGAGCTTTCTTGATGAGCGATATGTAGTTGGTGGCGCGGCATTGGCCGCCGGTCTGCGTAATGGCCACGGCGGTGTCCTCGGGGCGGTAGGCGTGGCTGTCAAATGCCTTGATGATGTCGCCCACGATGAGCGTGGCAGGATAGCATATCTCGTTGTTGGCATAGCGAAGCCCCTTTTCGTCGCTCACGGGGTCGCTCATGGGCAGCACGTCCACGTCATACCCCGCCAGTTGCATGAACGAGGGAATGAGCGGCGTGATGAACTGGGTGAAGTAGGGGACGAGTATCTTCTTGCGCCTGAGGCGCTCTTCTTCCGTAAAGGCGGGGGTGGTGCGGAACTCCCTGGGGGGCGTTCCTGTCGTGCTTTTTTGGGCCAGTTGCATGCGCATGCTGTCAACGACGGAGCGCACCCTGAGTTTCAGTGAGCCTATGTTGCTCACATCGTCAATCTTCAGTTGCGTCAGTGCCTTTCCGTGCCGCTGCAGAAGCTGGTGAATCTCGTCCAGCATGAAGGAGTCAGGGCCGCAGCCAAAGGAGGTGAGTTCCATGAACTGCACGTTGGCATCCTGGCGCGCGGCCCACTGGGCGGCCTTGAGGATGTGCTCGGGGTAGGCCCATTGGCTGACGAAATGGACATCGTCGAGCGGAAGGCTCTCGCCCCGTACAATGTCTTCGGTCAGCACGTCTACGTCCATGGCACTGACCATGTCGGCTATCTTGTGCTGGACAAGGGGGTCGGCGTGGTAGGGGCGGCCTGCCAGGACGATGGTGAGCCGCCCGTTGCGGCGGTTCTCGGCGTAGGTGGCCTGGTTGAGGCGGTGCAGCGTTGTCTCAAATTCCTGTTGGGCCTGGAGGGCCTTGTCAAAGGCGTGCCTGGCCCGTACCGTGCCGATGCCCAGTTCATTCAGGTATTGGCGGCACTGCTTCCACAGGACCTTGACTTCCTTGAAGCTGATGGCTGGCGCGTCCAGGGGGATGCCGATCTGCATGGTGTTGCGTATGACGTCGCTGTATCCGCTCACGATGGGGCAGTTAAAGGAATTCTGCCCCATGTCCTGCGGTTCAAAAATAACGTAGGGCATGAAGATGCGGTCAACGCCCTTGTCCAGCAGGTTGAGGATGTGTCCGTGCACCAATTTGGCGGGGAAGCAGATATTGTCGCTCATGACATTGCGCACGCCGCGCTCGTAGAGGGCGTAGTTGGACGCGTCGCTCAGGATGGGGTGCAGGCCGGCTTCCTTCAGCAGGGAATGCCAGAACGGAAACTCTTCCCACATGCCCAGCACGCGGGGTATGCCGATGCGCAGGCCGCCTGCCGATGGGCTGTCTTCGGCGGCACGCTGCCACAGGAGGCGGTTCTTTTCTTCATACAGGTTGCGGCCCTTGCGTGCCTGGCTGCCGCGGTTGTTGAAGATGCGCTCACACTTGTTTCCGCTGAAATAGGTCGTTCCTCCCTCAAAGGTGTACCGGCTGACAAGGCACTGGTTTTCGCACCCCTTGCATTGCAGGGTGCTGATATCGTAGCGGGCGCTTTTCAGCAGGTGCTCCAACGGCCGTCCGCCGTTCTGTCGTGTATATTGATGGGCGTGGAGGGCCGCGCCATAGGCCCCCATGAGCTCGGGCCTGTCGCTGCGCAGCACTGTGCGGCCCGTCAGTTGTTCCAATGCGCGGCAAACGGCATCGTTCTTCATTGTGCCGCCCTGTACTACGATGCTGCCACCCAACTCCTGGGTGTTCTTTATCTTCAATACCTTGTAAAGGCAATTATTAATGACGCTGTAGCTGAGTCCTGCCGCAATGTCGGCCACGGTGGCCCCTTCGCGCAGGACTTGCTTGACCTTGGAATTCATGAACACGGTGCAGCGTGTGCCCAGGTCGCTGGGCAGGGAGGCATGGCAGGCCGCGTGGGCAAACTGCTCTACGCTGTACCCCATGCTTTTGGCAAACGTCTCGATGAATGTGCCGCAGCCCGAGGAACACGCCTCGTTGATTTCTATGTGGTGGATGATGCCGTCGTTGATGAAGATGGCCTTCATGTCCTGGCCGCCAATATCGAGGATAAACGACACGTCCTGGGTGAGATGGCGGGCGGCCAAATAATGGGCTATGGTTTCAATGATGCCATTGTCCAGCCCGAAAGCCGCTTTGATGAGGTCCTCGCCGTATCCTGTGGAGCATGCCCCGCAAATGGTGAGTTCCGTACCTGATTCGGCACACGCGGCCTGCAATTGCAGGAGGCCGTCGGTGACCGCCTGTATGGGGTTTCCGTTATTGTGGCAATAGTAGGTGAACAAGGCCCGTTTGTCTGAATCGATGAGGACGATCTTGGTCGTTGTAGAGCCGGAGTCGATGCCCAGCCAGGCTGCTGCCTTGCTGTGGGGGAGGGGCGTTGTCAGCAGTCGGGCCTGCTGTTTGCTTTGCTGCCACGACAGCAGTTCTCCCTCGCTTTTGAAGAGCGGTTTCAGGTTGCCCGAACCGCTGTATACCGACTGCGGGCTTTTCTCAACTTGTTCAATCCATTGGCTGATGGGGACAGACGGGCGTTTCTCCCCCTCCAGTTGTTCCCATCCGTGTATGGCCGCTCCCCACGCTGGGACTAAATGTCCTTGTTCGGGCAGGATGAAATCTTGTTCCCCCATCTTAAGGTATTCCATAAAGGCTTTGCGCAGGGCAGGCAGGAACGTCAGTGGTCCGCCGCAGAGCAGGATGGGACTTTCCATGTCGCAACCATGACTAAGCGTGACGGCTGTCTGTACGGCCACGGCGTGGAAAATACTCTTGGCAATGTCGGTTGTCGCAGCGTTCTTGGCAATCAAGTTCTGTACGTCTGTTTTGCAAAAGACACCGCATCGGGATGCTATGGCATAGACTTGCGTGGCTTCCAGGGCGCGCTGGTTCAGTTCTTCATTGGTAAGACCCAGCAAAATGGCCATTTGGTCAATGAAAGCACCTGTTCCGCCGGCGCAGTTGCCGTTCATGCGCAGGTCGGTAGCTTTGCCGTCCTGGAAGAAAACGACTTTGGCATCTTCTCCGCCGATGTCAATCATTGTCTTTACTTGGGGGTGTCGTTTTCCTACATATATTGTGGCTGCAACTACTTCCTGAATGAATGCGAAACCGCATCTTTCCGCTATGCCCAGGCCGATGGAACCCGTCATCGTGAGTCTTGCCTGCCGGTCGCCCAGTCGCGTGAGCATATGGCGCAATAAATCCATGACGCATCCGCGAATGCGGGCGTTATGTCTCTCGTAGCAGGTTAGGACGGGCGTGCCATCCTCTTGAATGGCGACGGCTTTTATCGTCGTTGAGCCAATATCAAGTCCTATGCTGATGGGCAATCCTTCTGGTGCTGTCTGTGGACTCATGCAAATATTAATTTGCAAAATTACAATTTTCTGATTATTTGTCTGTCCTTGCGCGTTGAAAAATACACAAATTGGGCGTTTTGTCTGCCCTGAGTGCGGTGTGCTAATGCGCGGAATGCTGCTATTCCTGTGGCTAAACTTATCTTCGCTTGGGCTGATATGTGAAGCAACATGCAAATAATCCTGTTAGATTTGAATCAAATGGAAAAGAATGCGTAACTTTGCGGCGCGTAACGAAGCAATATTGTGTGCGTGGACAGATTTGTGCTGCTTGCAACCACGGAAAAAAATGCTAAAACCCCACGATGGTCACCATTGCCATCTGAATAGCATTCCCTCTTTACTTATTCTGTGTGCAGTAGCTTTCAGCAGGCCTCTTTCTACCATGTACAATCATTATTAACCTGTGGATTAAAAGAAAGAACTGAGAGAATATGAGTTATTTATTGACATCTGAGAGCGTTTCGGAAGGACATCCCGACAAGGTGGCCGATCAAATCAGCGATGCTGTGTTGGACAAATTGTTGGTGTATGATCCCTCGGCCCACGTGGCCTGTGAAACGCTGGTGACGACGGGATTGGTGGTCATCTCGGGCGAAGTGACGACGCAAACCTACGTAGACCTGAAAACGGTGGCCCGCCAAACCATTCGCCGCATAGGATATACCAAAAGCGAGTACCAATTTGATGCCGATGGCTGTGCCGTCATCAATGCCATACAGGAACAGAGCGGCGACATTGCCCGAGGCGTGAATCGCTCCAGCCCATTGGAGCAGGGTGCAGGTGATCAGGGCATCATCTTTGGGTATGCCACAAATGAAACCCCGTCCTACATGCCACTGCCCCTTTATTTGGCCAATTCCCTGCTGATTGAACTGGCCCGCCTGCGGCGTATGGAAAACAGTCCCATGCCTTATCTGCGCCCCGATGCCAAAAGCCAGGTGACGGTGGAGTATGATGATGACGGAACGCCGTTGCGGATAGACACGATAGTGCTTTCTACGCAGCATGACGAGTTCGTGACGGCAGCCCAGGCCCATGGCAGGCAGGAAGAAGCCGATGCGCTTATGTTGGAGCGCATCCGCCACGACATACAGCAGGTATTGATTCCTGCCATGCTGGATTCATTGGACGATGAGCGGATCAGGCGGCTTTTTGACGGTGAAATCAAGTTTTTCGTCAATCCTACGGGAAAATTTGTCATTGGCGGTCCGCACGGAGACACGGGACTGACCGGCCGGAAGATAATAGTCGACACCTATGGCGGGAAATGCCCCCACGGCGGCGGTGCTTTCAGCGGCAAGGACCCCAGCAAGGTGGACCGTTCGGCCGCATACGCCGCCCGCCACATAGCCAAGAACATGGTGGCCGCAGGCGTGGCCGATGAAATGCTGGTCCAGATAAGCTATGCCATAGGTGTGGCCCGCCCGGTAAGTATATATGTAAACACATACGGAAGGAACCACGTCAATATGTCGGATGGCGAGATAGCCCGCCGTATAGACTCCCTGTTTGACCTGCGTCCCTATGCCATTGAGCGCGACCTGAAGTTGCGGCAGCCCATCTACGAGGAGACGGCAGCCTATGGGCACATGGGGCGCGAACCTCAGGTCGTAACGAAGCATTTTGACAGCATCTACAATGGAGAGAAGGACGTCACCGTGGAGCTTTTCACCTGGGAAAAACTGGATGCCGTTGACCGTATCCGCAAGGAATTCGGCTTATGAGCAACCTCCGGAGACGGATATGTGTCTTCTGTGCTTCAGGCGGCGGCCCGAGGCCTTATTATAGGGCAGCCGAGGAACTGGGCAGCCTGTTTGCGCTCCGTCAGGTAGAACTGGTGTATGGCGCAGGCAAGGTGGGGCTCATGGGCAGCCTGGCCGATGCCTGCCTTCAGGCAGGCGGATGCGTGACGGGCGTCATTCCGCGCTTTATGGTGGATCGCGGATGGCAGCACCAGGGATTGACGCGCGTGTTCGTGGAATCGTCCATGGCCGTCCGCAAGGAAAAAATGCGCCAATTGGCCCAGGCCGTGATAGCCCTGCCGGGCGGATGCGGCACCATGGAGGAACTCTTTGAAACCATCACTGCGCGCCAAATGGGACACTTCCCCCATCCCATCGTCCTGCTCAACACGCTCGGCTACTATGACGAACTAAGGCGATGGCTGGTCCGCGCCGAAACCGAAGGGTTCATGCGCGAAGGCCCGGCGCGTATGGTAGAATTTGCCCAGACACCCGAAGAAGCATTGCGTCTGGCGTTGGAACTGCCTGACGACGAACTGGCTTCCGATACCATATTATAATATAGCACATGTATCAGCAGGACAGCATTGCCTCTACATATCATTACGAGGACGTCGCAACGGACGGCCAGCCCCACTATTACCGTCCTGCAACGCCCGAACAGGCCCTGCGCCTCCTGCCGGCAAGTGCCACCGAGAGCCAAAAGGACAGCATTGTCCAGCATTATTTCAAGCCCGTTGTGGTCCGACCCACCACCAGGCCCGATACGCTGGGCTTGCCCAGTGGGTTGCGGGCCGAAGCCGTGCAGGCCATGGAGACGATGGACTATGGGAAGGGCTTCTTCAGTGAAAACCCCGCCCTGTACCCCGAACTGAAAGTATGGCAGCCCGGAATAGCCGGCGACCCCGTACCTTACCGTCTTCAAAACGATTTGTTCATCACCTCAACCCTCCTCCTTAGTTTCTTTGTCGCCATTTGGTTGGTGTCCCGCTCGCTCCATGTGTTCCTGAGCAGGCTCAAGGGCTTTTTCCGCAACAGGGAGCGCAAGGATGCCGTCGTCCTGCGCGAGGACACCCAGATGAAGAACCAGGCCTATGTGATATTCCTGTCGTGCTTCCTGATGGGCATCTTGCTGTTCAAGTACATGGAACTGAACATGCCCGATGCCTTCCGCGCAGTGCCGCCGCAGCGCCTGTTGCTGGTGGGCATGGCGGGCGCGCTGGCCTACTATGCGCTCAAGTACCTGCTGTATGCAGTGTGCCACTGGACATTCTTTCCGCCCCAGCAGTGCCAGGCGTGGCTTGCGGCCTACAACCTGCTTTTCCTGGCCAAGGCCCTGTTGTTTTTCCCCCTGGTCCTGCTCGTCGTCTACTTCAACCTGCCTCCCTCGCTCATGCAATGGATATTGCTGGGCATCATCACGGCCTTTGAATGCCTGGTCGCATTTAAGTCCGTGCAACTGTTTTTCCCTGATAAATTTGGCTTATTACATATTATTTTGTACTTTTGCACGCTCGAAATCGTGCCCCTGCTGATTGCATGGAACTTACTGCTTGAGGCTAACGACTTTATGGTATTGTATATCTAAATTCAAGACAAAAAGCATGATTAAGAAAATTCTTATATCACAACCCGCTCCGTCAGGAGCAAAATCTCCTTACTATGACCTTGAGGAAAAATATGGCGTGAAGTTGGAATTCCGTCCCCTTGTGCATGTCGAGAGGCTGCATGAAAGGGAGTTCCGTGCCCAGAAGGTCAACATTCTGGCCCACACGGCGGTTATTTTCAACTCGCAGCACGCCATCGATCACTTTTTCTCCATGTGCAAGTCCCTGCGCATCACCGTGCCGGCCGACATGAAATACTTCTTCATATCAGAGAAGGTGGCCCTGTACATCCAAAAATACGTGCAGTACCGCAAGCGCAAGGTCTTCTTCTCCAAAACGGGCCAGTGGGCCGACCTTATCGACCTCATGTCAAGGCACAGGAAGGAGACCTACCTGTTTCCACAGAACGAGGTGCATCATCAGGACATGACCCCGCTCTTTGAGGCCAAGCGGCTCAAGCACACCGTGTGCCACATGTACCGGACGGTCAGCACCCAGCTGGACAAGAGCCAGCCGTTCGACTATGACATGATTGTCTTCTTTACTCCCAGCGGCGTGCACAGCATAACGGACAACTTCCCCGACTACAAGCAGGGCAAGACCCTGTTTGGGTGCTACGGCGACGCGGCGGCCAACACTATAGAGGAACTGGGCTACCGCCTGGACCTGAAAGCCCCGCAGCCCGGCGTGCCAAGCATTACGGCGGCCCTGGATCTGTTTCTGGAGAACATGGCCAAGGAAGATGCCCAGGCAGCAAAGAAAAAGGCAGCCAAACCAGCGGTGAAGGCCAAGGCAAAGACGACCGAGGCCAAGCCCACAGCCACCAAGGCAGTAGCCAAGGCACCGGCCAAGAAGGCCACGGCCGCCAAGGCGAAGGCTACAGCAGCAAATGCCTCCGGTAAGAAGGCCTCCCCAGCCAAGGAATAGACCCTACGACAAGTGAAAAAAGAATAGGACGAGGGCCGGCTAAGCAGCCGGCCCTCGTTTTGTATGAGGAAAAACGGACGGGCAGTCATCTCCGTCCCGTCCTTCCGCCAGGATGCGGCCCATGAGGTGGGCCTTTGCGGCCTGAAAGATTTTCTGCGGGGCGTATGTGTTCCGCCGACAAGGCGCAAGCGGCGGCCTATGCCCCGCGAGGATTCAATGCTGGCGGTAAGGTGGCAATCAATGCCTGCCCGACTTTCATTTTATGCGAACTTTGGATAAGTTACGCTCACTTGGCAAAGCATTGCACTTGAAAACTTTCGTTTTCGTGCATGCTCTGCACTCGTTTATGTGTAACTTTGGATAAGTTCCTTGCATTCGGCATAGCCGTCAGGCCAAACTATGTATGTCCTGCCTTGCTCTGCACTCATTTTATTCGTAACTTTGGATAAGTTACGCTCACTCGACAAAGCATTGCACTTGAAAACTTCTGTTTTCGTGCATGCTCTGTATTCGTTTATGTGTAACTTTGCAGCATGAAAAGCAATTATATCCTATGGCAACAATCATCCATTCACAGGAACGCGACTACCAGCCCTACCCCGGGCGCATAGACGGCTTCCGCCTGCTTACCGACATGTCGCGCCAGCAACGGGGAATCAATCCGCAGTGGCTCAACTTCGACTTGCGCAGGCTGCCGCCCCGCCAGTACAATGCGGCCTACCACTTCCACCGCTTCGCCGAGGAAATGTTTCTCATCCTTGAGGGCAGGGCCACGCTGCGCACGCCCCAGGGCCTGACCGAGGTGGTTGAGGGCGACATCATCTTCTTTGAGGCGGGCGAGACGGGAGCCCACCAGCTGTACAACCCCACCGACGAGCCCTGTACCTACCTGGACTTGCGCTCCCACATAGGATACGACGTGTGTGAATACCCCGACTCCGACAAGCTCATCCTCATTCCCGGTGCCGACACTTTCCGTCGCAGAGACCAGCCGGCCTACTTTGACGGCGAGGAGAACGTGGACGAGGTGTGGCGGAAGCTGCGGGAGAAAGATTGACCTGCTGGGGATTTTCCCTGTACCACTTTATTGATACATGGAGGGCAACAACGAAACGCGCCGCGGCTTCCTGCAACTGCACCTGAGCGTGCTCTTGGCAGGATTCACGGGGCTGTTTGGCCGGCTCATCACGCTGAACGAGGTGGACATCGTGTGGTATCGCATGCTGTTCACCACGGCCATCCTGCTTGTCTTTACGGGGCTGCCCCGCGTGGGATGGCGCAAGGTGGCCCAGTTGGCCGGCTGCGGAGGCCTGCTGGGCCTGCACTGGATTCTTTTCTATGCCAGCATCAAGGCGGCCAATGTGAGCATAGGCGTCATCTGCTTTTCGCTCATCGGATTCTTTACCGCCCTGCTCGAACCCCTCTTGCTCCGTCGGCGCTTCTCCTGGCTGAGCCTGCTGTTTTCGCTCATCACGGTGGCGGGTATCCTGCTCGTCTTCTCGCTCGACGTGCGCTATCGCTACGGCATACTCATAGGCGTGGTGTCGGCTGCCGTGTGCTCGGCCTATGCCATCCTGAACAAGAAAGTGAGCCAGGGGGTGCGCAGCCGCACGGTGCTGATGTACGAAATGAGCGGAGGCCTGCTGGTTGTATCGGCCATCATTCCCCTCTACCTGTGGTTCTTTCCCAGCAGCCAGCCCGTCATGGTCCTGCCCGAGGGCGGCAACCTGTGGCTGCTCTTGGTGATGGCCCTGTTCTGCACCGTGGGACTGTACATTCTGCAGATACAGGCCCTGAAACGGCTGCCGGCTTTCACCGTAAACCTCACCTACAACCTGGAGCCCTGCTACACCATCGTGCTGGCCTTCCTGCTCTTCGGCGAAGGACGCGAACTGAACCTCTCCTTCTACCTGGGCATTCTGTGCATTATAGCCAGCGTGGTGCTGCAAACGCTGCGCACGATGCATCAACGATAATATCGCGGGCCTTCTGATGTTTTTTCCGTATCTTTGCACCACGGGAGAATGAATGCTATCTCCCCAAACCATCAACAAAACTACGCCATAGATGAGAAGCAATAATAACCATATAGACTCCCATCGGCCATGAAACTGGAACACGTTGCCATCAATGTGCGCGACCTCGAGGCTGTGAAGGACTTCTTCGTGAAGTACTTCGACGGGCAGCCCAGCGAGGGTTACCATAATCCGCGCACCGGTCTGCGCTCCTACTTCCTGACGTTTCCCCAGGGCGGCGCGCGGCTCGAAATCATGAACTGGCCCAGCATGCCGCTGTCTAATTTTGACAAGCATGCCCTGGGCTACACCCACATCTGCATGAGCGTGGGCAGCCGCGAGGCCGTGGATGCCATGACCCAACGCCTCATCAGCGACGGCTATCGCCACGTGAGCGGACCGCGCACCACGGGCGAGGGCTACTACGAAAGCTGCATCCTGCTCCCCGACGGCGAGGAACTGGAACTGACCGTCTGACCCTTTCTTTCCACACCCTTCCCCCATGCACACCGTCGAGGCCAAGCGCATCCTCACCGCCTATCGCAGCGGCATGAACGTCTACCGAGGCTGCACCCACGGCTGCATCTACTGCGACGTGCGCAGCCAGGTCTACGGCTTCACCCACCCCATGGAGGACGTTGAGGCCAAGGCCAATGCCCCCGCCTTGCTGGCCGATGCCCTGAGCCGCCGCCGAAGGAAGTACGTCATCACCACCGGTGCCATGGGCGACCCCTACCAACCCTGCGAGGCGCGCTTGGGCCTCACGCGCCAGTGCCTGCAGGTCATACTGCGCCACGGTTTCGGCGTGTCGCCCCACACCAAGAGCACCCTCCTCCTACGCGACATCGACCTGCTGGCCGCCATCAACGAGCGCGCCAAGTGCGTGGTGCAGACCACCCTCACCTGCATGGACGACGGCCTGAGCCGCCTGATTGAGCCCCACGTCAGCACCACGCTCGAGCGCATCAACATGCTGTCGCAGCTGCAGGGGCGCGGCATCCCCACGGTGGTGTGGCTCTGTCCCGTGCTGTCCCACATCACCGATACGCCCCGGAACGTCCGCGCCATCGTCAGGGCCTGTGCCGACACGGGCGTGCACGGCATCGTGTGCTTCCACATGGGGCTCACCCTGCGCCAGGGCGACCGCGAGCACTACTACCTCATGCTGGACCGCCACTTCCCCGGGCTCAGGGAGCGCTACGTGCAGGACTACGGCGATGCCTACTGGTGTCTCAGTCCGCGCCATGCCGAGCTCATGGCCCTCTTCCACGAGGAATGCGAGGCCGCCGGCATGCTGCACGACAACGATGCCATCTTCCGCTACCTGTCCCACCTTCCGGCGCAGGCCACGCAGCTGGAACTCTTCTGACCCTCCCTCCTCGCCCCCCCCTCCGCCTTTTCCGCCTCCGACCGAAAGAGAAACATTTTTCCCTGCCCCTCCACGGTGCGTGTATGCAAAAAGCATTATCTTTGCACTGCGTAATTCCAATTACCCCAAAAGAAACCCCGGCCCATGCCCCATTCCTATACCATATTATATATAGGCAACGACTCTTCCCCTAAGATAGGGGAAGTGGCCGTCAGGCCGATGGAGTGTGTCGGCATCAGGCTGCCGGCCCTGCTCCCTGCAATGGACACACGCCCCCGATGCTGCGCATCTGCCCCCTCTAGCTTAGAGGGGGAGTTTGATGCTTCCGCGGGCCGCAGGTTGCATTTTACCCCCCCCATTTTGTAGTTCATTATCAATCAGTTGCGAGTACGCTTGCGACTCATTCCGCCTGTTCCGCCGTGGATGGGCGGGAGGTGACGCACGTGCCTGCGGCGCGTGGGGCGGCCCGGGGCGGGGCGTGCCCTGGGGAAAGGTGCGCATCGGCGGGAGTGCGATCTCGGCATCGGCAGTGGCCGGAGGTGCGCATCTTGTGTGCCGAAACCAGGCATCTTTGCCTGCCGAAGTCCTCATCTTCCGCCCCGAGAGTCCGCATGTTTGCCAACCAAAGATGCGCATCTTTGCCTGCCGCAGATGCGCATGTACCGCCATGTGAGATGCGCATGTACCCAGGTGAGAGATGCGCATCTTCCCCCAGGGACATCCGGCATCTGCCCTGGGCGAATCAGCCGAGAAACCATCGATATTATCAAATAATTTATTAACTCTTAAAAACTTAAGTATTATGGCAATAATGTTTGTTACCCGCAAGAAGGCCAGTCCCAAGGACGGCTCAGTGAAGTATTACCCCGTGGTGCGCACCATCCGCCAGGTGGGCGAGAAGGAAGTGGCCCAGCTCCTGAGCGACGAGACGACGCTCAACCCCAAGGAGGCCGAAATGGCCCTGGCCCAGCTGGAGAAGGTGATGCTGCGCCTGCTGAAGGCGGGCTACTCGGTGAAGATGGGCGACTGGGCCTCGTTCTCCTGCACGGTGACGGCCTCGGGAGCCGCCCAGGAGAAGGAGTGCAACTCCACGCTGGTGAAGCGCGTCAGGGTGCAGTGCCGCTTCGGCAAGGCCTTCCGCGACGAGCTGCAGAAGACCGAGCTGGTGCAGGCCCAGAACCTGGTGGACAAGACGGGCAAAAAGAAATCCACCGATGCCGCCGGCGAGTGAGACGGCAAGCACACACATACATGGGGCGGCGCGGCACACGCACGCATGATGCCGCCCCGTGTGGATTGTTTTTGAATGGAATGAACCAAGAATAAATAAAGAAGATTTTTAAGTATGAAGAAGAAAATGACCCTTTTGTTCCTTACCTGCCTGCTGGCCCTGCTGCCGGCACGCACCCTGGCCGACGCGGGGGGCTATGCACAGTATGACGATGACAGCAAGACACTTACGTTCAAATATGGCGAATTCGACAGCACGATCTCGTGGGACGTGAGCAGCACTGCCTCCACCCAACCGTGGGCCAGTGTCGCCGACCAGATGACCAAGGTAGTGTTCGACCCCTCGTTCCGGGATGCCCGCCCCACCAGCTGTGCTAAATGGTTTTATAAATGCGTTAAATTGACTTCTATAGAGGGCATAGAGAACTTGAACACGTCGGAGGTGACCTACATGCAAATGATGTTCTACGGCTGCTCCGGCCTGACGAGCCTGGACGTGAGTAGTTTCAATACGGCCAATGTAACCAACATGCAAACTATGTTTGGTGGATGTACTGCTCTGACCGGCCTTGATGTGAGCCACTTCAATACGGCCAATGTAACCAACATGCAAGCTATGTTTAGTGGATGTACTGCTCTGACCGGCCTTGATGTGAGCCACTTCAACACGGCCAACGTGACCAGCATAGCCGGCATGTTCATTGACTGCAAAAGTCTGAAGAGCCTGGATGTGAGCAACTTCAATACGGCCAACGTGACCTACATGGAAATGATGTTCTACGGCTGCTCCGGTCTGACGAGCCTGGACGTAAGTAAGTTCAATACGGAGAAGGTGACCTATATGTACTGTATGTTCGAAGGTTGCTCCGCCTTGACCAGCCTGGATGTGAGCCACTTCAACACGGCCAACGTGACCAACATGGCCGGCATGTTCCACGGATGCGAGAGCATGACGGGCCTGGATGTGAGCAACTTCAATACGGCCAACGTGACCACCATGGGCAACATGTTCGAGGGCTGCTCCAAATTGACGAGCCTGGATGTGAGCAACTTCAATACGGCCAACGTGATCTACATGAGCAGCATGTTCCGCCGCTGCTCCAGCTTGACGTTGCTTGACCTCAGTAATTTCAATACGGAGAAGGTGACCGACATGCAATACATGTTCCATGGGTGCAGTAGCCTGGATTACGTGCACACAGGTAACTTCAATACAGCCAATGTGACCGACATGGCCGGCATGTTCGCTGAGTGTTCACAACTATGGGTATTAGAAGTAAGCAACTTCAATACGGCCCGGGTGACCGACATGTACGCAATGTTCTATAAGTGTTCCAACACGGGGATCATAGACGTGAGCAACTTCAATACGGCCAACGTGGCTTACATGGAACTGATGTTCTACGGCTGTTCCAACCTCGAGACCATCTACTGCAACGACACATGGACGGCGGGTAAGTCTGACCACATGTTCTATAATTGCGCCAACCTGAGGGGAGCAGTCGCCTACGATGCATCGAAGACGGATGTCAGCATGGCCAACCCCGAGACGGGGTACTTTACCAAGAAACCCTCTGATGGCATCCAGGCCGTCGGTGCAAGTGAGGCAGGCAACGCCCCGTGGTATGACCTCAATGGACGCAAGCTGCAGGGCGCACCCACGCAGCAGGGTATCTACATCCGCGGCGGGCGCAAGGTGCGGGTAAGGTAGGCCTATACCATATTATAATATATAGTATACTTAGGGCATCCTCCACGCTGGGGGATGCCCTAAATGTGTGTATGTGTATTGACCAGCTTGGGCCTTACTGTTCCTGCAAGCGGCGGATGCACTGCCTGAGGCTCTCCTCCCAATGGGGGATAGCGAGGTGGTAGGTGTCCTTGACCTTGGTCTTGTCCAGCACGGAGTAGTGGGGACGCTGCGCCGGAGTGGGGTAGTCGGCAGTGTGGAGGGGACGGACATGGCAGGTGGTGATGCCGCTCAGGCGGTGGATGGCCAGGGCGAAGTCGTACCAGGAGGTGACACCCTCGTTGGTGAAGTGGTAGGTGCCAGGTACGATGTCCTGACCGAGGATGGTGAGGATGGCTTGGGCTAGGTCGGCGGCATAGGTGGGTGTGCCTACTTGGTCGAAGACGACGCCGAGTGCGTCGCGCTCCCGTCCCAGGCGCATCATGGTCTTCACAAAGTTGTTGCCCCAGGGGGAGTAGAGCCAGGCGGTGCGCAGGATGATGCTGCGGCGGCAGGCCTGCCTGACGGCTTCCTCGCCCATGAGCTTGGTGCGTCCGTAGGTGCTCTGCGGATGGGTGGGGGCATCCTCGGTGTAGGGCACGTGGGCCGTGCCGTCGAAGACGTAGTCGGTGGAGATGTGCAGCATGATGCCGCCGCGCTGTTCCATGGCTGCGGCCAGGAGGGCTGGGGCTGTGGCATTGAGCAGGGTGCATAGCGCTGGGTCGCTCTCGGCCTTGTCCACGGCGGTGTAGGCTGCGCAGTTGATGATGCAGTCCACCTGCTCCTGTTCTACCAGGGCCTGTACGGCGGCTTCATGGGTGATGTCGAGTTCCTGTATGTCGGTGAAGACGTAGCGGTGCTCGGGGTGCTGCTGCGCCAGGAGGCGGAGCTCTGTGCCCAGTTGACCGTTGCTGCCTGTGATGAGGATGTTCATATATAAGTATGTATAAGGGAAAGGTGGGGTGGTTATTGGTCGAAGTGGCGTATGTAATACTGGCGTATGGCCATGGCCTCAATGGGCTTGTTTGTGCCAATGCAGTCTACGCCTTGGCTCATCATTTCGATGAACATCTCACGCTGGTCGGGTGTCCATGCGTTCACCTTCAGTCCCAGCGACTGCGCGGCAGGTATCCATGAGGGATTGGCGCGGTAGGTGGCCACGTTGTAGTTCATGGCTGGGATGTTGTAGTCCTTCAGTTGGGCCGGCGTGAGGTTCTTGTTGAGATAGCCAATCTCGGCTTCGGGGTTAAGGCGTACCACTTCGCGGCAGATGTTGAGGTTGAAGGCATGGTAGATGACCTTGTCCTTCAGGCCTGCATCGGCTACGGCCTGCACCACGGCCTGTGCCAGTTCCATGTTGCGTGCGGCGGTGCTGTGGCTCTTCAGTTCTATGAGTAGCTTGGTGTGGCTTTCCTGCTTGGCCAGTTCCAGGAAGTCTTTCAGTTCGGGCATGGTCTCTCCGTTGCTCAGCTTGAGTTGTTTTACTTCGGCCAGCGAAGCATTCTGTATGGTCACGCCGTCGTAGCTGGCATCGTGGTTAACTACGATGTAGTTGTCGGTGGTGAGCCAAACGTCAATCTCTATGCCGTCGATGCCTGCCTCGATGGCTTTCTTGTAGGAGGCGATGGAGTTCTGGGCCGAACCCGGGGTGTCCCAATAGCCTCGGTGGGCATAGATGGTGGGTATCTTGGGCATCTTGTCCACGGCCACGAGGTAGATGGTGCCCAGATCTTGCTTCTGCTCACCGCGCGAGAGGACCATGCGGTAGCGTCCGGTTTGGATGCCTTGTGGCACGGTGAAGGCCAAGGAGTCGGGGCCGTAGGGTGCTGCGTCTACTCGGAACGTGGTGGCGGATGAGGTGATGAGCGACAGGGTCAGCTTGTCGCCGGCCTTGCAGCCTTTGCCTCGAAACTCAAAGGTGTGCCCGGCCTGCACGGCCAATCCTGAGAGGTAGCGCACATGGGTGATGAGTGGCGCATTGCCCGATTCCACCATGGGCTTCACACGATTCCACAACACTGTGACATCGCTTTGGGTTAGTGGACGGTCGTAGATGCGGGCTATCACCAGGTCGCCTGGCATGCACTGCCCTCCGTCGTCTGCATTGGCATCGCAACCCAGGGCAAACCACTCTGAACCCTCCGTAGGGAAGACCATTTCGCCCTTGGCGGCCAGCGTCTTGCACAGCTTTCCGTTCACATAGACATAGGCTTTGCCTGCTTCCTTGTCCCACACCCCAATGGCATGGTAGAAAGTGCGTGCCCGGGGCGTGACACCGCTGTTTACCCAGATGTAGGTGCTGGTGCCCGTAGTGGAAACGTTGGGTACGAAGTTGATTTGCTTATTGCGGTTGGGCACGGAAAATCCTGTGCCACCGGCTTCATGCGAAGTGAATATCTTTCCGTCTATGCTCGGGATGGCATCGTCGTAGTCGGCGGCGAAGACCATCTCCATGGAGTGCCCATCGGCCAGCGCAGCCTTGAACTTCTCGTTGTTGGCATAGTCTACGCGGTAGTAGCCCGTGGGATTGTAGCCCCAAGTGGAGTTAAAGCGGGCAGCATAGCAGCCGTAGGTATCATTGTAGTATGTGTTGAGGTAGTTGGTGTTCATGTTCCTCACTGTATTGCCCATGGGCGAAGCATCACGTGCCGTACCGTCGGCATTGAACTTCACATCCAACAAGTCGGCCACGTAGCGCGCGTCGGCAAAGGTGATGCTGTCCAGACGGCTGAGGGGAACGGTGTAGACATTCTTCTTTGCGGTATTGTAGAACCGCAGATATTTATTGTTGTTGGTGACAGCCACACTGTCAATATCCGCGATGGGAGATATGAAGGTAACCTTTCCGCTGGCATGGACATACAGCGACTGTTGGGCCGCAGACTTCAGGGGGTACAGGGCCGTCAAGATGAACAATACAATAAACGAAAAGAAGAGCGAATGTTTTTTTTGCATACGGTAGGCGTAAGATTATTTATCCTGGTGGTATAAATAGTATTCCCTCAGCCGGATGGCTTCCCTTACTCGGTTAGTCCCCAACGCGTCTATGCCATTGTTGATGAGGTCGAGGAATACGTCGGGCTGGTCGGGCGTCCATGCCGTGGCTTTCATGCCCAAGGCATGTGTTTGTGCTACCCATGCAGGATTGTTGATGAAAGCGCGGGCGTTGTTGTAGCTGCTGCACCCCATGTTCTTGACAGTTTGTGGGGTTGGGCTGCCATAGGCAGGTGCTGAGTAGGCACGGGGTTCTATCTTCGTGATCTGGGCGCAGATGTTCTTGTCTTGGGTATGGAATTCACAGCGATCCAGAACACCGGCCTTGTTCACGGCATTCATCACCTTCTGAATGCATTCATAGGAGCGTGCCAATGTGCTGTGTGCCTTGATTTCGATAAGCAGCTTCACCCTACCGCCGTTCTTTACGAGTTCCAGGAAATCTTCCAGGCGGGGAACGTTCTCGCCATTGCTCAGTTTCAGGTCTTTCACCTGGTCGTAGGATGAAGTTTGGATGGTAACGCCGTTGAGCGTAGCATCATGATTGACAATGATGGAGTCATCAGTGGTCAGCCATACGTCCAACTCCATGCCGTAGATGTCTAATTGCTCGGCTTTCAGGTATGAGGTGATGGAGTTCTGGGCTGAACCCGGCGTGTCCCAGTATCCTCGGTGGGCATATACCAATGGGGCGGCGGGCATTTGGGTAACGACCTTGAACTTGATGAGTCCCAAATCTTGTTGGCTTTCCCCACGCAGCAGTTTCATGCGATAGGTTCCTGACAGGAACTTTTCGGGTATGACAAAGCTGGCTGAGTCATTGGCGTGCGGGGTGAGGTCCACCGTGAAGTTGTTGGATGACGCACTTATCAGGGTGAGTTGCAGTTGGTCGCCTGGTTGCACACCCTTGACGGCAAATGCAAAATCATATCCTACTTTTAATGCGTAGCCTGACCAGTAGTTGATGTTGGTTACCAAGTCTGTGGCGTTACTGTTCATTGACTTCTGAAGGTTGTGCCACAGGACATAGACATCGTTCCTGGTCAGGGGCTTGTCGTAGACGCGTGCCGTCACGACCTCGCCGTGGAAGGAATTTTCGGCAAACAAGTTGTCGCTCTTGGCATCGCCCCCGATGGCAAACCATCCTGCACCGCTTTCGGGGAAGAAGAACTCACCAGGTGCGTTGGCCGTACCCTGCAGCACGCCATTGACATAGATGTAGGATTTCTGCTCGTCCTTGTTCCATATGGCAACGGCATGGTAATACACTTTGGATTGCGGAAATATCTTGCTGGGAATGGAGATGTAGTTGCTCGTTCCCGTGGTTGTCACGTTGTGGGTAAAATACAATTGGTGTGAGCCTGAACCCAGGGAAAAGCCTGTGCCGCCGTCAGCATGGGACGCAAAGAACTTGATGGTGTTGCTTGTGGGCACGTCAGTATCGTAATCGACCATGAAGATGGCTTCAAGGGTGTGGCCGTCGGCCAGCGCGTTCCTGAACTTAGCATTGCTCTCATAGTCTACGCGATAGTAGTTGGCCGGAGTCATGCCGGCCAGTTGGTGGAAGCGTGCCACGTACCGTTGGTAGGTCTCATTGTAATACGTACTCATGCTGCTGCCTTTCAGCGTGACCGTATTCTTCATGGGCGACACGTCGGTTGCGCTGCCGTTGGCGTTGAAGACGACGTCAAGCAGGTCGGCCGTGGGAGTGGCATACTGGAAAGTCATGCTGTCTATGCTGCTGACGGCACTGCCGAAGATGCCTTTTCCGCTCTTGTCGTAAAACCGGATGATACGATTTTTGCTGAGAAAAGCCACGCTGTCAACATCCTCCCTGGGAATGATGTTGGTGATGTTGCCTCCTGAGTAGATGTAGATGTAATCGTCTGCAGTGGCAGGCAGGAAGCAAAGGATGGATGTCAGAACGAAGCAGGTGCTCAGGAGTAGGGTTCTTTTTGTAGCCATGGCTGTTTTCTAATGATGGGTTGTTGTTAGTATTCAGTTTGATAGTGAAATGTGATTGACGACAGTGGAATGTTTCCTGCGAGTCCTTGGCGCAGCCGAGACGGTGGCTCGCAGTGTGGTGCTACGCTTGGAACTCAGCGGCTGCTGAATCCCAATCGATGGGTTCTTTCAGGTTTTTGTGATACAGGCCGGCCAACATGCTGATGAACGCCGATATGGATTTCAGCCCGCGCTCCGTTTCGGGAGTCAACGTCTTGTTCTGCATGCGCAGCAGCATGATTCCGTACAGCAGGTTGAAGCAGGCGGTGAGTTCGTCGGGGTAGTCTTCGCCACTTTTCTCGCGCAGTTCCACTATGGCAGGCAGTGCGTCATAGTAGGCGGCGTGGTAGTAGGGAAACTTGTCGGAAGCAATCAGCTGGACATGGAGTTCCTGCAGGTTGGCTATGACATTCTTGCATATTTGCAGGTGTCCCTTGTCGATGACGCCCTCGCTGTGCATCATGTTGCACAGGTCGGAGTACCATTGCCGCTGTTCCTGTTGTTGCTCAGGGGTAAGGACGGAAAAGCGTGCCAGGTATTTTTCGGCCACCTCGTCAATGTCGGAGTGGCAGGCCCTCAGCAGGTCCTCCACCTGCCACATGTACAGGAGGTACTCGGCAATGTTCTCGTTCTTGAGTCGTTTGGCTACGTACATGGCGTGTCAAGGTTTTAATCAGATTCTTCCGGTCAGGGTAAAGAAGAAACCCAGGATGGAGGCACTTATGGCAATGCCGCCGACGATGAGATAGAGCATCCTGATGTTTCGAACGCTGAAGGTCTGCCGTATGCGGTTCACGGCATAGGTGAGCCCTATCCACCACAAGGCAGCTCCGCAGGTCAGCGTGACGAATCCCACCACCTGGGGGATGGGCTGGTCGGGCACGATGAAGCGGAAACGGGCAAAGAGCGCGATGAACAGGATGATGATGAGGGGATTGGACAGCGTGACGAGGAAGGAGGTGATGAAGTTGTGCAGATAGGTCCCCTTGCCCTTGTTGGTCTGCTGCCTGTCGGGATGGAAATACTTGCCTGGGTCGCTCCGGAACATGTACAGGCCGAAGATGAAGAGCATGGCACTGCCAATGATTTCCATCCAGAAGATGTTGGTCCTGTTGTTCATGAAATCCATGACGAATGCCATTCCCAAGGCCGTAATCAAAGCGTAGAAGATATCACTCAGTACGGCTCCCGCGCCTGTGACCAGCCCGTAGGATGGACCTTTGCGCAGGGTGCGCTGAATGCCCAGGATACCCACCGGACCAGTGGGCGCTGAGGCGATGATTCCGATGATAAGACCCTTGTAGGCCAGTTCGAAAGCAGTAACAGGTTCGATTCCAAACATGATTCAGACTGCAAAATTGCCATTTTTTTACGAAATAATGAAAAGATAATGTTTTTTTCTATGAATTAATCGATGGTTTTTGGGGCGGAACTGAAAAATATGTATCTTTGTAGCAATAAAATACATATTATAATTAATAAATAACGATAGATTATGGTAGAAGAAATTGAAAAACCTTATGTGATCGGCCTTGACCTGGGAGGCACGAATTCGGTGTTTGGCATAGTGGATGCCCGTGGCGAAATCAAGGGCACGACGGCCATCAAGACGCAGGCCTATGCCGATGTGAATGACTATGTGACCGCTGGTTGTGAGGCGCTTCAGCCTGTGATTGACATGGTGGGCGGCATCAGCAAGATTAAGGGCATGGGTATCGGTGCCCCCAACGGTTGCTACTATACCGGCACCATTGAAAATGCGGCCAATCTGCAGTGGAAGGGCTCTGTGCCCCTGGCCAAGCTGTTTTCCGACAGGCTGGGCATTCCCGTGGCCCTGACCAACGATGCCAATGCCGCTGCCGTGGGCGAGATGACCTATGGAGTGGCACGCGGCATGAAGGATTTCATCATGATAACCCTGGGGACGGGTGTGGGCAGCGGCATCGTCATTAACGGTCAGGTGGTCTACGGAAGCGACGGATTTGCCGGTGAGCTGGGCCATGTGACAATGGACCGCAAGCCCGGAAGCCGTTTGTGCGGATGCGGCAAGCACGGCTGTCTGGAGACGTTCTGTTCGGCCACGGGCGTGGCACGCACAGCCCGCGAGATACTGGAGACAACCGACAGGCCCAGTCTCCTGCGCAGCATCGACCCCAAGGAAATCACGTCACTCGATGTGTCCATCGCAGCCGAGAAAGGTGACGAGGTGGCCAAGGAAATCTATGAGTTTACCGGAAAGATGCTGGGCGCAGCCTGTGCCGATTTTGCCGCATTCAGCAGTCCCGAGGCATTTGTCTTCTTCGGCGGATTGACCAAGGCAGGCGACTTGCTCATGAAGCCGCTTCAGAAATCCTATGACGAGAACGTGCTGCCTGCCTTCCGTGGCCACGCCAAACTGTTGATTTCAGGTTTGAGCGGTGCCGAGGCTGCCGTACTGGGCGCCAGTGCACTCGGCTGGGAAGTAGGATAAGAATATATTTCATACTAGATGGGTATTTAGGGGCATGGAGCAATCAGCTTCATGCCCCTGAATGTTTGTTCCTGGCTGTGAAAGGTGGTGTCCTGGGTCAATGACGGGTGGCGTGCATGTGCTTGTGCGGGGTGGCATGACGGAGTGAAACCGTAATGGTGGCCGCCGACGGAGATGCCTGCGGCGTAAAACGCTGTTTCCTCCCCGTTTTCGCATTTTCTTGGGCCGCATCCATCGCGCTCCTGCGCCTTGTTTGCAGGTTTTTCAGACCGCATTTGGAAAAGTTGAGGCCGCGTTTCTTGCTGGCAGGTTGTCATGTGCTTGTGTCGGTAGCTGCTCAATGCGATGCGTTTTCTTTTCCTGCCTAAGTCATTGTGCGTGTTGTGTGCCTGTCGCGTGTGTGCGGTGGTGCGGATGGCGGGCGGAAATGCCATTCCGTGTATTATTAATTATAATGTTCGCGCGCGCGAACATTATTTCAATGAGACATGGAGGAAAATGGTTTGGTGGTCGTGGAGTCTTGCGTGCCTGCCCTTTTCGGGGTAGTAGGATGGGCTGAAATAGGATGAAGAATGATGAAGAAAGGCTAATTTTAACATATTATTCGTGGCATGTTGCCTGTAAAGTTGTGCAGAAACGCTGAAAACCCGTTCAAAATAGTGATTAATCGTGTAAAAAATAGTTAATAATACGATTTTTGACTTTAAAAAGAATCGCCGAAATAATAAGTTTTATTAATTTTGTGGCATTCTGTGTAGTGTCTCTAAATGTGAACATAAAAGAATAATAAAATATAAAAACTAAAAAATTAATGCGTATGAAAAACCATTTATCGAGTTTTGGCAAGATGCTTGCAATGGCATTTTGCACTCTTTCGATGGGCGGGTTAATGTATTCCTGTTCAGACGATTACGACTTGCCGGACAAGACGCCGAGCTGGTTGGGGTCGAGCATTTACGACTATCTGAAGTCGAAGGGGAATTTCACTAACACCGTCAATCTGATTGATGATTTGAGCTATACGGAAGTCTTGGCCAAGACAGGTAGTAAGACCCTGTTCGTGGCTGACGACGATGCGTATGAGAGGTTCTACGCCAACAACTTGTGGGGCGTAAGGAAGTACTCTGACCTGACACTTTCGCAGAAAAAACTCTTGCTGAACAGTGCCATGTTGGACAACGCCTATTTGTTGGAGATGATGGCAAACACGACGGCCTCGACTGAAAACAAAGGATCGTGGGTCAACAAGAACGTAGCATTGAAGCAGAGAACGTCCCTCTCTGCAACCGATACGATACCTCACTTCAACGCAGAGGATCTTCCCGTTTCGTATAATCCCAACGACGTGGACTACTGGGCACGCTTCAGAGATCCTGAGAAGGGTGGTATCTACATGGCTTGTGATGCCACAGTGCCCCTGATGGTGCATTGGATTAACGGCCAGATGGAGAACATGAAGATGACTGATGAGGATTTTGAAACCGTAGTGGGCAGGCCGCGTGAGAAGAATGATGTATTTATATCCGGAAGTAAGATTGTCAAGCAGGACATTACTTGCCAGAATGGCTACATCAACCAAGTGGAGGAGGTTATGGACGTTCCTACCAATTTGGCGGAGATGATGCGTCAGAACCACAGGACAAAACTGTTCAGCCACATGCTGGACCGCTTCTGTGCTCCCTATTACAATAGCGAACTGACCAATGCCTATCGCCAGATCAATCCCAACGTGGACTCTGTGTTTGAAAAACGCTATATTTCGGAATGGTCTCATGGTACAAGCAACAGATATGCGCCCGATGATAAAGTTCAGTCTCAGCAGACGGAAATCCCGTATTATCTGGCATATGATCCAGGATGGAATACATACTATCCCTATACAACTTCATCGGCAACAGCAACGAGTGGGCTGATCGGCGACATGGCAGCCATCTTTGTCCCTGATGACAATGCTCTGCTGAATTATTTCTCAGAAACCGGTGGCGGCGGGTTCCTGATGGAACGCTATGCAGTTGAGCTGCCTGTGACTGCTGAGAACCTGATGAGGAATGTTGACCAAATACCCCAGAATGTAATCCAGGCATTCATCAACAATTTGATGAAAGAGTCGTTCTCTTCATCGCTTCCCAGCAAGTATACGACGATTACAAACGACGCACGTGACCCCATGTTTGGAGAAGTTTCCAATATTGAGGAATACAAGGCGATGATAGATACTTGCTTGATTGCTGCAAATGGTGTGGCATATGTGATGAACAAGACATTTACGCCTGCAACCTATGCGTGCGTGGCTGCGCCTGCTTTGGTAAATGATACGTTGAGCATCTTCAATTGGGCAATCAATGTGGATGAACCCTATGGTGCGACTGATCCTGCTAACGCTCCGTTGAAAGCATTTATGTCCATTTTCTTGAGGGCCATGAACTCTACTTTCTCTTTCTTCATTCCTTCTGATAATGCCCTGAAAGCATATTATGACCCTGTGTCAATGGCATATGCCCAGCCCTATGCCTTGGAATTCAAGTTTGAGGAAAACTTGGTGACGGCAAGAGCAAAACGCTATGATGCAGAAACAGGAGAGTTAGCTGACAACTACATGATGAAAGCCATTCGCTCCGAGTGGGTTAATAACCGTTTGGTGGATTTGATGAATGCCCATACGATTGTACACGATACAGCTATGAATGAAACTCATTACATCAACAGCGGCAAGGAATATTATCTGTCGCGCGATGGTGCGCCTGTTCGTGTAATTAATCCTGAATTGGGTGCTAATGGCGCCCAAGTTCAAGGCGGATGGCAAATTGACAATAATCAGTACTGCAACATCACTCGCGTGTATGACAAAACTCGTGAAACGAACGGTTATGGTAATGGAATGACCTATATCATCGACCGTCCATTGCAATCTACGACAAAGTCAGTTTATTCCATCCTATATGATAATGGTAATGAGGATTCGCCCTATAGCATGTTCTTTGACCTTTGTCAGGTGGATCGTGACGTATTGGATGCGGCTGGTTTCGCTAATGCGGCAACCACACGTGCCGAGAAAGAACGTGTGTTGGGCAGATACGACATATTTACTTCCAACAACCCATGTCTTGATTATAATGTTCGCTCCTTTAAGACATATTATTATACGGTATTTATTCCAACAAATGATGCAGTCCAACAGGCTATTTCAAAAGGACTGCCAACGTGGAGTAGTATCGCTGATTACATAGAGGCCCAAGAGCAGATAATCGCAGCTCATGAGAATGATACTACATTTGATGCTGAGACATTCAAGGACGAATATCAGGCAAAGGCTCAGGCAATGGCTACGGAGTTGATTAATTTTTGCAAGTATCATTTTATGGATAATTCAGTGTTCGCAGATGTACCTGCCCTTCCCACGCAAGAATTGGAAACGGCATGCATCAATACGGAAACTAACCGTTATATAACATTGACTGTGGAATCATTGGGTAATAGAAAACTTAGAATTACCGATGCTGCAGGCAAGTCTCTCGGACTCTTGGAGGGAGGCAATGTTAACATGTTATCTCGCGACCTTCAGTTTGATAACACGGGCTCAAATGCAAATCTCATCGAAACCTCGTCATTTGCTGTATTACATCAGATCGATGGTGTCCTTGACTATAAGGCATTAACCAATGGCCGTTATGATTCAGATTGGGCAACTGCTCGCGCAGCAAAGAATTATTTGAAAAAGTATGCAATTAAATAATAATATACTATGAATAAAAGAAAGTATCTATTATTTCTGCTGCTGTGTCTAAGTGTAACATTAACTTATGCACAGAAAAGAATTTCAGGACATGTCTGGAATGCTAAGGATGGTCCTATCATGATGGCCAATGTGTTGGAGATTGATGCGAACAACCGTATCCAAGCTTCTACAACAACCGATATGAGTGGTAACTTTACATTGACCATAAAGAATCCTAATGATATCTTGAAAGTTTATTTCTTTGGTTATAAGCCATGGGAAAGAAAAATTGGTACGACAACGGTCTTTAAGATTCAACTCGAAACCAACACTCGCACAATTAAGGAGGTAAAAGTTACTGGAAAGAGAATGACACAGTCCAGTGGTCTGGCAATCCCCGAACGCGAGGTTTCTGTTGCTACGCAGAAGTTGGATATGGATGAAATGAAAGGTCTTTCATTTGAATCTGCCGACCAGGCACTGCAAGGTCAGATTGCCGGTCTTGACGTTGTGGCTAACTCAGGTAACCTTGGTTCAGGTATGAGCATGCGTGTCCGTGGTGTTTCCACTATCAGCGGAAGCCAGGAACCCTTGATTGTAGTTGATGGACATATCTTGGAAAATTACACAGAAACAGATGTGGATTTGCAGGATATGGACAATACTGAACAGTTCGCAAATCTATTGAATGTAAACGTTGAGGATATTAAGAGTATTGAAGTAAAGAAAGACGCTGGTTCTTGTGCTATTTGGGGGGCAAAGGGCGCAAATGGTGTCATTGAAATTACTACAAGACGTGGTGTGAAAGGTAAGACTCGTGTATCTGGTAACTATTTCTTCACTGGAAGCTGGCAGCCTAAAGGAATGCGCATGCTGAATGGTGATGAGTATACTATGATGCTGAAAGAGGCTTATTTCAATCCTAAACAAAGTGATATAGCTTCTGATATCGTAGAAATTGGCTATAAACGAGACAGGACGGCATATTATGCCAATTATAATAAGAATACTGATTGGAGAGATGAGGTGACGCAGTTTGGTCAGTCGCATAAATACTATGTTAGTATAACTGGTGGTGGTGATCAGGCTCAGTTCCGTATCTCTGGTGGTTATGACCATGAGACAGGTACGATCATTAAGCAGTCTCTGGACCGTTTCAGTACACGTATGACATTGGACTACAAAGTTTCTGACAGAATCACGTTTAGTTCGAATTTTTCTTTGACATACACAAAGAATAATCAGAATTATACAGGTATTCTTGAAAGGGCTTATCATGCCATGCCTAACCAATCTGTGACGCGCTGGGAGTATGATCCGGCTACTGATTCCTATTATGACACGGGTGAATATTTCCAGATGTATCCTGCTTATGGTAGTGCGGGAAATGTTCCTGATGGCTATACGTCATATTATTTGAGGGATATGGTATATAGTACAGCTGATGGTAATAAGGGTGGTAATCCTGTTGCCATTGCTAACCTTTCGTGGAAGAAAGTAAGTGATTATACAATAAGCCCCCAATTTGAACTTGGCTACAAACTTTTAGGTAAATCTTCTGATAAAACACAGTTGGATTATAAGGGAGAAGTTTACTTGAATGCTAAAACTTCTACAACGGATGCATTCTTCCCTGGAGCGCTAACTTCTTATTCATGGGGTGATGTGATAAACAGAGGTTCTAATTCAAATACCAATAAAACAGCGTTTAGCACGATACATAGATTGACTTTTACTCCAAAGTTGTCAAAAGACCATTATTTTACGGCAATGGTTCGTGGTGAATTGGAGTCGTCCAACTCTAATACTCAATCTATTTCTTCAGGTGGTTTGGTGGGTGGAATAACTGACCCGACTGTAAACGCATATTTGACAGGTTCGAGTACGAGTACTTCAAAGTCTCATGGTTTGAACTTCTCAGGTTCGTTGCATTATTCATTTAAATCGAAGTATGTGTTTGATGCAACTCTGCGTGCTGATGGTAGTACCTCGTTTGGTAAGGATAAGCGATGGGGATATTTCCCAAGTTTATCTGCAAGATGGAATATAAGCGATGAATACTTCTTCCGTCCTCTTAAGAAATACATTAGCATGTTCTCATTTGCTCCAGGTTGGGGTGTGACTGGTAATAGTCCATCAACGAATTCTATTATGTTTAATCGATATACAAATAATGGTTCCTATGGCTCAAGCGGTACATACCATTCCGCGATTGCCCCGGAGAATCTTCGATTAACAACTTTGCAATGGGAAAAGACAAGTTCATGGAACTTGGGATTCAATTTGAATTTCCTGGATGACTTAGCCTGCTTTAATTTCAATATATATAAGAAGCATACTACTGATTTGTTGCAGAAAAATGTATCAATACCATCTTCTGTAGGTTTTTCTTCATTGGACTGGGCAAATGTAGGTGTGTTGGATAATTATGGTTGGGATTTATATGCTTATACGAAGCCTATTTTCAAAGTAGGTAAATTTTCTATGAAGCTCAAATTTAATGCTGCTCAGAATAGAAATAGAATAAAGCAGATGGATCCTAGTGTATTAGCATCTATTAATGCTGACTACGACTATACAAATGAAAATTATCTGAGCCGTGTTCAGGTAGGTAATGCATTGTATTCGATCTATGGTTTCCGCTATAAAGGCGTATATCGCTACGATTATGAACATAGTGGTTATTTCCCACAAGAATCTAAAAATTCTGTGTATGGGGAAAATACGGCTGCTGCTGCGGAAGCAAGAGGGGAAAATGCTACATGTCCTGTGGCTCGCGATGCAAATGGCAATATTATTTACGATGCTGAAGGAAATCCACTACACATGTATTTCAACTACGGAGGACGTAATTTTATCTTCTCTGGTGGCGATGCCATTTACGAAGATATTAACCATGATGGTCAAATCAACGAATTGGATATTGTATATTTAGGAAATTCCAATCCGACCTTCAATGGAGGTTTCGGTCTTGATTTCATGTACGGTAGATGGACTCTTAAAACAAGCTTCAATATTCGTCTAGGTGCTAAGATAATTAATTTGGCACGCATGTATGCTGAGGATATGCGTACAAATAAAAACTCGAGCCGTGCCGTCAATTGGCGTTGGCGTAAGAATGGTGACATAACAGAGATACCTAGGGCCATGAGTACCCAGGTTGCTTCATCATACAATGCTTTGGCCAGTGACCGCTATGTTGAGTCGAGTGACTTTATTCGTTTGCAGTACATGCAATTGAGCTATTCTTTCGATCCCAAGATGATAAAGAATCTAGGTATAAGGGGACTGTCTTTTGCTGCTTCGGCTAATAATTTGTTCTTCTTGACAAAATATTTAGGTGTGGATCCTGAACATTCTTCTAGTGGTTATGCGCCTGCAAAGGATAACTCTCAAACTCCGAGAGCACGTTCTATAACGTTTAGCGTAAATATCTCATTCTAATTTATAAAAGGTATTGATATGAAAAATATTGATATACATAAAAAAATATTGATCCCATTATGTATAATAATGATAGGAATATTGTCTTCATGTAGTGCTTTTGATGACTTCTTGACAGTATATCCTACAAATCAAATTACTGGAGAACAGTTTTGGGAGGATAAAACAGACTTGGAAAGTGTTGTCTTTTCATGTTATAAGCAATTAACGAAGGCAGCTATGGCAAGAAGGATGTTTGTGTGGGGTGAGGCTCGCTCAGATAATTTCATGCCTAGAACGGCTGATGATGAGGATATGAATGATTTAATGAATGCAAATCTCTTATCGACAAATGCGTGGTTTAATTGGTCCTCCATTTATACTGAAATAGGATACTGTAATCTGGCTTTATCAAAAGGTGCTGAGATTGTTGCTAAAGATGCAAGTTTTTCTGAAGGAGATTGGCTTCCTATTGAAGTGGAATTGAAAACCCTTCG
>JAGAYF010000006.1 GCA_017940605.1 Bacteroidaceae bacterium
TGCCGCGAAGGGGTTTTTCTTTTGCCGTATCAGGAATGATGATACCGCCAACTGTCTTTTCTTCTGCCTTGGCAGGAGCAATCAGAACTCTGTCTGCTAATGGTTGAATTTTCATAACTTATAATTTTTATTAATTCGTATTGATTGCATATTACTGGACGGTCTTTTGCCATCCGAATCACTAAAATACAAAAAGCGTGCCAATCAGAACCACGCACCACAAAGATATTCCTTCTCAGGGCATCAATTGGTTCACAAAGACTCGGTCTTTCAGTTCCGCGCGATTCCATGCATATGGAATGGCCGTAATCGTATCGGTTTCGACCCCTTGCCGGTCAAAGGCATGCGTGTACAGCCTGATGCAGGCATTCTCTTTGTCAAATCGGTTGTTGATAGGCGACAAGGGTTTCAGACATATGCTGTCACGGCCTGCCATATTGTCAAACGCATACACCAACGGGCCGCGCTGCAGGGCGATGCAACCAGGCCGGTCGGGGTCGTTGATGCGCAATATATTGTCCTTGATCGTAAAATGCACGAAGTCCTTGTTCTTCCAATGGCGGTTAACGACCAGATAGCCGTTCTCCACATGCTTGAACTGGTTCTCACCGTTCACCGACAGCGAATAAATGCTGCGCGTGCTCCATATCTTCATTCCGGGCAGCATATTGCGTTCAGTCACCCAGGACGGCAACCTCAGGTGAAGCGTAAAATTCTGTTCCGGCCCGTCCATTTCCACTACAATCATGAACTTGTTGTACCACGGCATGCTTCCCACCAGGCGCAGCCGCACGTCCAGGCTGTCCGTCTTGACATGCACGTCGCTGCGCAGGAAGAAATTCACATAGAGGTGCGTTCCCTGCGTTGCATACGTCCACTGCGGCATGGCCAGCACCTCGCTGGCCGCATCGGCCGTGTTTTCCGCACGTTCCCTGTCATGCATGGCACCGGCCACTTCGTTATATAACACGCGCTCCACGACATCCATGTATTTTCCCTCGCCTGTCAGCAAGTTCAGGTTGCCTGCCAGGTGCATGACCTGCAGTGCGGAACGCAGCCTGCCGGCATTGTCATTTTCTCCCTTCAGTGAACCCGTCAGGGACACGTACGGAAGCAGCTCGTTCCACTGTTTCAGCAGATTGGGCAGGTTTTCCCGCTGCTTTTCTGGCTCATATACGGCTTTCTGTACATCGGGAAAATATTGCCTTACGCTGTCGCGCAGTTTGTACCAAAAGAAGTCATTGATCTCCACGCTGTCGACCTCCACCGGCTGCAGCGGACGCACTTCTTCGCGCGCATCCATATTATATGGCACCAGAAACAACCACGCCGCCACGAGCATCAGCACCGCTTTCTTCATTGTTCCGTCATGTTAGGTATGCGATTCATCTTCAATGCCTCCAGGGCCATCCTGTCCTTGGCCTGCAGGCGGGGCGATGCCTCAATGCGTTGCACAATCTGCAGGAAAGCGGCTTCGTCCACCGTCAGTTGCTCCAACGCCACATAGGTTTTCAGCGGGTAGGCCAGGTAGCACACGCTGCACAGCCACGCAAAGGCATCCCAGCTGCGCACTCCGCAGGGACGCACGCGAAGCAACCGTACCAACACGGCATCAATGTAGTCGGTGTTGATGAAATGGTCCAGCAGCATCACGATGGCGAAACGCATGCCCAGGTCATCGTCGCCCTCCAGCCAGGGCCGGAGGAATGCCAACACTTCTTCAGGATGCTCGCGTGCCACCGTCAATGCCAGGCACGCCGCATCGCACAACTGCACGCTGTCCATGGCGGGCATGAACGCCTGGACGGCCTCCAATATTTCCCCAATGCCGGCCTGCGCCGAAACAAGCACCGCCACCGACAGGAACTTTTCTTCAAATGTATCACCCTGCGCACATGCCTCGGCCACTTCGCGCCCATTGTTGGCACGACCGTAGGTACGCGCCAACTCAAGCAGGGCCGACTGTGGGACACCCAGCGCCTGGCGGGCCGTTACGGGATAATCCTCCTTGAACTTCTGCAACCAGTCAGGGTCAACCATTTGCTGAAGCTGTTCTTTCACTTGATTTCTTTCCATTGGACGGCAAAAATAACAATTCCTGCCGAAAATGCAAAACCACGGGAATGGAAAAAATACGGCAAAACCATTTTCTTTACAAAATAATTACTACCTTTGTCCAGTGAACCAGAATTTTACCCCGCATTAAAACAGAGAAAAGTTCTAAATATCAACCTAAAAACGAGAAATTGACATGAAAAAGAAATTCATCTGTACTGTATGTGGATACATACACGAAGGCGACACGCCTCCTGCCAACTGCCCTGTGTGCAAAGTTCCGGCATCCAAGTTCAAGGAATATGTGGAAACGGCTGAAGAAGCTCCCTACGCCGCCGAGCATGTGCTGGGAGTGGCCAAGGGTGTCGACGCCGAGATCATTGAGGGCCTGAAGGCCCACGCGCAAGGCGAATGCGGCGAAGTGGGCATGTACCTGGCCATGGCGCGCCAGGCCGACCGCGAAGGATATCCCGAGATAGCCGAGGCATTCAAGCGCTATGCTTACGAAGAGGCCGACCACGCATCCAGGTTCATGGAGATGCTGGGCGAAAGCGTTTGGGACACCAAGAAAAACCTGGAGGCCCGCATTGCAGCCGAGGCCGATGCCTGCGCCGACAAGACGCGCATAGCCGGACTGGCCAAGAAAGCCAACCTGGATGCCATTCACGACAGCGTACACGAAATGGCACGCGACGAAGCCCGCCACTGCAGCGGATTCAAGGGCCTCTACGCACGTTACTTCAAGAAGTAGACACCCTTCCCATTTTTACGACAATGGCCGGCCTTACTAAGTAAGGCCGGCCATTGTTTTTGCAGGAACAGTTCCCCCACTCCACTGCCAACGGCGCAGGCATTGCCCCAAGCGGGGCGATTCTTACGCCTTGCGTGAAATTTTTCGGGCCGCATATGCCCCGTTTTTACGCCTTGCACATGGCGTTTTTGCGCCTCATCGTTTTCTTCTTTCCTGAAGCAGAAAACGCACGACGGGCACGGGGCTGCCTTGCCATTCAGCAGCCCGTGTCATCTATAGCCTACAGGTACAATGAAATGGGAGGGGAGTCAGATTTCCTTAAAACGGAACTCGCGGCCGTTCTTCCTGACGAACCAAGGGTGGCTGACAAAGAGGAAATACAGCAACGCCGAGAACGCCAGCACGCCGCTCACGATGAAGATGTTGAACAGCAGCAGATGGCTGAGCAGGCAGCCCATGCCAATGCCCGTCATGAGTGTCAGCAAATAGGTGTGCTGCAGCGTTCCGCGCTGGCAGTGGTCGGAAATCTTAAGGAAATAGAGCAACATGCGCGAGGCGAACAGGCTCAACCCCAGCCCCATGAAGATACTGGCCGTAAGGGTCATGTCCATCTGGCCCGGGTTGAGGAACATCACGACCGACACCATCACCAGCACGAGGCCCACTACGGCATCGGCACGGTTGTCAGCCTCGACAAAGAACAGGCGGTGCGTAAACATGCCCACCAGGACGCCCAATGCCATCAGCAGCATGCACAGGCCCGACAGGATGCCCGTTATGAAGAAACCAATAATCATAGCCACGGGCAGCAAGTTGACAATCAGGAAAAAGGCCTTGCGGTGGAAGAACCTGTCGGAGGAAAGGAGGGGTACGTTATCGGGAGCGCGGAACGGCACTTGCACCGACAGGAGCAGCAGAAACGATATCAGCAGCAGGATGCCCCAAATGCCCAACACCAGGCTGCGCTCCAAGTGGAAGGACAGCACATACTGGGCAGCCGACACCCCAAGGGGGATGCCCAAAAGGCCGAACCAGGTGTAGAAATAGTCGGTAGCCGTGCGGCGCTTGGATATGGAGAGGTCATTGATGAGCGTACTGCCCAGTGCCATCTGGAATGTGGCGCAGGCCGCTCCCTGCACCAACCGGAGCGCACCATGCAGAGCAAGGCAGTTGCACATGGGCAGCAGGCACACGACCAAGGCCAAGGCCGCAATGGACAACAGGCACACGGTCTTGCGCTTGTAGGCATCGACAAAATAGGCATTGAACGGGCCCAGCAAGAACATGCCCACACAGAACAGGCACACGCAAACAGCGGTCTCCCACCCTGCTCCGACAGGGAACATGGGGGCGGCCAAGGGAAATTGCATGAAGAGGGACAGCGTTACCAGCAAATTGACAACGCACATCACAATGTATTCACGATTCCAAAAGCGGGTGGGCAGCATAGACGGGCCTCCTTGTCTCTCTGTTCGTACCGGCTGTTAGTATTGCTCGCTGTCGTTGGGGAATGACACGCTCTTGACATCGGCCACGTACTGCCCCACGGCATCCTGTATGATGGTGGAAAGGTCGGCATAGCGACGCAGGAATTTTGGAGAGAAGCTCTGGTCCATTCCCAGCATGTCGGCCACCACCAATACCTGTCCGTCCACGTCGTGGCCTGCCCCGATGCCAATCATTGGGATGCGCGTCTGGCTTGCCACCTCGGATGCCAACTGGGCCGGTATCTTTTCCAACACAATGGCGCAGCAGCCCACTTCTTCCAGCAGTCGGGCATCCTCCTTCAGCTTGTCGGCCTCGGCTTGCTCGCGCGCCCGCACCGAATAAGTTCCAAATTTGTTGATACTCTGGGGAGTGAGGCCCAAATGTCCCATCACAGGTATTCCGGCATCCAGGATGCGCTTCACCGTATCAAGGATTTCCACCCCGCCCTCCAGTTTCAGGCAGTCACATCCTGTCTCCTTCATGATACGGATGGCATTCTTGACTCCCTCGGTGCAATTGACCTGATAACTGCCAAAGGGCATGTCACACACGACCAGTGCCCGCTTGACGCCACGCACCACGGAACGTGCATGGTAAATCATCTGGTCCATTGTCATGGGGATAGTGGTCACATTGCCAGCCATTACATTGGAAGCAGAGTCACCAATAAGGATACAATCGACGCCGGCCTGGTCCACAAGCCGCGCCATCGTATAATCATAGGAGGTTAGCATGGCTATCTTCTTGCCCTGGGCTTTCATCTCCAACAGGCGATGGGTCGTCACCTTACGCGGGTCATCCACAATGTATGTACTCATGTTCTTTGGCCGTTTTGCAGGATTGATCAGTGGTGGAACAAACGTATGCCAATGAATGCCATGGCCATGTCGTACTTGTCGGCTGTTTCAATGACGTTGTCATCGCGTACAGAGCCGCCGGCCTGGGCTATATAGCGGACTCCGCTGCGGCGGGCACGCTCCACATTGTCGCCAAAAGGGAAGAAGGCATCGCTGCCCAGGCACACGTCGGTGTTTTGGGCAATCCACTCCTTTTTCTCCTGCATGGTCAATGGTTCGGGGCGTTCGGTAAAGAACTGCTGCCAAGTTCCTTCCTTCAATACGTCGTCCCAATCTTCTGAAATGTACACGTCGATGGTATTGTCCCTGTCGGCACGGCGAATGTTGGCCACCCAAGGCAGGCTGAGCACCTTGGGGTGCTGGCGCAGCCACCAAATGTCGGCCTTGTTGCCGGCCAAACGCGTGCAGTGGATGCGGCTTTGCTGTCCTGCACCGATGCCAATGGCTTGGCCGTCCTTGGCATAGCATACGGAGTTGCTCTGGGTATATTTCAGCGTAATGAGGGCCACCTTGAGGTTGAGTTTGGCCTCTTCCGTAAAGTCCTTGTTCTTTGTCGGGATGTTATTGAACAATGACTCATCGGCCAGGTCTATTTCGTTGCGGAGTTGCTCAAACGTAATGCCGAAAACCTGCTTCTGTTCCATGGGGGCGGGCTTGTAGGCCGTATCCATTTGCAGTACATTGTAGTTTCCTTTTTTCTTATCATTGAGAATGGCCAACGCCTCGGAGGAATAAGACGGAGCTATCACGCCGTCGGACACCTCACGCTTGATGAGCAACGCCGTGGCCTCATCGCATTCGTCGCTCAACGCGATAAAGTCACCGTAGGAAGACATGCGGTCTGCGCCTCGGGCACGTGCATAGGCACAAGCTATGGGAGACAACGGCAATGGCAGGTCATCCACGAAGTATATCTGTTTCAAGACATCGGACAAGGGCTTACCAATGGCCGCGCCCGCTGGCGACACATGCTTGAAGGAAGCTGCCGCAGGCATTCCCGTGGCGGCCTTCAGTTCCATCACCAACTGCCAGCTATTGAATGCATCCAAGAAATTGATATACCCAGGACGGCCGTTCAGGACCTTGACCGGAAGTTCCCCTTGCTCCACAAAGATGCGTGCAGGGTTCTGATTGGGATTGCACCCGTATTTCAATTGAATCTCTTTCATGATGTATAATGTTTTTAATTTTGGTGCAAAGGTACTTCTTTTTGTATAGATAAGGCCACAACAAGGCGTGAAATTGTTTGCAGGCAACGGTCGCCGCTGCCACTTGGCAAAGAAATGGGGTGTGGCATGTCTTGGCACGCCACACCCCATCTGCACAAGGGTTGAAACTTTTGAACTAATGAAACAAGTCGCCTGTCTTGTTTTCCGCACGTAATTTTTCCAGTATTACCTCGGGCTGGATTTTCTTTATCAATCCATCAATGTCATTGGCCCTGTCGAAGACAAAATACACTTTTTGATCTATGTACTTGTTGGAAGACGACACAACTTTCTTATACATTGAGACGACCATCTTGCCGTTATCCAGGATCATAAACGACGGCCGGAATTCCTGATAAAAGGAAAACCACCATTTTGTGCCATACCATGACACCGTCATGCCAGGAGAAACGAAATCCATTTCTTTCCTTAAATCCTTGACATTGTTTTCCTGCGCAACTTTGCACCATTCCTCATATTTACTCCGGACATTCTGCAAAAATGCTATCAAGTCAGGAATCTTGGAAGACTTCAGGCTGAGGTATACATCTTTGCTACTACTTTCTCCCATCACCCCAATGTACAATTCATAGTCAGTATCATGGGCTGTCTTCAATTCAGTGGCCAGAATCTTAAACTCCTTGTCCCAATAATTGTTGTAATACTTGTCAACCTCCTTTTGGGCAAAGGAACAAAGTACAACTGACAGGCAGAACACCATAGAAATCGCAATTCTCTTCATTGTAAAATATTTTTTATAGATTAAACATTACTCCATTCATAATGACAATCTGCACAAACTTAAAAGAAAGAAGCGCAAACATTCATCCATAATCTCTGCCAGGTTTGCGACAACCCCTAATGCACTTATGGCGAAGTCTGCGCCTTATCAGCGCGACTCCACGTGCATTAGTGTCAACTCTTCTTCTCGTAACGAGGTCGCAATTCGGCAGAGAACAGAGTAACAAAAAGGTATTCCAACTTGAATACGTTGCAAAATTAGCAATAAATCATTATATTACTTCCTTGAAGCAAAATATTTTTTATTTCGACTGGTTCACAAAATTGTTTTGTATATTTGTACAATCAAACAACAATATAATTATTATGAACAGACTGCATACAACCCTACTGCTTTGTTTGTCAGCACTTATGCTGCATGCTACCCCCACACGTCTGGCTGGTTATGAGTACGGAACAATGTCGGCCCCCGTTGGCGACGAATGGAATAATCCGCAAAAGATTGCCTACAACAAGGAACAGCCCCGCGCGTGGTTCTTCTCTTTTCAGGACGAGGCTTCCGCCCGCAAGGTCCTGCCCGAAAACAGTCCCTATTGGCTCAGTCTGAATGGTCAATGGAAATTTCATTGGGCTGCCGACCCTGACCACCGTCCTGTTCGCTTTTATGAAACATCATACGACGTAAGTCAATGGGACGATGTCATTGTTCCCATGAATTGGAACGTGTATGGCTTGCAAAAGGACGGCACACAGAAATATGGTACTCCCATCTACACAAATACCAAAGTTATTTTCCAACATGAAATAAAAGTAGATGATTGGAAAAAAGGCGTCATGCAGACGCCGCCGACAAACTGGACCACATACAAGCACCGAAATGAGGTTGGTTCATACCGCCGCACATTCAACATTCCTTCTTCATGGAAAGGACAAGACATCCATATATGTTTCGACGGAGTGGACTCTTTTTTCTATTTATGGATAAACGGTCATTACATCGGATTTTCCAAGAACTCGCGCAATGCTGCCCGCTTTAACATTACTCCATATGTTAAAAAGGGGGAAAACATGGTTGCCATTGAAGTTTATCGAAACAGCGACGGTTCCTATCTAGAAGCGCAAGATATGTTCCGGCTGCCAGGCATATTCCGCGATGTATCATTGACCGCCACCCCAAGGGTTGCCATCAGCGACCTCAATGTCATCTGCGACATGGACGAAGACATGGACGCAGCCGTTATCAAGGTGAAAACCCTCGTGACCAATTCCAACAACAAGGAAATAAAAGACTATAAAATCAACTACAAACTGTTCGCCAACAAAATATATTCTGACGAAAACGAGCCTGCCCACATAGAATACGATGCTACACAGATTAAATACATAGGCAAACAACAACAGACACAAACCAGCACCAACTTGTTCCTTTCCAATCCCAACATATGGACGGCAGAAACCCCGTTACGCTACACATTGGTCGCTTTCCTGCAAGACGGAAAAGGAAAAACCGTGCAAACCGTGTCTACTTATTTCGGCATACGCAAAGTAGGAATCCGTAAGGTCAGTTCCTCTTTCGATGAATTCAATATTCCAGGGAGTTACTTTTTCATTAATGGCGAAAGTGTGAAGCTAAAGGGCGTGAACCGCCATGAAACCCACCCCAGCGCAGGCCATGCAATTGATCGAAAGCAAATGGAACAGGAAATCATGCTCATGAAAAGAGGCAATGTCAACACAGTACGCACATCCCACTACCCCGATGCCCCCTATTGGTATTATTTATGTGACAAATACGGTATTTATCTTGTCTCCGAAGCCAATATTGAATCACATGAATACAGATATGGCCCAGAATCCCTCTCCCATCCCGTTGAATGGCGCAATGCCCACGTAGACCGCGTCATGGAAATGGCACATGCTTATTTCAATTCGCCCAGCATCATCATATGGTCCTTGGGCAATGAAGCCGGACCTGGACTCAATTTTCAGGCTTGCTATGATTCACTGAAGGCATACGACCCTGACCGCCCCATACATTATGAGCGTAACAATGGCATCAGCGATTTCGGTTCATGCATGTATCCCTCCATTGAATGGACGCGCAAGGCATCCACCGGAAAAGAGGACATCAAATATCCGTTCTTTATTTGTGAATATGCTCACTCCATGGGCAACGCCGTCGGCAACTTGTCCGACTATTGGAAAGCCATTGAATCCACCAACTTTGTCTGCGGTGGATGCATATGGGATTGGATTGACCAGGGTATCTATTATTATGATTCCAAGAGCGGCAAACAATACATAGCATATGGCGGAGACTTTGGAGATGAGCCCAACGACGGCCAATTTGTCATGAACGGCATTCTATTCTCTGACCTCAGCCCCAAACCTCAGTACTATGAAATGAAAAAGGTCTACCAAAACATTGAAGTAGACAGCATCAATCTCGAACATGGCTATTTCACTATATTCAATAAAAACTATTTTACCACATTGGACGACTACCAACCCATTTGGAAACTATACAAGAACGGGACTCTCCTTCAACAGGGTGAACTCAAGGCAAACAAGCTCATCCCGCGCCAAAGAATTACCGTTCAAGTTCCTTATGATGTCTCAAAATTTGACATAAATGCCGATTACCAAGTCCGATTTGAATTTCGATTAAGGCAGGACAAGCCCTGGGCACGAAAAGGATTCATTCAGGCCGAAGAACAGTTCACCATCCGACAGGCAGCACAACGCCCAACATTTGCCACTGCAGGAAAGGTGAAACTTCAAGAAGAAAGCCAAGGCATTCTTTCCATTAGCGGCAATGGGTTCTCTGTCCAATTTGATACACAGTCCGGAACAATCCATTCCCTACAATATGGCGGCCTAACCATCATACCCAAAGGATGCGGACCGCAAATTGAAGCTTTCCGTGCCTTTGTCAACAATGACAATTGGCTCTACAAATCATGGTTCTCCAACGGCTTGCACAACCTAAAGCCCCATGCCACCCTGCTCAACAAGACAGAAAATCCCGACGGTTCTGTATCCTTGGCTTTCAACTTAATGTCGCAAGCACCCTACGGCAGCAGGCTCTTGGGAAGTTTCCATTCTGGCCGAAACACCATTGAAGATCTCAAGGACAGTATTTTCGGAAAAGAAGACTTCCATATCTCAGGCCAACTTACATGGACCATTTTCGCCGATGGTTCTATCCAACTCCAATCATGTCTCACCCCCAACAAGGCTCAACTCGTCTTGGGGCGCATTGGATACGTCATGCAAGTACCCAAGTCACTTTCACAATTCACATATTATGGCCGAGGTCCTAAGGACAACTATCCTGACCGCAAGGACAGTCAGTTCATGGGCATTTATTCCATCACGACAGACAGCATGATGCACAATTGGTGTCGTCCGCAGGACAGTGGGAACAGGGAGGATGTACAATGGTGCGCCGTTACGGACCAACACTCCCGTGGTGCAGTCTTCATCACAAACCATAGGATGAGCACCAGCCTGCTTCCCAATTCCGATATGGACATGGTCATGACAAGCCATCCCTACCAACTGCCCAAACGCGAAAACAACTTCCTGCATCTTGACGTTGCTGTTACAGGCTTGGGAGGAAATAGCTGCGGACAGGGGCCACTGGAAAAAGACCGCATCATGGGAGACAAGGCCTACCCTTTCTCCCTCTTGATTCGCCCAGTCAATAATATTATAGCGCAACAAGTAACCGTTGTTCCTGCAGAGAGCGAATTCAAGTAACGCATCCCGTCCCATAATATACAGACATTCCTGACAAACACATCTTCCAAGAAGTGGAATTAGTTCTACTCTTGGAAGATGTGTTCATATTATATATAGGCCGACTTTTCAAAAAAGTCCGCAATGCCTGTTAATCGGCATTGCGGACAACTACAAAATGTGCTTTTAGGTTTTAGCCTGCGCCTTAAATACCTTTATTTCATAACCTTTTTCCCGTTCTGAATATAGATGCCTTTTCTCACAGGACGGGCAATTTGCTGTCCTTGCAGGTTGTATATGGGCATATCATCACGTTCTTCGTTGACCAAACCTCTGATAGCTGTAATCTTGCCATCAATATAGAGACTCATCTTCGATAGATCAGTTCCCATGGGTACACGGAAGAAAGCGCGCATGGCACTAAGTTCACTACTTTCAGCAGCAGGACGTTGGAATTCCGTCTTGGCATCAAGTATGTATTCTGTGCCATCGGTCTGCATAGGAGTTTTCATCACCGATGAAATAAACTGCACGCCACCTTCATTGCCCTCGACAAACATATTAGGCATTATGCTATGCATATAGAACAGGCCTTTCACTTCGATGGACTTAATTTGCTTTTCTGTTTTCACCAAATAGGGCCGTCCAGCCACGATGCCTTCGGTAACTTTGGTAAAATAGATGGCTGTAGGCGTTGCATTATCCAAAGCCATCACTTCTACCTTTCCTCCTGCTGCTTCAAGGGCAGCAACAGGAATGTCAACAGGTGAAGAGAATGTATTCCATCCATCGGATGACAAGTCACACTCCAAGCGGAAGTTACCTAAGTTGCCCTCAAGTCCATAGATTTTACTCATATCAGGATGGTCAAAATAGAAATCCTTGGTATAGTTCACGGTAATTACATCATAAGTCACGTTGATGGCTGCGACCGGCAACGGTTCACTACCTTGATAGACAAGTCCCAACGAAGATGCAGTGCCCGCCCACGTTGTAGACGACAGCATTTCTCCGGGATATGCTTCCCCTGCAGGCGACTGGTCCGGACTGTAGGCAAACTTTCCATTCATTGTCGTACCCTCGGCAAGACGAATGTCTACTTTCTTGATGTCATATCGATCAGTATTCAATTGGAGTCGGGTTCCAGGATAGATCCAAAGCACTTTTCCGTCGAAGCGTCCTGCCACAGGACGGTCTACCTTGGCAGATGCTTTCTTCAGGGAGGCTGAGCTTTCAGATGTAGAACTTTCCGAGCTGACAAGCATCAACGTTACACTGCTTTCATCCTTGGCATATAAGTATGACCATGAATAGATTTCCTTGCCTTCACTGGCAATGGAAGTTATGTCATCCTCCATTTCCTTAAAGACGAAAGTATATTCCTTTTCTGTATCATTGAGGTCTATTACATCAAGGTCATAGCTGAGTTCTACAGGCGCATAGCCTCCCTCGCCTTTATACTCAATCAGGATGCGGCACGTTCCCTTGCCCACGATGGCTACCTTACCCGTTGCCTCGTCAACGGTAGCCACAGCTTCATTGCTCGACGCAAAGTGAAGCGGCAGATTGTTCGGGTTGATAATGGTGGGTTCTGTAAAGTCCTGCCCAAGGAAAGCATGGAAGCCCATGTTATCTTTGATTTCCAATTCATTGGGTTTCATCAGCAGATAGGCATCAATGCCGTAGATGCGCTGCGCTTTCTCTGCGGTGAATGTCACTTGAGTTCCCTCGCCCACCCATTTGTAGTAGTACTTCTGGAAAGGCACGGGTGCAAAGTAACTCAGATAGGTATTCTCCTCGCTGGAACATTTCAAAGCATTCACATTGGTAGAGTCGTTTGCTCCATAGAGGAAGATGCCCGAGAGCCGTCCGCTGGGAGCTTTCAGCGTAATCGTCGAACCAGGCAACATGTTGATATACTTGCGAGTGATACCATCGACTATCTCTTCCGAAACCGTAGCTCCGCCTGTGGTTTCGTATGTAATGGAAGGAAGAGACCCTGTTCCAGGCAGCATTTCCACATGCGTATTGAACTCTGGCAGCACGGTGACGACCTTTGTGGAGTACAGGATCTCACCTTCCGTAGAAACCCCGTCCATTGTGATGTAGTTTTCTCCCAGTTGTCCGGTGAGTGAGGCATATGTCTCGTGATTGTAGAGGCCTTTGCCTTTTATCCAATAGCGAATATCCTTGCTGGCAACCACACTCGAATTGACCGTGCGGAAGATGTCGATGTCTTTATATTTGGTAGGGTCGTACCAGGTCACAACATGCTGCTCGTTGAGGTGGAAGTCAGGATTGATGCCCAGCTTCACAGTTTTTTCTGCCATTGGCTCCCAGAAGTTAGCTCCCTCATGGTAGATTCTGGCCTTGACTGTGCCGCTCTCTGTGAGAAGGATGGGGCCGTACCAACGGGCAACAGTCTGTCCGGGTGCCACTTCGTGCGCAGGCTCGTAAGGCTCTACTTTCCTTGCCGTCGGACTCTCCTTGGGGTCAGTTCCATCAGTAGTATAGTAAACCGCCGACAGGTAAGGATTGAGAGGTTCTGCGGTGACGCAGTATCCAGTAGTTTGCTCGTAGGGGTCATAGAGGTCGAAGCTGGCCCCACCCACCAGATTTATCGGTTCTAGTTCTAAAACAACAGATTCCGATGCCGATCTGCTCTCTTTCTTACCGTTGATGGTATATTCAGCAGTAGCTGAAATCTTGCACGACTGGGTGATGAGCAAGTGCGTTGTTTCCTTGTTATATGTTCCCGATGCCACGGTATGTTCATTGCCATTGTTGTCAGTGCGAACAATTTCATATTTTATGACGGCATTGTCGGGAAGATAGGAGTTGAAGCTCAGATAGAAAGGATGGTTCCTACTCATACCATTGATCGCGAAGTAAGGAGTATTGTACGATTGCTCCACTTCCACGATATCACTCTCCAATCCATTGTCATTCTTGACGAAGAAGCAACGACTATAGTAATCCATTGTCCTAGTGCTCGTGTGGTTCAACACAACGCTTGCACCAGAAGATATTTCCGTGGCTTCCTCTTTCTGCGACTGGTAGATACAAGTCATCAGATGATCGCCATCCTTCAAGTCGTCACAATAAACGGTAATTTTCGAAAGGTCTTCTCCCGTACTCCAGGAACGATAGGGTTGCGGATGGTTGAAATGGATGTTGCGTAGCAGCCTGAGGGCATATTCTCCACCGACCGTGCTGCTTCTCAGTCCGTCTTTCTCTGCATAGAAGTGCATCTGGGTGGTTTCATCAAAGTGGAAAGCCTTGCCTACCGTTGGGTCTGTTGCCGACCAAGAACCATTGGTGCTATATGTAGTGGCATTGAAGGAATCCCAATAGACGGTTGAACCTGCCGTAGGCGCAGTGACTGTGATGTCAAAAGGGGCTTCCGAGATCATTGGGCCCGTAATGACGGGATCCTCCACCTCGCCTTCCGTAATGGTGATGCTATGGACGATGAGTCTGCCATAGCGATTGAAAGAGGACGTGCTGTTTGCCTTAAAACCAACTCGGATTTTGCCATTCACCTTGCCCAGCGAGACAAAGACAGGCGCTTCATTGTCATTGCCCGGGTCTTTAAGGCGGTTGCCATTTAGAGACAGAACCTCAACATCGCCGTCTACGTCGACAGATGTTTCAAGATAAGCATTCTTCACGTCGAACTCGGCATCAATAACGACGCGGATGTTTTTACCTGTGACGGATTCCTTGGTTGTCAGCACGAGTCCCTCGAAATAACTGCTGCCTGAACCCCACTGCAAACCGTTGTCCAGGATGTTTGTGGGCGACATTGAGGCTTCCCAGTGGTAGTTGCCCTCGGTCGTAGTGAGCGACTTGTAATGCGCTCCCGTAAAGGTGGAAATCTTGGTCACCGGCTGGGCATCAGCTCGGGCAACCAAAAATGTGAGTAAGCACAATAGCATACCCACGAGAGTAATGTTTTGTTTTTTCATAAAAATTATTGTATTATTTATATCATCGCTTCATATTAAAATTTAACAACATGGCCACAAAGGTATCATTTTTTCCAATAACAAAGGGTATCCATGGCACATTATGTTGCAATGGAAAGATGCATGGACAACAGAACATTCATTTTATTCCTTATATCGCCTGTTGGGCAAGTGGGTTATCGCCTGCAATAGAAGTGGGGAATGATTCTTTCCAGCTGGGCTATCAAGATGTCACGGTCGCACTTCTCCTTCAGGACGAGCAGCACCGTATCATCTCCCGCCAAAGAGCCCAGCACTTCGGGTATGGGATTGTTATCTATCTCAGCCGCCATGCTTGAAGCATATCCATGCAGGGTTTTTATCAGCAACAGATTATCGGAAAAGACAGCTTTCAGGAATCCCAAGTCATGATTGATGCGTTTCTTCGGCTTGCGCACCGTTATGCTGCGCGACGAGACATCTTGGGGCAGGGAATAAACCGAATGTCCTTCTTCATCATATACTTTAGACACCTTGAGATAATGCAAATCACGGGACAATGTCGGTTGGGCCACGTCGAATCCCTGCGCACGCAGGTCTCTCAATAATTCTATTTGATTGTCAAAACGTTTATTGGACAACAGATAGCGCAATACGTCCAACCGATTCTTCTTGGATGACATGTTGTTATTATTTTTATTCAATTTTGGCGCAAAATTAATAAATAATAATGAACGGAAGGCAGAAAAATTACAAAAACTTATTATTTTTCAAAAAAATACCTCTCTTGCCTGTTTTATTTTGAATAAATATTTATCACCCCTGCACCGGCCGTCATTTTTCCGAAGCAATCTTCAACAAATATTTTCCATATTCATTTTTAGCCATAGGCAGGGCAACCTGCTGCACCTGGGCGGGAGTAACCCACCCATTTTCCAATGCAATTCCCTCCAGGCAGCCCACCTTCAGGCCCGTACGCTTCTCTATCACTTCTATAAACGTGGAAGCCTCGCTCATACTGTCGTGCGTGCCCGTGTCCAACCATGCATAGCCGCGCCCCAGGGTCTCCACTTTCAGGCGTTGCTGGGCCAAATAGCACTGGTTAACGGTCGTTATCTCCAGTTCGCCGCGCTGGCTGGGCTTGATTTCCCGTGCCACCTGCACAACATCGTTCGGATAGAAGTACAGTCCCACCACGGCATAGTTGCTTTTGGGATTTTCGGGCTTTTCTTCTATGGACACACAATTATTGTTTTGGTCAAATTCCACCACGCCGTACCTTTGCGGGTCACTTACGCGATATCCGAAGACAACCCCCTTGCGCTCGCTCTCCACAGTCGTCACTGCCTGATGCAGAATGGCAGGAAGGCCGCTTCCGTAGAAGATATTGTCGCCCAATATCAGGCACACATCGTCATCACCCACAAAATCCCTGCCTATAATAAAGGCTTGGGCCAGACCGTCGGGAGAGGGTTGCACGGCATACTGCAGTTGTACCCCAAAATCGCTGCCATCGCCCAGCAAGCGCTGGAAGGATGGCATGTCCTGCGGGGTGGTGATAACCAATATCTCCCTTATTCCTGCCAACATCAGCACGCTGATGGGGTAATACACCATGGGTTTATCATAGATGGGTATCAGCTGCTTGCTGATTCCCTTTGTAATCGGGTAAAGGCGCGTACCACTGCCGCCTGCCAAGACGATTCCTTTCATAACTTGTACTTGTATTATAATTATTGTCTGCAAAAGTAATGTTTTTTTCCTTACCATACATTTTATTCCCGCAATTTCTTCTTATTCATGAAAAATCATTATATTTGCAACAAATATTCAATATCAATCAACATTCATACTAACATGAAAAAAAGTTTTATCTTAGCGATGGTCGTCCTTGCCACGGCCTTGTCTTCTTGCCAGAAAGGCGGGAATGAGACAACCCTATCGGGGCTGAACCCCAAGGATTTTGAAACAGTCGTAGACGGAGACTCCACGGCCCTCTACGTATTGAAGAACAAGAATGGGATGGAGGTGTGCATCACCAACTTCGGTGCACGCATCGTCTCCATCATGGTCCCCAACAAGGACGGCGTACCCACCGATGTCGTACTTGGTTTTGACAGCATTGGTCCGTACACGACCGTAAAGAGCGACTTCGGCGCAGCCATCGGCCGCTATGCCAACCGCATCAACCAAGGAAAGATCAAAGTGGACGGCCAGGAGATACAACTGCCCCAGAACAACTATGGGCACTGCCTGCACGGAGGTCCGCAAGGCTGGCAATACAAGGTGTTCAAGGCCAATCCCATCAACGAGAACACCATTCAGTTTGCATTGGAAAGCCCCGACGGCGACATGAACTTCCCTGGCAACGTAAAGGCCTATGTTACCTACAAGTTGAACGACATGAATGAGATCGACATCAAGTATGAAGCCACCACTGATGCTCCCACGGTCATCAACATGACCAACCATTCCTACTTCAACCTGAACGGCGATGCCACACAGACCATTCTCAACGACACGCTGTTCCTCAATGCCGACAAATTCACACCGGTGGACAGCACGTTCATGACCACGGGCGAGATTGCATCCGTATTTGACACCCCATTTGACTTTACAACGGCCACGACCGTCGGGGAACGCATTGACACCGAGGGCAACGTACAGTTGCAGAACGGACATGGATATGACCACAACTGGGTACTGAACTCCAATGGCGACATTTCCCAGATAGCAGCACGGCTCATCAGTCCCACTACGGGCATTGTGCTGGAAGTATACACCGACCAACCTGGCATACAAGTCTATGCCGGCAACTTCCTGGATGGAACTGTTACGGGCAAGAAGGGCACAAAATACGAACGCCGCACGGCCATCTGCCTGGAGACGCAGGTTTATCCTGACAGTCCCAACAAACAGGGCAAGGAAGGATGGCCCAACTGCTACCTGAAGCCTGGTGAAAAATATACCCACGAAACGATCTTCCGCTTTTCGGTAAACGAATAAACAGAAGACTCTTTTCATTTTCATTACATAATATGCCGTCCGCCATCGCGTCTCCACAGACTGCCGATGGCGGACACTCTTTTGGGGCACATCACTCCCGCCTGCCCAACACTTAGTCCGATTAGCCTATCCAATCAAGAGGACTTCGCAAAAAAACTCCCCGACTTTTTTTAAAAACTCGGGGAGTTTTTTAAAATTAGTCCGAGTAATTTCAAACTTACTCGGACTTCGGCCTTCCTTTATCGCCACAAGAAAATTTATACATGGAAAAGGCAGTTCCCTAACGCCAAGAATGACAAGGTCAACCTTGACGAAATATAAACAACATCAATGGGAACTGCCTCAATACGGTACGCCAAAGCACACTATAGTGGATGGGGCGATGGTCTTTCCTCAGTTGCGGATGACGGGTGCCAACCCCTTTTTCCGCAACGGCACAGGCTTGCTGCGCACATGGCCGCCCCTGACATCCATCATGCGGACAGAATCGGCACGGAGGAAGTCCATGGGCCTTGCATCGGCCGGAACGGTGTCACCGACTGTGGGTTGGATGTCAAACTGCCCGTTTTCCCTGCGCGTTTCCACTTGATGGAAACGCACCAACGTAGGCTGCTTGATGGACAGAATGCTGGGCTTTTCACCCCACGCGGCATTGAGGTAGACGAAACCACCAATGCTCTTGATGGGGCGGCCTCCTGAATATATCTCCATCGAAAATTCACCGTCGCGGGACGTGGTATTGAATGTTTGCTGCACGGAATCGTTGTCATACACCAGGTACATGCCGACAATGGCCTCGCGATGTCCCTCAGGGAAGATGAACTTGGTAGTAAAATGCCATTGAAACCGGTCCTTGGGCAGGAACGTGGAATCGGTTTCCACCAAAAAATGCAGACGATTGTTCATTCCTACAGTAGACAGCAGGTAAGCATTGCGCCCATTCCAGATATTGGCCGTATCGCCCTCGGCACTGAGATTCGCATACATGTTGTTCTGGCTGGTAAATACGCCCAACGACTGGGCTTCCTTGTCCATGCGGCGGCCAATGCGGTCATAGATGTTGTACAGGACGTCGGTGTGCTGATTGTACCACACCAGTGATTTCTGGAAATCGGACTCCGAGACCTTGTGCTTGCGCAATACCTCATAATAGTAGACATGGGAATAAAAGTTGGCACTGTCATGCATGTCTTCAGTCATGGATTGGGCCAAATGATAGTCGTAGAGCAGGTTTTCCATCCTGCTTTCGGAAATGACACCCGACGGTGCACTGTCCTTGCAGGCACAGAACAGGAACGAAAACAACAACAGAAGCCAGGAACTACGTATTATCATCATCTGCTTGCATGTCGGGATGCCCGGTGAGGGAGTCATCCTCATTGTCATGACGTTGCTGGAAAAGATTCAGGGCTTCCTGAAGTAATTGCCTATAGAACAATACCATACTCAATGCGCCACAGGTAATGGCAGCATCGGCAAAATTGAAAATAGGGCTGAAGAATATGAAGTGGTCGCCGCCTATGACAGGCAAAAAGTCGGGCCAATGGGTATCTATCAGGGGAAAATAGAACATATCGACCACCTTGCCGGTAAACCACGTGCCGTAACCCTGGCCGATAGGGACAGATTGGGCCAAATGCCAATCTGTGCTTTCAGAAAAACATGCTCCATACAGGACATTATCGAAGATATTGCCCGCAGCACCCGCAAGTACCAGGCAGACACACACGATAAAACCCAAGGGCAAGCCGCGACGGATGACCTGGACCAGCAACCAGGACAAGACACCCACGGCAAGGATGCGGAACAAGCACAAAAGTACCGTGCCACCCAGCATGTCCATACCGAATGCCATACCTTGGTTTTCTATAAAATACAGATTGGCCCACTCCCAACCGTTGATGTGCACGGATTCATGCAGATAGAAATGGGTCTTGACGTAGATTTTTATCCATTGGTCGGCAAACAGGATGAGAAGAATGACCAAAAGGGCCAACATCCCGTTCCTGGAAGTCTTGTTCAACCTGCTCACCTCAATGGATTCCTTTTCTGCATCTCCTTGGCCTCAATACTCAACGTGGCATGGGGTACTGCACGCAGGCGTTCCTTGGGAATAAGTTTTCCGGTAACCCTGCAAACACCATAGGTCTTGCTCTCTATGCGTGCCAAGGCGGCCTGGAGTCCCTTGATGAACTTTTGCTGACGCGCAGCAAGGATGGAAAGCTCATCCTTGCTTTGTGTGGCATAGCCTTCCTCCATTACTTTGTAGGTAGGGGAAGTGTCATCTACCGAATTGCCGTCCTTGTTCATCAAGGCAGCCATCATTTGGTTGTAATCCCTTTTTGCGATATCCAACTTATGGAGAATTAGTTCCTTAAACTCCATTAATTCCTCATCGCTGTAACGTGTCTTCTCTGCCATAGCTGTTTAGATTTTTTCAATGGTTACACTCAATTCAAAATCATCGAAGTTTAGTTGGGATGTTCCGCCCGTACCCCACTCCCAACGGTCGCAAAGCACTTGGCTGCATATGTATTCCTTGAAAGATTCCACTGCATTTTTCACATCCGCTACAGGTTGCATCGTTATTTGTATGTGGTCCGTAATCTGGAAATCATTGTCTTTTCGGTAAGTCTGAACACGTTTTACTATCTCGCGGGCCATCCCTTCGCGCTTCAGTTCTTCGGTTATCTCCAAATCAAGGGCAACGGTCAAAGAACCTTCGTTGACGACGCTCCAACCCGGGATGTCCTGGCTGAATATTTCGACCTCGTCGCTGAGAATCTCGACTTGCTGACCCTCTACTGGGATAGACAAAACACCTTTCTGCTCCAGTTCCGTAATGGATTCCTGACTCAAAGAACCCACAGCCTTGGCCACGCTTCCCATTAGCTTGCCAAATTTCTTGCCCATTACACGGAAATTACACTTGACGGTCTTCTCCAGCTTGATAGATGTCACATATTGTATTTCCTTGACGTTGACTTCACTCTTGATAAGCTCTGCCATCAGTTCTATGCGCTCCTTCTCCTTGGCATTGACGGGAATCATGATGCGTTGCAGGGGCTGGCGCACGATTACTTGCTGCTTCTTGCGCAAAGAAAGCACCATGGAGGTGATCTTCTGGGCCAATTTCATGCGCTCTTCCAGTTCCTTGTCCACATAAGCCTCATCATAGACAGGAAAATCGGCCACATGGACACTCAACAGGGGGACTTCCTGCGTTGCATTCTGCAAATCGCGGTAAAGAGCGTCGGCATAGAACGGTGCCAAGGGGGCCATGAGGCGCGTGATGGTATCCAAACAGGTATATAGCGTCTGATAGGCCGACAATTTATCCTCTGTCATGCCTCCAGCCCAGAAACGTTTGCGATTTAGGCGCACATACCAATTGGACAAATCGTCAATGACAAAACTTTCAATGATACGTCCGGCCTTTGTCAGGTCCAAATCCTCCATGTACTCAGTGACATCATGGATCAATGTATGCAATTGACTCAATATCCAACGGTCAATTTCGGGACGTTTTGCCAGTTCTACCTGTTTTTGCCCTCCATCAAACTGATCTACGTTGGCATACATGGCCAAGAATGAATAAGTTTGGTGCAATTTGCCGAAAAATGTCCTTGAAACTTCCTGAACGCCGTTCTCATCAAACTTCAAGTTGTCCCAGGGAGAGGAATTCGTCACCATATACCAACGCAATGGGTCAGAACCATACTTTTCTATGGCCTCAAATGGATTGACAGCATTCCCCAATCGCTTGCTCATCTTGTTTCCGTTCTTATCAAGTACCAAACCATTACTGATGACACTCTTAAAAGCGACACTGTCAAAGACCATGCAGGCTATAGCGTGCAACGTAAAGAACCATCCTCGCGTTTGGTCCACGCCTTCGGCTATAAAATCTGCCGGATAGAACTTCTTTTCATCAATGAGGTCCTTGTTTTCAAACGGATAGTGCAACTGAGCATATGGCATTGAGCCCGAATCAAACCACACATCAATCAAATCTGACTCACGATGCATGATTCTTCCGCTTTCCGAAACCAAAACAATCTCATCCACGTAGGGACGGTGCAAATCTATCCTATCATAATTCTCCTGACTGAAGTCACCGGGTACAAATCCCTTTTCCTTCAACGGATTGCTTTGCATCACACCCGCCTCAACGCTTCTTTCTATCTCGTTATACAGTTCCTCTACGCTTCCTATGCACTTATATTCACCTTCATCATTGCTCCATATCGGCAATGGAGTTCCCCAATAGCGACTACGGCTCAGATTCCAGTCATTCAGGTTCTCCAACCATTTCCCAAAACGGCCGGAGCCAGTACTTTCAGGCTTCCAAGTAATCGTCTTATTGAGTTCTATCATGCGTTCGCGGCATGCGGTGCTACGAATAAACCAACTATCCAAGGGATAATAGACTATTGGCTTATCGGTCCGCCAACAATGCGGATAATTATGGACATGTTTCTCCATTTTGTAGGCAATGCCTTCCTGTTTCATCTCCAAACAGAGAATCATATTGAGATCTTCGGCCTTTTCGCTGGCTTGTTGATCCCATTGTCCACCCTCATTGAACCTTGGGTCGTATGCATTCTTCACGTAATCGCCTGCATGACGGGAATATTCCTCCGAATTGACACAAAGATCTACAAAGTTTTTGTCCAGTTCGTCTATGTTGTAGTACTTTCCCTCAAGGTCGACCATGGGACGCGTTTCGCCTTTTTTGTTAATCAGATAAATGGGCGGGACTTGGGCGGCGTTGGCCACGCGGGCATCATCTGCACCGAAGGTGTTGGCTATGTGCACAATGCCCGCGCCATCTTCTGTCGTAACGTAGTCGCCGGGAATTACCCGAAAGGCTTTTTCTGCCATTTCCACATATCTGTCTTTCCCATTCTCCCCCGTGAAGACTTTTTCTGGATGATTTTCTGCATAAGCCTTGGCATATTCGGGGGCATTGCGGTCCAACTTCACACAAGGCTTCACCCATGGCATCAATTGTTCGTACTGCATGCCTACTAGTTCCGAACCCAAGTAATTTCCCACCACTCGGTAGGGAATCACCTTGTCTCCATGCTTGTAATCTCCCATATCCATTTGCGCTCCCTCGGGTTTCAGGTACGCATTCAGGCGTTCCTTGGCCAAGATCAGGGTTACTTTCTCATCCGAATAGGGATTGTATGTCTGTACTGCCACATATTCAATCTTCGGCCCGACACAGAGCGAGGTATTGGAGGGCAATGTCCACGGAGTCGTCGTCCATGCCAGGAAATAAGGAACACCCCATTCCACCATCTCCTTTTTGGGGTTGACAATCTTGAATTGCGCCGTCACCGTCATGTCCTTGACATCGCGATAACAGCCTGGCTGGTTCAATTCATGGCTGCTCAGCCCAGTTCCAGCAGCTGGCGAATACGGTTGTATGGTATATCCTTTATATAGCAGGTCTGTCTTAAACAATTGCTTGAGCAACCACCACAGGCTTTCGATATACTTATTATCATAGGTGATATATGGGTGATCCAAATCGACCCAATACCCCATTTGCTCGCTCAACTGACGCCATTCACTGGTGTATTTCATCACGTCCTGCTTGCAATGATGATTATACTCCTCCACCGTAATCTTTGTTCCTATGTCGGCCTTGGTAATTCCAAGTTCTTTCTCCACACTCAGCTCAACTGGCAGGCCATGGGTGTCCCATCCTGCTTTCCTCGGAACAGAGAATCCCCTCATAGACTTGTATCTGCACACTGTATCCTTGATGGTACGCGCCAATACATGGTGTATTCCGGGATGTCCGTTGGCCGAAGGAGGACCTTCAAAAAAGACAAATTTGGGACAGCCCTCCTTCATTTGGAGGCTTTGCCCAAAAACACCCTTATCCATCCATTCCTGAAGGACTTGCTTGTTGATTTGTGAAAGATTCAGCTCTTTATGTTCAGCAAATTTACGTTTCATAATTTGTATTGTCATTTGATGGCAGGTACACTCTACCGCCAATATACTTTATTTGACTGCAAAATTACGAAGTTTTTCTTTATATATTTAAATATGGTAGCAATAATATTTCCAAAGGGCCGAAAATAGATGCCCATATGCCTTACCGCTATCCATATCCACACCATGCACACCACAAAAAAAGAGACCGACCCTATCTCAGGCCGGCCTCTGCATCATTCATCCTTGCGGAAAGTGAGGGATTCAAACCCCCGGTACGGACAAGCCGTACAGCGGATTTCGAGTCCGCCCCAATCGGTCACTCTGGCAACTTTCCAAATTTGTGACTGCAAAGTTACATTTTTTTCAAATACGGAACTCCTTTTTATAAAAAAATCTCTCCCCACTTTCACAAAAGGGAGTTTCACAAGGCCGGCTATCGGTTTTTTCGTACTTTTGCAGCCACAGGCAACCCTTCCATAGGGTCATTTCCTGTATAACTTTTTTATTATTAACCTTTTTAATTCATTTTCATTATGTACAACAGAAAAGGAACATGTAGACAAGAGGTCATTACGTTCAAGCGTTTTACCCGTGCCAAGAATGCCGTCCTTCGCAGCCTGAGGAAAGAGATACGCATTGGATGTCTCAGCGTTGCCACCTTGATGACAGTCCACAACAATGCGTTGGCAACACACTCCGACAGTCTTCAAATCGCAAACATGCACGGCAACGGAGACAACAACTTGAGCGAAATCGTGATCAGCGGCTCATGGATTCCTGTTTCACTGGAAGAATCGGCCAACAAGGTAGAGATTCTCACCAGACAGGACATCGAACAGGCCAAAGTAGAGACCATCAACGACTTACTGAAACTCTGCTCGAGCGTTGATGTGCGCCAGAGAGGCAGCATGGGCGTACAAACCGACATTGGCATCGGCGGAGGTACGTTTGACCAAGTCAGCATTCTGCTCAATGGCATCAGTATCAACAATCCGCACACCGGACATCTCACTGCCGACTTCCCAGTGAGCATGAATGACATCGAAAGAATCGAAATCTACGACGGCGCAAGCGCACGTTACTTCGGGAGTCAGGCTTTGAACGGAGCCATCAACATCATTACCCGCCAACCCTCCTCAAAATCTCTTACCATGCAAGCCAAGGCCGGAAGTTACGGCACGGCCGGAATGGGCATCTCGGGAACTTTGGGCAATCCTACCTACAAAAACCTGTTGAGCAGCGACTATCTTCGCACAGACGGGGCTACATCCAACAGCGATTTCCAGCGTTTGAAAGCCTTTTACCAAGGCAGCTATTCCGATCCTTTCGTTGACACGGAATGGCAACTGGGCTATAGCTACCAACGCTACGGCGCTAACACTTTTTACAGTGCCAACTATCCCAATCAGTGGGAACGCAACAACCGTATCACGGCATCATTCAAGGGACAGACGCGACGGGGAAAGATACGCCTTGCCCCGCGCCTGTCATGGGTACGTTCCTTGGACCATTTCCAACTTATCCGCCACACCCACACGGCCGAGAATTTTCATCGCAACGATGTTTTGACGGCCGGCCTGAGTGCGCACACGCAATGGGCGTTGGGACGCACGGCATGGGGAGGCGAGGTGAGACATGAGGGCATCATGTCCACCAACCTGGGCAAACCCTTGGACGTTTCACAACAAGTTCACGTAGAAGGACACGACAACATCTTCTACAGCAGGCGCGACACACGCACCAACATCAGTTTCTTTGCTGAACATGCCCTCAACCTAGGACCAATCAGCCTTTTGGGCGGCATCATGGGCAATCGCAACTCCGCACTGAACGACCATTTCTACATTTATCCCGGCATAGACCTCCGTTGGCGCATTCATCCCGACTTTAAGCTCTATGCCGGATGGAACAAGTCCATGCGGCTGCCCACGTTTACCGATCTTTACTACAAGAGCCCCACACAGGAAGGCAACATCGGGCTCAAACCCGAAAAAATGTCCACATTCAAGCTCAACGGAGAGTACCATCATGGCTGGATGCGCGCCAACGTGCAGGGCATCTACCGCAAAGGCAGCAACATGATTGACTGGGTCATGTTCAACGCCAACGACATCTACCACAGCACCCAGTTCCGGCTGGACAACTACGAGTTGACGGCACAGGCCAAGGCCGATTTGGAGCAACTCATGGGACATGGTCAGCCCCTGCGCGCGCTCCAGGCCAGCTATACCTACATTTACCAAAAACGCCATGACGACATTGAGGTCTACAAATCCAACTATGCACTGGAATACCTGCGCCATAAGCTCAATCTCAGCCTTCATCACCGCATATGGCGGCAATGGGATGCCACATGGTACTGGATATGGCAGGATCGCATGGGGGGATACACCACAACCGACACCCAGGGCAACCACAAGCTGAAGAGCTACCACCCCTACTCCCTACTCAACCTGAAGGTACGCTGGCAACAGCCCAAATATGAGGTCTACCTGTCGGCCGAAAACCTGACCAACCACACCTACTACGACTTTGGCAGCATACCGCAGCCTGGGTTTACGTTCCTGATTGGGGGCAACTGGCACTTCTGACCATCCATTGCCCTCATCCATCAGCCCTCCTTTATGACTCCCTGCCTTGCTTTCCACCAAGGCAGGGAGTCCTTGCACATAGCCGTGGCGAAACCGTGTCAACCGCACCGACATGGATTCCCCATAGCTCATCCCGCTTCATGAAAAGAATTACTTATTTTAAAAATAGCCGCACGAAATATGCTTACCTACCTCCGACAATGAAACATGTACTCAGAGTAATTTTGAAAAACTCCCCGAGTTTTTTTAAAAAGTCCCGTAGTTTTTTAAAATTGTCGGGGAGTTTTTCCATATAACTCCAACCTATTTTTTTCATTGTACCGATCCATTTTTTTAATCCCAAAGCAAAACCTCATCATCCCCACTTTGGTTTTCTCTCCTCCTTGTGGAATATTCCATTCTCCCCTGCTTTTTGAACAAAAAGTGTTCAGCAAGCACTCACCATTTCACATTTTTTGAACAAAATGTAAAATATCAGGCATTTTATTTGGCACATATTATCAAAAAGAATTAATTTTGCAGCAAATTTGACAAATATACATTGATTCATGATGTGTAACCTCTACGGTTTTAGCTTTTACTTTTATTACTTTGCTACAAAATAATAGTGAAGCGGAACGCCGTATGATAAAATAGATAACCAAAAGAAAACACAATCAAGTCCCGCTCCACAACAGAGCGGGACTTTTGATAAGAAAGAGATTGACCATAGAACATGAAGAAAGTAGCGATACAAGGCATCAGGGGGTCGTTCCACGACATAGCAGCCCACATCTTCTTCCAGGGCGAGGACATTGAACTGCTCTGCTGCGACACCTTTGAACAATTATTCAGCGAAACCGCCAAGGACAGCAACCTGTATGCCGCCGTAGCCATTGAAAACACCATTGCAGGCAGCCTGCTCCACAACTATGAACTGCTGCGCGACAGCGGCATGACCATCATAGGGGAACAAAAGATTCACATAGAGCACAGCCTACTGTGCCTGCCTGAAGACGAGGAGAGCGACATTGTTGAAATCAACTCCCACCCTGTCGCCCTGATGCAGTGCCGTAATTTCCTGAAAGGCATGCCGCAGTGCAAGATAGTGGAAGCCGACGACACGGCAGGATCGGCCGAAATGATAAAAAGGCTCAACCTAAGGGGACATGCGGCCATCTGTTCCAAGGAAGTCGCCCCCATCTATGGCATGAAGGTCCTGCACGAAGCCATTGAGGACAACAAGCACAACTTTACGCGATTTCTCATCCTGTGCGATCCCTGGAATGCCGACAAGATGCGCCAAGCCAGCGCAAGCAATAAGAGTAGCATCGTATTCAGCGTGAGTCATGAATGTGGACAACTGTCACAGGTGCTCTCCATCTTTTCCTTCTACCACATTAACATGACCAAGATACAGTCGCTGCCCATCATTGGGCACGAATGGGAATACTTGTTCTACGTAGACCTGACCTATACAGACTATACCCGATACAAACAAAGCATCGAGGCCATACGTCCATTGACAAATCAACTGAAAATACTGGGTGAATATGAAAGTTGCCATTGAACCAGCCGCCCGATTGGGGCAAGTGAGCGAATACTACTTCAGCAGGAAGCTGAAAGAAATAGCCCGTCGCAACGCCGAGGGCGAGAACATCATCAGTCTGGCCATAGGAAGCCCCGACATGCCGCCCTCGCCACAGACCATACAGACCTTGTGCCAAGAGGCGCAGAAAGAGAATGCCCATGGATACCAACCCACCGTGGGAATTCCGCAACTGCGCGAAGCCATGGCAGGATGGTACAAGCGTTGGTTCAACGTGGAGCTTGATCCGAAGACGGAAATCCAACCCCTCATCGGCTCGAAGGAAGGCATTCTGCACGTTACGCTTGCCTTTTGCAACCCAGGCGACAAAGTGCTCGTACCCGACCCAGGATATCCCACCTATACTTCCCTGAACAAGATACTGGGACAGGAAGTCGTCTACTATAACCTGAAAGCCGAGAACCATTGGCAGCCCAACTTTGAGGAATTGGAAGCCATGGACCTCAGCCAAGTCAAAATCATGTGGACAAACTACCCCAACATGCCCACGGGCGCGCCTGCCAGGCGGGAGACACTGGAGAAAATCATCGATTTGGCCAAACGTCATAACTTCCTTGTGGTAAATGACAACCCCTATAGCTTTATCCTGAACGAGAATCACCTGAGCATCCTGCAAATTCCCGATGCAAAGGATTGCTGCATCGAGTTCAACTCTATGAGCAAAAGCCACAACATGCCTGGTTGGCGCATGGGAATGATGGCAGGTAACAAGAATTTCATGAGTTGGGTGCTGAAAGTGAAAAGCAATATTGACAACGGCATGTTCCGCCCCATGCAACTGGCCGCTGCAGAAGCCTATCGCAACGATGAGGCATGGCATAGGGAAGCCAACATCCATGTTTACAGAAAACGCCGCGACATAGCAGAAAAAATCATGGAGGAACTGGGATGCAGCTTTGACCCCGAACAAGTGGGCATGTTCCTTTGGGGACGCATTCCCGACACAGTGGCACATGTTGAGGACCTGACAGAAAAAGTTCTCAATGAAGCCCATGTATTTATCACGCCTGGCTTCATCTTTGGGAAGAACGGGGAACGCTACATCAGGATTTCCCTCTGCGCAAAAGAAGACAGCATGACGGAAGCACTGGAAAGAATCAAGAACATCAGACAAAGATAGCTAAATATGACTGCCCCAAAAATCATCCTGCTTACCATCGTTTTGTGCATAAGCGCATGTATGCCTGCACAAAACCCGAAAAAACTAGGCTATGTCATTGCCACTGACTACATGAAGGCCGATGGCAAGAAAGACGTCAGCGATGTCATCCAGAAATTGATAGACAGCCACCCAAACCGCACCATTTATTTTCCAGACGGGGTATACCTTATCGGCCATCCCATAGCGACTCCTGCACATCCCCAGAAAAGCGTCGCCCTGCAATTGTCCAACTATGCCATCATACGCGCAACGGATGACTGGAACGACGATGAAGCCATGATAAGACTGGGCGGTAAAGATGCCGCAAACGACATTCGCACACCAGGCAGCAACTACTACCTGGACGGGGGTATCATTGATGGCAACAAGAAGGCCATAGGGATTTCCATAGACAGCGGCCGCGAAACAGTCATCCGCAACACTTCCATTAAAAATGTGACCATTGGCATCCATATCAAACATGGCGCAAACAGCGGGTCTTCCGATAGCGACATACATGATGTCAACATTGTGGGAATCTGCACTCCTAACTGCATTGGCGTTTGGGTGGAAGGATATGACAATACTTTTACGAACATGAGAATCGGGGGCGTGCACACAGGCATGAAAATTTGTTCAGCAGGAAACAGCCTGCGAAACATACATCCCCTGTACTATGGTTCCAACAACCAATATGAGACCAGTTGTGGCTTCTACGATGAAAAGAACAACAATTGGTATGACTTCTGCTACAGCGATGAGTTCGCAACAGGCTTCTGCAATACGGGAGGCAGAAGCATCTATCACAATTGCTTTGCCTATTGGTACTCAAAACGCGGGACTAAACACACTGTCTTCAAGACAACGGGACGTTTCAATGCCAATGTCACCAACATGACAGCCGGAATGGACAGGCATAATGAAACAAATGAAAATGTCATCCTGGAAACAGCACAAGATGGCGGCACAGGACGCATATTCAACCTGAACGTGAGCAACTATTCCGTCCTGACCAATACAAATCATGAGAAATACATGAAATAATCATCAATCATATAATCATTGAACAAAATAAATTAGAAATATGGAACTTGACTTACTCCCCCTCAACCTGCCCGGCGTAGATAATAAGCGTCCATTGGTTATTGCAGGTCCTTGCAGTGCTGAGACCGAAGAACAAGTAATGACGACAGCACGCGAGCTGCAGTCGATTGGCATCAATATCTTCCGCGCAGGAATCTGGAAACCTCGCACAAAACCCGGAGGATTTGAAGGCATAGGCGAAGAAGGCCTGACATGGATGCAGGAAGTGAAAAAGGAAACCGGCATGTTGACCACGACAGAAGTGGCAACTGCCAAACATGTGGAACAAGCACTCAAGGCCGACATTGATATTTTGTGGATTGGGGCGCGAACCAGTGCCAACCCCTTTGCCGTGCAGGAAATTGCCGATGCACTGCAAGGCGTGGATATTCCTGTCTTCTACAAGAACCCCGTCAATCCCGACCTGGAATTATGGATTGGGGGCATGGAGCGCATCAATGCTGCCGGCATCAAGCGCATTGCCGCCATTCATCGCGGCTTCACAGCCTATGAAAAGGTCATCTACCGAAACCTGCCCATGTGGCACATTCCCATCGAGCTGATGCGCCGCATTCCCAACCTTCCTATCTTCTGCGATCCCAGTCACATGGGTGGAAGACGCGAACTGATTGCTCCACTCAGCCAGCAGGCAATGGACTTAGGCTTCGACGGACTGATCATTGAAAGCCACTGCAACCCCGACAAAGCATGGAGCGATGCCAAGCAACAGGTTACTCCCGATGTTCTCAACTTCATCCTGGAAAGACTGATTGTCCGCAATACGGGCGAGACTACCGAAGATTTGCGTCAACTGCGCAAACAAATTGACGAACTGGATGAAAAGATTATTGAAACATTGTCAAAGCGCATGCGCATCAGCCGCGAAATTGCCATTTACAAGAAGGAACATAACATGGCAGTCGTTCAACCCAACCGATATGACGAGATCCTCAACAAGCGGGGGGCTCAGGGCATTTTGTGCGGCATGAGCAGCGAGTTCATGAGCTCTGTATTCGAGGCCATCCACGAAGAAAGTGTAAGGCAACAGATTGAACTCATCAACAAATAAACCACCATACGATGAGAATACTTATTTTAGGAGCAGGCAAGATGGGGGCATTCTTTGTGGACTTGCTCAGTTTCGACCATGAGACGGCAGTCTATGAGATAGAACCACGGAAACTACGCTTCATGTACAATACCCAGCGCTTTACCAAGCTGGAAGAAGTCAAGGAGTTCGAGCCCGAATTGGTCATTAACGCCGTCACGCTGAACCATACGATTGATGTATTCGAAAGTATCACCCCATACCTGTCCAAAGATTGCATATTAAGCGACATTGCATCAGTCAAGACCAATTTGCAGGAATTCTATGAGCAATGTGGATTCCGCTATGTGAGCAGTCATCCCATGTTCGGACCTACATTTGCCAACCTGGGCCAACTGAACAATGAGAATGCCATCATCATCAGCGAAGGAGACTACATGGGACGCATCTTCTTCAAGGATTTGTACAGCAAACTGGACCTTCATGTCTGCGAATACACCTTTGCGGAGCATGATGAAATGGTGGCTTACTCTTTATCCATACCCTTTATCAGTACATTTGTCTTTTCGGCCGTCATGAAACACCAAGATGCTCCTGGAACAACATTCAAACGACACCTGGCAATAGCAAAAGGGGTACTGAGCGAAGATCGCAACCTGCTGCGCGAGATTCTGTTCAACCCACGTACCCCGGCACAGGTAAAAAAGATACAAAATGAACTTGACATCCTGACCCGTATCATTGCCCACAAGGATGAAAAGGAATTGGACACGTTTATTACACGTATCAGCAACAATATTAAATAAGCCATTCCGCAAACGATGCCAAAACTTCAATTTAACAGTGACTATCAAAAGCTGGCGCATCCACTCATCCTTGAAAGAATCATACAGACCCAGGATGAATTCTATCCTGGCTACGGTCTAGACAACCTGTGCGATTCGGCACGCAACAAAATCAGAAAAGCATGTGGCTGCCCTCAAGCCGAAGTGGAATTTCTGATTGGTGGCACACAAACCAACGCCACCATGCTCGACACGCAGTTGGCTTCCTATGAAGGAATCCTGTGTACGGACACAGCCCATATTGCGATCCATGAAGCAGGAGCCGTGGAAGGCCGCGGGCACAAGATTCTTACCCTGCCATCCCACGACGGAAAACTTGTCGCTGCCGAAGTTGACCAATACATCCATCGTTTCTATGCAAACGACAGCCACTACCACATGGTTCCGCCAGGTGTCGTATACATTACCCACCCTACTGAATTGGGTACGCTCTACACACTGAAAGAACTGGAAGACTTACATGCAATATGCCATAAATATGACATACCACTCTACCTTGACGGAGCACGCTTGGGCTACGGATTGGCCGCAACACATACTGATGTCACACTGAAAGACGTGACCCGTCTGTGCGACGTCTTCTACATTGGCGGCACTAAAGTAGGTGCCATGATTGGGGAGGCCGTAGTTGCACCGAAGCCCATACTATTCAAGAACAGCCTCACACAAATCAAGAACCACGGGGCACTGCTAGCCAAGGGATGGCTGTTGGGATTGCAATTCGACGCATTGTTCACCGACAATCTCTACTTGAAGATTTCCCGCCATGCCATTCTGATGGCGGAAAAGCTGAAAGCAGGACTCGCTGCCAAAGGATATGATTTCCTATGCGACTCCCCTACCAACCTTCAGTTCATCATTGTCACGCCAGAGGAAAAGAATCGCATAGAACAATTCGCAGACATTATGACAGACCACGAATTGGCCGACGGCCGATTCGTATTACGTTTGGCCACGGCATGGTATACCCAGGAAGAGGACATTGATCAACTTCTGGCACTCCTATAGCCTTTATTACGGTCCACTGAATTTGCTTTCCATTCCTTTCCGTACATTTCCCTACAATTGAGGAATCAGAAAAAAACGCCGTCGTCTCAATGCCCTTTGCCTTATTTTTATTATTTTTGTAGCCACAATATCAATTTCTTTAACTTTATTCCTGTAACAATGAAATACAAAATCATGTCCTTTACCCTGCTGCTCGCATGGTTTATCGTACTCCCCAACGAAGTTATTGCGAAGAAGAAAGCACCGGAAAGCAAAGTCATTGCCGTCAAATTGGACGGATACGTTGGGCAACGTATTGACAACTGCATTGAACAGCGCGTAATGGCGCAGGACGTAGAAGAAATCGTCGATGTATTCCGCCGCCAAGACGAAATAAGAAACCTATGGGGGACAGAATTTTGGGGAAAATGGGTACAAGGAGCCATGAGTGCCTATCGCTATAACCACGATTCCCGCATATATAATATGGTAAAGGACAGCGAACAGAAAATCATGGAATTCCAATTGGCCGATGGCTACATAGGAAATTACGACAAGGACCACCAACTGAAAGGCTGGGACGTATGGGGACGGAAGTATGTCTTGTTGGGCCTCATCAAGTGGTACGACCTCAGCGGAGATAAGAAAGCCCTGCAAGCTGCATGCAAACTCGCAGACTACACCATGACACAGATAGGCGAAGGCAAGGAACACATCTACAACACTGGCAGCTACTACGGGATGGCCTCGGGTTCCATCTTAGAGCCAATCATGTTCCTTTACAACCGCACCAAGGAACAAAAATATCTGGACTTTGCACAATTCCTAGTGAAAGATGCCGAGGAACAAGGCGGCGCACAGCTCATAGCCTTGGCCGATGTCCCAGTATACCTGCGCCATCCGATAGGCAATCACTTATGGTACAAGGAAAACGGGCAAAAAGCCTATGAAATGATGTCCTGCTACGTAGGCCTCTTGGAACTGGCCAAGACGACAGGCAGGACTGACTACATTGACATTGTTGAAAAGGTGGTCAGACACATTAAGGACGAAGAAATCAACCTTTGCGGAAGCGGCAGTGCCAACGAATGCTGGATAAACGGGCGGAAGGGACAAACGCTACCTGCATATCACAGCATGGAAACCTGCGCAGGATTCACTTGGATGCAACTTAACGAACGCCTGTGGCAGCTTAGGAAACAAGCTCAGTATGCCGACAACATAGAACAGACTTTCTACAACGCCATTCTGGCCTCCATGAAAAACGACGGAAGCCAGATTGCCAAATATACGCCCCTGGAGGGATTCCGTCACGAAGGCGAGAATCAATGTGGGCTGCACATCAATTGCTGCAACGCCAACGGACCACGCGCCTTTGCCATGATTCCCCGCTTTGCCTATCACGCCGAAGCCAACACAGCCACCATCAACATGTACTGCCCTTCGGAGGCAACTCTTTCGCTCAACGGGAACAATGTGACAATCAAACAGACAACCGACTACCCCAAAACGGGCGAAGTAACCATAGAGGTAGCCCCTTCACGCGAGACAGAATTTACCATTGAACTGCGCATTCCCACTTGGAGCGAGCAAAGCAGCGTCAAGGTCAACGGAAAGGACATCCCCCACGTGCAGGCAGGCACATATGCCACCCTTCAGCGCACATGGCGCGCCGGAGACCGCATCACCCTCCACCTTGACATGCGCACCCGCCTGCATGAGCTCAACCATATGCAGGCATTGACGCGCGGACCTATCGTATTGGCGCGCGACAGCCGGTTTGACGACGGATTTGTGGACGAAGCATGCATCATCACCCAGCAAGACGGCATCGTGGAGGCCCGCCCCACAGACAGCGACAAGGACCATTGGATGACATTTGAGGTGGAAGCCCGCACCGGCACTGACCGCGAGACGATAGGCAAGCCGCGCATGCTCCGCTTCTGCGATTTTGCATCGGCCGGCAACACTTGGGACGACCATACGCGCTACCGCGTGTGGCTGACCAAGACTTTCTACGCCAAACAAGAAGAACATTTCTGATAAAAATCCTAAAACAATCATAGAAACATGAAAAGACAGCATTTGGCCGTATCCCTCCTGTTGGCGTGGGCCACAGCCATTCCCACCGTGGCGCAACACCGCGCCGACCAACAGCACCTGACCGACCCGCAGGCATTTACATTCATCATGATGGGCGATCCGCAGAACTATGTGAAGTACACCATCAACCAACCCCTTTATGAGCTTACCACCGTTTGGGCAAAGGACAACGTGGAGAACCTGAACGTCAAGGCGGTGCTCATCACCGGCGACAACGTGAACCACAACGAGTGGCTGCCCATGAAAAGAGACAAGACCGGCAACCAAAGCAGCAAGCAGATGTGGGAATGGACAAGCCACTGCCTGGAACGGCTGGACAACATCGTGCCCTACGTCGTGAGCAGCGGCAACCATGACTATGGATACATGCGCGGCGACGAGCCGTTCACCCATTACCCCGAATACATCACGATGGAACGCAACAGCAAGAACATGGAGTGCATCGTGGCGGCGTTTCCCAACAAGGAAGGCCACGTGTCCATCGAGAATGCCGCCTATGAATTCTCCGACCCCAACTGGGGTTCGCTGCTCATCATCAATACGGAGTGGGCACCGCGCGATGAGGTGCTGGAATGGGCGAAAAAACTGTGCGAAAGCGACAAATACAAGAACCACAAGGTCATCATCCAAACCCACTCGTTCCTGGCGGGCGGCAAAGACCCGCGCCGCACGACCATGGTGGGCACACGCTACAAGATTCAGCACGCCAACCAAGGCCAGGAGATGTGGGACAAGCTCATCTACCCCTGCAAGAACATACGCCTCGTGCTGTGCGGCCACGCCGGCAAGAACGGTGAGGTGCTGCAGGACAACACGTCCTACCGCGTCGACAAGAACGCCGACGGCAAGAAGGTCCACCAAATGATGTTCAACAATCAGTTCATCGGCGGCGGAGGCTACGGCAACGGCGGCGACGGATGGGTGCGCATACTGGAGTTCATGCCCGACGGAAAGACGATAAAGATACGCACCTACTCGCCATTGTTCGGCATATCGCCCATGACGAAGCAGTATGCCCACCGCACGAGCGAGATTGACCAGTTTGACATCAAGATCAAGGATTGGAACAAATAATACAACACTCAAAACATACAGACAATGAAGACAAGAATCATTTGCTTAGCCTTAGCGCTATGTGCTGCCGCTTCGGCCATGGCCCAGAACCGTGCCGACCGCCAGAAACTCAACGACCCCAACTCATTCATGCTGGCCGTCGTGGGCGACCCCCAGGGGTACACCAAGTATGACATCAACCAGCCGTTGTTTGAACTGACAACGGCGTGGATTGCCGACAACATTGACCACCTCAACATCAAGGCGGTGCTCATCACGGGCGACCTGGTGGAGCAGAACGAGAACATCGTGCGCAACCGCAAGATGCTGAACCAGACGAGCAAACAAATGTGGGAATGGTCCAGCCACTGCCTGAAGCGACTGGACAACAAAGTGCCCTACATCATATCGGGCGGCAACCACGAATACGGATACGTGCGCGGTGACGAGGGTTTCACCCACTTTCCCGAGTACTACACCTACGAGCGCAACAGCAAGAACGCCGATGTACTGGTGGCCGCATTTCCCAACCGCTCGGGCGTGGCATCGCTCGAGAATGCGGCATGGGAACTGGCCGACAAGAACTGGGGCAAGCTGCTGATCATCAATACGGAATGGTCGCCGCGCGACGAAGTCCTGGATTGGGCAAAGAAACTCTGCGACAGCGAGAAGTACAAGGACCACAAGGTCATCATACTGACCCATTCCTTCCTGGCCGAGACGACTGCCAAGCGCACCACGGTAGTGGGCACTTCCTACAAGATTAGTCCGGCCAACCAGGGCCAGGAAATGTGGGACAAGCTGGTGTATCCCTGCAAGAACATACGCCTGGTGGTGTGCGGACACACGGGACACCCCGACAAGCAGAACCCGGGCAGCCAGCAGGACTTTGAGAACAACACCGCCTACCGCTGCGACAAGAACAGCGCAGGCAAGGACGTGCACCAGATGATGTGGAACATACAGTGCCTGGGCGGCGGATGGGAAGGCAACGGCGGCGACGGCTGGATGCGCCTGCTGGAGTTCATGCCCGACGGCAAGACGATCAAGGCCAGCACCTACAGCGTGCTCTTCGGCATATCGCCCATGACGAAGCACCTGGCTCACCAACGCAGCAAGTGCTGCGAATTTGACATGGTCATAGAATAATCCGTTTTTTTCATTTTTTTGCGATCCCGTGGGTGCTTGCCCACGGGGTTTTCTTTTTGCAGCCACGCCAATGCATGGCCGCCCCGTACAGCCCACGGGCACGGCCCGACGAAATGGGCGCATGGGCCGGTTCTTACGCCTTGTCGGCCCATCTTTTACGCCCCGCAGAAAATGTTTCAGGCCGCATGGGCGGCACTTTTGCGCCTTACATTTTTCCCCACTCCCGCCACAGGACGGCCAACGCTCCATGCCGAGCATCGTCAATGCCCGGCAGGATGGCAGAAAACAAAGTAAAGATGGAGAAAAGTGCCCCTGGGCCGACAGCCGGCCCAGGACATCCTACTTGTGCTTGGCGGCGTAGGCCTGTACCTCGTTGAGCACGCGGAACAGGTTGCCGCTCCATATCTTGCGAATCTGTTCCTCAGTGTATCCGCGCTCCAGGAGCTTCATTGTGATGTTCAGCATGTCGTTTTCGGCAAAGACGCCGGTGAATCCGCCGCCGCCGTCAAAGTCGACGCCGATGCCCACGTGGTCGATGCCCGCCACCCGGACGCAATGGTCAATGTGGTTGACAAAATCCTCAATGTTGACTTTCCATTTGTCGGTGTGCTGATAGTTCCACACGGCATAGACATTGACCACGCCCCCGTTGCGGGCCAAGGCGCGCAGCTGCTCGTCGGTAAGGTTGCGGTCGTGGTTGAAAAGCGCCATCGCCCCGCTGTGAGAACAGATAATGGGACACTTTGACAGGCGGATGCAGTCCCAGAACGTCTGTTCGCTGGTGTGGCTGCAGTCAACCATGATGCCGCAGCGGTTGAGCTCCCTCACCACCTTGCGGCCAAAGTCGGTGAGCCCGAGGCGCGGACCAGGAACACGGCGGTCGGACGTGTGGCAGATGAGGTTGTCCTTCATGTGGCTGAGCGTCATGTAGACTATGCCCTTGTCGGCATACTTTCTTATCTGGCTGAGGTCGTGGCCTATGATTGTTCCGTTCTCAATGCAGACGAAGAATGCCTTCTTGCCGTCGGCCTTGAGCTGCAGGGCCTCCTGGGGCGTGCGGGCTATGCCGCAGAAATCGCTGTACTTGCGGCAGTCGGCCAATATCTCGTCCAGGCGCTTCCATCCGCGCTCAATGTCCTTCCGCTGCGAAGCCTCGTCCAGCTTGCCCTGGCCGAAGTAGATGGCCAGGAACTCAGCGTCGAGCATTCCCTCCTGCATCTTCTGAATGCTCACCTGATTGGTCGCCCTTACGCCGCAGCTGTATCCGTCTTCGTAGACATCGGGCAGGTCGCTGTGGGTCTCGAGCGTGAACATGCGGCCGTGCAGGTCCTTGGCCCGCTTGTACAGGCGCGCCTGGCGCATGAAGGGGGCTGTTTCCGTGATGTTGTGCGGCATTTGCCACAGTCCGCTGTCGATTCTCAGCATCAGCTCGTTCGTTCCCAGCACGGGCATGTTGCGATCAGTGGCCACCTTGTATAACAGCACGCTGTACTCATCCTGCGGGCTGACCCCCTGCGTCAGCACAAGGCCGTCGAGCAGGGCAGCCGCGTCGCGCAGGGCCGCAGCATCGGACGTGCGGGGCAATATGAGGGGAATGCCGCCCGCTTGCTCGACAAGCTGCGTCTCAGCCTGCTCGCGGCCCATGCTGGGCACGCCAATGACGGGCTTGGGCTGCTTGGTGAGCACCGCTGCACGGTCGGCACGGTTGTACACATCCTTGATCTCGTCAATATAGGTGATGTGCTGGGCATTGACTGCCACGGGGATAAGATACAAGCCCATCAGGGACAGGCGGAAGCAAAGTTTTTTCATTTCAGGCATGGATTTCAAAATATTTCGGCAAAGTTACGAATTTACGGAACGCCGAATGGCCGATTATATTAAAAATGACGGAAAAATTTGGTGATTCGGACGCAGTTGAGTAACTTTGTAAAGAAATAATATTCAAATCAAGAAGACCATGCAACTGCAACCCAAACTCGTTTTCGACTATTTTGCCGAAATCAACAAGATTCCGCGCCCATCAGGCAAGGAAGAGAAAATGATGTCCTACCTGCAAGATTTTGCCAGGGAGAAAGGATTGGAATGCCAACTGGACGAAACAGGCAACGTCCTCATCAGGAAGCCCGCTTCCCCAGGAATGGAGAGCCGGAAGACCACCGTGCTGCAAAGCCACATGGACATGGTGTGCGAAAAGGAGGCCGGGCTGGATTTTGACTTCCTGAAAGACCCCATACAGACCGTCATCGACGGCGAATGGCTGAAAGCAAAGGGCACGACCTTGGGGGCGGACGACGGAATAGGGTGCGCCATGGAACTGGCCCTGCTGGCCGACGACAGCATTGCCCACGGCCCCATCGAATGCCTGTTTACGCGCAGCGAAGAGACCTCGCTGGTAGGTGCTTTCGGGCTCTCGCCCACACTTCTGCACGGCGACTACCTCATTAACCTGGACAGCGAGGACGAAGGCCAAATCTTCATTTCCTGCGCAGGCGGCGCCAACACGCGCGCCAGGTTTGCCGTCAGCCTGCAAGACGCGCCGGCCGACGCTTTCTTCATGAAAATACAAGTCAAGGGCCTCGTGGGCGGCCACAGCGGCGACGACATCAACAAGAAACGCGCCAACGCCAACATTCTGCTGTTGCGCATGCTCGCGCGCTTCATGAAAAAATACGGACTCCTCATTGCAGACATACAAAGCGGCGGCCTGCACAACGCCATCCCACGCGACGGCTACGCCATCTGCGCCGTGCCTGCGCAACACAAGGAGCAAGTCAGGATAGAGTTCAACATCATGGCCGCTGAGTTCGAGCAAGAATACGTGCAGGCCGAGCCCGGCATGCAATTCCTCCTGCAAAGCTGCCCCGCCGCCGACAAAGTGCTGGAAAAAGGGCTGGCCGACCGCTTGGTCAAGGCCTGCCTCGGCATTCCCAACGGCGTGTTTGCCATGAGTCAGGAGATTCCCAATTTCGTCGAGACAAGCAGCAACCTGGCCAGCATTAAGATGCAAGGCGACACCATCCTCATAGAAACCATGCAGCGTTCCAGCCTCACAAGCAAGCGCCTGGCGGCATGCGAAGCCATCAGCGGCGTGTTCCAGCTGGCCGACGCTGAAGTTGACGTCAACACCGGCTATCCCGGATGGCAGTTAAATCCCGCCAGCCCGTTCCTGCAAATTGCCGTCCAAGCCTACGAGCGGCTGTTCCAGCGCAAACCCGAGGTAAAGGCCATCCACGCCGGCCTGGAATGCGGTCTGTTCAGCGAGAAATACCCCAAAATGGACATGGTCTCGTTCGGGCCGACGCTGCAGGGCGTCCACTCGCCCGACGAACGCCTGCTGATTCCCACCGTACAAATGGTATGGGATCATCTTCTGGAAATCCTGAAGAACATTCCCGAAAAAGCTTAGAGGCGACGGAAAAAACACTAACACGCCCCCTGCGCTGGTTGCGCAGGGGGCGTGTTATTTCATCGTAGCCCTTTATTTTAAATCCTATTACTTGGACGGGACGAACGCCTCATAGGTTCCGTCATCGTAAAAGACCCGAATTTCCTTCACATTGCGCCTCAGCACCTCGGCAGGCGGCACTGGGAAGGGTTTCGCTGGGTCTTGCGGCGGCATTGCGGGCTTAGGACCATCCTTCAGGGCCTGTACGCCCAGACGCGCCTCGGCAGGCTGCGCAAACAAGGACGGCATCTCATCGGTTTCCTGGGGTGAGGATTCCTTATACATGTCTCCCTCGCCAAACAACAGCCAATTGATGTTGATGTTGGGGAATGCACGATGCACCGCCATGGTATGGTTGTTGGTGGGATTGGTACGGCCCAGGTAGATTCCCGACAGAGAACCCTCAGCTATACCCAGCAATTTTGCAAACTCCTTTTGCGACATTTTTTGCTCGTCCTGGAGCATCTTCAAACGGTCCTTAATTTCCATATGTCTAAATTTTGGGGCAAAAATACCCATTTTTTGATGATTTGCAAAATTAAATCATTTTTCTGATACGGTAATCAGAATTTCAAATTATTTTATTTTCAAAATATTTTCATATTTAAATTTAGATATTCTTTTTGAAATTCGTTTTTTCGCATTCGGGCGCAACTTCGCACACCATAACGACATTCATGCATTTGACGGAAATTTTGATTACGTGATGAAATTTTTGTAATTAACTGGAAAATTATTCTTTATTATCTCGATTTTCATTCTTAGAACTAACATTTTTTCCGTTTCTGAATAAAAACACACCCTATTCATTAAAAACGCAAGAATAAAAGCGACAAAAAACTTGATTTTCATGTCTGTATGATGAAAATTTTCAAATATTCAGAAATGAATAAAGCGTAAAAACTTGATTGTGTTGATTTATAAATTAAGTTTTTCTGTATTAAAATTTCTATTTTGTATTTTAAATTTATAATATCTTGTTGACAGTTTCCGAATTTATTCTTTGAGTTTTTATTTTTGAATTTATAAATTTTGCGCGTTAATTTTGGTTAAAGTTGAATTTGGACTGATTTTTTACGCAAAAAAATGAAATTTTTGCCACTCTCTCCATCGTTCTTTCGGCTGACGATTTCGATGCATTTATTTTGGGGGTAAAAATTGGCAAATTGCACTTCAGCAATGGGAAAACGGCGCATTTTTTCTGTATAAAATTCTGAGTGTTTTTTTGCAAAATCGGGTCGTTTTTCCGCCTTTTCACACCTGAACAACTTCGGATTTTGGCAAAATGATTCGTCAAAAATGGCCGCCGCACTCCCCCATTTTTCATTTTTTGCTGCATTTCCTGCCACTTTTTCCAACTCATTTTCCCGGCCGCTCCCTTACACCCCATTGCCTTCCCCCGTTGGAGAATCCCCACCGCGGCCATGACCTGTGACATACCCACCCAACGGCAGGCCACGCACGACAACCATGCCAGCGACAGGGCATCCTGACCGTCTGCATCACGACACCCCTGCCCGTCCAATGGCAAGCATGGATGCCATACGGAGCATTTTCCACACCAGCCAGGCAGCACGCCGCAAATGAAGCGCAATGGCGCAGCCGACAAGGCAGCAGAACCCTGCCGATGCGGCGTGAAAGATTTCATGCGCGCCGTGAAAATCCCTCAGACACGGCGCAAAAAGTCACATAGGCTGCGCATCGGCGCATCCATTCCCTGCACGAAACATCGTCACTCCCCCTATCCGTCCTTGCTTTCCTTATTCCATCGCCCCTCAGGCCGACGGGCTTTCCTCATTCCATGATAAAAGCCAGCAGCTGCCTCAGTATGTCGCCTTCGGTCCAACCAGAGCCGCCCATGCCCTTGGACTTTTCGTCGGCCATGCGTATCTCCTCCAGTATGCGCAGCACCTTGCCGGCAGAATACAGCCGCAGGGCGGGCAATACATTGTTGCGCACCATCCACTCGGGCTGCCCCAGGTAGTTGGCTATGCCTACGGATGTCTTGTCGGGCGCATAGTGGGCAATCATCAGCGTGGAGAAGAAGCGGAACAGCGTGGGCAGGATGAGCTGTATGGGATTGGCCTTGGGATTGTTGGCAAAGTATTTGGCTATCTGGAATGCCTTCTTCACGTCCTTGGCCACCAATGCGTTTTGCAGTTCAAAGTAATTGAAATCCTTGCTGATGCCGATGTTGCGCTCCACCAGGTCGGGCGTTACCCGCTGCTGACCTGCCGGCATGGCCAGGAACAGCTTGTCCATCTCGCCATACAGGCGTATCAGGTCGCATCCGATGGAGTCGGCCACCAGGCTGACCGACTTTTCATCCATGGCAAAGCCCTTTTCCTGGGCATAGGCGCGTATGAGGGCCGGAAGCTGGTAGTCCTTGACCTTGGCCGACTCAAAAACGACGCCAAGGGTCGAAATAAGCGAGACCACCTTCTTCCGGCGGTCTATCGTACCATTCTTATATACCAGCACGAGCACCGTCGATGGTTGCGGGTGCTGCAGGTAATAGGACAAGTCGTCCCATCCCGACAGGTTCTGCGCCTCGCGCACGAGCACCACCGAGCGTTCCCCCATCATGGGGAAGCTCTGCGCCGCATTGATGATGTTGTTGACCGATGCGTCGCTGCCGTAGAAGACATTGAGGCAGAAATCGCGCTCGTCCTCCCTGAGGGCATTGTCTACGATGGCGTCGGCAATGCGGTCGATGTAGTAATTCTCGTTGCCCATGAGCAGGTAGACCGACCTGAACTGCCCTGCCGCAATCTCCTTCATGATTGCCTCGAAAGTGATGCCTTTTTGCGCTGCTGCCATGATTTTCCAATGATTGTCCTACCAGTCAAACTTGAGGTGCCTTACCGTTTCGGCGTGCTCTATGATCTTTTGCAGCGACAGGATGCCCATCTCCACATGCCGCTGCGCATAGTTGGTGTTCACGGCATTGTCGCTGGCAATGGTCTTCACGCCTTCAGGCACCATGGGGTTGTCTGACACGAGCAGCAACGCCCCCACGGGGATGTGGTTGTAGAAACCGCACGAGAACAACGTGGCACACTCCATGTCGACAGCCATGGCACGCGTCGTCCTGAGGTATTCCTTGAACTTGTCGTCATGTTCCCACACGCGCCTGTTGGTTGTGTAGACCGAGCCCGTCCAATAGTCCAGCCTGTGCTGTATGAGCACGGAGGAAACAGCGCGTTCCAGGATAAAGGCGGGCAATGACGGCACTTCGGGCGGAAAATAGTCGTTGCTCGTTCCCTCGCCCCTCACGGCCGCCAGCGGCAATATGAAGTCGCCTATCTGCGTCTTGTGGGAAATGCCGCCGCACTTGCCCAGGAACAGGCACGCCTTGGGGCTGACAGCGCTCAGCAGGTCCATGATGAGCGCGGCATTGGGGCTGCCCATGCCAAAATTGATCATGGTGATTCCGTTGCCGTTGGCCACGCGCATGTTGGCTTCATAGCCCACGCGGTCCACCCCGCAGTAGTCGCAGAACATGTCAACGTAGTTGTTGAAATTGGTCAGCAAGATGTAGGGGCTGATTTCCCCCAGTTGCAACTTGGTGTAGCGCTCCAGCCAATTGGCCGTGATTTCCTGCTTGGTCTTCATTGTAACGAAATTTTTGTCCAACAATCAAATGGGGTGCAAATATAAACATTTTTCAGCGTTAAAGCGCATCCTTGCGCCCGATTTGATGCTTTTTCCGCTAAAATCCCCAAAAATTCATACAAAAAATTTTGTCTGCAATCATTTGTTTTTCTGATATTTACATTTAAAAATCCGCATTTTAGACCTCAAATGCGTGCTTTCTTTCCGTTTTCCCGCACACTCGTCCGAAAAAACAACGCGCATTTCAAGGATATTTTCAGGTATTTGCATTAAATTTGCAACCCAATCAGCCATCATTCCGCCCCAACGAAATGGAAGAGCTCAACCTCCCCCCGTTTGAACCCCGTTTGCAGGCGCAGGGAAATCTCACGCAAATCTTCGACCCCCTGCGTCGCCGTTTTGTGGCACTCACGCCTGAGGAATGGGTGCGCCAGCACTTCGTCCGGTTTCTCATATCGGACAAAGGCTACCCATCGGCCCGCCTGGCCAACGAAATAAGCATTGAACTCAACGGCATGAGGCGACGCTGCGACACCGTACTCTTTTCCCGAGACATGACACCCGTGCTCATCATAGAATACAAAGCCCCGGCCATCCGCATAACGCAGCAGACGTTCAACCAAATCAATGCATACAACCGCGTACTGCAAGTTCCCTACGTCATGGCCAGCAACGGCATGACGCACTACTGCGCCCATCTGGACAGGGAGGCCCGCCGATACGTTTTCCTCAGCGACATTCCCCGCTATTCCGATCTCGTTTTCTGAAAAGCGCGGCAGGAACACCGTTACGACGCGCAAAGAACACAAGGTGTCCGCCAAAAATCTCACTTCTCGCACAGATTTTCAGCGGACACCCGTCCTATTCTTATCCAAGCCCCCTGAATCGCGATTCAGAGAGCCGCAGCCTCCCTGTTCAGCCAGAAAAGGCTATGCTTCTTCCTTTTTCTTTGCCGTCTTGGCCGTTGCCTTCTTGCGGCGGCCCTTTTTGTCCTCCTCAACCTGGGGCTTGGCCACCTTGATGCCTGCCAATTCAGGATCAATCAGGATGCGGCCGCAGTATTCACAGACAATCACCTTCTTGTGCAGGCGCACGTCCAACTGGCGCTGGGGCGGAATCTTGGCAAAGCAGCCTCCGCAGGAATCACGGTCCACGCTGACGATGCCCAAACCGTTGCGGCAGCTCTTGCGGATGCGTTTGTACGCCGTGAGCAGGCGTGGCTCAATCTTTTCCTCCAGTTCCTTGGATTCATCGCGGAGTTTGTCCTCCTCGACCTTGTTCTCCATGATGATTTCGTCCAGTTCCTCCTTCTTTACCACGAGTTCGGCCTTGCGTTCTTCAATGTCGGCAGCATATCGCGCAATGGCATCGTCGATTTCCTGCTTCTTGGCAGCGGCTTCGCGGATTCGCTTGTCGCGCAACTGGATTTCCAGCTCCTGATACTCAACTTCCTTCTGCAGGTTGTCGTATTCGCGGCTGTTGCTCACGTTCTCAATCTTTTCCTTGTTCCTGTCAATGACCGACTGGGCCTGTATCTTTTCTTCCTTCCACTTGTTGACGGCGATGCGCAGGCCGTTGGCCTCCTCCTCGAGCTTGGAAATGCGCATGGTCAGGCCTTCTATCTCGTCCGACAGGTCCTGCACTTCCAGGGGAAGCTCGCCGCGGATGGTTCGTATCTCATCAATGCGGCTCAACACCTTTTGCAGGGAATACAGATTCTTCAATTTCTCGTCTACGGGCAAATCCGCAGGATTCTTCACTTTAGTTTCGCGTGCCATAATGGGTTCAAATTATTTTTGGTTAATGTTATTCTACATGTAGTGGATGGGATTGGTCGCCACGCTGGTGACGTGCGTCCTCAGGTCGGGCCATTCCGCGTGCAGGATGCGCTGCATGAGGTGCGGCGTGAACTGTTCGCTCTGGTAATGCCCCAGGACACCTATCTGAATGACGTTCTCGTAGCCGAAATACTGGTGATAGTGCATCTCGCCCGTCAGGAAGGCATCGCACCCCTGTGCCACGGCCTCGGGCAGGAGGAAATCGCCTGCGCCGCCGCACAGCCCCACCATCCTGACCTCGCGATTCAGCAACTGGTTGTGCTGCAGGCAGGCCACGCCAAAGACTTCCTTGGCCAACGCCAGGAAAGACTGCGCCGACATGGGTTCTTCCAGCTTGCCCATCACGCCTGCGCCGCCACCCTGCGGATGGGGCTGCAGACGCACCACGTGGGACAGTCCCAAACGCCGTGCCATTTCATCGTTCACCCCGCCCAGCTGGTTGTCCAGGTTGGTATGGGCAGCATAGACGGCCACATCGTGCCTGACCGCCAGGCGCACGCAGCGCTCAGCCTGCGTGTCGCCGCCCACCCGCCTGAGCGGGCGGAACAACAATGGGTGATGGGCCACGACCAAGTTGCAATCCAGCCTCACCGCCTCGTCAATGACCGCCTCGGTCACGTCCAGACACAACAAGACCCCTGAGACCTCCGCGGCTGTTAACCCTACCTGCAAGCCTGCATTGTCATAGCTTTCCTGCAGAGGCAGCGGCGCGAAACGTTCAAGGGTCGTCACGACATCCTGAATCTTCACAATCTCGAAAAATAGCGTTTTGCGGCTGCAAAGGTAGTGATTTTCTGTCAAATGCCCAATGGCATCCAACAAAAATATGTAATTTTGCCCACAAATTCCATTTTGTACAACCCATTTTCAACCATCACATGCACACACACAGACTTACAAGACTGATGCTGGCCGCCACCCTCGCGGCCGTCATGCTGGGCAGCCCGCTCATGCCTGCCCACGCACAGGACAGCGCCTGCAAGCTCAACGCCAAGGAGCTCAGGCAGAACGGACGACTGAAGAAGACCGACAAGCTCAAGAAAATCGACCTCCTGGCCGACATGGACATCCACCACCAAAGCGGAGCCGTGTTCGGAAAATACCTATTCATGGTGGGAGTGAGGATGACCAAGGTCACGCTCTACGACCTGGAGAAGAAACAAGTCATTGCCACCTACAAGCCCCGTCCCCACAACGACACCTCCACCATGGGGACGACCCTCAGGACCAATGAGAAGGGCATGCTGCTGGGCAGTGAGCTCTACCACTGCAACCAATCCAGCTTCGGCAACGAAAGGTTTGACAAGGACGACCCATTCCCCCTCCTCTACATATCACAGCGCAACATGACGGGCACACGGCGCGGCCTGCTCACCGTCTACCGCATACTGCCCACCCTCGAGAACGGCGAAATCAAGGCATTCACCATGGAGCACGTACAGAGCATCTATTTTCCAGGCATGACCGACGAGAACGCCCTGGGCACGCCCAACGTGGCCATAGACCAGGTGAACGGCACAATGTATGCCTACAGCCGCAACAACAATAACCAGTGCGTCAACTACCAATGGGCCGCCATAGCCAAGTTCAAGCTGCCGCCGCTGCGCAACAGCAAGGGCAATGTGGTCACCGCCGTCACCCTCAACGAGTCCGACATACTGGAAACCACCTACATGGACTGGGCCATGGTGTGGGCACAGGGCGGATTCGTGCAGGACGGCAGGCTCATCATCTTCCAGGGATTTCCCCACAAGGACCCGCGCTTCAACCACATCTACCTGCGCGTGTTCGACCTGGAGAAACGCCGCCAGACCCACATGTACGACCTCGTGGACTACGGATTCCACCACGAGCCCGAGGCCGCTTTCTTCTACAAGGGACGCATCTGCACGGCCACCAACGGAAAAGGCATCTATTCATTCAAATTCTAGTCAGCACCGCCCCCTGTGGTTGCCGCCCCACCAGGGAAGCCACCATGCGTGGCTTCCCTTTTTTCGGCCATGCACGCACCCATGCACAACGCGGCCCAAGGCATCTGCCTGCGAGGCGCAAGAACCGCCCCTGCGCGGCCTGATAATTTTCCAATAAGGCATGCCGTTGCCACGAACGGGGCGTAAGTTTTTCATTTACTCCCCAATGCCGATGGATACCACCCTTTTCGCACCGCATCAATCACGCCCGCGATACCCTAATCGGTAGCTACCTCCATTTTTGGGAAAGAAAGGAAACTTCTTTGCCTGCAAATGCGTAACTTTGCAGGCAAAGAATATTTTTGCATGGGATTGTTTTCCAAACTTCCGGCCCCGTCAGTGGGCGACTTCACGCTGCAACTCGACGTGAACAGGCAGCAGATGGAACGAATGGAGTTGCGCTCGTCATTCTTTCCCGCCGAGTGGTGGCCGCAGAGCGCAATGCAGCTCACATGGCCGCACGCCGGAACCGACTGGGCGCAGCGGCTGGACGAAGTGACGCAGTGCTATGTGCGCATGGCCTATGAAATCAGTTCCGTGGAGCCACTGCTCATCGCCACGCCCGAGCCACAGGCCGTCGGCCGCCTGCTGCAAGAGAAACTGCCGCGTAGGGCCATGCAAAACATCATCTTCCTGTCCTGTCCCACCAACGACACGTGGGCACGCGACCACGGCTTTCTCACCGTCATCACGGAAAAATCGCCCGAGCTGCTCGACTTTCGGTTCAACGGCTGGGGCAACAAGTTTGAGGCCGCGCTCGACAACGCCATCAACCGCCGCCTGTGGGAAAGCGGGCTGCTGCACGGACGGTACACCGACTGCTTGGACTTTGTGCTGGAGGGCGGCTCGATTGAGACCGATGGCCGCGGCACGCTGCTTACCACGGCCCAATGCCTGCTCAGCGAAAACCGCAATCAGCCCATGAGCCGCATGGAGATAGAGGAGTTCCTGTGCCGACGGCTTCACTGCCGCCGCGTGCTGTGGCTGGAGCACGGCCACCTGGAGGGCGACGACACGGACGGCCACATTGACACGCTGGCGCGCTTCTGCCCAGGCGACACCATTGCCTATGTGCAATGCACCGACCCCGAGGACAGCCACCACGCTGCGCTGCACCTCATGGAACAGGAACTCCAAGCCCTGCGCACCGAGGACGGCCTGCCCTACCGCCTGCTTCCCCTCCCCCTGCCCGATGCCCTGCACGACGAAGACGGGCAACGCCTGCCTGCCACCTACGCAAACTTCCTCATCCTAAACGGCAAGGTGCTCATGCCCACCTACAACCAGCCGGAAAAGGACGCGCAGGCCTTGCACATCCTGCAGCAGGCCTTCCCAAAGCACGAAATCGTGGGGATAGACAGCCGCATACTGGTTTGGCAGCACGGCAGCATACACTGCTCTGCCATGCAGTATCCCAAAGGCGTGTTCTAATAGCCACCATACCACCATGACGCTCACATCGCTGCTTTTTCCACTTTTTTTAACCACATTCACCCTCAATGCGCAGGGCAGACCGGCACGCCCAGACGCGCCACGCACCACCACATTTGCCGCAACGCCCGACACGGCCCTGCTTTGGAAACCATTTGAGAAGGCCGACGCAGCACATTTCCTGCGCCCTCAACGCATCTTCTACCCCGAGACGTGGTTTCACTTCGTAAACGGGAACGTCAGCCGCGCAGGCATCACAAAAGACTTGGAAGCCATCGCCGCTGCAGGCATCACGGGAGTGCAATTCTTCCACGGAAAACAAGGAAAGCCCGACGACTGGCCAGGCACCAAGGAACACATAGAATGCCTCTCGCCACGATGGGAAGAATTGGTACGGTTCGCAGCCAGCGAAGCCCACCGCATGGGCCTGCGCTTCAGTCTGCAGACATGTCCGGGCTGGGCCACGAGCGGCGGCCCGTGGATAAAGCCCGAGCAGGCCATGCGCCACTTGGCATACAGCAGGACCGACGTACCGGGCGGCACGCCAGTAGACACGCTGCTCCCTGTCAACGCAAGCAAGGCCTGGCAGGACTGGCGCGACATTGCCGTGCTGGCATTTCCCACGCCGGAGGGAGATAATGTGGAAGCTCTGAAGTACGATCAAATACGGGCCGGCCTGCCGCAACAGCAAGCACAGTGGGAGGGCCTCTTGCGCGAAGGAAAACCCCTCACCCTGCCACCTACGACGGCCGAGAAGCCGCACCGCCTACACGTCAGCCTGCAACACGGACCTTTGGCGCGGTCATTGGAGTTCAATCCCATTGACTTGTTCAACCACGAATGGGTAGTGCAGCCCGACATCCACCTGCGCATAAGCGCAACCCATAAGAACAAGCCCTCCACCCTATTGATGGACACCGATTTCCCACGCGCCAACTGGCAGGACAAGGAAGCGAACATGACTTTCGCATTGTCCCAGGGCGCAGAGGCAAATGAATACGACATAGAAATTGTAAACCTGCACCCCATGCGCATAACGTGCATGAGATTCCTGTCCGCGGCAAGGGGCGACAACTGGGAAACCGAGGCAGGATGGACATTGCGTTCGCTCCTCCGACCCGCCACGCCACTGAACGAAGACGCGGACATGGCGGCCAAGGCCTTCGTGCGCCGCGACGCACTCATGGACCTCTCGCAGCACATGGACGAGCACGGCCGGCTGCAATGGCAAGCTCCCGCCGAGATTGGCGGAACGCGCGTAGAGCATGGCTGGACCATCCTGCGCATTGGCCACATCAACACTGGGCAGCGCAACGGCCCTGCCCCTGCCGAGGCCACAGGATGGGAGGTAAACAAGCTGGACACGGCGTTCGTGGGCTTTCAGTTCCGCTCCTACATAGGCCGCTTGGTGGACGGCCCATTGAAAGGCTTGGTAGACAACATGCTCATGGACTCCTGGGAGTGCCGTTCACAGACATGGACACGCTTCATGGAACAAGAATTCCAGCAGCGCCGCCACTACGCACTGCGCCCCTGGATGCCGGCGCTCTTCGGCTTCATTGTGGGCAACCGCGAGCAGACCGCCCGCTTCCTGTGCGACTGGCGCAGGACCATCAATGAGCTATTCTCCGACAACTTCTACGGATACATGTCGCGAATGGCACGCGAAAAAGGCATGACCGTCTCCTACGAAACGGCGGCGGGCGATATTTTCCCCGCTGACCCCATGGAGTACTACAAGTGGGCCGACGTGCCAATGACCGAGTTTTGGCAACCGTTCAGCCACTGGCTTGCCAATCACAACTACAAGCCCATACGCCCCGCGGCCTCGGCAGCGCACATGTACGGCAAGCCGCGCGTAACGGCCGAATCGTTTACGAGCTTCGCCCTCACCTGGGACGAGCACCTATCCATGCTGCGCGAAGTGGCCAACCAAAATCTGCTGGAGGGCGTCACGCACATGGTCTTCCACACCTACACCCACAACCCCGATGCCGACCGGCACGAACCCGGCACGAGCTTTGGGGGCGGCATTGGCACGCCTTTCCTGCGCCGACAGACGTGGTGGTGGGCTATGCCCCGCTTCACCACCTACCTGGCCCGCTGCTCCTACATGCTGGAGCGCGGCCTGCCCGTGAGCACCGTGCTGTTGTACCTGGGCGACGAGATCCAGCAGAAGCCCGACCAGTACGCGGCATTCCCCGAGGGCTACCGCTATGACTACTGCAACACCGATGCACTGTTGCACCGCATACAGGTGGTGAACGGCAAGTGGACCACGCCCGAAGGCATACAGTACGACGTGCTGTGGATACCCCAGCGGCAGCGCATGCTGCCCCAGGTGGCCGAGCGCCTGCAAGCCCTGTCGGCCGCCGGAGGAATCATCGTGGGCGACGCCCCATTGTCCGTGGCCACACGGACTGACGACCACTCACAGGCCCAACGTTGGCAGCAAGCCGTGGACAAGCTATGGGGAACGGCGCACGGGGGCAGCAACTCCAGGAACGTACTGCAGGGATGCACCCTGCAACAAGCCCTGGACAGCCTGCGCCTGCCGCCCGACGTGAAACCCACGTCCCTGCAGTGGATGCACCGCCGCACCGAGGGGGCTGACTGGTACATGATCTGCGCTCCGCAGGGTAAGGGCTTCAGCGGCGAAGCCTCGTTCCTGCAAAAGGGCCAGGCCGAGCTGTGGAATCCCATGACGGGACAGGCCAGCCCCATCGGCACTACGCCCGACGGTCCGTACAGCCGTATCAGCCTGCAACTGGAACAGGGCGAATGCCTCTTTCTCGTCTTTCACCACACGGCCGCAACGGCCACAGCACCCCATGCAGGCATCGCGCACCGCGCATCCGCCACCAAACGCCAACTCGTGCCCGTAGGCACAGACGGCGCAGCACCCTGGACACTGACATTCCCCAACGGATGGGGCATCGGCCAGCCCATCCAGCTGACCGCCCTCGTCCCGTGGAAAGACCTTCCCATCTCGGCCGAGGGCCGCGCCTTCAGCGGAACAGCCACCTACGAAACCACCCTACGACTCCCCCGTCTGACAAAAGGCTGCCGCTACATCCTCTCGCTGGGGCGCGTGGAAGAGATAGCCGAAGTGGCCGTCAACGGGCACGTGTGCGACACACTGTGGGCCGCCCCCTACGAAACCGACGTAACGCGCCACCTGCACAAGGGCATCAACCAGCTACGCATTCGCGCAACCAGCACATGGTTCAACCGCCTGGCCTACGACGCAGCGCTGCCCGAGACCGAGCGCCGCACCTGGGTCATCTCAGGGCCCAAGGCCGGTACGCCCCTGCGCGAAAGCGGCTTGCTGGGCCCTGCCGTCCTGCGCGAGGAACAAGCCCCGGTAAAGCACTGACGCACATTTATCAAAATAATCATACATCAAACTACAGACCCCTTTATTACCCATGAGACTCACAATGAGACACTGTATGCTGGCCGCCCTCCTGCTATGCGGCATGGCCGGCATGGAAGCACAGAACCTGGCAGGTCGCACCTACCACAACGCCAACATCCTGGCCAACGAACTGAACAGCAAGCTGAGCGAACTTGACAGCAAGATGGCCGCGGCCAGGACCAAGGCCGTCACCGAGAAGGAGAAAGAGCTGGGCCGCAAGCTGACCGATGCCGAAAAGGCCAAGGTAGACAAGGAACTCAAGGAAAACCGCGCCAAGGCCGAAAGCCTGGCCAAGGGCATGAAGACCGCCGTCACCATCGAGTTTAAGACGGCGACCGACATGGTGATGAAGCTCAAGATGAGCATCAGCGACGATGCCATGAAGAACGCAGGCATAGGCTGGCTGAAGCGCAAGGCACTGAAAGCCGCCATTGCCGCCGCACCCTCATCGCAGAAAGCCACCTACACGGTGGCAGGCAACATGGTCATCACCAGCGACGGCAAGGACAAGGACACGCTCTTCATCTCCGGCGACGGCAAGCAGCTGAGCGGCATACTGGACATAGACGAGAAGGGCAAGAAAACGAAATTTACCCTGACGAGAATCCAGTAGCCCCACACAGGCAGCACCGCCGACACAGAAAAAGTGTCGGCGGTGCTGCTTAAATAAAAATGCCACAAGACGGATTCCTATTCAGCAGGTGTCCACTTGCAGCGGACGGGCGACACGATAGCGCCCTCTTTCTTCAATTCGGCAAATGCCTTATCGACGACCTTACGGTCCAGGCCTGTCAGCTCGGCCACCTTGCCTGCGTTCAGGGGTTCACCTGCTTTGCGCATAGCCTGCAACACTTGTTCTTTTGCTTCCATAATAAACATTTTCCATTTATAAATTATCACTTCATATCGCCTGCACAAGATAGCATTCGTCCTGTCCTCACACCTGCAGGCCTACTCACTCGCTTTCTGCCGCCATGTCCTCCACAGGCTCTTGCAGTATTCCCAACCACCGGTAGACCACAGGGCCAAAAAGATCAACACAGGCTGAAAGAACAGACGCACCAGGCGTTGTTGGTCGGTGTCAAGGCCAAAGGCACTGATGTGATTTGCATATTGGTTGATGTTGCCAGGGAAGATGGCTATGTAGAAAAGTGCCAGCAACGTGCCTACGAGGGCCTTTTTCCTCCACAGGAACAGCATGGCTAGGCCCAGCACAATCTCCACCACGCCCGATGCCAACACCACAAAGTCGGTGAAGCCCTCACTGAACTGCAACCACGTTGGCACTTGGGCAATGAATTCCTGCCGCGCCACTGTAAGGTGCGTCACGCCGGCAAATGTCATGAACGCCCCCAGCAACATGCGGACAAGCAATTTGGCATGCATCACCATGGCCATCTATTTTCAGAGTTGCTGCAACAGCCAGTTCTGTGCCCCAATGCACTCGATCATGTCCATAGCACCCTGACTCCAGTACAGGTCTTCCTCCTCGTCCTTCAGGTAGTCTTTCAGTAGGTCATAGGTTGTGGGATCATCCTTCAGTTCGGCCATACACTTCATGAGCATATCCACGCCAGGCTCCTGAATGGCCAGGTCGGCCTTCACGTAATCGAGGGGATTCTTGATGAGTTCACGCTCCTTCATGCCCTCAAACTTCACTTCGCCGCCGAGGTCGAGAATGCGCTCTGTGAACTTCTCCACCCAGCCCATTTCTTCATTAAAGTGATCGATGTACTTCTGTCCGAGCTTTATGAAACCCTGCGACTTGAAAATCATACCCTGCTGCTTATGAACGACAGCACCTTCTGCAAGGTGGGTTACAAAAAACTGCAATGCTTCGATTGACTTATTCTTGTCCATAATTCTAATTTTGTAATGATGTTAATAATAAATTTGAGTGCAAAGGTAGGGCAAATCAAGCACGGTAACACAATCCCTAGCAAACAACAATTAGTCTGAAACGAACATCCAGTCCATTTTTCTTCGTATCTTTGCCCCGACATCCACACTCACCATCCATATATGTACACATTGCGCGACTTTTTCCTATCCGTCCTGGGCGCAGACGCCACAGACATTCCGTCCGATGAGATATGCTGCACGGAGACCGACACAGAAATGACCTTCTACACCAACCGCATGCAAGACTCACTGGCGGCATACACCTACACACTGGTGGAACAGGGCAGTCTCGACCTCATCTACAACGGCCGCACGCTCACACTGGAGCGCGGCGACCTCTACATTTACTCCCCAGGATTCCAGGTGGCCATCGTCAGCGGTTCGCAGGACTACCGCGGCATCTGTCTCATGGCCGACGAGGGCATGACGCTCCAAATGCCTACCATACGCGACATCATACGCACAGCCTACCTGCCCATTGCCGAATGGGGACAGCCCGTGGTGCGCGTGCCACAGGACAGCCTGGACCGCCTGCGCCGCCGCATGCACGAAGTCATCAGCTACCAAGCGTCACACCACCGCTTCCGCGCCGAAGCCCTGCGCACGCTCTACACACTCTTCCTGCTCGACCTTACCGACATTCAGGAACGGGTCACAGGCACACACCTGCACGGCGAGCGCACCGCCGAACTGTTCATAGGCTTCATGCGCCTGCTGCCGCAACATTTTGCAGAACACCACGACATACCCTTCTATGCCGCCCAGCTCTGCATCACTCCCACCCACCTTTCGCGCATCGTCCGCCAGATCACCGGCCGCACCGTGGTGGACTATATCAGCCAAATGCTGCTCATGGAAGCCACATGGCTTCTGCAGACCACTGATCTCAGCATGTCGGCCATAGCCGAACGCCTACACTTTGCCGACCAGTCGAGCTTCAGCAAGTTCTTCATCCGTCTGAAAGGCCTTACGCCGCGCGAATTCCGCATGAGGAACATCTGACCACACCCTGCCATTCTCCCCATGGGCCTCACCCCTGCACGATTGCGCCCCGTTGGTCCACCTTTTGCGCCCCGCCCGCGATTTCCCAGGCCGCATCGGGAGGTGTTTCACGCCCCGTCCGGGCACTTCCTGCGCCCCTCAGATGGTCTCCCGTCGGCCACCCTATTCCGCTGGCACGTCCCTCTTTGTCCTTACGTGGGATATGCCCGTCCAGAACCTCACGACGGGCATGCAGCATGGGTGCGGCGGATGGAAGCACTCCTACCTGCCGAAGGAAGCACTCCTTCTCGGGCAAGGAAGCACTCCTTCAGAAACAAGGAAGCACTCCTCCGGCAGCAAGGAAGCACTCCGCTGCACGCCAAAGGGGCATCGGGCGAAAAACAAAAGGATAACGAATGGAGAATCAGCCTATTTCAAACGACTTGAAACCAGCCGTTCCTCGGCACATGAGGACTACCGGCCCTGATAGACCAACGTGCCCAGCATGGACGACTGTTCGACAATGGTACGGGCCTTGGCATTGAATTTCAGCTTCTGGTTGCCTGTCAATTCGTAATGGACGGTGACGTTGCTGCCCTTCCGTTTCCAGGTAAAGTCGGTGCACTGGCCCGATGAGAAGAACTGGCCCGTGCCGTCGGAATAGAAGACGTAGGACTCCCTGACGCGCTTGCAGTCATACGAGCCCACCAAGGGGTCGGCGGCCCGGGGCTCGGGCTGCACCTCGGGCTGGGCAACAGGTTGGGTATCGGGCACAGCGGCCGTGGCGGCGGGCAGGATTTCGCAACTGTCTTCCGGCGCGGCAGTCGGGGCAGGGAGCGGCCTTCGGCCATGGTTGCAGGAAACAAGCGACAAGGTGATGGCAAAAATCAAGACGGGGGTTTTCATATGGGTTACAATAAAATGCTATGACAGCAGCTTCGTTTTTTGGGCGGCAAATTCGGCTTCGCTCAGGATGCCCTGTTCCTTCAGTCCGGCCAACTTGGTCAATTCGTCGGCCACGGAGACGCTGGGTTGCGGGGATGGCGGCGTGCCTAGGCCCGCCCTTTCCGTGCGGTCCACCTCGTCGATGACGACTGAGGTCATGTCCTTTATCTCTTGGGCTTTCTTCAGTGCCCGCTCCACCTTGTAGTAGTCGGGGGCTGAGGGCTTGACGGGCATCATGTTGAGAAACAGGATTTCAAACGTGGGCGTGGCAACGTCTCTCAACAGGAACTTGACCGCCACGCGGCCTATCTTCTGCCCATGCGTGGCACTGCCCGACAGGCCGCCCACCACTGCGCCGGCCTCGCCCAAGAGCGCTCCACCCACCAAAGCACCGCCCAGCGCACGGGCCGTCGATTTCTCGGATACCATGACCCCGTCGGTCACAATGCTCACGGAGAGCAGGTCGGAGTACCTGACCACCTTATATTCGGGCTTCAAGTCATCGAAGTTGTAGAGCAGCAACTTCTTCCTGCGGCCGTCGATGGCCACCATGCCGTTGCCGTCGTAAACGGAATGGGTCAGGCCGAAATCCTTGATTTCATACTCCTGGAAACCCTGGGCATCCGTCTTGACAAAAAGGAGGCGGTTCCTGTCCTTGCTGGGCACGGCATGCCACTTGCCCGAGCAGGCAATCTCGGCACTTGTGTCATAGCCGGACTGAAGACGGGTACGCACCATAGCGTCGTAGGTACTCCTGGCTTCACTCCCCTCAATGCTTTCCGCACCGAACAGGGAAACAGTAATGGCAATGAGAAAAACCACGCTGCACGCAATGAAGATATACAGAAATGCATCGGACTTCGTGATGATGGCCAGGAGGAAACTGGCCGCGCCGACGATGAGCGACCACAACAGAATGCGCTTGAGGATTTTCATGTCTATTTCTTTTTTGACTTCTATCTACCCATATTAAAACAAAAAGAGGCGCAGACTTTCGCCATACGACTCTCGGCTCACCACAAGCCACTTTCAAATATGGGGAAGCTGCGCCCTGTGTCAGGGCAGCTCCAATATTGAAAGTATGCTCGCTTCTCGCGGTGGTGATTGAGAGTCTATTGAGCAAAGTATGTCATGCGTTCCTTTCGGATTGCATGTGCAAAAGTAACAAAAATAAGGGAAATGGTGCTTGCCATTCAAATATAAAATATCGATATAAGGCAAATAATAGACCGTTCGTGTTCATGTTGCTAAATTTGTCGCAACAGATTACTATTAACTTACTTGCCTTACACGTCTTCGATTTTCGCGCAACTTTTCTATATCCTGTGCTGTCATATTTTTAGAAATGAGTATCCCAGGCGAAGTAAGATTGCCGAACCGCGTCTCAAAGAAATCACATCCTGCCTCTCTATTGGTACATCGAAATAAACGATACGGAACGCCATTAGAGGATATTCCTTTTTTCAATGGAATGATTTTACCCTCAAGGCATTTGGGACACAAGTACGACCCAGCTTCAAATTTCATGACAAATTCACCAATGAATGGCGACGGTCTGAGTCTATCGTAAAGGACATACATTCTTTTCCTCGCGCGTGTCATTGCCACATAAAACAAACGACGTTCTTCAGCAAAAGGAAATTGTTCACTCCTGCTTAATACAAAATCCAAAATCGGATCATCTTCTATCAAGGATGGGAAACCGTATGTTCCTTGGTTACAATTGACAAGAATCACATGGTCAGCTTCCAATCCCTTCGCCGAATGAACAGACATGAAATATATGTTCCGTCCTGCAATACTCAATTTGAGACGATTATCCGCATGGTCTATCTTACCCTGAAAACCCACTGACAACGCATCATAATTGTATCGTCCCAACAGCATGACCGTTTCATCCTTAGGCAATGACGATACTATCATTTCCGCCTTTTTTAGCATTCCGTCTTCTTCAGAGTCACATTCCACAAAATTCAAATACGTCTGCTTAATATCCCCATCTGGAGGCATCATCGTTTTCTTTTTCTGAGCCGAATTTTTCATTATAAAAGTAGAAGACATATCTATAAGCGGCTGGTGAAAACGATATGTTGTTTCAATTTTACACCATTCTGTAAATCCGAAATACTGTTCAAAATCATAGAACAGAGAAATATCACTACCAGCAAAACGAAAGATGGATTGCCAATCATCACCCACACAATAGAGTTTGGTCTTGGGTTTATCTGAACGCAGTGCTTGCAAGAATTTATATCTATCTACAGAAATATCTTGGAACTCATCCACCAAAATATATTCGTATTGTTTCCATAGACCCTCGCGGCACAAGGCCGTTGCTTGGATGATAACGTCCGAAAAGTCCATCTCGAAATTCTTTTCCAATTCTTCCTGATAAGCATCATAAAACGGTTTAATAACCTTTATGAGTATATTTCGATTGCGTTTGTCGTTTTCTGACAGCATATATCCTTCTTTTGGCTCAGTGGATTGGAGCAACCCATCAATCGTTTTTTCATTAGCCTTCATCAAAGTTATGAATGAAAAGAGAAGATTGAATACTGTCTTTTCCATTTGGCGGTTACGTTTCACCAACATATTATATAGTTCCTTGTCTGTTCGCTGTTTTATTGGCACACCGTATTCAGATAGTTGCTCGATGAGCTTTTGCTCCACAGTCCCATTGTGAAAATCTGCACTTGTCGTTTCAATAAGAATTGTTCCATTCTGCCGATGGAACTTTCGCTTCCAATCTATACTTTCAAGGTATTTTTGATTCGCGACTTTCCAACCTCCCTTTGTTCCTTCGCCAAACCATTGCGGCGTTTGCCCATTTCTATCAACAGCAAAATGCTCCAAATAGATGCATTGCCACTGGCCCTTTTCATTTTTGAAATAGATAGTAAAATCTGGCTTATATTGTCTACGTTCTGGAGTTCTAGTATTAATGGGGTAATCACATTCATATCTAAACAATATACCATACCGTGTCAAAATGGAACAAAGGCGTTTTTCTTCCTCACTTCGTGTGAAGATTACTTTTCCTTCTACATCAGGAAACAATGCATGAATGCCATACTTCTTTCTATCTTCATAATACGTAAATGCATCCATGTAATCATGCTCCAATTTCATTAGCGACTGATAATTGATTATGTAATTAACGATAGCATGTAGAAAATCTTCACTCTCGGCAATTAACATACGGAACACATTAAGAGGCACGTCTGCTTCACATATGGACGGAGCTTGCCCTGTCACCTCGGCGATGATATGGTAGGCTAGACTATGAAATGTACCTGCACTTAATCCTTCTATCTGCATACGTTTAGATAGTTCATTAGCTGCTTTTCTCGTATATGTAAGCAATAATATCTTTGTTGGATTAATACGTCGCCTTTCTACCAAATACTTTGCTTTGCCAACAATAGTAGAAGTTTTCCCGCTTCCAGCACTTGCAATTACGAGACAATTGTCTTCGAGTTTTACTATGGAATCCCTTTGCTGCATATCCAATGGATAACTATCCAATACATGATCAAAATATTGCTTGTTTGCATGTAATTCCTGTTCTACAAACCGTTTGTTGTGTTCCATACGCTCCGATTCAATTTTTCTCATAACCTGAGGTAATCGCTTACTTTCTTCATCAATTACACACTCTGCGTATTTCGGGAACACCAAATCAATCTTATCTTTTATCTTCTTGTATGAAGAAACAATATCATCTAACTCCGAATAAGCAAAATAATGTGTTAGAGCAATCTTTGCACGATAAACATTCAGAAGTTTGGCCGAATCATTCTTCAATTCATTAATAGCATAATACACCTTATTGCTCTCTAATATTTTTGATGAACTATTATCGATTAACTCCTTAAACTCTACAATTCCTAATTCATACAATATTTCCTCACTATAATACTTATGACTTTCGAGTTCATAGATTGATGTCAGCAGCTTATTATGTCGTTTTTTGAACTCTGTTATATCATTCTCCACAACCAAATGAGTGGGCAACAACAATGCTTCTATTTCTTGTCGCGCTAAATTGATCTGATCAATCAAAACCATTGCTAACCTTTTGAATTTATGTTCACCTATCTTTCGAATGGCATAACGGCACAGCAATATAACCACTAATAGGCCTATGATAGTATAGAGAATAGTTATTCGCATAATTGTTTAATATATCAATAAGAATGCAAAGATAATAAAACTACGCAGGCCACTCTCTCCTTTCACTGAAATATTCTTTGTACCTTTGCAAAGCAAAATGAAAGACTTATACCATATTATATATTAGGTGGCAGGGATTCCATTCCATGAACATTGACGAAATTACAAAAGAAAGAGATGAAAGTAGGTATCATACAGCAGCACAACACCGCCGACCACGACGATAACCGCAGCAGGTTGGCCAAGAGCATTCTCCAACTGGCGCAAGAGGGAGCAGAATTGGTGGTTTTGCAGGAGTTGCACGACGGATTGTACTTCTGCCAGACGGAAGATGTGAGCAATTTTGACCAAGCTGTCACCATCCCCGGACCTACTACGGACTTCTACAGCCAAGTGGCACGGAAAGCAGGCGTTGTATTGGTAACGTCGCTCTTTGAAAAAAGAATGGCGGGCCTGTATCACAACACGGCCGTAGTGTTTGAGAAAGACGGGAGCATCGCTGGCCTGTATCGCAAAATGCACATTCCCGACGACCCTGCCTACTACGAAAAGTTCTACTTCACCCCTGGTGACCTGGGCTTCCAACCCATCTCTACCAGCGTGGGCAGGTTGGGCGTACTCATTTGTTGGGATCAATGGTATCCCGAAGCTGCGCGCATCATGGCTTTGAGAGGAGCGGAAATCCTCATCTACCCCACCGCCATTGGCTACGAACCGACCGACTCTGCCGAAGAACAGCAACGGCAGCGCGAGGCTTGGGAGACGGTACAGCGCGGACATGCCATAGCCAACGGACTACATGTCATCAGCGTCAATCGCGTAGGCTTTGAACCCCATCCCCATTCTGCCACCGACAAAGGCATTCTGTTCTGGGGCAATTCCTTTGTAGCCGGTCCACAGGGAGAAATCATAGTCCGCGCCAGCACCGAGGAGGAAGAAAATCTATTGGTGGACATCAACCTACACCGCACAGAAGAAGTACGACGCTGGTGGCCCTTCCTGCGCGACCGCCGCATCGATGCCTTTGACTGCTTGCTGAAACGCTGCGGTGAAGAAGTGCATGCCTCTTCTCAAATAAAGGAAAAAAGGGAATAGTAGTTTTACGATAAAATTCAGATAAATCCACACAAAATATTACAAATTGATAATTTTTGATTGATAAAACTTAAAATTTTCATATTTTCCCAAGAAAAAAGTTTCATATTTCAAATATAAGTATTACTTTTGCATCGTCAAAATACGAAACATTTTACGACATGCCTAAGATTCAGTTCACCAAGATGCACGGCGCAGGCAATGACTACATATATGTAGATACTACCCGCTTCCCCATCGATCACCCACAAGAAGCGGCCATCCGATGGAGTCGGCCACACACTGGCGTGGGCAGCGACGGACTGATTCTGATTGGGACATCCGACAAGGCCGACTTTTCCATGCGCATGTTCAACAACGACGGAAGCGAAGGCCGCATGTGCGGCAACGGCGTGCGCTGCGTGGGTAAATACGTATATGACCACGGCATGACCCACAACAAGACCGTCACTATTGAGACCTTGGCCGGCATCAAGACGTTGCAACTCTTCACCGACCAGCACAACCGCGTGGAAAAGGCCACTGTAGACATGGGCACTCCCATACTGAATGACAAAACTCAGCTCGCCACTGAAGATGGCAGCTTGCTGGTTGGAAACATTGAAGCCGAAAGAAAGACATATCAAGGCACATTCGTATCCATGGGCAATCCCCACTTTGTCATTTTCGTGAATGATATCACCAACATAGCTCTTGAAACAGAAGGTCCAGCCCTGGAACATCACCCCATGTTTCCCGAAGGATGCAATATCGAATTTGTTCAGGTGTTGCCCGACGGCGCATTGCGTACCCGTGTCTGGGAACGTGGTACAGGCATCACCCTAGCCTGCGGAACAGGTGCGTGCGCCACTGCCGTTGCGGCAAGCCTCAATGGAAAGAGCGGCAGAAAGAGCAGCATTCTTATGGACGGTGGCCAGTTGGACATTGAATGGGACGAGCAAAACAACCATGTCTTCATGACAGGGCCTGCCGCCACCGTCTTTGAAGGAGAATTGGAAATAGACTAAAGGACATAGCAACGATGGCACATATCAATCATAATTTTCTGAAACTGCAAAAGAACTATCTCTTCAGCGACATTGCCAAAAAAGTTCGCGCCTTTCAAGAGGAACACCCCGAAGCCCACATCATCAGTCTGGGCATCGGCGACGTAACTCAACCGCTTGCCCCCGCCGTCATAAGTGCCATGCATCAGGCAGTAGACGAAATGGCGCAAGGCAATACCTTTCGCGGCTACGGTCCGGAGCAAGGTTATTCCTTTTTGCAGCAAGCCATCATCGACCACGACTTCAAGCCGCGCGGCATCAGCCTTGACTTAGACGAAGTGTTCATCAACGACGGTGCGAAGAGCGACACGGGAAACATTGGCGACATCCTCAGTTTGGCCAATAGCATAGGTGTTACCGACCCCATCTATCCCGTTTACATTGACAGCAACGTCATGAGCGGTCGCGCAGGGGACTTGCTCAATGGTAAATGGAGCAATATCCACTACATGCCCTGCACGGCAGGGAACAACTTCACCCCTGCCATTCCTCAGGAGAAAATAGATATCATCTACCTGTGCTATCCCAACAATCCCACAGGGACTGTCATTACTCGCGCTGAGCTGGAAAAATGGGTAGACTACGCCATGCGCCATAATTCACTCATCATGTACGATGCTGCCTACGAGGCCTACATACAGGATGAGCAAACACCCCATTCCATCTACGAGATTGAGGATGCCAAGCAGTGTGCCATAGAGTTCCACAGCTACTCCAAGACTGCAGGTTTCACAGGCGTGCGTTGCGGATACACCATTGTTCCCAAAGCACTCACCGCCTTGTCCGACGCAGGCGAAGCCATTCCACTCAATTCTCTGTGGAATCGTCGGCAGAGCACCAAGTATAATGGCACAAGCTACATCTCACAACGCGCAGCAGAAGCCATCTACACGCCCCAAGGCCAGCAGGAAATCAAGGCAACCATACAATATTATATGGAGAACGCATGCCTTATGCGCCAAACGCTGAAAGACATTGGCATGGATGTCTGGGGAGGCGAGAATGCACCCTACATCTGGATGAAGACACCCCAAGGCATGGACAGTTGGCAATTTTTCCACCACTTGCTCCATCGCACCAACTTGGTATGCACCCCTGGTGTAGGTTTTGGCCCGAGTGGCGAAGGCTATGTGCGCTTTACGGCATTCTGCAACCGCGAGAATTGCCAAGAAGCAATGAACAGAATATCCAACCAGCTCTGAATCCTGAGCGAACCCATTTAGTTCAATCATCCAAGGACAGGGCACAAAACATATTTAATTATGGCAAACTTAAGATTTATTGTCGTTGAAGAAGCTTTCAAGAAGAAAGCCGTTGAAGTGGAGACGCCTGCTGAAAGGCCGAGTGAGTATTTCGCCAAGTACGTCTTCAATCAAGAAAAGATGTTCAAGTATTTACCAAAGGACATCTACAAGAAGTTGCGCGATGTCATTGAGAACGGCGCATACCTGGACCTTTCCGTTGCCGACAAGGTGGCCGAGGGCATGAAGAAGTGGGCAACGGAAATGGGCGCAACCCATTGCACCCACTGGTTTCAGCCCCTTACCGAAGGTACGGCCGAGAAGCACGATGCTTTCATCGAACATGACTGGAAAGGCGGCGTTATTGAAGAATTCAGCGGCAAGGAATTAGTCCAGCAAGAGCCCGACGCTTCCTCTTTCCCCAGCGGCGGAATCCGCAGCACCTTTGAAGCCCGCGGTTACTCTGCATGGGATCCGTCATCTCCCGTATTTATCATTGGAGATACCTTGATGATTCCCACCGTTTTCATCTCCTATACCGGTGAAGCGCTGGACTATAAAGCACCTTTAAAGAAAGCACTGGCTGCAGTAGACAAGGCTGCGACCGACGTTTGCCATTATTTTAACCCTGATGTCAGGAAAGTTCAGGCCAACCTGGGTTGGGAACAAGAATATTTCCTGGTTGACGAAGACCTTTACGCCGCCCGCCCCGACTTACTCTTGACCGGCCGCACCCTCATGGGACATGATTCTGCCAAGAACCAACAAATGGAAGACCATTACTTTGGTGCTATCCCCGAGCGTGTAGCCGCCTTCATGAAAGACCTTGAGATTCAAGCCCTGCAATTGGGCATTCCCTGCAAGACGCGCCACAATGAGGTCGCTCCCAACCAATTTGAGCTGGCTCCCATCTTTGAAGAATGCAATTTGGCCGTCGACCACAACATGCTCATCATGTCCTTGATGCGCAATCTCGCCCGCAAGCACGGTTTTCGCTGCCTGCTCCACGAAAAACCGTTCAAGGGCATCAACGGAAGCGGCAAGCATTGCAACTGGTCGCTTTCCACCGACAACGGAATCCTGCTCCATGCACCCGGAAAAGACGCTGCTTCGGCCCTACGCTTCATCACATTCGTCGTGGAGACCCTCATGGGTGTCTACAAGCACAACGGATTGCTCAAGGCCGCCATCATCACGGCCAGCAACCAGCACAGACTGGGTGCCAACGAAGCTCCTCCGGCCATTATCTCCTCTTTCCTAGGCAAGCAAGTCAGTGAAGTCCTGGACAAGATCGAGAATTCCACCACTTCAGAACTGCAAGCCCTCTCAGGCAAGCACGAATTGAAGTTGGACATTCCTCAGATACCTGAACTTCACGTTGACAATACCGACCGCAACCGCACCAGTCCGTTTGCATTCACCGGCAATCGTTTTGAGTTCCGCGCCGTGGGCAGCCAGGCCAACTGTGCTGCTGCCATGCTGGTCCTCAATTCGGCAGTAGCCGAGGCACTCACTTCGTTCAAGGAACGTGTGGATGCCCTTATTGCCAACGGAACGGAGCAGACCAATGCCATACTCACCATCCTGCGCGAAGACATCAAGGCATGCAAGCCCGTGCGCTTTGAAGGCAACGGCTACAGCGATGAATGGAAGGAGGAAGCCAAGAAACGCGGGCTGGACTGCGAGACCAGTTGCCCCGTCATCTATGACCGTTACCTGGACAAGAGCACCATTGACATGTTTGAAAAGATGAATGTCATGAAGAAATATGAGTTGGAAGCCCGCAATGAGATAAAATGGGAGACCTTCACCAAGAAGATTCAGATAGAGGCGCGCGTATTTGGCGACCTGGCCATGAATCATATCATCCCCGTTGCCACCCGTTACCAAAGCATGCTCATCGACAATGTCCACAAACTGGCCGAGGCATTGCCCCAGGAGGCCGAGATGCTCAATGCCGACAACATCAATATCATTCGCAAGATATCCAGGCACACCAGTTTCATCATTGAGAACGTGCAGAAGATGATTGAAGCCCGCAAGGTGGCCAACAAGGTCGGCGACACACGCCAGAAAGCCATACTGTATCATGACAACGTCGCGCCGTTCCTTGACAGCATCCGCTACCACATTGACAAGCTGGAACTGATTGTCGAGGACGAAATGTGGACCTTGCCGAAATACCGCGAACTGCTGTTCATCAGATAAGGCACATACGGGCATCAGGACCGTTGGCACCTATTCTTACTCCTCAAGACAATGCCTGAATGCCCATAAACATTCCACACGAGGGGGCTTTCCTGTTACGGAAGGCCTCCTCGTGTTTTCATCTTTCCTGCCTGCCGGAAAAAACTCGGGGACTTTTTTAAAAAACTCCCCGAGTTTTTTAAAATTAGAGGGAGTAATTTTCAACTTACCCTGCGTATTCTTTTCCCCCAATGGGAATCGGCATCACGCAACAGGCTTCCATCTCTGCCCTATGTTGGCATCATTGACGGGTCAGTCTACAATTTTTCCTTTCAGACCGAAAAAAATCCACCTCGTAATGTCACAAAAGTAAAGTTTCTCCGTATTATAGTCAGAACAGCACCGAAATGCACGCATGACAACGGAGGAATACCAACAAGAGGCAGCGCGGCTGCGCCCCGTACTCCTGAGGACGGCCCTAAGATATCTTTCCGAGGAAGACGAGGCGGAAGACATCGTACAGGAGGCCCTGATCAGACTCTGGAACATCTGCGACTGCCTGCAAAGGCCCATGGACGGACTGGCCCAGGTGACGGTCAGGAATCTGTGCATCGACCTCATGCGACGGAATCGCCGTGAGATGCCGTTGGACGACACCGACCTGCCCCACATACCCGAAGACTCCATGCAACGCATTGACAGGATGATGCACATAGTGGCCCAGCTGCCCACCATGCAGCAGACCATCCTGCGGATGCGGCACATGGAGGGCATGGAGTACGCCGACATTGCATCGCTGACGGGGAGCAACGAGGCCGCAGTGCGCAAGGCCCTGAGCAGAGCCCGCAAAACGGTGAAGGAACGTTATTTCAAAATCTATGAAGATGAAAGATAGAGAACACATACTGCTGTTGTTGCAAAAATTTGAAGAAGGGGAGACCACGCTCCAGGAGGAACAGGAGCTATATGCCTACTTCAACTCCCCTGTTACAGACAGTCAGTTGCTGTCCTACCGCGACATGATGCTGGACTATCTGTCCATTTCATGCGCTGCCCCACAACAGGCTGCACCTACACCCAAAAAATATCTCTCTGTCGGGCGCTGGCTCACCGCGACGGCCGCCTGCGTCCTTCTTATCGTAGGTGCAGCCTCTGTATTCCGCCACCTGGAATACATCCAACTGGAAAACCGATACGGCGGAAGCTACATGGTGGAAAACGGATGCCGCATTGACAACCTGCACCAACTGAAGAACATCATTGCCAACACCTTGTCGGACGCAACAAGGCTGGAGGCCCAGGCCGCCCCCGCGCTGGACATCCACCAAACCGAGCAGGAACTGTTGGAACAGATATCCGACCCTGGCCAACGCCAATACATCAGACAACTCCTGGACGAATAATCGACTCAATCCCTACCCAACTATATATGAAGAAGCTCATATCCATTCTACTCATTGCCCTGGCTGCCGCAGGCCGCACCGCCTGCGCACAAAACAGCATAGACAACGCCATGGAAATGTTTTCGACCCTTGGAAACAGCACCTACAAATCGATTGTGGAGCGCGACCCCAAGACCCACAAGGTCATCAAGGTGGTCAAGACGCTGGAAACACGCAGGCAGAACGCCTCCAAGCTCGTCAATGCATTTGAAAAGGAAGCCGAGAGCGGTTCGTACACCGTGACAACCACGGACAACACCACGGAATACCTGCTGACGGTGGAAACATCCCGACAGAACCGCATCTATGCCCTGCGCATCAACGGCAGACTGCCCCATGCGTCCAACAGCCACTGCCTGGCTACGGCCATTATCAAGATAAAGCAAAAAGAATAACAACCCATATAAACAAATAGAATCATGAAACTAAAGACAATGACACTCCTGCTGCTGACCATCACGCTGGGCAGCTGTGCAACCACCCAGACCACGGCGAAGAAAGACACGACAGAACAAGACAAGACGGTGACCAAGGAATTTCATATCAAGGATTTCCATGGCATCAGCGCGTCCAACGTCATCACAATCCACTTTACGCAAACCAACAAGTACAGCATGAGGGTGGAATGTACCCCCAAGGAACTGGAATTGCTGAAAATGTCGGTCAGGGACGGCATACTGATGCTGGGGAGAAAGAATGAAGACCAAAAGAGGTATCATAATAGTACGCGCGTACATATTTATATAGAAGCCCCAACGCTCAGCAGCCTGGATTTGTCGGGCGTGTGCAATTTTGAGACCGAAAGCCTGAAGACGGAGGACTTTTCCGTCAATGCATCGGGGGTCAGCAAGGTCATCATAGGCCTGCTGAATTGCAAGGACCTAGTGTACAACCAGAGCGGAGTGGGAAAATCGACCGTACATATCAAGGCACATGACGTTACCCTGAACCTATCGGGCGTGAGCGAATGCACATCCGACATTGCATCAGAGAAATTGAGCATCCATGACAGCGGCACTTCCAAGAGCAACATCCGCTTCAAGGGGGAAAGCGTGCGCATTGCCGCCAGCGGGACATCGACAAACGTGCTCAACGTGGACTGCCAAAAGCTATATGCCCGAAACAGCGGCGTAAGCCGAATCATTCTCAAGGGAAATGCCGATGAAACGGAGATACACTCCAGCGGTGTTTCCAAGATTGACACTTCAGAACTCAACAAATACTGACCATTGGCAAGGACCACTGCCCTGCCTGCCTTTTTACATCAGACTACATCTGCCCACTTCGCATCCCATTGCACTCTACAGAGTACGATGGGATGCTTTTTGGGGTACAAAAAACGCTTTCGGGATTCCTGTTTCATTCATTTTTTCAAAAATTGCAATATGTTTTACAGCATAAAAAATGAAATAAAATACAATACTAAACCTGTTTTTTTGAAATTCACTATAAAGTTGGATGCAAATTTTGCCATCTGATTCAATCTTTATACCTTTGAGGGCCCAAAAACGGGGTTAAAGAGGAGCGGGAGGGTCATTTCCTGCTCCGGAAATGGTACTAAAAAAGTTGTTGAGAAATTAATCAAAAACACAATATTATCAAATTATGCAAAAAATCAGTACTGCATTAACACTGTTAATGCTTCCGGCTTTGTCGTTTGCGAGCGAAGCCGACTTGCAAATGCCACAGGGCTTTGCGCAAGACAGCAAGACAGGCATTCTGTATTGGGGATTCCTCATTGTCTTGCTGGGACTCCTGTTTGGTTTCTGGCAATTCAGCCGAGTCAAGAAAATGAAAGCCCACCAGTCCATGCTGGACATGGGACATGTCATATTTAAGACCTGTTCCACCTACCTGAGGCAGCAGGGCAAGTTCCTGGGAATCCTCTTTCTCTTCATCGGCGCAGCCATAGCCCTGTACTTCGGCCTCTTGGCCCACATGTCGGCAGGCGCGGTGCTGCTCATCCTGGGCTGGACGGTCATTGGTGTGCTGGGTTCTTACTCCGTGGCATGGTTTGGCGTGCGCATGAACACCTATGCCAACGCACGCATGGCCTTTGCCTCGCTGCGACGCAAGCCCCTGCAACTCCTGAACATTCCGCTTTGTGCAGGCATGAGCATCGGCATCGTACTCATCTGCGTTGAATTGCTGCTCATGCTCGTCATCCTGCTGTTCATGCCCGAGAACCTGGCCGGAAGCTGCTTCATCGGCTTCGCCATCGGTGAGTCACTGGGCGCAAGCGCCCTGCGCATTGCCGGCGGTATCTTTACAAAGATTGCCGACATAGGCAGCGACTTGATGAAGGTGGTATTCAAGATTGGCGAGGACGACCCCCGCAACCCAGGAGTCATTGCCGACTGTACGGGCGACAACGCCGGTGACAGCATAGGCCCGACTGCCGACGGATTTGAAACCTACGGCGTAACGGGCGTGGCCTTGGTATCGTTCATTCTCCTGGCCGTCAAAGACCCCAGCATGCAGATACAGCTGCTGGTGTGGATATTTGTCATGCGCATATTGGGAATTATCGCTTCGGTACTGGCCTATTACGTAAACAACGCCATTGCAAGGGCCAAATATGCCAACGCCGATGACATCAACTTTGAGAAACCGCTGACCAGCCTGGTGTGGATTACCTCCATACTGTCCATCGTGGCCACCTTTGCCGCCTCGTACTTCATGCTCAAGGACCTGGGCGGAAACTACTGGATGGCATTGGCATCCATTATCAGCTGCGGCACGCTGGGAGCAGCCCTGATTCCCGAATTTACCAAGCTGTTCACATCGCCCACCTCGGCTCATGTGCAGGAAGTAGTGAAAACGTCGGAACAAGGCGGTGCATCGCTCAACATTCTCTCGGGCCTCGTGTCGGGTAACTACGGCGGCTTCTGGACAGGATTTGTGTTCTTTGTGCTGATGTTCGTAGCTTACATGGCTTCGAGCTTCTTCGGAACGGAAGCCATCTTCGGAACATACTACTCTATCTTTGCCTTTGGCCTGGTAGCTTTCGGCATGTTGGGCATGGGCCCCGTAACGATTGCCGTAGACAGCTACGGACCTGTCACCGACAATGCACAGTCCGTATATGAACTTTCACTCATTGAGGACAACAAGGAACAGGCCACGGAGGAAATCAAAAAAGAATTCGGATTCACTCCTGACTTTGAGAAAGCCAAATATTACCTGGAAGCCAACGATGGTGCGGGCAACACATTCAAGGCTACGGCCAAGCCCGTGCTGATTGGTACGGCCGTTGTGGGAGCAACGACCATGATATTCTCGCTCATTCTCATGATAGAGAAGACACTGGGCATCGATCCCGCCACCGTGCTCAACCTATTGAATCCCTATTCCATACTGGGCTTCATCCTGGGCGGATGTGTCATTTCTTGGTTCTGCGGAGCATCCATGCAAGCTGTCACTACGGGAGCTAACCGCGCCGTTGCCTTTATCAAGGAGAACATTAAGCTGGATACCAACGCACCCAAGAAAGCCGACATCAGCAAGTCACAGGAAGTCGTGCGCATCTGTACCAACTATGCACAACGCGGCATGATTAACATCTTCATTGCCATATTCTGCTTCGCACTGGGCTTTGCCTGTCTGTCCTCTCCCGAGGGCATCGGCGGCGAAAACGCAGTATGCCTCTTCATCAGCTACCTGATTTCCATTGCCGTCTTCGGTCTGTTCCAGGCAGTATTCATGGCCAATGCAGGCGGTGCATGGGACAATGCCAAAAAAGTGGTGGAAGTAGACATGAAAGCCAAGGGTACTCCGCTCCATGACGCCAGCGTAGTGGGCGATACAGTAGGAGACCCCTTCAAGGATACGTCTTCCGTGGCACTGAATCCCATCATTAAGTTCACCACCCTGTTTGGTGTCCTCACCATGGAGATTGCCATCAGCGACAGCTTCAAATCGCTGGCCCCATGGTTTGGTGTTGCGTTCACTATCATTGCCCTATACTTTGCATACCGCTCCTTCTACAAGATGAGATCGGTATAGCGGTAGGACAATAACCTACAAAATCCCAACGGGGCGGCTTTGCTATGTGCAAAGCCGCCCCGTTTCCATAGAAAGGAAACCCGAAAGCCTTCCGTAGCAGAAGGTCCACACTTACTTTATAGCCTGACCGTTTTCCTTATTCCCCGTACTCAGCGCTCACCTGCAATGTCAACTGAATGAAATCCTGCACAGACAATTGTTCGGGCCGGCAAGTCATAACCGAAGACTGCAGGAAAGGAGTATGGTCGCGGCCCTGGCACTTTCTTTCTGCATCCAATTGGGAGAGCAAGGGGCGTATGGAACTGCGCATCATCTTGCGGCGCTGGTTGAACACCATCTTGACCAAGCGCTTGAACAAAGTTTCATCGCAACCCAAGTCCTGCACTTGGTTGCGCGTAAACCGTATGACGGCACTTTTCACCTTGGGAGGCGGAGAAAAGACGGTCTCGGGAACGGTAAACAGATACTCCACGTCATACCAAGCCTGCAACAGCACACTCAGGATGCCGTATGCCTTGTTGCCAGGACCGCTGGCAAGACGCTCGGCCACCTCTTTCTGAATCATTCCCGTACAACAGGGTATCAAATCGCGATTGTCGAGCATCTTGAAGAAGATTTGGCTGCTTATATTATAAGGATAGTTGCCCGTAAGCACAAAAGGGCGGCCCTGATGGAGCGCACGGAGGTCCATTTTCAGGAAATCGCCTTCAATGATGCGGCCACGGAGGGGCGGAAAGGCGGAACGCAGGTATGCAATGCTCTCCTGGTCCAGCTCCACGACATTCAACAGGCGGTTCTTCACCAACAGAAACTGCGTCAAAGCCCCCATTCCCGGTCCTACCTCAAGCAAGGGCAAATCAGGACAGGCATCCACCGTGTCAGCTATGCGTCGCGCAATCGTCATGTCGGTCAAAAAGTGCTGACCAAGATTTTTTTTGGCTCTAACTCTGTTCATTCGTGAGTTTTTATTTATTTTTGCTCTTTGCAAAGGTAGCGTTAATTTATTGAACCAAGAAAAAATTGAAGACAAAGATTGCCAAAATACTGAAATTTCTGTTCCCGTTCGTCCTGGGAGGCGGCATTCTGTGGTGGATGTACAGGGATTTTCCCTTCAGCACGCTCGACGACGTCCTGCTTGAGGACATGCACTGGGAATGGATGGTCCTTTCCTTTATACCAGGCATTTTGGCGCAAGTCTTCCGCGGACTCAGGTGGCATCAGGCGTTGGAACCCTTGGAAGAACACCCTCACCGACGCAACTGCGTGCTGGCAGTATACATATCCTACGCTGCCAGCCTGTTAGTTCCACGCATTGGCGAAGTGACACGCTGCGGCGTGCTGAAACGGCAGGACGGCATTTCGTTCAGCAAGTCATTGGGAACAGTCGTCACCGAGCGCATCGTTGATTCCCTGCTTGTTCTGCTCATGGTGGGCGGAGTCCTGCTTTGGCAACTGCCCGTCGTGCTCCGTTTCTTCAACCTGACGGGCGTAGGTCTCCGCGAAATGACGGACCGCTTCACCAGCACCGGCATCATCGTGACCATCATTTGCCTGCTGTGCATCGTGGGAGTTGCCGTCGTCGTCCTGCAAAAAATATCCGTGTCCAACAAACTGAAAGACACTCTCTCGGGCATGTGGACAGGCATCATGAGCCTGCGCAAAGTCAGGAACGTACCTCTCTACCTATTCTATTCCGTTGGCATATGGGTGGCATATTTCCTACACTACTATCTGACATTCTTTTGCTTTGACTCCACCGCACAACTGGGTCTTACGGCTGGACTAGTATCGTTCTGCATCGGAACGATTGCGGTCATTGTGCCCACGCCCAACGGAGCAGGCTCCTGGCACTTCGCCGTAAAGACGATTCTCGTACTCTACGGTCTGGGCCAAATGGATGCCGTGGTTTTTGTGCTCATCGTCCACGGCATACAAACGCTTCTCATCATTCTGCTGGGCATCTACGCACTGCTGGCACTGCAATACAGGAGACCACCCGCCCTACACGGCAACGGATAACCCAAGAACACGCATAAGATGACTCTCAACCTAAAAAAGACGCTTGAAATCGGTTTGTCCTTCCTGCTGGCCGCCATTATCCTGTGGTGGATATACCGCGATTTCCCTTTTTCATCGGTAGGCCACGTGCTGCGCCATGACATTGACTGGGGCTGGATGCTCCTCTCGCTGCTTTTCGGCATCTTCCCCCAGGTGCTGCGCGGCATAAGATGGCGGCAGGCACTCGAGCCCCTGGGCGAAAGACCGCGCTACCGCCACTGCATATCCGCCGTCTACATGTCATTTGCCGCCAGCCTGGTCATACCGCGCATTGGAGAGATTTCGCGCTGCGCCACCCTGCACAAGACCGACGGCACGCCCTTTTCCACTGCCCTGGGAACGGTCGTTACGGAGCGCATCATTGATTCGCTGCTCGTTTTGCTCATTATCGGCATCACGTTCCTGTTTGAAATACCGGCATTCTACCGTTTCTTCCAATCCATAGGGCTTAATGCCGATTCCTTCTTCAGCACATTCAGCATCACAGGCATCATTATCACAATCGCGTGCGCCTGCGCCGTCATCGCGGGCGGCCTGTACCTTGCACACCGCCTAAGAACGGCCCATGGCATCAAGGACACGCTGGCCCGATTCGGCAAGGGAGTGGCCTCGGTGCGCCATGTGCGCAGCCTGCCCCTCTACCTGCTCAACACGGTGCTGATATGGGTATGCTATTTCCTGCATTTCTACCTGGCCTTCTATGCATTTGACTTTACGTCGGCCCTCGGCGTCCACGCCGGCCTGCTTGCCTTCTGCATGATCACCCTGGCGGTGCTCGTACCCACGCCCAACGGGGCAGGCCCATGGCATTTTGCCGTCAAGGTCGTGCTGCTCCAGTTCGGGGTCGGCATGGAGAACGCCATTCTCTTTGCTCTCATCGCGCATGCCCTGCAAACGCTGCTCGTCGTGCTCCTGGGGCTGTACGGACTGCTCACGATCAGCATGGGGAAGCACACCAAGCACACCCAGTTCCAATAAAACAATTCAATTTCAATATCTCAAATCATCATGGAAGTAAAAGACTTAGAGCCGAAAGGCATTTGGCAGAATTTTCACCTGCTCACCCAAGTACCACGCCCCTCAGGGCATCTGGAAAAGATTCAGCAATTCCTGTTAGACTGGGCCAAGGACCGCAGCATCGAGGCCTTCCAGGACAACGCCGGCAACATTGTCATGCGCAAGGCGGCCACACCCGGCATGGAAGACCGCAAGATGGTCACCTTCGAAGCCCACATGGACATGGTGCCCCAAAAGGCCGCCGATTCCAGCCACAATTTCCTGACCGACCCCATAGCAACCTACATTGACGGCGACTGGGTCAAGGCCAAGGGCACTACGCTGGGCAGCGACGACGGCATTGGCGTAGCCACCGCCATGGCCATACTGGAAGACGGCAGCCTGAGGCACGGGCCGCTGGAGGCACTGTTTACCGTTGACGAGGAAACCTGCATGTACGGGGTGAACCATCTCCAGCCCGACACCTTGCAGGGCGACATCCTGTTCAACTTCGACCACGAGAGCGAGGGCGAATTTGTCATTGGCTGCGCCGGCGGCATGGACGTGGCCGGCGAGCTGGACTACCAAGAGGAAGACGCACCCGAGGGCATCTGCATCAAGCTGACCCTGCAGGGACTCAAGGGCGGCCACTCCGGACTGGAGATCAACCTGGGGCGCGCCAATGCCAACAAGCTGATGGTGCGCGTGCTGGCCGATGCCGTGACGGAGCTGGGCGCCGACCTGGTCAGCTGGGAGGGCGGCAACATGCGCAACGCCATTCCCAACCGCGCCGAGGCCGTCCTGCTCATCGAGGAGGACCAGAAGGCTGACCTGCTGGCACTGACGGCACGCTGGGAAAAGACTTTCCAGGATGAATACGAGGGCATAGAGGAAGGTCTCAGCCTGACGGCCGAGGACGCCCCCAAGGCCGACAAGATTGTGCCCGAGGAAATCTGTGACAACCTGATAGATGCCGTCCTGGCCTGCCACAACGGCGTGCTGCGCCAGATACCCGCCATTCCCCAAATCGTGGAAACGTCGTGCAACCTGGGCATTGTCAAGATTGGGCAGGGCAAGGCTGCTACCGACGTGCTGGTGCGCAGCTCGCGCGAATCCATGCTGGAGTTCCTGGGCCAGAGCGTCAACGCCGCCTTTGCCATGGCCGGCATGAAGACACAGTACCAAGGACGCTACCCCGCCTGGCAGCCCAACAACCAATCGGCCATCGTGGCCGTCATGCGTCAGGAATACAAGAACCTGTTCGGCGAGGATTGCAGGGTCGAGGTAGTGCACGCCGGCGTGGAGTGCGGAATCATACAGACCGTCTACCCCCACATGGACGCGGTCAGCTTCGGACCTACGCTGCGTTCGCCCCACACCCCGTTTGAGCGGTGCAACATTCTAAGCGTGGCAAAATTCTATCGGTTCGTACTGAAGCTGCTGGAAAACATTCCCACGAAATAACACACGAGAGCACTGCCCCAGGGCAGTGCTCTTTTTTCAGGCCCACCCGTTCACAGGCCCGGCAGCAGGGAGGGCACAACCTCCTCAACTCAATAGCCTAAGGGCCGACTTACTTATTTTCAGCTACACTGGAGACAGACCAGATGCCCGTGGCAGCAGGCGCGGTTTTTACTTGATGTATGAAAAACCTTACGCCCCGTTCACGATGCTGTTACGCCTTGTCCATCCCCCTTTCACGCCTTGCCTGGAATTTTTCAGGCCGCAACCATCGGCCTCCTCACCCCCGCGTTTCCCCTCCCCACCGTGGCGGAAAGGGCAGGCCAGGACGAGAAATATTACAAAAAAGAAGAAAAAGTGGCGAAAAACGTTAAGTTTTCCAATGAAAAATTGTAAATTTGTGGCAATTAATTATCACTCACACGAAACACTTCCTTATGAACCGCAGAAAATTCCTACAACGCTCGGCAGCCCTCATGGGGGCAATGTGCCTGGACTGGCCCGCATTTGCCGAGCAGACAGCCCGCCTGGGCAAGCCCAACGTAAGAATAGGCATCATCAGCGACATTCACATCCGCCACATGGATTCCGTCAAGACGCTCCACCACACGTTTGAGTACTTTGACCAAGCCGGCGTGGACGGCGTCATCATTGCCGGCGACATGGCCGACTGGGGCTTCTACAGCCAGCTGCAGCTGGTGGCCGAGACATGGTATGACGTATTCCCCCAAGACCGCGGCAGCGACGGGCGGCACGTGGAGAAGCTCTTTGTCTATGGCAACCATGACCGCGAGGGATACACCTACGGCAATGCGCGCGGCGTGAAGGTGACCAAGGAAATGATAGAAGAGGAAGCCATCTGGCCGCGCAAGGAGAAGGTATGGCAGGAACTGTTTCACGAAAAATGGACACCCATCTACATAAAGGACGTCAAGGGATACAAGTTCATTGGCGGCCACTGGGACAGTTGGAAGGACATACGCGGACTGGCCGAATACCTGGAGAAAGTGGAGGGAGAGCTACCCAAGGGCGGCCGGCCTTTCTTCTACTTCCAGCACTTCCACCCCAAGAACACCTGTTCAGGACCGTGGGTGTGGGGACAGGGCGGCGGCAACGTAACCAAGGCCCTGAGCAAATATCCCAATTGCGTGTGCTTCTCGGGCCACAGCCATACGTCGCTCACCGATGAGCGCACCATCTGGCAGGGAGCGTTTACGAGCGTGGGCACGGCCTCGCTGAGCTACATCAGCCTGTGGGGCGGACGCGAGAACAGCTCGGCACCGTGGACACCCCAGATGAAGCGCATCGGCACCGGCAACGGCAAGCACGGACAGATAATGTCGGTCTATGACGACTGCATTACGCTGGAAAGACGCGAGTTCGTGTACGACCAGCCCCTGGGCGACAACTGGATCATACCGCTGCCGCTGGGCGGACAGGACAAGCCGTTTGTGTTTGACACGCGCCGGAAGAACGTCAAGACGCCCCAGTTTGCCGCAAGCGACAGGGTGACGGTGACACGCGCCATGGGCAAGGATGTCAAGGGGCAGGAGCAGGACCAGATTACGCTGCACTTCCCCTCGGTGCTGAAGAAGACCCACGGCGCACGCGCATTCGACTACGAAATCCAGGCCGAGGTGATGGATATCGACACGACGAAGGTGGCCCTCACCAAGCGCGTATACAGCAAGGGCTACTTCCTGGGCGAGGCACAGGACGGGGACGAGGTGACCTGCGTGTTCAGCCGCGCCGAACTGCCCGCCAACCGCAAGATACGCTTCGCCGTAAGGCCGGTCGAGAGCTTCGGCAAGAAAGGCGACCCCATCTACACCGAGTGGACGCTCTACAAGGACAGGAAAGAGGGATACACCCTGTGAGACCGCAAGCCGCACTCCAAATAACACAGCATAAAACACATAAGAACCGATGAACCGAAGAAGTTTCCTGCAACACTCAGCAGCCATCGCGGGCGCAGTGTGCCTTGACCTGCCCGCCTTTGCCGAAAAGGTGGCCACGCTGGGCCAGGCCCGCCTCAAGATAGGCATCATCAGCGACGTGCACCTCACCACCCCCGACAGCAACGACTATCTGAGGAAAGCCTTTGAATACTTCCGCGACAAGGGCGTGGACGGCGTGCTCATCGCGGGCGACATAGCCGACTGGGGCGTGGAAAGGCAGATCAAGATGCTCGCCGACACGTGGTACGGCGTATTTCCCAAGGACAAAGCCCCCGACGGCCGCCACGTGGAAAAACTTTTCGTCTACGGCAACCACGACATTGAGGGACAGAACTACAAATCAGTGAAGAAATTCCTCACGGACGAGATGGTGAAGAACGAAATCATTGCGCCGCGCCGCGCCGAGATATGGAAGAAGCACCTGAAGGAGAAATGGATGCCCATTTACATCAAAGACGTGAAAGGATACAAGTTCATCGGGGCACATTGGGCCAACTGGGACGGAATCCCCGGGCTGGAGGCATTCTTTGCACAGCACCAAGCCGAGTTTCCCACGGCGAAGCCTTTCTTCTACTTCCAGCACATGCATCCGCAGGGCACGTGCTCCGCGCCGTGGACGTGGGGGCAGGACGACGGAACGACGACCAAGCTGTTCAGCCAGTATCCCAACCTCGTTACGTTCTCAGGCCACAGCCACACCACGCTCACCGATGACCGCACGCTGTGGCAGGGTGCATTTACCAGCATCGGCACGGCATCGCTCAAGTACATCATACCATTCGGCGGGCGCGAGAACACCGTCGTCTTCGGCAGCAAGGAAAAAGTCCCATCGCAGATGGCACAGCTCAAGTATCTGGACGACGGGAAGCACGGACAGGTGATGACGGTCTATGACGACTGCATCACGCTGGAGAAGCACGAGTTCGTGAACGACCAGCCGCTGGCCGACAACTGGGTCATCCCGTTGCCGCTCACGGGCAGTGCCCCCATGTCGTTCGCAGCCAGGGAAAAGGAGGCCAAGACGCCCCAATTTGCCGCCGGCGACAAGGTGACGGTCACGCGCGCCGATGGAAAGGACCGCTACGGCAAGGAACAGAAGCAGATTACGGTGCATTTTCCCACGGTCCTGAAGAAAAAGACCGGCGTGCGGGCATTCGACTACGAGATACAGGCTGAAATCATGGACGTTGACACGACAAAGATCGTGTGCACCAAGCGCGTCTTCAGCCAAGGCTTCCATCTGGGCGAGGCCCAGGATGAAAAGGAAGCCGTGTGTGTGTTCGGCGAGGCCGACCTGCCTGCCAACCGCAAGGTACGCTTCCATGTGCGCCCCTGCGAGTGCTTCGGCCACCAGGGCGAGGCCATCAGCACCGACTGGCTTGAACCAATCATCACCAAAAAAGCATAGAAACCATGAATAGAAGAAGTTTTTTACAGCATTCCGCAGCCGTGGCAGGCGCCATGTGCCTTGACTTGCCGGCCTTTGCGGAGAAAGTGGCCACCTTCGGCCAGCCGCGCCTCAAGATGGGCATCATCAGCGACATACACATACGCACAAAAGAGAACCTGCCCATCCTGCAACACACGTTTGAGTACTTCCGCGACAACGGCGTGGACGGCGTCATCATTGCAGGCGACTTGGCCGACTGGAGCCTGGAAAGCCAGCTGGAATGGGTGGCCCAAACCTGGTACAAGGTGTTCCCGAAGGACAAAGCGCCCGACGGAAGACACGTGGAAAAGGTGTTCGTCTACGGCAACCACGACATCAAGACACCCGAGATGATTCTGAAAAAGTATGACGTGACCAAGGAAAAAGCCGAAAAGGAAGCCATCGGGCCGCGCCGCGCCGAGATATGGAAGAAACTGTTCAAGGAGAAATGGGCACCCATCTATATCAAGGACATCAAGGGCTACAAGTTCATCGGTGCCCACTTTGCCAACTGGCAGAACATTCCCGGGCTGGAGGAGTTCTTTGCCGCGCACGAGAAGGACCTCCCCAAGGTGAAGCCGTTCTTCTACGTGCAGCACATGCACCCCAAGGACACCTGCTCCGCGCCGTGGACGTGGGGACAGGACGACGGAACGACGACCAAGCTCTTCGGAAACTACCCCAACCTGGTCACATTCACCGGCCACAGCCACACATCGCTCACTGATGAGCGCACCATCTGGCAGGGCAAGTTCACAAGCGTGGGCACTGCCTCGCTCAGCTACATCTTCCCCTTTGGCGGGCGCGAGAACACCCACCCCTGCGGAAGCAAGGAGAAAGAACCGTCGCAGATGAAGGACTTCAAGGGCAAGGACGGCAAGCACGGGCAGTTGATGACGGTCTATGACGACTGCATCACGCTGCAAAGGCACGAATTTGTCTACGACCAGGACCTGGCCGACAACTGGATCATACCGCTGCCCCTCACAGGCGAAGCCCCCCTGGCCTTTGAGCCGCGCGCCAAGGCTGCCAAAGCTCCCCAGTTCGCCCCAGGCGACAAGGTGACGCTGACCCGCGCCGAGGGCAAGGACCGCTACGGCAAGAAAGAGAAGCAAATCACCGTGCACTTCCCCACCGTGCTGCGCAAGCGCACAGGCGTGCGCGCCTTCGACTATGAGGTGCAGGCCGAGATCACCGACGTGGACCACACCAAGATAGTCTGCACCAAGCGCGTCTTCAGCTACGGTTTCTACCTGGCCGAGTCACAGGACGAAAAGGAGGCCATCTGCGTCTTTGCCCAGAGCGAGCTGCCCAAGAACCGCAGGCTGCGCTTCATCGTGCGGCCCGTCGAGTGCTTCGGCAAGAAGGGCGACCCCATCTACAGCGAATGGCTGAGCGCCGACTCGATGGTCTGACACTCCAAAGGGGCGGCAATGCGCCGAGCCTCCATGATTTTTGCAGCCAAATAAAATAAAATTCGTTTTTTTTCAAAAAAATTTGGCTGAAGACGCGAAAAGGTTGTACCTTTGCACCCGTGTTAAAGGAATTGGGGTATGGTGTAATGGTAACACTGCAGATTCTGGTCCTGCCTTTCCTGGTTCGAGTCCGGGTACCCCAACAACCGAGCGCCAAAGTGGTTTTCCGAGGAGGAGAACCACTTTTTTCATTTTCCGTCCCCAACCATAATCATTAGGCCATGCGCAAGCATGGCCGCCCCACATGCCAGAAAACCACGGCTGCGCAACGCATTTGTTTTTTTCGCCCCATTGTGGAAATTATTACGCCTAAAATGCTTACCTTTTCAGGAAATACAACATTATTCACATGAGACATTTTCGTTTTTTCCCCCTGTGTGTCATCCTCACCCTGCTTGCCCTCAGTTGGCAGCCACTCATGGCCGAGCGCGTCCTGGTTACGGCCACCTACAAGGACAACACCATGCGCGACACGACCATCACCCTGCAGAAACAGCCTGACGGCGCACTGCGCTTCCAGTGGAAGCAGGAGGCACTGCGCAGCATCAAGTTCATGACCGTGCGGCCCGACTTCGCCCACGCGCTGCCGGGCGACAGCGGCTACTTCCTGCACCCCGACGGGCGCATGGTGAAGTTCCTGCCACGCGACCTGGACTACGACCTCAAGCTGAACCGCATGCCGCTGCCCATCTTCGGCCTGCAAACCCGCCGAGGCACCTACATGGGCTACATCAAGGGGCTGCGCTTCGAGTCATGGCTGCACTCCGTGCTGAAAAACGGTGTCTACTCCTTTTATGTCAACCTGGAACTGGCCCATGTCAATCCCTACGAGGACTACATCATCGACTTCTACCCCCTGAGGGGCAAGGATGCCACCTACAGCGGCATGGGGCGGCTCTACCGCAGGATGCAGCTGGAGAGCGGTGCGGTCATACCCCTCAGGGAGCGCATCAAGAACAACCCCACGCTGGCCTATGCCGTGCAGTCGCCGCTCATCCGCATACGCCAGGGATGGAAGCCCGTGCCCACGCCCGTCGTGGAGCAGACACCCGAGACTGAACCCCCGATGAAGGTGCGCGTCACCTTTGACCGCGTCAAGGACATCGTCAATGAGCTCAAGCGGCAGGGCATCCGCAAGGCCGACCTCACGCTTGTGGGATGGAATCACAAGGGCCACGACGGCCGCTTCCCCACACTGTTTCCCGTCGAGCCCACCCTGGGCGGCGAGAAGAAGCTGAAGAGCGCCATACGCCATGCTCAGAAAAACGGCTACATGATAGCCGCCCACGTATGCAACAACGACAGCTACCGCATCTCACCCGACTGGGACGAGGCCGACGTTGCCAAGAACCCCGACGCCTCACTGTCCCACTACAAGGGGGCTGTGTACGGCTCGGGCAACATGTACAACCTGTGCTACCAGGCAAGTTTCCAAAAGTTCGTAGCCGAGAACAACCGACGCACCGCCGCGCTGGGATTCAAGGGCATGCACTACATTGATGTCATCTCCACCGTCCTGCCCACCGTGTGCTACGACCCCCACCACCCGCTGAACCGCAAGGAGGCCGCCCTGTGGGCCAACAAGCACCTGCAGGCGGGGCGCGACGCCTTTGGCGGCGTGTCGTCCGAGGGAGGCTACGACTTTGTGGCAGGCTCGCTGGACTATGCACTATACATCACGTTCAACCTGAACCAGGTTGACCACGACAGACTCATAGATGACTACATCCCGCTGTGGCACATCGTCTACGACGGCATCATCATGAGCTGCCCAGGGTCGGCAGCCATCAACTACACCATCAAGAACCCCTCCGTCCGCCTGAAAGTCATCGAGTACGGCTGCCGCCCGTCCTTCTATTTCTATGCAGCCCACCGCGACGACGACAAAAACTGGATGGGTGACCAGCAGACCGACCTGTTCTGCGCCACTGATGCCGAACTGCAGAACAGCGTGAGGGCCATACGCCAGGGATGGGACGACATACAGGCACTGGGCGACCTGCAACTGGAGTTCCTGGACGACCATCAGGAATTGATACCCCACGTATACCGTTCCACTTTCTCCAACGGAGCAGAGATTATCTGCAACTACACCGACACCCCCTTCACCTACAAGGGCCAGACCGTGGCTGCCCAGGACTGGAAGCGGTTCTGACGGCCACCGACTGACCGACCGCCCATGGGGAGGAACTGCCGGAAAAGCGACATCCTTACCATGGGACACCTACCCCTGTCCTGCCCGTCAGCGTCCTGCCTGCAAGGCGTGACAGGCCGGCCAACGCGGCCCAAGAAATTCTGCCCAAGGCGCAAAATCCGCACGAACAAGGCGCAAAATCATCAGGAAACCCCGAGCCCCATGCACGCGGCCCTGCACAGCGGGCAGGGGAAGCCTGCTTTTTTTGCGGAAAATGGAAATTCTTTGCCTGCAAATGCTTAACTTTGCAGGTAAAACCAAGCTACGAATGAAAAATCATGACGTCCTGCCCACCCTGTCGGGCATGACCCTGCAGGAACTGCAAGGCGTGGCCCTTGACATGGGGCTGCCCAAGTTTACGGGCAAGCAGCTGGCCCAATGGCTGTATGCCAAGCAGGTGACAGCCATTGACGAAATGACCAACCTGTCAAAGGAGGCACGCACGCGCCTGGCCGGGAAGTTCCAGCTGGGCCGCCGCCCTGCGCTCAGGCGATGGGTGTCGAGGGACGGCACAGTGAAGTACCTGTTTCCCACCCAGAGCGGCCATCAGGTGGAGTCCGTCTTCATTCCCACCGAGGAGCGCGGCACGCTGTGCGTGTCGTCGCAGGTGGGCTGCCGCATGGGCTGCCAGTTCTGCATGACGGGAAGGCAGGGCCTGCAAGCCCAGCTGACGGCGGCCGACATTCTGAACCAAATATACAGCCTGCCCGAGTTCAGCCGGCTTACCAACGTGGTCTTCATGGGCCAGGGCGAGCCCTTTGACAACCTGGATGCCGTGCTGCGCGCCTGTGAGATACTGACCTCGCCCTACGGGCTGGCCTGGAGTCCCAAGCGCATCACCGTGTCCACCGTGGGCCACCAGAAGGGGCTGCGCCGCTTCCTGAACGAGAGCCAGTGCAACGTGGCCATCAGCCTGCACTTTGCCATTCCCGAGGAGCGCGCCCAGTGGATGCCCGCCCAAAAGGCATGGCCCATTGAAAAGACCGTGCAGATGCTCAAGGAGTACGACTTCTGCCGCGAGGACGAGGAGACGGGCGGCCACCTGGGCGCCAAGCAGCGGCGGCTCTCGTTTGAATACATCGTGTTCAAGGACCTGAACGACTCGCGCAAGCACAGCGACTCCATCGTGCGGCTGCTTCAGGGACTGGACTGCCGCGTGAACCTCATTCCCTTCCACTCCATCCCCGACAGTCCGTTCCGCGCCGCCCCCGAGGTGAAAATGAAGATGATGCGCGACTACCTGACCCAGCATGGGCTGTTCAGCATGCTCAGGGCATCGCGCGGCGAGGACATCATGGCGGCCTGCGGCCTGCTCAGCACGCTCGAGGACAAGGCATGACGGGCGGAGACACCACACTGACTGAACCATACACACCGACAACCATCAACCAACAAGAACATGGATAACAAAAAGATTCGCATAGGCATTACACACGGCGACATTTGCGGCGTGGGCTACGAGGTCATCCTGAAGACCTTTGCCGACCCCGCGATGTGCGACCTGTGCATTCCCATTGTATACGGCTCGCCGCGCGCAGCCACCTACCACCGCAAGATGATGGACCTGACCACCAACTTTACCCTCGTCGAGAAAGCCGCCGACGCGCAGTCGGGGCGGCTGAACATGGTCACATGTTTCGACGAGGAAGTCAAGATTACCCCGGGCCACGCCAGCCCCGACTGCGGCCACGCCGCCCTGCTCTCGCTGCGCAAGGCCGTGGAAGACTGCAAGAACGGCGAGATAGATGCCCTGGTGACAGCCCCCATCAACAAGGCCGTCATGCACGGCAACGAGTTTCCCTTCACGGGACACACGGAATACCTGGAGCAAGAGTTCGGCGGCAAGTCATTGATGATACTCATGAATCCCCTCATGCGCGTGGCCCTCGTCACTACGCACCTGCCATTGCGCGAAGTGCCGCAGGCCATTACGCAGGAAAGGATCATGGAGAAAGCCGAGCTGTTCTACCAGGCACTTCTCAAGGACTTCTCCGTGTCGTGTCCGCGCATTGCCGTGCTTTCCCTGAACCCCCACTGCGGCGACGGCGGCCTGCTGGGCAAGGAAGAGGAGGAAGTCATCAGTCCCGCCGTCAGTGCCCTGCAGGACAAGGGATTGCAGTGCTACGGCCCGTATGCCGCCGACGGATTCTTTGGCAGCGGCCTGTACAAGAAGTTTGACGGCATCCTGGCCATGTACCACGACCAGGGGTTGGCCCCGTTCAAGGCCCTTTGCAACAACGACGGCGTGAACTACACGGCAGGGCTGGCCGCCGTGCGCACATCACCCGCCCACGGCACGGCATTCGACATTGCCGGCAAGGGCATTGCCGACGAAAACTCGTTCCGCCAGGCCGTCTACCAGGCCATCGACGTCTTTCACAACCGCAGGAACTATGAGGAAGCGGCAGCCAACCCGCTCAAGGTCGTGCAGCGCGAAAACAAGAACAAGCACTCCAACAGGGAACAGATAGAATAACACTCCCGACGGCAGCACGCATGAAGTTTGCCATCATTGCAGCTGGTGAGGGCTCGCGCCTGAAAAGCGAGGGCATCAAGACAGACAAACCACTCATTTGCCTGCAGGGCGAACCCATGATGCACCGGCTCATGCGCATTTTCAGGCAGGAAGGAGCCGAGGAAATCGTCATGATTGTCAACGAGGAAATGCCGCAGGTCGCAGCCTATGCTGAAGACATGCGGACGACGCTGGCCCAGGAGGGGTGCAGGCTGACGATTGTCGTGAAAAGCACGCCCAGTTCCATGCACAGCCTGTATGAAATAAGTCCCTACCTGAGGGACGACCGCTTCTGCCTGACGACGGTGGACACTATTTTCAGCGAGACCGACTTTTCGAGCTACATGCAGGCTTTCCGCCAGGACACTGACGGGGACGGCTGCATGGGAGTGACCGACTACATTGACGATGAAAAGCCGCTCTACGTAGGAACGGACGAGGAGATGAACATTACAGGCTTCTATGACACGGCCGACCGCGACTGCCGATTCATTTCGGGCGGCATCTATGGTTTGCATCCCAATTGCCTGACCTCTTTGGGGCGATGCATACGCACCGGGCAGCACCGCATGCGCAATTTTCAGCGGCAGCTGGTGGCCGACGGGATGCGGCTCAAGGCCTATGCCTTTCCCAAAATCCTTGACATTGACCACGCCACCGACATTGCCAAGGCCGAGACGTTTCTTCAAACCCACCCCCACTCTTCATGACAAGCATACTGGGCATCCTGCGCGACAGAAAGTACTCACCGTACTCAAACGACCTAAGCATCATGCAGGCCGTGGCGGAAGTGCTGCAACGGGCCGGCAGGACGGTGCGGCTGACCGAAGAATCGGACATACAGGATGGGGACGCCCATGTTTCGGCCGTTTTCTCCATGGCACGCGGTCGACAGGCCTTGCAACGGCTGATGCAATGGCAGCAGAAACATGGGACGACGGTCATCAATCCTCCCCAAGGGGTCATGAACTGCGGCCGCATGGAGGCCTATGAAATCCTGTCGCAACAGGGCATTCCCATTGCCCCCTACACAGAAATACCAACGCAAGGACAACTGCCCAAAGGCCTGCCCTACCCCTGCTGGCTGAAACGCGCCGATGCCTCAAGCCAGGAGCAGGATGACGTAGCCTTTGTAGAGGATGCCATACAGTTGGAGCAGCACATCCAACAGATGCAGGCACGGGGCATCGGCCGCATGGTGGCCTGCAAGCATGTGGCGGGCGACCTCATCAAGTTCTACGGCGTGGCGGGTACGCCTTTCTTCCATTGGTACTACCCCACCGCCGATTCCCAGGGACACAGCAAATTTGGATGGGAACGGCACAACGGGGAAATTCACAGATTCCCCTTTGACACAGAAGCCCTGCACGGCATGGCCGACCGCGCAGCGCGCGCCACCCAATGCCCCGTCTACGGCGGAGACTGCATTGCCGACGGCAATGGCGTGCTTCACATCATCGATTTCAATGACTGGCCCAGCTTCAGGCCCTGCATCGAACCAGCAGCGCAGGCCATTGCCAGCCTCATCCTGCATAAGACAAAAAAGACATGGACAAGCTGAAAGACAGAATCGCGTCTACATTCAAGAGCAGCGACACCGAAGAGTGGATTGACGTACACTACACGCGCCCTATTGGTTTCCTGTGGGCGCAATGCTTCAACCATTTCGGCATACACCCCAACGTCGTCACCATCCTGTCCATCATACTGGGAATAGGGGCGGGATACATGTTCTGTTACAGCGACCTGCTTCACAACCTGCTGGGAGTGTTCCTTCTGTCCTGGGCCAATATCTATGACAGCACCGACGGACAATTGGCACGTATGAGCGGGAAAAAGACACGCTGGGGAAGAATACTGGACGGCTTTGCAGGCGACGTGTGGTTCTTCTGCATCTACCTTGCCCTGTGCCTGCGACTGTACAATCAGGACATTCCCCTCACCCACCAGCGCTGGGGCATCCTTATTTTCGTGGCTGCCGCTCTGTGTGGTATTGTCTTCCACGCCCGTCAAGCCCGGCTGGCCGACTATTACCGCAACATCCACCTCTTTTTCCTGAGAGAGAACGCCAGCGAGCTGGACAGTTCCCGACAACAGCAGAGCCAACTGGACAACACACCCAGAAAAGGACATTTTTGGTGGCGCGTGTTCCTGTGGTTCTACATTGGCTACACCAAAGCGCAGGAGAGGGCCACGCCACAGTTCCAAAAACTCTATTGCGAGCTACAAAACCGCTATCCCAACGGCTTGCCCGAGAAACTGCGCCAAGATTTCAGGCAACAAAGTTTACCCCTGATGAAATGGGCCAACGCACTCACCTTCAACTTGCGCGCATTATGCCTTTATGCCTGCTGCCTGCTGGACATCCCTTGGCTTTACCTGCTGATTGAAGCCGTTCCCTTCACCATCATAGCCGCATGGATGCACCGCCGCCACGAAACCATCTGCCAACTGACGCTCAACAACATCCTTGCAGGGAAATACTGAACGGACCATCGCCCTTTGCTCGGGAAAAATGGTTTCAGAAACCGCCAAAGGGGCAATTTGCCTGCCGAGTAGCCCTTAATAGGTATTGAATACTGGTCGTGACAAGGAATCATGTCCACGGGCGTACCTACATCTTATGATTTTTTCCAAAAACCGAAAAACTAGCCCGCACCCTGTCCTGTCTTTTTGCTACTTTTGCCCATCGAAACAGTACGCATTAAACCTTCATTTCTGTAAACATGAATAAACTTTTCTTCTTCCTCGCACTGATTGGAATATTCCTCCTGCATTCATGCAACGAGAAAGACCATGATACTATCTTATGCGACCGTTTTCTATATGTATTCAACGATGAAGATCTGGAACAACATCTCTGTACCGGAGACAGCGTTGTCATTACATCCATAAGACCATTCGAAGTATGGTACATGACGGCCTTCATGACAAATGAGGGAGTAAAGCAGGTCAACTATTTTAATGAGAAAGCAAAAGAGGAATTGAACATACATTACCCCCTATTCCCTAGTAAAGAGGCCATGCCAGAACTGACAGGCGAACAGACCGCACGACTTCAGTGGCTTTGCATACAACACCCCACCGACTCGACATTGATACTCATGGCTGACAATGAATCCGACAAAAGAGATATCATTATCATTGAGACAATGCCTTTCAAATCAGCCAAAGAAAAAGGAGGATTGCGTTTCAAGGCATCCATCAAATGCCATTTCGAAGACAACGGCAGTATATAAACAGACAGACTCACCCACTGGCATGACCACTGCGTCTGCCAAATGTATTCCTTTCTTTCGGTCTATCACACAAACCGCGACAAAATCATGGCAATTCATGCCATTTCCTAAAAAAGCGGATAGTAACTGATACGCCCTATTCCTCTTTTCACTACTTTTGCGTCGTGGGAAAAGGAGGTTCTTTTCATTTTCACACAGAGAACATGAATAAGCTCATTTAATTATGTTGTGGCTGTTCTCTTATTACATAAACAATCACCTTTAAGCAAACGGTTTCTTTCGGTGCGACACAGAAATGCCGCACCGAAAGTTTATATGACAATCTCCGCACAGAAAAATATCATGCATAACACCACTATCGGCTGAGGAAAGCAAGTAAGATTTTGAAAAGCTACAAAGGAATTAACGGCGGCGATTCCGAAGATAAGTAGCATTATCGGGAGTTCCTGCCACAATGAGCATGGCAAAAAAGGACACAAAAGAGATGATGCCCAACCACGCCAAACTAGCATAGAATCCTGCATACACACTGACTACAAAAGCAGCAAAGGATACTACAAAAGTCAACAACGACACAGTAGCCAATATGCTTTTAATACCTTTCATACTGCAAATATACAAATAAAAATGGAATAAGCCATTCGCGTCTTCAAGACAAAGAATCCTACATCCATCTGAAACAACTTCCCATGCCCACGCAAGAAATAGTTCAATACGTCCTGGCATATCTCCGTGCAGGTACTGAAAGAAAAACTCGGAGAACTCTTCGCCGAAGTCTTTTGGCGCAAGGCGAATGCAGAGAAACTTGTTTCTATGCTGAGCCGCAACCCAAAAGTCCGTAAAGAATTTTCGGGACTGTTCGACAACTTAACCCGCCGCGAATGCGGTTAGTTCTCTACGCATTTTGTAAATTTGCATCGTCAAACATAAAAACACATATTTTGGAAGTTTTCATTATCTTTTTTTCATTGATATGGAGTATTCTCTGTATTATTCTATTCTTCAAAGTTTGGGCTGCAACTAATGACATCGCGGATATAAAGAATATGATGCAGTCCTTTTTGAATCATACTCCTAATATTAATTATTCTCCTTCGCAACCATCAGTAGTTTCTGTCCAACCACAATCTACCGAAGAAACAAAGGAAGAAAACCAAATCCCCAAAATAGAAGATTTAGGACTTCAACCTGGTGATTATGTTTTACGTCATATTGACAACAAAGAATACAAAATTGAAGAAGTTCGTCCTAATAGTGTTCTAATTTATTTAGGCATGATGGGAGGTTATAGAACTTTGACACCTGACCAATTTACAGTTGTAAAAAGCTCTAACGTTAAGAGATAGCTTTTTCTGTCTTTTATAGCCGTCCCCAAGCGTGCTAATTTTGCTGCAACAACAAAATTAGCACGCTTGTTTTATGACCAGCACCGACATCAAGACCATTGAACTCATCGTGAACAGCGAGCAGGCGAAGAAACGCCTTGACGAACTCAACCAGCGGCTCACCACGATGAAGCAGAAGCGCGAGGTCTTTTGGCGCAAGGCGAGCGCAGAGGGAAAACTTGTTTTCATTATGCTGAGCCGCAGCCCAAAAGTCTGTAAAGAAGCACTGAACAAGGGCGACTCTCGCGGCCTGCAAGTCTACACCATAGAGATACAGAATTATCATTCATAAAAACAGGGCAAGTAGATGTCTTTCGATTTTTTGTACTTTTGCCTATATGAATAATTATTGGGAAGCCAGGACAGATGTCGGCATGGCTTTTCACTCTGTCCTTAGGTATATTCATAGCATAACATGGAAGGAGAATACGGGGAAAGCCCATATTCTCCTTCCATGTTTTACAAGTGTTCCCCTAAATGGTATTTCTACATTCTTCTGAAACCGCCACCCATGCCACCGCGCATGTAACCTCCGCCATACTGGCCTGGACCGCGGAAGCCGCCACGTCTGTCGCCATCAATGCGCCCGTTCTGACCGCCAAAGATGTTCAGGCGATAGATGAAGTGCACCATAAAGTAGCTGTTTATTGAGTTGTTCCAACTATCGCGGCGCATCTGGGCATTGATGACACGGCTGATGTTACTCTGCTGGTGCAGGATGTCGTAAAATTGGATGGACAGAGTGGCTTTCTTCTCAAGGAATGTCTGCGACAGCTGGGCATTCCATATCAGTTCGTTGGTATTCATGGAATTGTCACTGTATCCTCGGCGGCTGTTCATGCCTATGTCGGTAGCCAAGCTGGTATTCCATGGAGTCGTGTACTGAAGATTTGCGCCATAGGCAAAGGTGTAGGTTTCCAGGTTGCTCTGCTTTTGCAATTTGCTGCGGGAGTTGCTGTAATTGATGCTCCCATTCAGCCCAAACTCAAAGAGATCCCATCGGTATGAAGCCCTCAGTCGTTCACCCAGGTTCAGGGTCTTCATCGTATTCTTCTGGCTGGAGGCATTGCCCACACTCATGTAACCCACGCTGTTACGGTAGGAAGCTGAAGTACCAGTGTTCAGATTGATCCTGTTGTCCTTGCCCAAGGCACGGTTGAATCCCACAAAGGCATTGGTGTTCCAGTCGCCATTGATGTTCTCGGGCTTCGTAGTACGCACACCCGTTGTTTCATCGTAGGTAACTGCGTTGCTGATGCTGTTGCTTGTCTGGTTGAATCCGATGTTGGCAAAGACACTTTGCTGGCGTTCCTTATTATAGGTATTAAAGAACAGGCGGAAGTCATTGCTCCATGAGGGTTTCAGCCCCGGGTTACCCTTGGAGATGTTTAGGGGGTCGCTGGTATCCGTCACATCGAGCAGGTCCGTCATGGAGGGCTGGCTGGAAGAGCCGCGATAGCGGAAGTCCAGGCTTGTAAACTGGTTCATCCTGTAGCGCAAGCGCAAGTCGGGGGCCAAGTTGAACACGTTGCGCGTCACCGTTGTGTCCAAAAGATTTTTCTGATAGTCCAACTGGGTGTGCTCAGGTTGCAGACGGATGCCTACATGGAAGTTCAATTCCTTGGTGGCGTAGCGTATCCCCAGGTTGATGTCCTGAATGTCATCCTTGTATGTGGCATACTGGCTGTTTTCGATGTTCTTGACCAAATTCAAGGAGTCTATGCTGGGCAGAGTACCTATGGGATAGATAGTGCCGAAGCCATAGTCGCGCAGCGAATCCAACTGATAGAGCGACCTGTCCCTGTCGGAATACTTATGCTCGTATTCATAGCTGCCCTGGAAGAACCAATTTTTCCACAACGGCTCGCTGTAACTCAACCGTGCCGAATAGTTCCAGCTCTTGGTGGGGTTGTTGTTGTATTGGTTGTTAAACGTCTGCTGGTTTGTCGTGCGCTGATAGTAGTAGATGTCACTCAGGCTGTAGCTATGGTTCTCTCGGTTGGTGTAACCTCCCTCCGTCCGCAGGGACAGGGAGCGGCCTTTCTTGCTGAGCCTGCGGGTTATGTTGAGTTCGCCCTGTATGTTGTCACTCTCACTGTCGGAAAGCGAACCACGTCCGTTGCGGTTTACCGCAATGGCCTGCAACTGGGCATTGATGGCAGCAGGGTCGGTGGCGGCAAACATGGAATCCAGCGGATCGGTCACGTTGTCCACCGCGTAGGGGTCGGCATTGAAGGTGGCAGAACGGCTGTCGCCGTGGCTGGAACTCTTGGTGTGACTGTATGTAGGGCGAAAACGTATGTATGTCGCACTGTCGGGATTCCATTGCAGGTTCATACCCACATTCAGATTGGTGTTCTTGCTGAAACTGTGGCTTAACGAGTTGGCAAACGAACTGCTCGTCGCATTCGACAGGAAGGTTTCGCTGTTGCTCTTGGTCATGGCATCGGTATTGGTATGGCTTATGCGGAAATTACCCCCAATCTGGAAAAACCTGGCCGAATCTTCCTTCAGGCCATTATTCCAGAAACCATCCAAACCACCCGTCTTGGTATCGGTAAGGCCTCCACCGCCACCGCCACGGAAGCCCGGTCCGCCGCCACGGAAGCCACGGTCGCCCACATTGTTCAGCCTGCCGTAGGCACTGATGCGGCTGTTGTCCGTAAAGCGCGTCATAAAGATGTTCGTAGAGTAGCGATGCTTGTTACCCATGGCCAAGTCAATGTTGGATATCCAACTGCTCTTCAGTTTTTGCTTCAGGTTCACATCGAGCACTGTCTCTTCGTTACCGTCGTCAATGCCCGTCTGCTTGGAATAGTCGCTCTGTTTTTCATAGGACTTCAACTTATCCACCATATCGACAGGCAGGTTCTTCATTGCCACGGACTTGTCGCCCTTGAAGAAATCCTTTCCGTCAATCAATATCTGCTTCACTTCCTTGCCATTCAGCTTGATTGTACCGTCGTCACTGACTTCTGCCCCAGGCAGCTTCTCTACCAAAGCCTCAAGCGTTGACCCTTCTGGCGTACGATAGGCTGCCGCATTATATACCAGCGTATCGCCCGACACGGTAACCTGGCTTGCCATCGCCGTAACGGTGGTTTGCTGCAACAGCTTGTCATTGGTGGCCAGCGCGATGCTTCCAATCTCCATGGCCGGCTTCTGCGCAGTCAGGGTAACGTTCTGCGTCTTGGTTGTATAACCTATGAACGAAATCTGTACGATGTATGTCCCTGCCCCCTTGGCCGTCAGCGAGAAAGCACCTCCCTGTCCCGTCGTCAGACCATCTACATAGGTACTGTCACTCTTCATGAGCTTGACACCGGCCATTTCTATGGCTTCCTGGGTCTTGGCATCAACCACCTTGCCCGTGATCTTGAAAGACTGTGCCAATAGGTTGACACCCATAAAACCCCATAACAGGAATGCTATCGCAACAAATTTCTTCATAATGGAAACTGATGGTACTATTTTCTCAAAAACTATCAATAAGACCCCTGAAAACGCTAAAGGTTTAATCCACACAATGATAAAAACCACCATTTCCACGCACCTATTTCGGCCACTTTGGCTAAATTTGCAGACAGAAACAACATTCATATACACCATCTATGAACAAATTATTCTATATTTGTATCCTCATCCTGTGCCACGCAGGATGGCCGCACGCGGCCCAGGCCCGGCAGGAGGGTGTCATTACACCACTCCAGTTCAAGGGAACAGACACTGAACGCATCCAGAAAGCCGTCAACGCGGCCAAGAACACGACCCAGAGCGTAACCATTCCGCGCATGGGGGGCAGCAACGGCACTTTCTGGAGCATTGACGAAGCCATCCTGCTGCCCTCAGGCATGACCATCATCCTTGACAACTGCACTTTGCAGCTTTCCGACCAATGCCGCGACAACATGTTCCGCAGCGACAACGTGGGCGAGGGCATCAGCGACCCGGCATGGAATCACAGGATTGCCATCATAGGCCAGGGCAACGCCATCCTGCGCGGAGCTAACAATCCCAGGGCCACGGGAGACGGACTGCGCAACCTGAGCCTCAACCCCGCGCCCAACTTCAACAAGGACCGCAGCAGCTATGGTACGGATGCTGGCAAGGAGGGTGCGAAACAGAAGTCGGACTGGCGGAATTTCATGGTACTGATGGCCTATGTGGACAGCTTCCAACTGAAGAACGTAACCATCGAGTACGCCCACACATGGGCCGTCACCTTTGAAAAGGTGCACCATGCCGACATTGGCCACCTGCGCATCCACTGCCCACAGTATCGCATGCTGAATGGGGAGCGACGCATCCACACTTTCAACAACGACGGCATTGACCTGCGCGAGGGATGCAAGTATTTTCGCATCGATGACATTACTTCGGTGAACGGTGACGACTGCATTGCCCTGTCGGCACTGGACATGGGCGAGAAATACCATCGGAACGGCGACATCAACTCCTTTCAGGTTACCTCATGCGCCCACCGTGGGCCGGAGGACGACATTGAGCATGTCTATATCACCAACATCAAGAGCAACTACGCCGGCATTGCCCTGCGAACCAGCGACAGTGCCAGCATACACCACGTATACATCAACGGAGTGACCGTGGCCAAAGACCCAATGGTCACTACACCCTACACGGGATGCCCCTATACGCTCCTCGTGGGCAACCGCGGGTACGGACAAGCCACCAAAGTGCCGCGCATACATGACATATATGCACAGAACCTGGTGGGCGACGGACGCATGCTCATTGAAGTAAAGTCGCCCATACGCGATTGCGTGTTCATGAACGGAATCTACACAGGACAGGTGGCCGACGGCCCGATTGTGTGGCGCGACAACACGCGGGAACTGAGCCGAAACGTGACAGAGGTAAACCTCATCAAGCAAACATCGAAATATGACGACAGCATTCCACGCCGATAAGCCCCTCGGAAAGGCTTAGCGGAAAACTGAATGCAGCTGAATGTGCACATTAGTGGGAGTAATGAAAAAATTACTCCCACTAATTTTAAAAAACTCGGGGACTTTTTTAAAAAACTCCCCGAGTTTTTTGAACAAGACAAATGCATTTACACTTTTATGCAGTCCATGGCCTGCAATAGCGGCCGTAAGGGCCGGAAAAACGGCAGGATGGAACAAGGAAAGGCTATCTCCAGCGGCCGCCGAAACGTTCATGGGCCGAGCGCATCAGTGATTCGCGGTCGTCGGGGTGGGCTATGCCTATCAGCAGGCGTGCACGCTCCTGAAGAGACTTGCCATAGAGGTTGACAGCGCCGTATTCGGTGACAACCCACTGGACATCGGCGCGCGGTGTCACTACGCCTGCGCCTTCCTTCAGGGTGGGTACTACCTTGCCCTTGCCCTTGGCCGTGCGGGATGCCAATGCGATGATGGCTTTGCCGCCCGGGGACATCTTGGCTCCCCTGACGAAATCTACCTGACCGCCGGTGCCCGAATACTGACGCGTGCCGATGGAATCGGCGCACACCTGGCCCGTAAGGTCGACCTCGATGGCCGAATTGATGGACACAACGTTGGGATTCTGCGCTATCACCCACGGATCATTGGTATACTTGATGTCGCGCATCAGTACTTGGGGATTATGGTCGATGAAATCGTAGACCGATTGCGACCCCAGGAGGAAGGAAGCCACGATAAGGCCGCGGTCAATCTTCTTGCACGCGCCGTTAATGACGCCCTTGTCCACCAGTTCAAGGACTCCGTCGGCAAACATCTCGGTATGGATGCCCAGGTTCTTGTGATGGCACAGCTGGGCAGCCACGGCATTGGGCAGTGAGCCGATGCCCATCTGAATGCACGCGCCGTCGGGCACAAGCTGCGCACACTGAAGGCCAATCTGCTCGTCAATGGGCGACGGCTTGACGTATTCCTTGGAAATAAGCGGCGTGTGGTCCTCTACCAGACAGTCAAAGGCCTCCAAGGGCAGCAGGTCGCCATAGGCGAAGGGGACATGGCGGTTGACCACGGCCACCTTGTAGCGGGCAACCTCGATGGCGGCCACCGAACAATCGACCGATGTACCCAGGGAGACCCTGCCCTGCTCGTCGGGCAGCGACACCTGCACAAAGGCGACCTGGCAGGGCAGCACGCCGCTGCGATACATGGCCTGCGACTCGCTCAGGTGGGCAGGAATGTAGTCGGCCCAACCGGCATTGACGTTAGCCCGGACGTTAGGACCGACGAAAAAGCCTTGGTCGAAGAATGCTTCCTCATATTCCTGCGAACTATAGGGCGCAAGGCCCTCGGTATGGAAATGATGGAAGTGCAGGTCCTTTACTTCTCCCGCATCGGCCCGGCGGCACAACGCCTCAATGAGTACATGGGGCACGCTGGCCACGCTGCTCAGGTGGATGTGGTCGCCCGAACGGACACCCTGGACTGCTTCATCGGCCGACACAAATTTCAATGACTGTCTTTGCATGGTATTTTTCTTTTTATATATGATACATGGCAATGGCCATCAATAACCTTCTACACTCTCGGCCGGCGTAAGGCGCAGGGCCACGACGCGGTTGTCGGGCGTAATGACGGAACTGCCGTTGTAGAGTTCCACATTCGTTGCGCCGCCGGCCATGGTGCGTTTCTCTACTTTGAACTTGGCCACGAAGTTATAGACATCCTGCACCGACGAGGGGGCTTTGGTCACGCCGATGGCGGTGACAATCGTGTAATGTGTGCTGCCGGCCGCGCCCATCAAGCCCTGGGCTTCGCCCCGCATGCGCTCCGACGCTATGGTTTGCAGCGTTTCGTTGTCATGGGCTGAAACGGCATCGAAGTAGCGGTAGATGACGCTGCGCACAATGGCTTTTTCGTTGGAGGAAACGGCCAGCTTGTCCAGCTCGGCCTTGGTCTGCGCCGCCAGCTTGGCATACTTGCCCTGCTTGTGCAGGCTCAGGTAACGCTGATAGGACTCCTGCGTGTTCTCAGTGCTCGCCTCCACCCAGTCAATGGAGTCCAGCTTCGCAGTACACGTCTGCGTAAAGAAGCTCTTGGGATGCTGCTTCAGGAAATTTTCGTACTTCTCCTTGCTGTCAGCCAGGGCCACCGCAGTCCATTCCTTCTCCACGCTGCGCAGTTCGTCCATCTTCTCGGCAATGGCCTGGCCGTAAGGCGAGGCAGGGTAATCCTTCAGGAACTGGCTGTGCGCATCAATGTCATAATTTTCCGTCAGCGCGGCATAGGCGGCCTCCATGGCCTGCGTGTGCTGCCTTTGCTTGAGGTAGTAGTATCCGCCCACGCCCATGAGGACGATGAACACCAATGAAAAAATGACCCACAGGCCCTTGCCGCCTTCTTTCTTCTCCTTGATGCGCGGCCGACGGGGTTGCCGGCGCTCGGGCTGCGGCCGATCGTCCACGACGGGCGACGGAACGGGCCGCACAGAGGACAGGTTGCACTGGCAGTTGGGGCAGACGCGGGCCGTCTTCAGCAATATCTTGCCGCAATCGGGACAGAGGAGGATGTTGCCTGCTATGTCCACGCCGCAGAAAGGACAACTGCGGGCCTGGTCGGATACTTCATGATTGCACTCGGGACACTTGATGATAGCCATGGGCTTGGGGAAATGGGAGGTTGAATGATTAAACGATTATTTCTTTTCCAACTTGGACATCACGGCCGCATAGGCCTTGGGCCAGTCGGTATCGAGGCAGAAGGGCGTAAAGAAGTCCTTGCCGTTCTCGACATAGGCGTTGACCAGTTCCTTGTCGGTGTCATGAAAGAGGGGATTGGACCCGCTGGCATCGATAAAGAGCATGATGCGCTCCTTTTTTTCCTTGGGCTTGAGGTCGGTGTTGAGCAGGGCACTCTCAAAGAACTTCATGACGAACTGATCCATGTAGTAGGCCTGGTCATTCATAAACTTCTTGGTCACATCGCCCTCGCTCTCAAAGCATTTGCGCCTCATGTACTGGAGCGCGGTGTACTTGAAGCGGGCTACCTTGGCCTGCACGTCGTTGCTTTTCTCGTCATAGGCGATTTTCTTGTTGTGCTCCAGCATGGAGTTGAAAATTTCCTGGGCCTCACAGACTGTGCCCATGCCGAAAACAAGGCCGATTACTAATAAAAATTTCTTCATATTGATTTACAATTTATTCGTTGCTGTTTCTGTTCAAGTCAAGCCGGTGGGTAAAGCAGGGCGGAAAGTCTTCCTCGTAGTGCGACACCATGACGGCGGTCTTGTCGGCCTGCCGGCAATAGGCATCGATGATGCGCATGGCCTTCTGCCTGCCGGCGGCATCCATTCCGTGGAAAGGCTCGTCGAGTATCAGCAGCGCAGGATTCTTCACAAAGGCACGCGCCAGGAGCACCAACCTCTGCTCGCCGTCGGAAAGCTCCATGTAGTTGCGCCCCGCCCAATGGGCAATGCCGAACACCCGAAGCCATACCGACACCTGCCGGATTTCCTCTTCCTTCACCTTCCTGTACAGTCCCACAGTGTCATGCAGTCCGCTGGCCAGGATATGCTCCACCGGAATGGGCTTGCGGTAGAAGCGGAACATTTCAGGGCTTACGAAACCAATGTGCCGCTTGATGTCCCAAATGCTTTCGCCCGTCCCCCTGCGGCGGCCGAACAACGTCACGTCGCAACGGTAGCTCTGGGGGTTGTCAGCGCAGATGATGCTCAGCAGCGTAGTCTTGCCCGAGCCGTTGCCGCCCCTGAGCCGCCACTTCTCGCCCTGGCGCACGCGCCAGTTCAGGCCGCCTAGGATGGTTCGCCCGCCATATTGTATGGTAACATTGTTCAGTCTCAGTATCTCGGCATCCTCAGGCCGGTCGTCCGAGACGGGCATGGCCTCCAGGTCGGGCCGGCAGCGGCCCGAGTCCTCCCGCTCGCGGAAATCGCCGATGGGGGTCTTCCTCACGCGGCCGCCGTCCAACTCAACGACGTGCGTAAAGCCCTCCGTGTCGGCCGGCATGCGGCACAGCACCAGGACCACCTGCACGGGGAGCAGCCGCATCACTTCCTTCAGGAAGGTGGCCACGACCGCGCGGTTCTGCACGTCCAGGCCGATGTAGGGATTCTCTATAATGAGGATGCGCGGCCGCTTCAACAGGATTTGCGCCAACTGGAAACGCCTGAATTCGCCGCTGCTCAGGCTGATTATATACCTGTCCATCAGGTCGGCCATGCCCAAGTGGCCCACCAGCGCGTCAAACGTGCTGCCGTCCTTGGCATGGGCCGCGTTCAGCACGTCCCTTACGCGCGGCAGCCCATCGTCGAGCAGTCCCTGGTTGTACCTGAGCTGATAGCAGCCGCCTTCGTCGAGCGGCGAACCGTACTGGTCGTGAAAGGTTACGTAGAAGATATTTTCGCTGCGCCTCGTCGACGACGAGGGATGGAAGTCATAGGCTATGCGGCCCTCCCTGAGCAGGAAGGCACTCATCATGGTGCGCACGAGCATGGTCTTTCCGCTTCCGTTAGGCCCGTACACGATCCAATGTTCGCCTTCGCCCATCGTCAGGCTGATGGGCTCGGGAAAGGCATAGGGGCAGCGCGGCACTGCGCCGTCCATGCTGATGAGGGTGTGCCTGTGTGCGCTATCCATGGCTTTCCGGTTTTTCGGGGTTCGCGGCCACGGCCTCGGCGGTGGCCTCAGGCATGCGCCGCCGGCTCACCCGCGCGGCATTCTTCTTGACAAAGTCGCCCCAGCCGCTGTATTCCCTCCTGTGCTGCACGCCGCCGCGCTGCAGGTAGTGGCAGTAGGCCACGGCCACGGCATCGGTGGCATCCATGAAGGGGACCATCTTGTCTTCCTGGATGTGAAAGATGTGCTGCAGCATGACAGCCACCTGCTCCTTGCTGGCAGCACCCTGGCCGGTCAGGGCCAGCTTGATCTTGGTGGGGGCATACTCGTGCACCTCCACCCCGCCGGCAATGGCTGCCGCGATGGCCACGCCTTGGGCGCGGCCCAGCTTGAGCATGCTCTGGATGTTCTTGCCGAAGAAGGGGGCTTCGATGGCCATCTCCTTGGGACGGAACGACTTGATGAGCCCGTCCACGCGCTCATAGATGCGTCCCAGCTTGGTGTACACCTCCTTGCACTTGCGCAGGTCGATGACGCCCATGGCCAACAGGCTGACCTGCCTGCCGCCCACCGAAACGACGCCATAGCCCAGCACATTGGTGCCCGGGTCGATGCCAAGGATGATGCTGTCCTCCATGCTGCTCATATCACGGCCTGCCTGCATGATGCTGTTCAGGGTTACATCGTTGAAGATGCCGCAAAATTACAAATAATCAGCGTAACACGCGCACAATTGACAAAGAAAACCACCGTCCCTTGCCCCTGTTGCCCCTGCAAAAGGTCCTGTTTCCGCCGGTCACGGGCCGCAGCGCGGCTTTTGCGCCTTGGCGGCGGAATCCTTGCGCCCCGCCGAAAATTTTTCAGGCCGCGCCGCAGCACCTTTCACGCCCCGCGCGGGCGGCACTGCGCCACGGGCTTTTCCCACATGGCCCTGCGGCCTGGCCAAACTGGCAGTTTCGCCGGCATGGACGGGATGGGCAGCATATCCTTTTCCTTGCATTTTTTCAGAATGCGGTCAAGAAATTTCCCAAAACCTTGGCTGTTTGGTTTTTTCTGTCTACCTTTGCTTTTACTTTCAGTCCCGAATTGACTTTATCTATCAATGGATATATTATGAAACGCATTGTTTTCCTGTTGGTTATCCTGCTGGGCATGGGTACAGCCATAGGCCAGTCGCCCCAGAGTGAAATCGTATTTGAAAAGACGAGCCACGATTTCGGCACTTTCTCCGAGGATTCCTCGTCCGTGTCGTGCCAGTTTGTATTTCAGAACACCGGCGATGCCCCCCTGATCATCAACCAGGCCATTGCCTCCTGCGGATGCACCGTGCCCAACTATACGGAAAAGCCTGTCATGCCCGGCGAAAAGGGCGTGATCACGGTGACCTACAACGGCAAGGGACGCTATGCCGGGCCGTTCCAGAAGGTCATCACCGTGACGTCGAACGCCAAGACACGGTACGTGAGGCTGCGCATTGCGGGCAACATGACGACCAAGGACCAAAAGAAGGACAAGAAGAAGTAGAACCTATTGTACACAGCACTCATGATGAACAATAACAACCATGTGGTAATTATGGCAGGCGGCATTGGCAGCCGCTTCTGGCCGATGAGCAGCAATGAACGTCCCAAGCAGTTCCTGGACATCCTGGGCACGGGCCGCTCGCTGCTGCAAATGACAGTGGACCGCTTTGCAGGCAGCATTTGCCCGATGGAGAACATCTGGGTCGTGACGTCGGAGAGCTTCCTGCCCATCGTGCAGGAACAGCTGCCCGAAGTGCCGCGCCGCAACATCCTGCTCGAGCCCTGCCGCCGCAACACCGCCCCCTGCATAGCCTACGTGAGCTGGTCCATCAAGGCCATCAACTCGGATGCCAACGTGGTGGTAGCCGCCAGCGACCACTACATAGGCAACGTGGAGAAATTCAGGGAGTCCATTGTCGCGTGCCTGAAGTTTACGGCCGAGACCGACTCCATCGTCACGCTGGGCATACGCCCCGACTACCCTGCCACGGGCTATGGGTACATCGAGGCCGACCTGAGCTACCCGTCACCCACCAATGTCAACATATACAGGGTCGATTCCTTCAAGGAGAAGCCCGAACTGGCCATTGCCGAGCAATACATCAAGGAAAACCACTACTTCTGGAACTCGGGCATATTCGTTTGGAACATCAACACCATCGTCAACGCCTTCAGGGTGTACCAACCCGAGATGGCGCGCCTGTTTGAGGAGCTGACCCCCTGCCTGGGCACGCCGCAGGAGCAGGAACGCATCAACGAGGAGTTTCCCAAGTGCGAGAACATCTCGGTAGACTACGCCATCATGGAGAAAGCCGACGAGATATATGTCTACCCATCGTCATTCGGATGGAGCGACCTGGGCTCGTGGAGCTCGCTCAAGGGGCTGCTGCCCAAGGACGGCTACGGCAACGCCTGCGTGGGCAAGGACATAAAATTGTTTGAGACATCCAACTGCATCGTCCACGCGTCGGGCGAACGGCAGGTGGTCGTACAGGGCCTTGACGGCTACATCGTCGTAGAAAAGGACGGTGTGCTGATGATTTGCAAGCTGACGGAGGAACAACGCATCAAGCTGTTTCACTGATGCAGGTCGACGGGAGCATGGCTTCCCCGACCGTCGCCCAAATGGCGCTGCCTGATCTCCAGCGCGGTCGTGCCGAAATGCTCCCTGACGTACTTGCAGAAGAATGACGGGTTGGGAAATCCCAATTTGTCGCTGATCTGGCTCACCGACAAGTCGGTGGAGATGAGACAGTACCTTATGTCTTCCTTGACGCTTTCCTCAATCCACTCGCTGGCCGGCCGGCCCGATGCCTTGCGGCACGACGTGGACAGGTGCTTGGGAGTGACGCACAGCTTGGCGGCATAGTCGCTGACCTTGCCGTACTTGACGGAACTGCTGTTGACCAGGTTGAGAAAACGCTGGAACAGGTTGCGGTTTTGGTCCATACGGGATGGCTTTTCATGGGGCAGCATCAATTTCAGGCTGCCGCACAACCCCAATATCGCCCCGCGTATGATGGACTGAATGATTTCGCTCCGGTAAGGGTTGCCCGTCATTCTGTCTATGTACAGACGCAGCAAGTCATAAAAGCGCGAGAAGTACTCAATGTCCGATTCGTCCATGGTTACGACATGCGCCTTGTGGATGTACATCACTTCGTTCCATATATTTATCTTTTCGCGCAGGAAACTCTGCAATATCTCATTGGTACAGAACAGAGCCTTGAACTCAAAGTCGGGACTGATCATGAAGTTGCTGAACACCACGTTGGGAGGACAAAGGAGCAGCTGCCTTTCCCCCAGTTCTATGCTCTGGCCGTTCATGTCGACCTGCGCCCTTCCCCCCACGACGATGGCAATCAGGTTCATCTTGAGGCGCGTGGGGCTGGGCTCAACCAGCTTCTTGATGTTATCGATGATGATGATGTCATCGTCGGAATAGTCCACGGCAATGTTCTGCTGACCCTTCAACGAGGGGATGGTAATCTCGTCCTGCTTCATGACTTAATGGGTTGATTTGCCTGCAAAATTGTCAATATTTTTTCAGAAAGCATGACCGAATGGGATGTTTTTGTGTTCGATTTGGCAATTACAAGACAAAACGAACATATTATACGCAAAATCAAACATCAGATATCAGGAAAATGTTCTCACTTTTGCATCCCAAATTAAAACAGTGATATGAGACAAGGAATCATCAGCTTGCTGGCAGTTGCACTGGTATGCAGTTGCAGCGAGAAAAAGGAGCAACGCAGCGTTGAGCCTGTGAAAGTAAAGACAACCGTCGTCGGTACTACTATGGCCGCAGGCAGCCAGGCGTACAGCGGCACCATTGAGGAGCAGAGCGGCACGACACTCAGCTTTGCAAGCGTGGGTACAGTACAAAGCATGTGCGTGGACGAA
>JAGAYF010000051.1 GCA_017940605.1 Bacteroidaceae bacterium
CTGGCCAACTGAGCTAAAGAGGCGGGTGGGAAAGCTATCTGCATCGCGCTGCTACAACCAACTACCTTTGCTGCGGTCAAGCCCTGGAGGATTCGAAGGGAGCTAACCGTACAGCACTTCCCCATTTACGCTGCAAAATTACAATATTTTTTGAATTCTGCAAGCCTTTCAGCGAAAAAATGTCATGCAGAAAGTCTATTTTTCGCTTTTCTTGATGATGCCTGTGTCGGTATCTTCGTTCTCGATAGACTTTTCAATGGTCTTGTATGTCTTTCCCCTCGAGAATCTCCAGTTCAGGCTCACGGTGACCATGTTTCCCATGTCGCGGTTGCGTTGCAGCTTTTCCTTGTGTACAAATCGGTTCAATAGCTGCGTGTGGTATGCTGTGATATTCTTGTCCAGGCAGTGCTGCCAGAAGATTCCGAGCGTGACTTGTCGGTTCAGTTGGTAGTTGCCCGTCATGTAGAATGCGCCGTTGCCCTTATTCCTGCTCTCGCCCTCCATGAAGCTCCAGCCTGAGTCCCAATAGCAGGACAACGTCCACTTTCCCAAAAAGGCTGTAGCCGAAAAGCTGCCGTTAAAGGCGTTGTAGGTGTGCCTGTACATGTCTCCCATGTTCCAAAACCGGTAGAAACCGCCGTCTGCGCTGACTTGCAGTTTATCAGGGATGGCAAAGACCTGCGCGTATCCGTCCAGGTAGAACATTTGTATGTTTCGCTGGTTGCTTTGGGTGAAAACAAATTCTTCCTTCCCGTCAGCATTTTTTTCGCGCCTGATGTCTTGCATGCAGCATTGGTCAATGTAGCGGTAATGGGCCGTCAGCTGCGAGTAGAGTTTGTCATTCTGGTAGCTGAGCGTCCACGTATTGTGAATGGGGTAGTCGGGTTTCAAGCTGGGATTGCCCGCAACGACATCCCATTCGTTTTCCTTGTTGCGGAAGTTGCCAAGATATTCCAGACGGGGCATCTTGGCCCCGTATGTCATGTTGTAAGCCAGCGTCGTCCGTTGCGAAATGGGGATGGACAGGTTGATGCGCGGCCTTAGCGTAGTAAGGTCGTACCTAGTGTCGGCTTGGCGGTAATAGGTTCTGTCCAGTCCCATTCCTGCTTGGTATTTGAGCCGTGAGAACAGGTTGCCGGAAATTTGCACAAAGGTGTAAAGTGAGTGGTTGTGGATGCCATTCTGCGTGGAAGCATTGTTGAAATACCTGTTCCTGGTAAATTTCTGTCTGCAATTGACTCCGGCCGAAAGCGTAAAGGGTTTCAGGACGTTCTCGTAGACCGTTTCTCCCACAAAGGAGGCACTGTGGCCTGTGGCGTTATATCGGAACGGTGTCAGCGCGGCATATTCATATTTGTACTTGCTGTCCATCAGCGTCCCTACGGCATCAACGGTCAGGCTTTGGTGTCTTGTCCAATGCTTGGCCATGTAGAAATTGAGCATGGGACTTTGCGTGTTTCCGCCGTTGCTGCTGCGGGCACTGTATTGCTCTTTCCCTGACACGATTTCCTGTACGGCATGATCCTTCAGCGTTCTGTCAAGACCGATGTCCAGCTTTGCCTGCATGGTGAAGCCACAGGAGTCCTGCCTGCTGTATTTCAGTTCTACGTTGTGTTGCATGTCCTCTTGCCGATGGCTCAAGTCCTTTCGCATGACGTAGTTCATATCGCTGTTTTCCATTATGTAATGAGCCTCCTCGCTGTTGCGTGCGCCCCTTAAGTCTTCATACATGCCCTTGTAGCCTACGGACCACTCATCCTTGCCCTTGTTGTACCGGCCATACAGGTTGACGCGCGAAATTTCGCTGGTCAGCACCTGCATGGCCTGTCCGCCCCAATCGTATCCGCTGTCGGGCCTGTTCACGACCAGGTTGATCACAATGCCCACGTCGTCGCCGTACCGCGCCCCAGGCTTGTCTATGTATTGTACGTAGCGAACCGCCTTGGGATTCAGGGCCGCCAGTTCCTGCTCCGAAGCCACGATGTCGTTGATGCGTATCTGCAAGTTTCCCAAGAGTTCAGGGGTGGAGATGGTCTGGGTAGTTTCGTTCACCTGCACCTTGGGCAGGGCCAACTTGCTCAGCAAACTGTAGGCATTGGTGGAAGTCTCCTTGACCTTGGCCGTTGGGTAGTACTTCTTTCCGTCAACGGTATTGACAACCTGGTCGGCCCTGACGGTGACCGTTTGCAGGGATATGGAGTCCTTGCTCTCCTGCCCCTGCATCAATGTGGCGCAGCACAATGCGCTGAATAGGATAAATGCCTTTTTCATCTTTTCTTTTTTTGCTGCAAAGGTGCAAACAAAAACGCCCAGACGGCCAAAAACAATGCTGACATTAACCTGACATCTTGCTGACAGCAGGCATAACCGTTTGTTTATAAATAAGATGAATGGGTGCTACCTATTTCTCCTTTTGTGCTTCCGTCAGTTGGTAGCTCTTGCCGCGTTGGGCACATATGTCCAGGTTGCTGTTGTCGTGGAGAACGGTCTTAAGGCGCTTGACCAGGGTGTACAGCGTGTCGTTGGCGTCGGGTTTCCTGGGCCACAGGTGTTGGCAAATGTCGTTTTTGTCCAATGTGTGCTGTGCAGCGTTGAAGAACATCCGCATGAGGCGTTCCTGCATGGGGGTAAAGGCGACTCGCTCCTGCTGCGGCGTGCTGAATGTTCCTGTTTCGGGATGGAAAGCCATGTTGCCTACACAGACAACCGGATGAAGGGGTTCGTAATGCGTTCTCTTCCTGTTGTAGAAATAGATAAAGGCAAGCCACAGCATAGAAGCCATGGCCAGTGCCATGGGAATGCGCTGGTCTGACAGGAAGAAGACGGTCAGCATGGAGCATTCGGCCAAACCGCTGAATGCAAGGCTCAGGTCTTGCCCTGGATGGAGGATGATGGTGTCTCCGCAGATGCGCGATGTGCCGCCAAGGACCTTGTGGCTGGGGGCAGCATCCTGTTCGGTGAGGACCGAGATGGCCAGGAAGGCCTTGTCCTGAAGTTGTTTCAGGTGAATGTTTTTTCTGAATTCGGAAGATTCAACCAGTAGGCAGGCCGTGGGGTTCTGCCCTTGTGCCAACTGCCGGTAAGCCTTGATGCTGTCGTTGGTCAGCCAGGCATGGCGTTTCAGGGTCAGGGTCTCCGACAGGGCCTTGCTGAGGTCGGCCGCAATCAGTTCTTCGGTAAATTTGTAGCTTCCAATGCTGCTCAGCAGGGATGAGAGCATGAGAAACAGGAATACGGAAACGGAAATCCAGGGCTTCATGATGGTGTGCTTTTGATGCTGCAAAGTTACGAAAATTGCGATGGAATCCATGCAAATAAAGCTTTAAAATAGATGAAAAGCCACTAGGAGACTGCCTGCGGCCTCTTCATGAATGAACGGGGCGTGAAAAAGGGCTGGATAAGGCGCAAAAGACGGGCAAATGCGGCCCGAAAAATTTCGTACAAGGCGTAAAATACGCCAATGAAAGGAATGGGGTCGCCAATGACACTTTCATTCTTATGTTGTTGGTTTATAAAACGCTGTTTTTTGTTTGTTTTATGAAGTTTTGTTAACAAAATGATTTGCTTAATGTAAGTATGAGAGTTTTTTGTCGGTATTGCCAAAAAAATAAAAGGGCAACCATGCCTGAATGAAGTGTCAGAACATGGTTGCCCTGGGTGCGGAAATGGCGGTTGCCTAAATGCCGAGTGAAAGTTCGATGTCCTTGAATTTCTTTTCGGCTTGGGCTACTGCGTCCTCGTATTCATCGGCCGATTGTATTGTGCCCCGAACCTCCAGGTAGAACTTGATCTTGGGTTCTGTGCCGCTGGGGCGCACGCTGACCTTGGTGCCGTTCTGGGCAAACCACTGTATGACGTCGCTTGTCTGGGGCATGGTGATTGGGGTGGCGTTGCCTTGTGCGTCAAAGGCTTTCAGCTGCTTGAAGTCCTTGGTGAGCGTGACGGGCGATCCAGCCAGTTCCTTCAATGGCGTGCTGTGGTATTTTTCCATCATGGCCTTGATTTCGTCGGCCCCGCTTTTGCCTGGCCGCACAAGGTTGATGGCCTTGTTGTAGGAGAACCCGTATTCCTTGTATATGTCCATCAGAATGTCATACAAGGTCTTGCCCTGGTCCTTGGCCCATGCACAGATTTCGGCAAGCAGCGAGCAGGCCGATACGGCATCCTTGTCGCGCACAAAGTCCTCGGCCAAAAATCCGTAGGATTCTTCGCCGCCGCCAATGTACTGCTTCTTTCCCTCCATGTCGCCAATGACGCGCGCAATCCACTTGAAGCCCGTGTAGCAGTCGAACATCTCTATGCCGTTCTTGTCGGCAATCGTCTTGATGAGCTCTGTGGTCACGATGGTCTTGACAATGAACTCGTTTCCCTTCATCTTGCCCTGTGCTATACGGTTGCGGATGATGTAGTAGAGGAAGATCATGCAGGTTTGGTGGCCGTTGATGAGCACCCACTGGCCCTTGTCGTTCTTGCAGGCCATGCCCACGCGGTCGGCATCGGGGTCGGATGCCATGACGATGTCTCCGTCAATTTTTTGGGCCAGGTCGATGGCCATTGTCAGGGCCTCGCCGTTCTCGGGGTTGGGGCTGACCACCGTGGGGAAGTTGCCGTCCTTTACCATCTGTTTGGGCACGCAGTGTACGTTCTCAAATCCCCATAGCTTGAGGCTCTGGGGAATGAGCATCATGCCCGTTCCGTGGAGCGGAGTGTAGACAATCTTTAAATCCTTTTGTCGGTGGATGCATTCGGGGTCGATGGACAGCGTCTTGACTTGGTCCAGATAGGCGTTGTCCACTTCCTGGCCTATTATGTTAATGAGTTCGTCAGGACCGTCCCATTTGATGTCGGCTACGCTGACTTTGTTGACTTCTTCTATGATGCCCGTGTCGTGCGGGGCCAATACCTGTGCACCGTCGTCCCAATAGGCTTTGTATCCGTTGTATTCGCGGGGATTGTGCGAGGCGGTGAGGATGATTCCGCTCTGGCAGTGGAAGTGGCGGATGGCGAAGGAAATCTCGGGGGTGGGGCGCATGTTTTCAAAAAGATAGACCTTGATGCCGTTGGCCGCAAAGATTTCTGCACATGCCCTGGCAAACACGTCGCTGTTGTTGCGGCAGTCGTAGCCGATGACGACGGAAATTTGTGCTAGCTGACTGAAGTTTTTATTGAGGTAGTTGGCCAACCCTTGGGTGGCTGCGCCGACGGTGTAGATGTTGATGCGGTTTGTTCCCGGGCCCATGATGCCTCGCAGGCCGCCTGTGCCAAATTCCAGGGTTTGATAGAAAGAGTCGATGAGTTCGGTCTTGTCCTCGGCCTCCAGCATGCGCTGAACGCCGGCCTTGGTGGCATCGTCGTAGAGGGGGGACTTGAGCCACTGACGGGCCGTCTGCTCACATTTCTCGATTAGTTCAATGTTGTTACTCATATGAATGTATTGTTTTGGTTGCTGAAAATGTGTTATGTCTTGGTGGAATAATCCTTTTATGGGGTGGGGACTAAGAAGCGGTTGCCTGTCTGCTCGACAATGCGCCTGCGCGTCTCCTCGGGGTATCCCACGGCCTTGACTGGCGCGCCCAGGCCTTCGGGTGTCCTGAGGAACTGGCCGTCTTTCTCGGGCTTGACCACCGTATCATTGTATTTGACGATTAGGAAAGTGCCTAATTTTATCCATGTGTCCAGCATTGTATGGGCTGTGTTGACAGAATACTGGGTTAGGTATTCAACGGCTTTCTGTGGGGCTTTTGCCAGTAGCTTTTGGGCCTCTCCCTCAATCTCGGACTGCTTGTCAAAATACGATTTCTCCAATGCCTCGCGCTGTTTCTTGACATCGGGGAAAAGCAAGCTGTATCGGGGGTACACCATGTTGGCAACCCAGTTGCATACCCAGAACGCGCTCTTCAATGAGAACGTTACGTCATCGCCAAACTGTTTGGTGTAGCAGTCGGGGACTTCAGTGGCGCAGCAATAGACGGGAGTGTAGGCAATCATGTTGGCATCGTCGTGCCCGAACCAGATGACGCCGCCGATTGCATTGGGAAGCCACGAACGCATCTGGGCAACGAATGTGAAAGAGGTTTGCTGCGTGCCCGTTGGCCGCTCATTGAAGTACTTTTTTCCGTCATACTCCCATGATAGTGGGCGCGGACGGTAGGGAGACTGGTATGTGCCCATCCCTGGGTCGTTGTCCATGCGCAATGGCGTATCTTCGTATTGGTCGCGCATGGCATTCTCAACGTCGGCCACCGACAGTTTCTTCTTGGGCTTGACGTAGAGCGGCATTGGGGCGGCGTTGAGGTCGTATCCTGCGGCATAGTTGAGATATGTGCCCATATCCTCCTGTGCCCAGCGGTTGTAGAAACTCCATACACGTGCTTCGCAGTAGCGTGCGCCCCCAAAATCCAGGGGACAGTAGGTGTTGGCAAAATCGAAGTCCTCATCCGAGCCGCTGTAAAGCCCTTTTTGGCGCGCAAAGCTGACAATGTCCTTCGAATAAAGGCAATCTTTCTTGTCGTAATGCATGAATTTGTGGATTCGGCTCTGATTGGCATGCGCACTGACGCAATCGTCGGGGATTCGGACCGCAACCCAAACCGCTCCGCGCCCATTGATGCCCTTTCCCACCATTTCCATCACCCATACTTCGTTGGGGTCGGCAATTGAGAACGTTTCGCCCTCGCTTGCATAGCCATATTCTGCGACGAGGCTGGTCATCGTCTGGATTGCCTCGCGTGCGTTTTTCGCGCGCTGCAATGTAATGTAGATTAGGCTGCCGTAATCCAGCAGGCCCGCTGTATCTACTAATTCTTCACGCCCGCCGAACGTGGTTTCTCCGATGCAAAGCTGGTGTTCATTGATGTTGCCCACCACATTGTAGGTTTCCGTGGCTTCTGCAATCTCACCGCGGTATTTATTGCTCTCCCAATCGTACACTTTGCGCATTGTTCCCTTGGGATGCCTGGCGGCAGGAAAATATTGCATGACTCCATAGCAGCCGTAGCTGTCGGCGTTGTACGAAATGATGGTGCTGCCGTCGGCGGAAGCCTTCTTACCAACCAGAAAGTTGGTGCAAGCATAATGGCTGTTGGCAAAAAATGCGCTGAACAAGAATAAGATGACGGATTTCTTCATGGGAAACGTTTTTCGTCAGTCGCAAGCCTTGAATGACATGTCAAGCCCTTTTACGGAGTGCGTGAGCGCACCGACGGATACGAAATCGACACCCTGTTCTGCGTAGTTGCGAATCGTTTCTATCGTAATGCCGCCGCTTGACTCGGTCTCATATTTTCCGCCTATGAGTTGGACGGCTTTGCGCGTCTCCTCAACGGTGAAATTGTCCAGCATAATGCGGTCCACGCCCCCGATTGCCAGCACTTGCCTCAACTCGTCCATGGAGCGTACCTCAATTTCAATTTTCAGGTCCTTGTTGTTTTCTTTCAGGTACTTGTGACACCGTTCCAACGCCTGCGGAATGCCACCGGCAAAGTCGATATGGTTGTCCTTCAGCAGTATCATGTCAAAGAGTCCGATTCGGTGGTTCGTACCCCCACCGATTTTCACGGCCTGCTTTTCCAAGATGCGCATTCCCGGTGTGGTCTTGCGCGTATCAAGCACGCGCGTGTGCGTACCTTTCAATATATCCATGTATTTCCGTGTCATGGTTGCAATGCCGCTCATCCGCTGCATGATGTTAAGCATCAGGCGTTCCGTCTGCAGCAGGCTGCGCACCTTGCCGCTCACAATAAACGCCACGTCGCCTGGTTTGACGCGCGCGCCGTCCTCCAAAAATATTTCCATCCTGAGTGTATCGTCAAAACGCGCGAAAACTCGTTTTGCCACCTCAATGCCGGCCAAGATGCCTTCCTCCTTAATCAGCAGCTTGGACCTTCCTTCGGCATTTTCCGGTATGCAGCAAAGGGTGGTGTGGTCTCCGTCGCCTATGTCTTCGGCAAAAGCAAGGTCAATGAGCCTGTCTTCTAATTCTTCTACGCTATACATATATTTAAACTTTGTTCTTTTGTCATTTTGGGGAACAAAAGTAAACTTTTCTTTTGAAATGGAGTTCCAAATTTGTGTCAAATTATTGAAAATACCTAATTTTGTGCGCAAATATGAAGATTGCCTTGATTTTGGTGGGAAAGACCACCGGCAAGCACATGGAAGCGCTCATCAATGACTATGTGGAGCGCGTAGGGCACTATGTAGGATTGGAAATCAAGGTGATTCCCGAACTGAAAAACGTCAGGAACGTTCCCGTAGGGCAGCAAAAGGAAAAAGAAGCGGAGCTCATCATGCAGCAACTCAAGGCCGGCGACGAAATCGTCCTGCTGGACGAGCGCGGGCGCGAGTTCCGATCGGTGGAATTTGCCGACATGCTGTCGCACAGCTTTGCGCAATCGGCGGCCCGGCGGCTTGTCTTCATCGTGGGCGGCCCTTACGGATTCTCCCCCAGGTTGTACGAGCGGGGTAAGTCCATGATGTCGCTGTCGCGCATGACTTTTTCCCATCAGATGATTCGCCTGCTGTTTGTGGAACAGCTCTACCGCGCGCTGACGATCATTCACGGGGAGTCTTATCACCATGAGGGATAAATGGATAAAAACAAAAACGATATGAAACGATGTAAAGCCTTTCTCCTGCTGTGTCTCTGTGCATGCTGCCTGTATGCGCAGGACAGGAAACCCTACTATAAAGCCCAGGATTCCGTTCGCGTGGAGTCGCTGCTGCGTGAGGCATCCCACCTGCCGCAGGGCATCAATAGGGTGCTGTTCTTTGCGCGCCGGTTCATGGGTGTGCCCTATGTGGCCCACACGCTTGAGGTGTGTGACCCCGAGCGTTTGGTCATCAATCTGGATGAACTGGACTGCACGACCTATGTGGACGTTGTCACGGCCCTTGTGCTGGCTTCGCGAAGCGGCAAGACACGGTTTGCCGACTTTTGCGATTTTCTGCAGCGGCAGCGTTATCGCGGCGGCGTGGTCAATGACTACACTTCGCGCAACCATTATTTTTCCTCGTGGATTATGTTTGGGCAGGAAAATGGTCTTGTCAGGGAGATAACGGGACGTGACTGCCGTGGTTACTCTCCCTTCAAGGCTGTGCAGAGAATAAAGGCCAACTACATGACCAAGAATCCTGGCCAATACAAAGCACTGGCGGCCCATCCTGAATTCCTGAAGGGCATACGCACGCAGGAAGACGAGATATCGGGCATGGAGGTGCAGTACATACCCAACAGCGAACTGGGCCTTCCCCGCAAAAAACTGTCGTGCATACAGAACGGCGACATATTGGCCATGGTTACCAGCAAGGAGGGATTGGAAATTTCCCATCTGGGCTTTGCCGTGTGGAACAGGGATGGGTCGCTGCATTTGCTCAATGCTTCCAGCCTGCACAAGAAGGTGATTTCCGACCCGCTGAGTTTGCAGAAATACATGCAGCGACAGCCCCGCAACCTGGGCATTCGCGTCATTCGCATCCTGGGCGATAACTGAACTTGTTGCCCCTAGGCCGGTTTCTTACGCCTTGTTTACACTGTTTTTACGCCTTGTCTGAATTTTTTCAGGCCGCATCCGACGGGCTTTTACGCCCCGTTCTTTGCGTAACCATGCTTCATGGGCCTTCGTTTGCCTGTCACAGGTCGTTTCCCATCCCCGCGATGGGGACGCAAGCCCTTGCCATGCCTGCTCGCTTGCTGGTCTCCTACGGCTAAAGGGGCATGGTGATGCACTCTTCCTTTCCTGCAATTTTAAAAATAAAGTTCCCCCTGTGTTGTGCAGGTCATGGAAAATCATTACTTTTGCAGTCAAAATAAGAAGTTGTCTGCCCTGTCGCTTTTGTGCTGAGCAGAAGAGGAAAGTCCGGGCAACACAGAGCAATTCGCTTCCTAAGTGAAGTTATCCGTGAGGATAAGACAGCGTAGAAGAAAATAACCGCCTCCATGGATGGGGTAAGGGTGAGAACGTGAGGTAAGAGCTCACGACGTGTGGCAGTGATGTCATGGGTGTGCGCTGCGAATGTTGAAAGTTCATGTATACCAGTGCCTGAGGGCTGCTCGTCCGACACGGAACTGCGCTGGAGGGTAGAACGATAGAGCTTGCTGGTGACAGCAAGACCAGATAAATGGCAGGGACCCTGTGGGGGACAGAACTCGGCTTATAGGACAACTTTTTTTAATGGAAATATAAAGTATCTTGAAAGAATAAGATAGAAGAAAATTCTTAAGAAATGAATGCAGCGGACAGTTTGATGGCAGTCAGTCCGGTCGACGGTCGCTATCGCGGCAAGACAGAATGCCTGTCACCCTATTTCTCTGAGTATGCCCTGATGAAGTATCGGGTGCGCGTGGAAATCGAATACTATATCATGCTATGCCAATTGCCGTTGCCGCAGTTGGAGAACCTGCAGGCCGACAGGCGCGACACCCTGCGCGGAATCTATCGGAATTTCTCGGAGGCCGATGCCCAGCGCATCAAGGACATTGAGAAAGTGACCAACCACGATGTCAAGGCGGTGGAATATTTCATAAAAGAAAAGATGGATGCCATCGGCGGCTTTGACGGCTACAAGGAATTTGTGCATTTCGGGCTCACCTCGCAGGACATCAACAACACTTCGTTCCCCATGATGCTCAGGGAAGCCCTGCATGAAGTGTACATACCGGCATTGCAGCAGCTTATCGACACACTGAACACGCAGGCGGCCCAGTGGGCCGACATTCCCATGTTGGCGCGCACCCATGGTCAGCCGGCATCGCCGACGCGCCTGGGCAAGGAGATAAAAGTGTTTGCATACAGGCTGGAGCAACAGCTGGCAGAATTGAAGAGATGCCCCATCACGGCAAAATTTGGCGGTGCGACGGGTAATTTCAACGCCCACCATGTGGCCTATCCCGACAAGGATTGGAAAACCATTGGCAACCGTTTCGTGGAAACGCTCGGCCTTGTGCGCGAACAGTACACGACGCAGATTTCCAATTATGACGCCTTCTCGCAAGTGTTTGACAACCTGCGTCGCATCAATACCATCATCATTGACCTGGACCGCGATTTCTGGCAATACATCTCCATGAACTATTTCAAGCAGAAAATCAAGGCCGGAGAGGTAGGATCCAGTGCCATGCCCCATAAGGTAAACCCCATCGACTTTGAAAATTCCGAGGGAAACCTCGGCGTGGCCAACGCACTGCTTGCCCACCTCAGCATGAAGCTGCCCATTTCACGATTGCAGCGCGACCTGACCGATTCAACGACCCTGCGAAACATCGGAGTGCCCTTGGGGCACATGATGATTGCCGTACAAAGCACATTGAAGGGACTGGGCAAGCTGTTGCTGCATCAGGAAAGTATTAACGAGGACCTGGACGGATGCTGGGCCGTCGTGGCCGAAGGTATACAGACCATCCTGCGCCGCGAAGCCTATCCCAATCCCTACGAAGCCCTGAAGCAGCTCACCAGGACAAATGAGGAAATTACCCAGGAGCGCATAGCGCAGTTTATTGACGGGCTGGATGTGTCCGACAGCGTCAAGGCAGAGTTGAAAGCCGTTACGCCGCACAGCTACACAGGCATTTGAAGATAATCAACAATGTTAGATATTGAGTCGTGAGACTCTAGAATAATTAAGCAAAACTTTACAAAAACCAAAAACACCATGAGTGAAGAAGAAATGGAACTGGAGTCCCGTTCAGGGGGACAGCACCTAACTGAAAGCGAGAATGAGAGACCGCAAACCGACATGCCGGAAAACAGAAGAGTCTTAAGACGCCGCATTCCTCGCGGAGAAAAAATCGGAGAGAACGCACCGGGCGCAAATCAGGGGCAGGAAGCGTACCAACGCCCTTCCGCTCCGTTGAGGGAGGGACGGCCGTCCTATTATGAGAGCAAAGGAAATTCCTATTACCATCCCAGCCGTGGAAATGACGGCTATAACCATTTCGGAAGCCGCCGCCCGCCCTACAATGCGCATAATGACGGCCGCTACGACGCTTCGGAACGCCACGCAAGCTATGGGCATCGTTCCGTGCAGATTTACGGTGAGGGCGGAAGCGACTATAATACGCGGCCACGAGGTTCGTACCAGCGCCAATCGCCTTATGAAAATGGATATCAGCGACAGAACCCGCCCTATGAGCGTCCCCGCGCCCCTTATCGGGAAAACAGGCTGGACGAATACGGCCAACCGTATTCCGAATGGGCTTCCCGCCCTATGCGTGCGCCTCGCCCCATGAGGCAGAACGCTCCGGCTAAGAGGCCGCACGGCAAACCCCGCCACAAGTCAACTCCCATGACGTCTACGCCGCGTGAAGTGGTACGCTACAAGGAGATGAACATCGATATGACGCAGCCTATCCGCCTCAACAAGTACCTTGCCAATTCTGGCGTCTGCTCCCGTCGCGATGCAGACAAGTTTATCGAGCAGGGACTGGTGACTGTCAACGGAAACGTGGTGACGGAACTTGGCACAAAGGTCCTGCGCACGGACTCTGTCATGTTCAAAAACAAATTACTCACGATAGGCGACAAAGTATACGTCCTCTTGAACAAGCCCATCAACTATGTGACGACCAACGACGATCCTGAGAACCGCAAGACGGTGCTTGACCTGGTCAAGAACGCATGTCCCGAGCGCATCTACCCCGTTGGACGGCTCGACCGCAATACATCGGGTGTCTTGCTGCTGACAAACGACGGTGAACTGGCTTCTACGCTGACCCATCCCAAGTTCCTGAAGAAGAAAATCTACCATGTATTCCTCAATAAGGACGTAAGCGAGGAGGATATGGAGAAAATCCGCTCGGGTATCCTGTTGGAGGACGGCGAAATCAAGGCTGACGCGGTGGAATACGCCAAGGAGGATTCCCATCGCGAGGTAGGCATTGAGATTCACAGCGGCAAGAACCGCATTGTCCGTCGCATTTTTGAAAACCTCGGATACAGGGTGAACAAACTGGACCGCGTGTATTTCGCCGGCCTGACCAAGAAGAACGTAAAGCGCGGCCAATGGCGTTACCTGACGACCCAGGAGGTCATCATGCTGAAAATGGGCGCGTTTGAATAAACAAAATTTCTGTAATACAAGATGAAACGTACTAAGATACAAGAAATCCTCTTGTGCGAGGACTTTGGCAAGGAGGTGACTGTCAAAGGCTGGGTACGTACCCACCGAGACAGCAAGGTGGTGCACTTTATTGCACTGAATGACGGTTCAACCATCAAGAACGTGCAGGTCGTGGCCGACACGGACAAGTTTGACGAAGGCTTGTTCAAGCAAATCACGACCGGTGCTTGCCTGAGTGTCACGGGCAAGCTGACGCAGAGCCCCGGTGCGGGCCAAGCCAGTGAAATATCGGCCGAAACGATCGAGGTGCTGGGGCAATGCCCCTCCGATTACCCCATGCAGAAGAAGGGGCAGAGCTTTGAGTACATGCGCCAGCACGGTCATCTGCGCTTGCGCACCAATACGTTCGGCGCAGTGATGAGAATCCGCCACAACATGGCTATTGCCATTCACCAATACTTCCACGAGCACGGCTTTTTCTATTTCCACACGCCCCTGATCACGGCCAGCGACTGCGAGGGGGCGGGCCAGATGTTCCAGGTGACGACGAAGAATCTCTATGACCTGAAGAAGGACAAGGACGGCAAGATAGACTACAGCGACGACTTCTTTGGCAAGATGACGTCGCTCACCGTGAGCGGCCAGCTGGAGGGTGAACTGGGGGCAACGGCACTGGGGGCTATCTATACCTTTGGTCCGACATTCCGTGCCGAAAATTCCAACACGCCGCGCCACCTTTCGGAATTCTGGATGATAGAACCCGAGGTTGCCTTCATAGATTTGCAGGATTTGATGGACCTTGAGGAGGACTTCATCAAGTATTGCGTCCGCTGGGCCTTGGAACACTGCCAGGATGATTTGGAATTTCTCAACAAGATGATAGACAAGACGCTCCTGCAGCGTTTGAACGGCGTACTGAAGGAAACATTTGTGCGCCTGACCTACACTGAGGGAATCAAGATACTGGAAGAGGCCGTGGCCAAGGGCCATAAGTTCGAGTTTCCCGTGTCCTGGGGCATGGACCTGGCCAGCGAGCATGAGCGCTACTTGGTGGAGGAACATTTCAAGAAGCCGGTCATCATGACTGACTATCCAAAGGAAATCAAGGCGTTCTATATGAAGATCAACGAGGACGGCAAGACGGTACAAGGCACGGATGTGCTGTTCCCCCAGATTGGAGAAATCATTGGCGGCAGTGTGCGCGAAGAGAACTACGACAAACTGATAGGTGAAATCCAGTCGCGCAACATTCCCATGAAGGATATGTGGTGGTATCTTGACACCCGCAAATACGGTTCTTGCCCCCATGGCGGCTTCGGCTTGGGTTTCGAGCGCCTCATCCTGTTTGTGACGGGCATGCAGAACATTCGCGATGTCATACCGTTCCCACGTTCGCCCAAGAACGCAGAATTCTAATTCGAGTCATTTAATATGATAGTCGAATCGGCGGTGCGGATTTTCCCACTGCCGATTCTTTTTTTGCGGTTTCGATAAACATTAGCATCCTAAACCACTTATCCCATACGCTTACATTTGCGTTTCTAATGTAATGATTTTATAAAATCCTGTAAAACATTATTGTTCAATAAAGAAAACAAATTCAATATATAGTTCAAGTCAATTTGTTTTTTTACGCTTTGTTCGTGGGAATTTTACGCCTTTCATGAAATTTTTCAGGCCGCATCGGGCCGTTTTTAAAGCCGCGTAGCTTGGACAATGACAGGGATGGCAATTCACATGTCTTGTCTCCGTTTGCACATGACGGGGTGCAGCTTTGTCTGGCCGCCCCGACGTACTTGTGTACAATGGTATTTTGGAAAAAACAGTGACATATGTTTGGCTCGTAGGCGAAAATAATGTACTTTTGTACGTCATTATGGTACAGAAAGAATCAATCGTTTTCATAGCAGGCCCTTGCGTGATAGAATCGCAGGAGGTGTTGGACGAAGTAGCGGCCCAATTGGTCCGCCTGAACGGGCAGTATGGGCTGGACATCATCTTCAAGGCATCCTTCGACAAGGCCAATCGCACCAGCCTGCGTTCCTACCGTGGCCCGGGCCTTGAGCGTGGCCTGTCCATGCTTGCCGATGTGAAACAAAGGTTCGGACTGCGCATCCTGACCGACATACACGAGGCTTGGCAGGCAGCCCCCGTCGCCCAGGTGGCCGACGTACTGCAGATACCTGCCTTCCTGTGTCGGCAGACCGACCTGCTGCTGGCTGCGGCCAAGACGGGCAGGATTGTCAACATAAAGAAGGCACAGTTTCTGAGCGGTTTGGACATGCAGTTCCCTTATGAGAAAGCTGTGGAGGCCGGCGCAGCTGAAGTGTGGCTGACCGAGCGGGGAAACACCTTTGGCTACAACAATTTTGTGGTCGATTTTCGCAACATTCCCATCATGAAGGCCATTTCGGGCCGGTGCATCATGGATTGCACCCACAGCGTGCAGCGCCCGGGAGGGCAGGGCAGTTCCTCGGGCGGCGATCGTGAGTATGTGCCCATGATGGCATTGGCGGCCAAGGCGTTTGGTGCCAATGGTTACTTCTTTGAAATACATCCAGAACCCGAAAAAGCACTCAGCGACGGGCCTAACATGGTTCGGCTCAGTGATTTTGAATCAATAGTCAAGTCTCTTTTATGAATAAGTGGAGCGAAATAGCCATCCGGTGCCTGAACGATGAGGCACAAGCCATCAAGAACCTGATTCCCAACATTGACGCTCAGTTTGAAAAGGCAGTGGAACTCATGTTGCATTGCCGGGGCAAGGTTTTGATAACCGGAGTAGGCAAGAGTGGACACATTGGGGCCAAGATAGCCGCCACGCTGTCCAGCACGGGAACACCCAGTTTCTATGTAGGCCCTCTGGATTTGTTTCACGGCGACCTGGGCGTCGTCAACGAGGACGACATTGTGATGGCGATCTCATACAGCGGCCAGACAGACGAACTGCTGCGGCTGATACCCTCGTTGGAAGACCGCAACATCCCCATCATTGGCGTCAGCGGCTACCGCGACTCGTTGCTGGCACGCCATAGCGCGGCTCACATCTGCATCTATGTGGAAGAAGAGGCGCGTCCGCTCAAGTTAGCCCCCACATGTTCTTCAACGGCCACGCTGGCCATGGGCGATGCCCTGGCCTGCTGCCTGATGGGGGCGCGTGGTTTCAAGGAAAGGGATTTTGCCCGTTTCCATCCGGGCGGCGTGCTGGGCAAGCGCTTGCTGACACGTGCGCAGGACGTAATGCGCCGCGATGACCTGCCGACCCTGTCGCCGCAGACCAAGCTGAGCGAGGCTGTCATCCTGGTGAGCCGCGGTCGCCTGGGGCTGTGTGTGGCCGTGGACGGGGGCAGGGTGGTGGGCCTTGTGACCGATGGCGACATCAGGCGTGCCATGGAAAATTCGCAGAACCGCTTCTTTGACTTGACCGTGAGCGACATCATGACCAAGCGTCCCAAGACTGTTTCGGTGGATACGCGCATCATAGAAATAGACCGCATATTGAATTCCAACAAGATTCACTGCGTGCTGGTGGTGGACAAGGATGAACATCTGTTGGGAATAGTCGATTCGTTCAGCACCGTCATTTGATAACACGATGAAACGTTTTCCCTGGACACTTCTTCTGCTTCTGTGCCTGCCGCTGCTGGCCGCCAAGTCAAGAGCAAACGAAGATTGGACGGAGAAGATAAAAAAGGAAGGTGCTGTGTTCAGCGGTAACAACAGCATCGTGTTCTTCAAGACGGGCGAGGAAAAATTTCAGGACCTGTTTGCGGCTGTTGAGCAGGCGCAGAGTTCGGTCCACATGGAATACTTTAATTTTCGCGACGATTCGATAGCCAATAAGTTGTTTGACCTGTTGGTTCGCAAGGTGCATGAGGGTGTCGAGGTCAGGCTGCTGTATGATGCATTTGGGAACAGTTCCAACAACAGGCCCATTAAAAAGAAAAAGCTCAAGGAACTAAGAAACCGTGGGCTGAACATTCATGAGTTTGACCCGATACGGTTTCCTTGGCTCAACCATGCATTGAACCGCGACCATCGGAAGATTGTCATCATTGATGGCAAGTCGGCGTATTCAGGCGGAATGAATGTTGCAGACTATTATATAAAAGGAAAACCCGAATTTGGCGAGTGGCGCGACATGCATTTCCGTGTGGAAGGCGACGTTGTGGCAGAGTATCAGAAGATATTCCTCAGGATTTGGGAGAGAACCACGGGCGAAAATGTGAGCGGCACACAGTATTATCCTGGCGAGTCCTTGCCTGAGAATGCGCTGAAAGACCTAAAACGGGATACGACGGCGACAGCTCGCAGCAAGCAGTTGGCAGTGGTGAACCGCGAACCTCATACTGCGACAACTGTTGTCAGGCACACTTTTGAGGAAGCCATTAAGCATGCGCAAAGGAAGATTCAAATCATCAATCCCTACTTTACACTGCGCCACAAAGTGCGAGAGGCGTTGAAGGATGCCCTCAGACGGGGTGTTCTGGTGGAAATAATGGTGTCGGAAAAATGTGATATCCCCATTACGCCGCGCATTGTGGACTATAATGTACGCAAACTGCAAAGGCGCGGTGCTGAGGTTTATTATTTCCAAGGCGGATTTCATCACAGCAAAATCATGATGGTTGACGATGAGTTTTCGTATGTGGGATCTGCCAATTTGGACAGCCGCAGTCTGTATTTCGACTATGAATGCAACCTTTTGATTCTGGACAGGAATTCTACGCACGAACTTCAACGGATTTTCGACTATGACAAAATGAATCGATGTGTGCGCCTGGATGATACCTATTGGAAAAAGAAATCCAAGGGGCAGAAATTTTCTGCTTGGTTCTATCATTTTCTTCAGCCGTTTGTGTAAAATGTTGAAATAATGAAAAAAGAATGTATTTTAGATAAAAATCCATCTGAAACTAAACCTATTAATGTGTTTTTTGTCCAATAAAATTATAGTTGCAATA
>JAGAYF010000052.1 GCA_017940605.1 Bacteroidaceae bacterium
GCCAACGGCATCCTGAAGGTCAATGCCAAGGACAAGGCCACCGGCAAGGAGCAGGCCATACGCATCGAGGCCAGCAGCGGCCTGTCAAAGGAAGAAATCGACCGCATGAAGGCCGAGGCACAGGCCAATGCCGATGCCGACCAAAAGGAACGTGAGAAGATTGACAAACTGAACCAGGCCGACTCCATGATTTTCCAGACGGAGAACCAGTTGAAGGAACTTGGCGACAAGCTGCCTGCCGACAAGAAACCCGCCATCGAGGCCGCCTTGCAGAAACTCAAGGATGCCCACAAGGCTCAGGACATTGCCGCCATTGATGCAGCCACCTCCGAGCTGAACAACGCTTGGCAGGCAGCCAGTGCACAGATGTACCAGCAGACAGGCCAGCCTGGCGGCGCAGGATTCCAAGGAGGCGCAGGCCCGCAGGCCGATGCCAACGCCAATGCAGGGCAGTCTAGCAATCAAGACGGCAACGAGAACATTCAAGACGCCGATTTTGAGGAGGTGAAGTAAGAAAAGTGCGTTAGCAACGGGGAAAAAGGCCCAACGAAAACTTAATCCGCACAGCCATGTGGCTGTGCGGATTTTTCTGACCTATCATAGATATGCGGACAAAGGAGAATGGGCGGCTTCTGCCTGTCTGCCATTATCCGCAAGGCGGATGATTACTGGTTTCTCCTATAATGCAAAAACAGGCGTTGGGCTGTCTCGGGCGTATTGGTGGTAACGAATTCCGCACCCTCGTTCATCGCCCTGATAAGCCCTTTTGCGCCGTCCACAACACAACAATTCACCTTCAATCCTTGGGAATGGGCCTTCTGCATCCATTCAGGATGACGCACAAACAACATATTGGGATTGATACTCATGCCTGGGATTCTCGCTTTCTTTACTTTTTCAAAATCTACAATGCCAGCGCCCTCCACCATCGGTTGATTGGGCTGCGATAGGTCGCGCGTCAAGTGCTCTATGTAGAATGCGGGACACTCTGGCAGGAGTTGGGAGAGGTGTTCGCAGATGGAGAACCCAAAACTGATGAAACTGGTCTTCGATTGCAAGTGATAGTCCTGTATCATCTTGACAACGGCTTCAACTACGGATCGGTTCTTTTCCTCAGTCCTGTGCCGCTTTATCTCAATAAAGAAATTCATCGCCACGTCCCCTGCTTTCACCATGTCGAGCAACTCCGACAACAGCGGAATCGTCTCTCCGTTGGGAAGTCTCAGGTCTTTCACCTCGTCATAGGTGGAATTCTGCAACATCACCCCGTTGAGCGTAGCGTCGTGGTTGACAACGAGCCGCCCATCGGTCGTTTGCCAAATATCTATCTCGCAAGCGTGGATGCCCAACTCGATAGCCCTCTTTACCGACGCGCGGGAATTCTGCGCCGAGCCTGGTGCGCGCCACACGGCACGGTGAGCCACGACGGGAGAGCCCTTGGGCATTTTCTCCGGCACTTTCAAATAGGTTTTTCCCAAGTCCTGCCGGATTTTTCCGCGCTGCAACGACACCTTGTATGCGGTCTCGCTCAACTGACGGGGCAACCGAATCTGCGCCGTCGAATCCGTTTCCAGCCTTAGCTTGGCCGTAAATTCCTTTCCTCGGTTGTCCACGGGCGTAAACGTCACCCGATCACCCTTGCGCCAACCCTTGGCATCCACAGGCATCGTTCCGCCTGGTTTCACACAAATGTTATTGTAAAGCTCCGCCTTCTGCACCAACTGCGCATTGGCACGGAGGCAACACAACGGGAGCACAGCCCATACCGACAGGGCCATACCCCAAGAACGCAAGGTGCTTGTCATCTTCCGGGCCATCTATTTATTTCTCAGATAGTGTTCGTAGATTTCCTGCGCCTCCACAGGATTATTCGTCGTGACAAAATCGTAATCGTCGCGGTTGTATTGAATAATCTGGTCGTTTGCGTTGATGGTCCACACGTTCACCACCATGCCCAGCGCGTGTGCCTGCTCCACAAAGTCGGGATGCGCAGCCATCATGGCCGCATTGTAATCAATGCCCCTTATTCCCACGTCATGCAGTTCCTGCGGCGTTTTCACGCTGCCCTCTGAACTGCACAGGTAGCTCACCGTGGCAGTGGGTTCAAGCTCTGCAATCCTCTTGCAGATGTCATAGCTGAATGCGATGTACTCCACGCGGTCCTCCAATTCCATTTCCTTCACCGCCTTCACGGTTGCCTCGGCTGCGGCAAGGTTACGTTCCAGCGTGCTGTGCGTCTTGATTTCAATAATCAGCTTTGTCTTGGTGGGAGAACCCTTTAGCATATTCAGAAACTCGCTGAAACGCGGAATCTTCTCCCCGTTGCTGAGCGTCAAGTCCTTTACTTGCTCGTAGGTCGATGTTTGCAGCGTCACCCCGTTGAGGGTAGCGTCGTGGTTGACCACCAATTCGCCGTCCGACGTCAGCCAAATGTCGGTCTCCGAACCATAGAAATCATGGTCAAACGCCAACTGGAGCGACTGGCGCGAGTTTTGCGACACGTTGCCCGTGTTCCAATATCCACGATGGGCTATCACCTGGGCGGCACGGGGCATTTCGGTCCGCACGTTCAGGGCATTGAGGCCCAAGTCCTGCTTCCTTTCCCCGCGCTGCACCATCATGCGGTACTGGCCCGTGGCAATGTCGGCCGGCAGGGCCACATGGATGGCCGTCGTGCCGTCCAGCGTCACGCTGAGCGTACATGTTTTCTCCGTGTCGGCTATATCGGTGAGGACAATTTGGTCTCCCTCCTGGAATCCGCTGCCCCAAATGGTCAGCGAGCCGCCGGCCTTCACGTCCAGCCCCGAATAGAAGTGCACGTTGCTGACCAAATCCTTGGCCTCCTGGTTGGTGAGGACCTCCACGCGCTTGTACAGCGAGCTGACCTGCGCTGTGGTCAGCGGAGCATCATAGATGCGCGCCAGCACCACGTCGCCGTTCCAGCTGGTATTGGCAACCACGGCTGTCGAGGGGTCACCGCCCAAGGCGAACCATCCACAGCCGCTGGTGGGGAAGTTCAGGTTGCCCGATGCGGCCACCGTGTTCTTCAGCACGCCGTCCACATAGATGTAGGCCTTGCCTGCGGCCTTGTTCCACACGCCCACCACGTGGTAGTACTGCCCCGACACGGGCACGACGCCGCTGGAGGCCCACTTCCACGAGCTTTTGCCGTTGGTCGACACGTTGGGCAGGAACGTAAACTCATTGCCGCCGTCCTTGCCATGGGCTTTCGTACAGATCATGAGGCCCGTGCCACCGGCCTGGTGGGAAGAGAAATACTTGGCTTCCTTGTCGGGCAGCGTACCGCTGTAGTTGGCCTTGACCAGCACCTCCATCGTGTGGCCGTCGGCCAATGCGCTGCGAAAGGCCGCATCATCCTCATAGTTCACCTTGAAATAGTCGCTGGCCGTACCGGACCACGTGTTGTTATACTGGCTCATGAACCTGCCGTAGCGGCTGCTCAGTATGATGGTCGGCGCACCCACGCGCTCCACCTTATTGCCCTTGGGCGATATGTCGACTGCCGTACCGTCGGTTTGGAACACGACATCCAGCAGGTCGGCCTTGGGTACGGGAGCAAGGAAGCGTATGCTGTCCACGCTGCCCTGAGGCGTACTGTACAGCAGCGTGCCGTCCTTGTCATAGAGGGCCACGCTGCCATCCTTGACCGACACGCTGTCTATCAGCGAAGTGCTGGCCTCATACACCACCGCGCCGCCGCGAAACACGCACAAGTCCTCATCGGCCGCGGCAAAAACCGTCATTGCGCCCACTGTGAGAAGGGCGGCAAGGATATATTTCTTCATGGTAGGGAGGTTCTGCTACTTACTGATTTTGCGCGTCAGCACCTTGCCGTTGCACACTGCCTTGACAATGTAGATGCCCTTGGGCAGGAAGTCAAGCGACACGGTCGACGTGTTTCCGCCCAGCTTCTCCTGGTACAACTGCGCACCGAGGGCCGAATAGACCGTCACCTGGCTGGCTCCGGTCAGTGTCAGGCGGTTTCCGTCAAACAACACGCCATCCTGCGCACCGGCGTTCAGGCTTTGGATGCCCAGGATCTCCTTCTTGTAGAAAGTGAAGTGGTCAAAATCGGCAAAGGCCGCCGTCTGCACCGTCCCGTCAGCCAGACGGACATTCATGCCATTGGCATCGAACGTAATGCGTTCGGCATTGAGCAACTCGGCCACGGGATTCGTGTCCGTTCCCTTGTACACATAGATGTCATTGGCGTTGGCTGGCAACGCACATGCAACAAGCAGCATAGCTGCAACAACAAATGATTTCATATAGCTATATCGTTTTATAATTTGCATGGGCCACGCCCCTCCTGTCGGCCTCCAGGACATAGACCACCTAGGAAAGGATAAGCAAAGGTAGTTGATTTTCTGAAAATAACCGGCAAAATGCGGCAAGAAATCGTATTTTCACATGAAAAAACAGTTCCCGGGGCCGTTTTTTCCCACCCCAACCACGCCCCGTGGGCATGCCTCATCCGTCCTGCGGGATGGGGTAATCCTATAAGGCATCCTGCTCCACGGACAAGGCGCAAAAGACGGACCAATGCGGCCTGAAAAATTTCCTGCGGGGCGTAAAACATTGCCCAACAAGGCGTAAAAAAATCACGCTGCTGCCCCATTTATTGGCAGAAATTCTTTTTCCTTCGTCTCCATCCCATTGGCCAATCCGCCAGGCAAGGCGCAGAACGGGCCACGGCCCATGTGGGAAGAGAAAGACCTTCCCGATGGCAGGAAGGTCTTGTGAGGCTGGCCGTCAATCGTCCTGATGCCGTCGGTAGTAGTCGCGCACCTTCATTCCCAGCAAGGGCAGGTCGGTGGCCAGCACGTCTATTTCGGCATTGGCCATTTCAATGAGCTCGGCACGCGAGTTGAGCGTCCACGCAACGCTCAGCTTGCCCATGGAGCGCAGGTCGGCGGCCCATGTGGGGTTGCTGCGGTAGCGTCCTATCTGCATGCTCAGGCCGCCCAGGCCCAGTGCCTCCACCGTGGCGGGCGTTTGGCTGCTGATGTGGAAGACCACGGCACGCGCGTCAATGCTGAGCAGTTCCTGACACGCATCCAGGCTGAACGAGCAGTAGTCGGTAATGGAATCCAGGCCCCAGGCCTGCACCATGAGCATGGCGGCGCGCGCTGCCTGCCTGGTACGGGCGGCCGTGCTGTGGGTCTTGATTTCCACAAGGAAGCGCATGCCCTTGGAATCCGTCACGATATCCAGCATCTCGGCGAAGCGGGGAATGCGCTCGCCGTTGGACAGCGTCAGCATCTTGACCGTTTCGTAGGGCGTGGTCTGTATGGTGACGCCGTTGAGGGTGGCATCGTGGTTGACCACGAGCGAATCGTCGCTGGTCAGCCACAGGTCCAGTTCGGAGTTGTAGGAGCCTATCTCGATGGCCTTGCGCAGCGAGGTGCGCGAGTTCTGGGCCGAGCCAGGGGCGTTCCAGAAACCACGGTGGCTGTTGACCAGCGGCACTTTGGGCATGCGGGTCACCACTGTCATGGAGTCCCAGCCCAGGTGCTGGCTCTCGCTGCCGCGGGTCAGCATGAGGCGGTAGCGGCCGGACTGGAGGTTCTGCGGCAGGACAAAATAGGCCGAATCCTGGCCCATGGGGATGACTTCGGAAGTGTAGAGTGCCAGGCCCGACTTCATGTTGAGGATTTTCATCACGTCACCCTTTTGGAATCCATGGCCGGCCAACTCGTATCGCTGGCCCTGCTTGACGGGCAGGCCCGACACGAAGTCCACGTCGCGCACCAGGCGGCCGTCGCCCTCAATGTTCTCTTCCTGAAGGTCGTTCCACAGCACCGTCACATCGTTGGCCGACAGCGGTTTGTCGTACAGGCGCGCCATGACCACGTCGCCCAGCCAGCCCATCTCGGCCGCCGTGGCGTTCTTGGGGTCGCCGCCTATGCCAAACCACTGGGCATCGAGATTGGAGGGGAACACCAGGTTGCCCTCAGCGCTCATCGTGCCCTTCAACTCGCCGTTGACGTAGACATAAGCCTTGGCCTCGGCCTTGTTCCACACGCCCACGATGTGATAGAAGACACCGGGCTGGGGATTCACGCCGCTGTTGAGCTCAATGTAGTAGCTGGAGCCCGTGGTGGAGACATTGGGCAGGAAATAGAACGTGCCCCTGAGCACGCTCATGCCTGTGCCGCCGCCCTGATGGGCCGAGAACCACTTGGACTCGAGCGACTGCGGGCCGAAGGGGTAGGAACTCATGACGATGGTCTCGAAGCTGTGCCCGTTGGCCAAGGCCATCTTGAATTTGGCGTTGGTGGAATAGTCTATCTTGTAGTAGCTGACGGGAGCTACGCCCCGGTTGTTGTCGAAACGGGCGGCGTAGCGGTTGAAGCGGGCGTTCTTGTAGATTCCCATGCCTCCGCCGTCCACCAACTGGACGGTATGGTTCATGGGCGAGACATCACGCGCCTTGCCCGTGCTGCTGAACTCCACATCCAGCAGGTCGGCCACGGGCCTGTCGTAGCGGAACGCCATACTGTCTATGTCGGCGCAGCTGCTGGCATAGAGCAGCGCACCGCTCTTATCATAGAAGCGGAACTCGCGCGACGATGGATTGACGGACACGCTGTCAATCAGGTCCGTGCGTTTCTGGTAGGTGATGATGCCCTTTTGGTAGATGTATACATACTTGTCGCTTTGGGCTGACAAGGACGACACGAGGGCGAACAGTAATAAAGTCAGGTTTTTTCTCATCGGTGTAAATTTTATTCTTCTATGTTATTTCTTCGCTTGGAAATGCGCGGCGCATTGCTGGTAGTAGTGCCGCACCTTCAGGGCTTCCACGGGGTCATCGGTGGCCATGTTGTCCACTCCCTGGTTGGCCATCGCCACCATGTGCTCGCGCTTGTTCAGGCCTCGGCACGTGACGACGAGTCCCAGGGCATGGGCCTCCTCTATCCAACGGGGGTGCTTGCGGAAGGCAGCCATCTTGTAGTTGAATGCCGTGATGCCCAGGTCATGCAGTGCGCGGGGCGACTTGTCGCCGCCCAGGTAGTACACAATGGCCTGCGGACGACGCTGGCAAAGCGACTGGCACACCTCGAGCGAGAATGACAGGAACTCAGCCTTATCCAAGAGGTGTGCTTCCTCGAGCATGGTCATAGCCATCTGGGCAGCCCCGACACTTCTCTTGGGGTCTTTGTGCTTCTTGACCTCGACAAAGAGTTTTGTGTAGGGCGATGTCTTGATTATCTCGACAAATTCGGAGAATGAGGACAGGGACTCGCCGTTGGCCAGCTTCAGGCGGCGGACTTCCGCCCACGATGATTTCTCCATGCTGACTCCGTGGAGCGTTGCATCGTGGTTGACCACGAGATGATTGTCCTGGGTCAGCCAAATGTCGAACTCTGAACCGTATACGCCCAGCGCTATCGCCCCTCGCAGCGAAGCACGGCTATTAGCCACCGCCCCCGGGGCCTGGCAGTAGCCGCGGTGTGCCCCGACCCGGGGAACCCGTGGCGCTTGCCGCGCCACCCATAGGGAATCATAGCCCAGGAATTGCCGTTGCCTGCCGCGCATGAGCGTAAGTCGGTACTTCCCCGTTTGGAATTGGGAAGGAATCTTCACAAAAACGGTGTCGCCCGCCTTGTGCCGCACCTTCAATCGATATGACCTACCTTGGCTGGTTTCGGACGAGAGAACCAAGCGGTCACCGCGCTCAAAGCCCTTCGCCACAAGCTCGTATTTCTGTCCTATCCAGACAGGCACGCCCGAAAAGTAGTCTGCGTTTTCCACCAGCTTGTCCTGCGACACGCCGTTTGCGGCTAAGAAAATCAGTATGGAGAACAAGAATTGTCGTTTCATGAGGGAGAAGTATTCAGATGTGTTTATTTTTTGATGACGGCGCGGGCCACAAACCACAGATGCATGGCCACTGCCGTCGGCCAGCCATAGTGATGCCCCATGATGCGCAGCCGCTCCAGCAAGGACTTGCGGTGATTTTTCACAGTCATACCGCCTTCAAGATAGTCCGCCACGATAGTTTTTGCATTCACGATAGGAAGATTTTTTTCCTGCGCTTGCCGCATGATACGGATGCTCCAATCGAAATCGGCTGAAAAGCGATATTTCAGATTGTACGGACAATTCGCCGTCAGGGCCGTAGATGCGAAAAAGGCTTGATGGCAAACCAGCATCCCGCGCCTGAAATCCTTCCAGCCCAACTCAGCAGGCGGCTTCAAGCGGCGATGCCGCACAAACTGCCCCGCGCCATTCACAATGTCCGTATCGCCAAAAATGACGCCCGTCGGCCTCCCGCCCACAGCCTGCGCCACCAAATCCAGAGTCGTCGCCCCATGCAGGCGATCCCCCGCATTCAAAAACAGGACGAAGTCCCCTTTTGCCAGACGCAGTGCCTTGTTCATCGCATCGTACAGGCCGCCGTCCTTCTCGCTCACGATACGGATTTCATGTCCGTTGGAAAGCGCGTCACTCTCCCTTTTGTAATTTTCAGCCAACGCCAACGAACCGTCACTCGACGCGCCGTCAATTATCAGGTGCTCAATGTAGGGATAGCCCTGCCCCATCACGCTCTGCAGGGTCGCGGGCAATTCCGCCGCCGAATTGTACACGCAGGTAGCCAGTGTAAACTTAATCATACGCGTTGGTGTGAAATCTTTTCGTACAGTGCTATGTATTGATGGGCCACCACTTCTTCCGAATAGCGGCGCATCACGTTGCCGCGCAGTTCAGCTGGCGGAATCTGCGCTCCCACTGCCCACGCAATCCCGTCCGCCAAATCCTCCACGCTCCTGGGTTGCGCCAGGTAGCCGTTGTGTCTGTGCTCAACAATGTCCTCCTGGCCACTGCCCGCAAAGGTCACGGGAACACAGCCGCAGGCCTGCGCCTCTATGACGGTCTGTCCAAATGTTTCGTATTCAGAGGGAATTACGGCCGCATCGGCTGCGGCATACAGCCGCGAGAGTTCCTCGTCGTCCTTGAGGTATCCGAAATGACGGTACTCCACCGGAAAATCATCCAGCACGCCACTATCCTTCACGCCCCCAAACAAAGCCACGCACAGCCGCTCCCGTGCAAAAACCTGCCGCGCCACCAGCGTCTCCAGTGCCGCCTTCAGGTAGCGCAGTCCCTTTCGCGGGTCGTCTATCCTCACTGCGCCGAAGACCAGCACGGTCTTATCCTCGGGCAATCCCAGGCTGCGGCGCGACGCAACGCCATCCTGCAGGGAAAAGCGGCCCACGGGCAGCGCGTTGGGGATTACTTCCACCTCCTGTCGCGCCATGAGCGGACTCAGCCGCGCCCATTCGGCCAGCCATCGGCTCACTGCCACGAAATGCACGTTGTATCGGTCAAATATGCGTTGTTTTTTCCTGAACACGCAGTAGGAAAGATCCCTGCCACGGGGAAATCGCAGCTGCGGACAGTGGTGGCATCCCTCCCGGTAGCGTTCGCATCCCTGCGTGTAGTGACATATTCCCGTAAAGGGCCACATGTCGTGCAGCGTCCACACCACGGGCTTCCCCGTGGCCAGCATCCGGCGCAGGCCGCCCAGCGAGACCATTCCCTGGTTCACCCAGTGCAGGTGGATGACATCTGCCTCCCTGAATTCAGGCAGCCGCGTGATGTCCGTCCCTGCCGAACCCGTATCCACGGCCCACAAGTGCTCTCGGCTGAAGCCATTGGCAGCCCAGATGCCCAGTCTTTCCTCCACGAAATGGGCCTTGTGCCGCCATGCCGACGGCAAACCGACCACGCTCAGGCTGTTGCTTTCCTTCCTGCCCACCAGCATCTTGGCCTTTACGCCGTTGGCCGTCAGCGCATGCATCAGCCGGTCGGCCGCAATGGCCGCGCCGCCGCCTTTGTCCGTCGTGTTGACCAGTAGGACGCGCATAGGGGTCACTTAACGTATTTCCGGAAGAAGTTCCATATCTCTCCGCCGGTATCAATCTCCTTATCGTGCCAGCTGTGGCCGCTTCCCACCACCTCATAGAGCCACACATCCTCCTTGCCGCCGGCAAAGTGATGTCTGATGGTGTACATTCCGTTGTTGCGCAGGCCCGGGACGGTGTCCGTCACCTCATGGGTGCAGCGGTTCTGGGCCACCCAGTAGCCAATGGCCACGGGAACGGGCATGTAAGCCCCCCAGCCGCCCTTGTTCTGCAGGTCGCCCGCCCACTCGCTGGTATGGTCCTTCGTACCGTGTATTTCAAAGAAGGGCCTGGGGCAAGGGGCATCCATCGAACTGTAAATCCACTCCATGCACAGTCCCGACACGGCGGCAAAGGCCTTGAATACATCCTGCTTGCTGTAAGCCATCAGGTAGCACATCTCTCCGCCGTTCGACATGCCCGTCAGGAAGCAGTTCTCCCTGCTCAGCCCGTACTTCTTCTGCACGTGGCGGGCTATGCGGCACAGATCCTTCACGTCATTCTGCTTCCAGCCCTGCTGGAATGGGTAGCCCACGTTCCAGGAGTGCTTTCCCTTGGGGTCTTTCAGGCCCTGCGGAATGCACAGGGCAAAGCCGTTCTTCTCGGCCGCCTGCTTCATCCAGGAGTCGCTCTTTCCAATGTTGCCATACCCGTGGCACACCATGACGAGCGGCGCGCCCTGTTTCATCTGCGCGGGCAGTTGCATCCAGTAGCGTCTCCACTGGCCGCCCAGCTTCACTGAGTCGCGCACCAGCCGCTGCCCCAGCGCGGGGGCGGCCATCAGCACGCTCAGGCATCCAATAAGAATAGTCCGTTTCATATCTTGAAAATTTTATGTAAGTTGTTCAAATGTATTTGCGGTAGTAGTATCCACAGGTAAACACAAAGAGCAGCGCGCGCACCAGCCTGACCACGGGCCTGCGCTCCTCGGCGTGGTGCAGGTAGCGTCCGTGGCGGACAAAGAAAGCCACCTTGCGCACAAAGTTGGGCCATCCCCTCCCCAGCTGCAGCCGGCTCATCTCCAGCGCCGCCGCCATGCTCGGGCTCTCCATGCCCCATCCCTCCAGCATGGGCAGCACCGTACGGAAGCGCCGTCTCACCTGTGCCTGCAACGCCCCGTGGTGCTTCACGCAGTACCACAGGTAGCCTCCTGCCCCGCGCAGGTCCTTTCCGCCCACGGGCACACTGGCCGTGGCTGCACCGGCATGCCGCCTGAAGTGCACCAGCACGCGCGGCACGAACACGATGCCCTCCAGTGCCGCCGCCGCGCAGGCCAGCTGCGTGTCATACCACAGGATGGAGTCTGCGTCGCCGCCCATGCGGTCCAGCAGTTCCCTCCTGAACAGCATGGAGTGGCCCGGCAGCTCGCAAATGTAGACGTTGCGCAGGAGATGGGTGTTGGGAATGCGGCGGTCCACCTGCACAGGGTATCCATCCTCGCTGAAAGGCTCTGAGAAAGCCGAGCACAGCCAGTTCGTGCCGATGGCCCGGGCCTGGACGGCCAGCTTGTCGGCCTCCCAGATGTCGTCCTGGTCGCAAACGGCAATGTAGTCGCCCTGCGCACGCGCCATAGCCGAGAAGAAATTGCCGTTGATGCCGTGCCGGCCGCTCTCGTTGCGGTACAGCCGCAGCATGGGGCAGCGGGCGGCATACTCCTCCAGCAATGCCCACGTGCCGTCGTCCGAACCGTCGTCCTGCACTATGATTTCGCAGGGCCGAAGGGTCTGGGCCAGCACCGAGTCCAACTGCGGCCGCAGGTAGCGCACCCCATTGTAGGTGCACATCACCACCGAGATTTTCAGGTCGCCATCCATCGTGCCATGTGCTAATTCACCACAAAGTTAAGCCATCCCTGGCAAACCCAGGGCCTTTTCCCCGTTTTTTTTCATTTGGCAGCACCGAGGCCACGCCCCACACGGCTGCCGCCCATCGTCCCACGGGCATCCGCCACCCCATTGGCAGGACACCCGTCAACGACATGGAAATCAACTGTTTCAGGGCCTCCTGTCACAACAAGGCGCAAACTTCGGTTTTTCACGCCTTGTCCGACCGTCTTTCACGCCCCGCAGAAATTTTTTCAGGCCGCATCCGCGCCGCTTTTGCGCCTTGCAGTTTTCCCCTCTCGCCATGCAGCAGGCCCTGCAGCCGCGCACCGCCGCCGCGGAGCGGCACGACAGGCACTCGGCACACCACCGGGCCACCGCTGAACGGGTCGCGACATGCCCCCGAGCGACGTGGTTTTTCCGGCGCAGCGGTAAAAATATACCTTAAAAAACGTGTAATTTCAAAAAAAGCCGTAATTTTGTCAATTAATAGATTGTGACTTACAAAAAACTGCAAGGACTGGTTTCCTACCCCACGTCATGAGCAACAAGGTTCTCATCATTCGTCATCAGGACATTGCATCGCTGCAAATAACCCCCTCACAGTGCATTGAGTGGGTGCAGGAATCGTTCTGCATGAAGTATGAGGCCCAGCTGCCCCCCAAGAGCAGCCTGCATCCGCAGGGCGACGATTTCTTCAACACCATGCCCTGCATGCTGCCCCAGCGCATGGGGCGCTTTGCCGTCAAGGAAGTGCACCGCGTGCACGGGGCGCAGCCCGCACTGGGCAGCGACCTGCTGCTCTACGACAGCCGCAACGGCCAACTGCTGGCCCTGATGGATGCCGACTGGATAACGGCCATGCGCACGGGTGCCGTGGCGGCGCTGGCCGTCAGGACGCTGAAGCGACGGGGTGCCGACACATTCTCCTTTGTGGGGCTGGGCAATACGGCCATGGCCGCTGCGCTGTGCCTGGAGGCCGACGCGCGGCAGCCCATCACGTTCCGCCTGCTGCGCTACAAGGACCAGGCCGAACGGTTTGCCCAGCGATTTGCAGGCCATGAGGGCGTGCGCTGCCTGCTGGTAGACACCATGGAAGAGCTGGTGGCCGGCGGCGATGTGCTCATTTCGTGCCTCACGGCCGCTCCCGCGCTGCTCTGTCCCGACGACAGCCTGTTCCGCAGGGGCGTGCTGGTCGTTCCCGTGCACACGCGCGGTTTCCAGAACTGCGACCTGTTCTTCGACAAGGTATTCGGCGACGACACGGGCCACATACAGGGCTTCCGCTACTTCAGCCGCTTCCGCCAGTTTGCCGAACTGAGCCAGGTACTGCTGGGGCAGAAGCCCGGGCGCGAGAGCGACGATGAGCGAATCCTGAGCTACAACATCGGGCTGGGACTGCACGATGCCGTATTTGCCAGCAAGATTTTTGACAGGGTCGACCCCGCATCCGTACTGAGCTTCCGACAGGAGAAGGAGACACGCAAGCTGTGGGTATAGGCCCGAGAACAACCCAAGAACGAAACAGATAAAACACAAGAATATGTCAGACAACATTCATGCAGCCGAACCCCACCGCGTGGCCCTCATCACGGGCATTACGGGGCAGGACGGCTCCTACCTGGCCGAACTGCTGATTGCCAAGGGCTATGAGGTCCACGGAATCATACGCCGCTCGTCCTCTTTCAACACGGGGCGCATTGAACACCTGTACCTGGACGAGTGGGTGCGCGACATGAAGCAGCAGCGGTTGGTCAACCTGCACTATGGCGACATGACCGACAGCAGTTCCCTCATCAGGATCATCCAGACGGTGCAGCCCGACGAAATATACAACCTGGCCGCACAGAGTCACGTGAAGGTGAGCTTCGACGTGCCCGAGTACACCGCCGAAAGCACCGCCGTGGGCACGCTGCGCCTGCTGGAGGCCGTGCGCATCCTGGGCATGGAGCACAAGTGCCGCATCTACCAGGCCAGCACCTCGGAACTGTTTGGCAAGGTGCAGGAAGTGCCGCAGCGGGAGACCACGCCGTTCTATCCGCGCTCGCCCTACGCCGTGGCCAAGCAGTATGCCTACTGGATTGTCAAGAACTACCGCGAGGCCTACGGCATGTTTGCCGTCAACGGCATCCTGTTCAACCACGAAAGTGAGCGCCGGGGCGAAACTTTCGTGACGCGGAAAATCACCATGGCCGTGGCGCGCATCGTGCAGGGGGCGCAGGACAAGCTGTACCTGGGCAACCTGAGCAGCCAGCGCGACTGGGGCTACGCCAAGGACTACGTGGAGTGCATGTGGCGCATACTGCAGCACGACAAGCCCGAGGACTTTGTCATTGCCACGGGCGAGATGCACACCGTGCGCGAGTTCTGCACGCTGGCCTTCGGGGAAGTGGGCATTGAACTGGAGTGGCAGGGCCAGGGCGTGGAGGAGAAAGGCGTTGACAAGGCCACGGGACGCATTCTCGTGGAGGTCGACCCCAAATACTTCCGCCCCACCGAGGTGGACCAGCTGCTGGGCGACCCCACCAAGGCCAAGACGCTCCTGGGATGGAATCCCAGCCAGACTTCCTTCCGCGAGTTGATCAGGCGCATGGTCCGGCACGACATGAAAAAGGTGAAGAAGCTCATTGCCAACGCGCAGATTGACTGCGAGGCCGCCGACTGAACCCCAACCCTGTAGGAAAGGAACGATATGCTGGACAAAAATGCCAAAATCTACGTAGCCGGCCACCATGGACTGGTGGGCAGTGCCATTTGGGCGAACCTGAAGGAACGGGGCTACGAGAACCTGGTGGGACGCAGCCACCGGGAACTGGATCTACTGGATGCCGTGGCCGTCAGGGCTTTCTTTGACGAGGAAAAGCCCGATGCCGTGGTGCTGGCGGCCGCCCACGTGGGCGGAATCATGGCCAACCTGAAGTACAGGGCCGACTTCATCTACCAAAACCTGCAGATACAGCAGAATGTCATTGGCGAGAGCTGGCGGCATGGGGTGCAGAAGCTGCTGTTCCTGGGCAGTACGTGCATCTACCCACGCGAAGCACCCCAGCCCATGGGCGAAGACTGCCTGCTCACGAGTCCGCTGGAATATACCAACGAGCCCTACGCCATTGCCAAGATTGCGGGCCTCAAGATGTGTGAGAGCTTCAACATTCAGTACGGCACGAACTACATTGCCGTGATGCC
>JAGAYF010000053.1 GCA_017940605.1 Bacteroidaceae bacterium
CAAGTCCTCATCCTACCAATGGAAGTACTTTGACCTGCGCGTGGAGCAGGGCACGGACGGAATACGTGCAATAGGAAATCCGCAGGGAGACGCAAGGGAAGTCTTCAACCTGTGGGGACAGAGACAGAACCAACTGCTGAAGGGAGTGAACATCATCCGAACAAAAGACGGAACGACAAGGAAAGTGTTGGTGAAATAACCAAAAGAATCAATCGGGGGGGCTGACCAAATTGGTCAGCCCCCCCGATTGATAATAAATAAAATCTGTCATCTGTTCCTTTACCATCAGATATAGTCATCAACTACTTCGTTGAGAAATTCATTGAAGGGAAAAATAAGCCGCGCCCTGCGCGCGATTTCATCCATCCACCGTGTCTGTTGAAAGAATTCATCATCCAAAGACGAGCAAACCAGGTAGTTTCTGCACTTCAACCATTCCGGACGAAAGAAATCCCTGGGCAAGCCGCGCGGCATTACTTTCAACGGATCATCAGTAAGAACTGGATACAGTTCCTTAAACTCCGGATGATCGACGATGGCACTGAATGCCGCCGACTGTCCTACTATCTTTTGACGCAAGACATTCAGCATAGGGGTCGTCAACATGTAACATCCTCCAGCAAACATGCAATTGCCGGGTTCAAAATGGAGATAATAACCTCCGTGAAGTGACTTTTTGCCTTTAGCACAGACATACGCGCCCAAATGCCGCTTGTAGGGCGACTTGTCCTGGCTGAAACGCACGTCTCGGAAGAAACGATAGGTGCAATCCTTGACCTGAAGATGACGTACTGACGGGTCAAAATCTCCTATGCGCAGAATTAACTGGGCGACTATGGATTGGAAAATGGACATGACATTGTCGTAACGTTCGCGGTTCGCCCAAAACCATGTGCGATCATTATTGGCAGCTATGTCTTTCAGGTAATCTAAAATGACAGCGACTTGCCGAGTCGCTTCCAAGGGTTGTTTCATTGTACAGCGAGCTTGATTTTTGGCACAAAATTAAACAAAAGACGGCAATCGTACTGTATTTTTACCTAAATTTGCATCATTATCAAACCGCTATGCGTTTGATATCTTGATATGAACAAGATGACCTGAATATGTACAGAGGCATTTCATTCCTTTTGCTCATGATGACCTGCGTCATGGCCCTAAATGCCCAACAAGCAGTGACCGATACGCTGCCGAATGACACCTTGCTGAAAGAAATCAGCGTAAAGGGCCGCATTCCAGGGGTAGTCATCAAGGGAGATACGCTCATATTCAATGCTGAAGCATATCGTTTGCAAGAAGGCTCGGTACTCGGAGACTTGATGAGGCGTTTGCCTGGTGTTGACGTGGATGAGGAGGGGCGCATCAAGGTGAAAGGCCGCCCCGTCAGCCAAGTGAAGATAAACGGCAAGGACTTCTTTGGCGGCAATCAGGACATGGCCATGCAACACCTGCCCTCAGCACTGGTGAAACGGGTCAAGGCATATGAGGAAGAAGGAAGGGAACAGCGGCACACGGGCATCAAGGGAAGAGAAAAGCCCCTGATAGTCGATGTGGAATTGCGAAGTGAGTTGAAGAACCAACTGACGGCTGAAGCCATGGGAGGTGCTTCGGTTGCTGACAAAAGGTATGACGCCAACCTCTTTGGCAATGCATTCTCCGACCGCTGGAACGTCACGCTTACCGGCAAATCCAGCAACACCGACGAAGGGGAACTACTCAATGATGCCGGGGGAAAGACCGCAACACGGCAAACGGCATTCAACATGAACTGGAGCAATACGGAAAAGGAGGATGTGGCAGGAAAAATAGACATTGATTTTTCTACGGAATGGCAAAGAAACGATCACGACACCCGTACCGAATGGACAGGCGAGACATACCTGCCCGAAATGGCTTCGGCCAACAGCGGTCGGCAGTCCTCGCGTTCCAAGGACAATGATTGGAACAGCAACCTGACGCTTTCCTGGTATCCCAGCCGACGAACCTGGCTGTCGGCACATGCAATTGTGGACAATAATTCCAATCGAGGGCTTGTCACAGGGAACAACGCGACTTTCCATCCTACGGCAAACAACTTCTCCATTATTAACAGCGATGACAATGCTGAAAAAGTCAGACTAAAAGAGGAAAGGTACAACTTCGGCCTCTTTGCTTCCCACAAGACAGACAGCTTGGGTAGTACGGCATTCGTTTGGACAGATTATCAGGGAGGACATTCGGCCGACCATGACTTCACCATCAACCGAATGCACTATTACCTGCTGTCCGACAGCCTTGTCTTCAGAAACCGATACCACCATACGCCGTCCAGTCCGCACACGCTCACCTTGCGTACAGGGTATTCCCACCACTTCAGCCAGCTATTCAGTGCCGATGTCTCCTATGAATGGCACAACGCGTACAACGATCAGCAGCGTCAATGCTATGCGCTGGATTCACTGTACGGCATTGACGCCGATAACTGTCCTCCGCTGGGTTGGCTGCCTGCCAGTGCGGACTCCATGGCCTTCATTCGGATGGCCCACCTCAGCCAAAACAGTTCGCACCGACAAACCATCAACAGCCTCGCGCTGGGCGGACATTGGGAGAAAGGAAAACTGATGCTGCGGACAGAATGCCGCATCTTTGCACAACACACGCGCCTGAACTTTGAACAAGGTTCTTTCAACACCCGCCCATCGCGCACGGTCACAGGTGTCAACCCCAGCGCACACGCACAATGGAAATTCTCGCCGACCCATCAACTCACCCTCACATACAATGGCATGAGTTCGCCGCCGAGCATGACTGACCTCATTGACTTGCCCGACGAAAGCAACCCGCTGCACATTACGACGGGCAACCCCAACCTGAAGAACACCTGGCGCAACCATGTCTCGCTGTGGTGGAATCATTACGACGAAAAACACCAGCGCAACCTCAGCATCACGCCTTCGTTCAGCCACGCAATCAACGAAGTGGCCTACCGCATGGAGTACGACCCCGTCTCGGGAATCCAGCACACCCGTCCCGACAACGTCAACGGATGCTGGACGGCCCATGTGAACGGCAACTGGAGTCAGCCCTTGACCCGCAAGGGTACGTGGACGCTCAATGCTACCGTCGACGACAACTACCAGCACCAAGTCTCATTCATATCAAACGGGCAGGACCCAGGCATTCGCAACGCATTGGGCGCACTCACCCTCAGCCAGAGCGTACATGTGCAGTTCCGCGCAAGCGAACAATGGGACTTGGGCCTGAAAGGCCGGTACGCCTACAGCCACCTGTCCACTTCCAGCCAGCAATGGTCAGACAATACCTACCACCTCTCCATCGTTCAGGGCGATGCCACATGGCATGCACCATGGCAGATGGAAGTAGGCACGGAATGCGCCCTGCGCATGCGCCGCGGTTACCAGGAAAGCCACATGAACACTACCGAATGGCTGTGGAATGCCAGCCTGAGCCAACGTTTGCTCAGCAATCGCTCGCTTAGCCTGGGGCTTCGCCTTACGGACATCCTGCATCAGCGCCGCTGCATCATGCGGACCTTCACCCCCACCGAAAAGCAAGAAGTCATTACCAACCGCATTGGCAGCTACGCCCTATTCTTCCTCCGTTGGCGGCTGAACCAAAGCAACCTGTAATGTGTGCGTGACGACCATCGCGCACAAGGGCCGTCAGTCTTTCTTCTTTTCAGCAGCCGAGACTGCCAAACGGAAACCTATCTGGTCAGTACCCACGGATTTCACATACTGGGTCTGCGTCTTGGTGCTGAAGGTATCCATCAGGGAGGTATTTCTTACCAAACCATGCACCCGACGTCCATAATCTCGGTAGGTATAGGAAAGTATTAGGCTATCATCGCCAACCCGCTTTGAGTCACGCATTACGCGATACGTAGCCAGCATGGTGTCGCTGACCCACTCATGCACATTGCCCGTCATGTCATACAGGCCCAGTTCATTCGGACGGTGCTGCTTTACCTCATAGGAGACATAGCTGGTCACGTTATATATCGGAACAGCATATGCAGGGTTGGGCAACTTGACGCTTCTTTTGGTTTCTGCCACGTCCAGGAATGTGTTGGAGCCGGCATAGAGGTAGTCGTGCGTCCATTTCCCGCCCGCTGCCGCATATTCCCACTCGGCATTCGTCGGCAGGCGATACCGGCGGCCGGTCATTTCCGACAGTTTCACGCAGAAGGCCTTGCAGTCCTCAATCGAGACTCTCTCGACAGGCCGTTTCTTGAACATCTGGCCAAACCGGGATGGGTTGCTGCCCATGACGGCTTCCCATAGTTCTGCCGTCACCACCGTCTGGCCGATATAGAAGTCCTCCACCCAAGCATCACTCATAAATTGCGAATAATGTCTTATGAATGCGGCCCTATAGTCTTCATAGGTGATGCCGTCCTCGGAATCCCTGTATCTCCGCTCCCAATCGCTCCTCCACGAAGCAGTGTCCACCTCAATGCCCCAGCGGTAGCCCACATGGTACATGAGGCCGGCCTCCACGGGCATCATGTAGAACAGCAGCTTGCCTATGCGCTCGGCAAAAGCCCCCTGGGGCAGGTCCTCCAGATGGATTTTTTCCATGTCCAGGTTCACCACATTCAGGGTCAGGGTGCGCGTATGGCCCTTGTACTGGCCGTACTGCGAGGTGAACTTCACCTTCAGCTGTGCGCAGCCCTCCTGGGTGCGGGACTCCAGCGTGGCGTAGGCTATGCAGGAGTCGCCCCTCATGGTGCGGAACGGATGGCTTACGACGAAGACGGAGTTGTCGCCCGTCGTCCACTCCGTACCAGCCAGGAACGCATCACGCCCCATGCCATACACGGCACACAACTGCACGGGGTCGTCCTTCCACAGGTACACCGTGTCACCGTCCGTCAGGAAGCGCGCCCCCTGGAAGATGTCGCGGCCGTCATCGTCGGAGCATGATGTAGTTGCCACCATCATAAAGCATGCGCACAAGGCAAAAAGGATGATTGTCTTTCTCATTTTTGTCGATATTTGATGGTTAACAAACTATTTCTGCTGCAAATATAGGAAAAACAATGTTTTCTTCCAAATAATCAAGGGCAAAAATTGTCGGGGTAGCAATCAGGAGGATCATGAAGTGTCTGACACGGTGCAGGACGGATGGTATCCATCGGCATTGGGGAGTAAATGAAAGGCTTATGCCCCGTTCGTGGCAACGACATGCCTTGTCGGAAATTTATCGGGCCGCGCAGGGGCGGTCCTTACGCCCTGTTCGTTCGGGGCGCGGCATTGTGGGGACTGCCCGCAACTACGGCTGGTTGCTCCTGCCGAACATGGACCAAGGTACGCCAGCATGAGGATGCATAAGTGACAAGCCTCTCATCCACTTCGTGTATACACACCATGGGAAGACACAGTCCCCAGTCACTTCGTGACAGCTCCCCTGGCTTAGGGGAGCAATTTTTCCTACAACTTAGAGGGGGAGTCGTGCTGTTGTAAAGAAACTCTTCCCCTAAGTTAGGGGAAATGGCCCGTAGGGCCGATGGAGTGTGTCAATAAACCCAAATCGGTCATTAGAAAATATGCACAATGGATTCCTAATGAACGATTTGAGATACAGCACACGGAAGATGAAAAACACATGGCACACCATCAGGACAAATGACGGAACGACCAGGAAAAACGGGCGGGATAACCCAGAGAAATGCTTAGGGGGCTGACCAGTTGGGTCAGCCCCCCTAAGATTATCAGCAACGGGTGTGCCGATGCTTTGCTACAAACTGTCTCCAAAATCGGAGCGGAATTGGGCAACGAGTTTTTCCTGCCAATCATTGACGGGTTCCAGACGGCCAAAGAAGAAACGAAGCACGCTGGGTTCTTCCACGAACCGAAGGCCGCCCACAAGATGGCGGTTGTCCCATACCCACTTGACCCTGTCGGCAACATATTCTATCTGCGACAATGTGAATACACGGCGTGGAACGGCCAGACGGAGCAATTCCAGCTCGGCATAGCGCTCAGTGCCGTCGGGTTCACGTTGTTCGCTGATTGTACCGCGTTCCATGCCGCGGATGCCGCCTGCTATGTACATGGCTGCCGCCAAAGCACCGGCAGGATATTGGTTGTGGGGCATGTCGGGGAAGAACTTGGATGCGTCAAGGTGCACGCCCAGACCGCCTGCGGGCTTGACAACGGGTACTCCGTAGGCATCCAGTTCCTTAATCATGTGCTCGATGAAGAGCGGCCCTTGGCTGATGTACTCCATGTCGAGGGTTTCGTAGAGTCCCACCGCAATGGCTTCCATGGAACGGACCTCCATGCCGCCGTAGGTAAGGAAGCCCTCAAACAGGGGAACGTATTCCTTCATCTTCAGCAGCAGGTCGGCGTTGTTTGAACAAATGCATCCGCCACGTGCAAATCCCAGCTTGCGCGCAGAGAAATACGTGATATCCATGGCGGCACACAGTTCGTGCATGATTTCCTTGGTGCTTTTGTCCTTGTAGGCTGCCTCGCGTGTCTTGATAAAATAGAGGTTGTCCTGGAGCAGGGACGCATCCATGACGCTGATGATGCCATTGTCCTTACAGATTTGGGCCACTTCCAGCATGTTGGCCATGGAGATGGGCTGACCGCCGATGAGATTGGTTCCTGTCTCAATACGGAGGAAAGAAATGCGCTCCTTGTTCTCCTGGATGAACTGCTTGAGACGCGGAATGTCGAAATCCCCCTTGAATGGGTCCATGCTGTCGGCCTGCAATCCTTTCTGGGCTACCAATTCCACCACTTCAGCCCCCAGTCGGGTGATGTGGGCCTTGGTTGTCGTGAAATGGAAGTTCATGGGTACGACATCGCCCGGCTTGCAGAATGTCTCGGCCAAGATATTCTCGCAGGCACGGCCCTGATGGGCAGGAAGGAAACCGCTGATGCCCATGACATCCTGAATGGCTTTCTTGAGGCGGTTGCACGTCTCGCTGCCGGCATAGGAGTCATCGGCCTGGAACATGGCCGCCTGCTGGTTGTCGGACATGGCATTGACACCCGAGTCGGTAAGCATGTCCATGTAGATGTCCTTGTTCTGTAGGAGGAAGGTGTTGTTGCCTGCCTCATTCATTTTTTTCAGGCGTTCTTCAATAGGAAGCAGAAAGAGTTTCTGCACAATGCGCACCTTGTGCATCTCAAGAGGCACTTGGTGTTCTTCTTTGTAGAATTTTACGGTTGACATTTTTATTTTTTAGAGTGTTTGTGTTATCAGACTAATGTGCCTATGATGCTTTCACGGTCGCCAGGCAGCATGTCAATGACTGGTATCTCAATCATGGTATAGCAACCAGGCTGCTGCCGCATGCTGGCACGGGCCACATTGACCAGCACCTGGCCCGTAAGGGCAGGATTGTTAATGCTCATGTTGAACTCAAAACGCTGGTTCTGCGTTTGGCCACTGACGCCTTTTCGTACAAGGTGGACTCCATGTCCCATGTCCTGCACGTCATCAACAGAGGGAACTTGGAAAACATGGGTTTCATCGTGCGAAAAATATGGGTCGGCCTTGATGGCTTCCGTGACTGAGTCAATGTCAGCCCCTTCTTCCAACTCCACATACACCATTCTGCGGTGCAGGCCTTCGCCCTTGGGTATCGTCATGGACAATGCGTTCCTGACTCCTTCCTTGGAGCGTGCACATACGGAATGTCCCATGCTCATGCCTGGGCCGAAGTTTGTATAGCTCAGGCCCTTGGGGGCAAGGCTCTGCATGAGGGTACGCACAATGCTGTCTGAACCTGGATCCCATCCGGCAGAGATGATGCTTACTGCATGGTTCTCCTGGCAGACGGGCATCAGGGCAGCGCGGTAATCAAGTATGCTGGTGTGAATATCGAAACTGTCTACGGTATTGATGCCTAAAGCCAGGATTTCCTTGGCATATTGTTCGCATGACCGCGTGGGAGTTGCCAGTATGGCCACATCTACATCTTGTAATTCTTGAATATGGGTAACTACGGGGTAGGAATCCAGTTCTGCAGGCTTATCCTTGTCGCCTTGGCGGCGCACGATACCCGCTATGTCGAAGTCGGGGGCGGATTCCAATGCCTGAACAGTGAACTTCCCAATGTTGCCGTAACCTACGACGGCGGCTCTTATCTTTTTCATCAATGTAAAGTTAATATATATAATATGTACGATTTGCTATAGGATTGCGGCAATGGCCCTTTCAATGTCCTTCATGTCTTCCGTAGGCTCAAATCGGCGGATGGCCTTGCCCTCGCGATTGATGAGAAACTTTGTAAAATTCCATTTGATGTCACTCTTTTCTGCAAATTGCGGATCGGCCTTGGAGAGCATTTCCTGCAGGATCTTGCCAATGGGGTGTTCCAAATTGAAGCCTTTGAAACCCTGTTCAGCCTTAAGCCATGTGTAAAGCGGAAGTTCTCCTTCGCCATTGACAAGCGATTTCTTGAACTGGGGAAACTTAGTACCGTAATTCAACTGGCAGAACTGTGAAATTTCCTCATCGCTACCAGGTGCTTGCTGGCCAAATTGGTTGCAAGGGATGTCAAGAATCTCCAATCCTTTGTCCTTAAGCCTTTCGTACATAGCTTCCAATTCTTCATACTGTGGCGTAAATCCGCAACGGCTGGCCGTGTTCACAATCAGGAGGACTTTGCCCTTATACAGGGCCAGACTGACTTCATTTCCTTGCTTGTCGGGCAAGGAGAAGTCGTAAACATTTACTATTCTTGTTTCCATTATTATTATTTAATGTATTATCTGTATAGGAAAACGGGCAGCGCAGTTCATTCGCAAAAGAAGAAACCATCCTTACTCAGTAGGAAGTGAGTAGCTCGCCGTGCTGCCTCGGTATGCAACGGATGTCCTGAAATTAACATCAATTCCCTGGGCTTCCTTGCCAAGATGCGAAATATTCAAATGAAGTGAACCCAGCGTATAGGAGGGATCGGCGACAGATATCTTTACGTCGGGCGTACCTATACCCGTCAGCATGACTGCGCAAGGCTTGTCAGTTTCAACTGTAATGGTTTCGTCTAATTTGTATGTGCCAGCTTTTTGGAATATAATCTGCAAAATAGCTGCCGTCTTGTTGTAAACAGCCTGAATCTCGCTGGTATTCATTATTTCCAGTTCATCCAACGCAACCTTGGCCTCAGCAATGCTGGCCGTAGCTGGCACAATGTAATAGATGTATTGTCCTGCGGTCGGCTTGACACCATGATCGAAATAAAACTTGAATACATCGCGCGTAATCTCGGTCTTGTCTTCTATCGCCCCCGAAATGTAGTTCCAGTTGCCGCTTTGTACGTCATTGCGAACCACCGTGCTGGCATCCTCAGGCAGGTAGTAGCTAATGTTGTCGTGATTCACCCAACGCAGGTTGGTATACGGATGTTCGCCTTTGGCCAGTTCCGCAGCGTTCCCGTCAGCATCCTCGGCTGTGACTGTTCCATTGAGCAGACATTGGTTGAGGGTAGTATTTACCGAAGCGGCATTTGTGGAGACGATGTCCGTACCCATGCAAACCACTTCCTTGTCAAAGAAGAAGTAGGCCTTCTTACCACTGGAGTTGATGCCAAAATTCTTGTCCACCATATTATAGACGGTACACCCATACGTACCATCGCTCACGCCGCCGGCAAAGGTACTCTGCCCATATTGTCCCCAAGCAGCAGGCACTGGAACGGTGCTGACCGCAGGTGTCGTCGTTCCAGGTATGCGACTCCAGTCCCATACGGGCGATATGTTGAAGTATTCGTCGCCGCGCTGCACAATCTGCGTGCCACCTTCAGTTATAAAGTATCCACGGTTGTTTTCATCATTGCCGTTTTCACACCGATAGGTGCGCGTAGAAGCCATGCGCACGTCAATCGTATATTCGGGTCGCAGGTGAAGTGAGTAATCGGCACGCCAATAATGTTGATGCCAAGGCTTGACACCGAATGATACGGGCTGCGTTCCTTGTATACGAGCGATTGCTATGTCATATTCCTCACTGTACGACGGGTCAAGCTGTTTCATCAAGGTCAGCACATTGGCAATGCCTCCCTGATAGGTTGCGCTGATACGGCCCAGGAATCCGCGGCCGCCCACATTGTATTGCATGTACGGGCCACGCATGGCGGGAACGACACTCTTGAGCAGGAAGTCGCGCATAACGCCAGTCGTAGCGTCAGAGTCGTATTCCGTACCCGTCAAGTAGAACGCCATTTGGAAATAGGCCGTCAGGACCGTTCCGCCGTAGGCTCCGGTGTAGAGTTGCGGCCCATGAATCAGGTAGGAATAGTCGTGCTGTATGCCATCGCCAGTGGTTAGGCTCATCGGCAGGAAGAACTGATTGACGGAAAAGTTCAGGTTATCCTTGTCTTCCTCGGCTACGCTGCGGTACATCCACTGCAGGGCCACGTCCATCTTGTTCGCGCCCGTACGCTTGGTAGGTCCGCCTTGTTCCTGCATCCAGGCAGAAAGTGCCTTGATTGTATTCTGCGGCAGCTGCTTCTTGCCCTTGCGCATAAGGCACATATTCAGGCCCATAGGCTGTGACCATCCAATTTCACCAAACCACCAGTTCGTACTTGTAGGCTTCTTGGCCGTCCAATAGTCAAACGATTTCACGATTCTGTCATAAAGTTCGTCGTCGCCGTTGAGCGTGCTTTCGGGATGAATGTAAGCCAAGACCATGTTGGTTAGCCTCAGACAATGGTCGCGGGGCGTCCACACCGTCTGTTCATGGCTGTCATAGTCAATGTCCTTGAATGAACCGTCCTCGTTCAGAAGCGTATAGTATGTATTTGTCGTAGCCACCAATGAGGCAGGATTTGTGCCTGCCAAGTTCTGCTTAGCTATGTTATCGGTAATTTGCTGAAATATGGGGTTGCTTTCCTGCATCTTCTCGTTCTTTTCCTTCAGGAAACTCAGGTATTCCCAGCGTGCCTTTACCTGACTGCCGTCAAGAGGCGCGTCATAGATGCGTGCCATGACCACATCGCCATTCCACGCACTATGGGATTCCGTTGCACTGTACGGGTCGGCACCGATGCCAAACCAATTGCATCCCGTAGTGGGAAAATTCAGGCTGCCTGAGGCCGAAACCGTATTCTTCAGCTCTCCGTCAACATAGATGTATGCTTTTCCCTCGGTCTTGTTCCACACACCCACCACGTGGTAGTATTGTCCTGACACGGGAACGACACCGCTGGTTGCCCACTTCCACGTACTTTTTCCGTTGGTTGATACGTTGGGCAGGAACGTTATTTCATTCTGTCCGTTCTTGCCGTTGGTTTTCTTGCAAATGAGGAAACCTGTCCCGCCTGCCTGATGAGAACTGAAGAACTTGGCTTCCTTGTTGGCTATCGTACCGCTGTAGTTTGCCTTCACAACGGCTTCCATCGTATGTCCGTCCGACAGGGCCTTGATCAGGGCAGTGTTGCTTGCGTAGTCCACTCGGTAGTAGTCCGTTCCCGTTCCTGCCCAGGAATTGTCGAAGCTGGCGGCATGGCCCTCGGCACTTTCCTTCAGGAACGTGCTGGGCGAACCCACTGTCGCTATGGCATTCTGCATGGGCGAGACATCCGTGGCCGTGCCATCGGCATTGAATTTTACGTCCAGTATGTCAGCCACGGGACACAGGGACAGCAGGCGCGCCTCCTTCTCAATGTCTGATTCAGGACTGCTGCTCTGAAACCTGATACTGTCCACTTCCTCCATCGTGGCGGTAAACAGCCGGTTGCCTGCGGTGTCAAAAAAAGCCACCTTCGTATGGCCGTCCTCCAGTGCCACGCTGTCCACTGCAGTTTGGGAACGGGTAAATACAACCTTGTTATTACTATACACATATACCTGTTCAGTAACAACCTGAGCCTTGATTGCAAAGGAGAACATAGCAATACCACTCAAAATCAATAGTTTTTTTGCTGTGTGCTTCATTTTTATTAATGTTTTGTTGTTTTTATATTCTATTCGTGAGTACTACAATTTCGCAAAGTTAATCAAAATTCATAAAACTCATACTTTTTGCCAAACAATTTGTTCTTTTTGAGGGCAAAAAGGGTTGCATATAGAATTTCTGATAAGGCCCAGTTTTGCCAAATGCGCGGAAAGGCGTAATTTTGCACGCAAAACCATCACAATGAGTAGACAGGAAATAACTTTTACGCCCGATGCCAGTGCGTCGCTGGACACGATCATCAACCAAGCGCAGCCAGACAGGCTGTTCCTCTTGTGCGACAAGACGACCGAGCGGTTGTGCCGCCCCTTGCTGGCACAATGCAGCGCACTGGCTGATGCCAACCTCATCAGCATTCCCTCAGGCGACCTGAGCAAGGAAATAACGACAGTGGGCATGGTGTGGACGGCCCTGGTGCAGCACGGAGCCACGCGGCGCTCGCTGTTGGTCAACCTGGGCGGCGGCATGGTGACCGACCTGGGCGGTTTTGCGGCCAGCACCTTCAAGCGCGGCATACGCTTCATCAACATTCCCACCACGCTGCTGGCGCAGGTGGATGCCTCGGTAGGGGGCAAGACGGGCATCAACTGGATGGGGCTGAAGAACGAGGTGGGAGTGTTCCAAAATGCCCTGCACGTACTCATTGACACCCATTTCCTGGCCACGCTGGACGATGAAAACATGCGCTCGGGCTATGCAGAAATGCTGAAGCACGGGCTCATCAGCAACCAGGACCATTGGCAGGAACTCATGCGTTTCGATTTGGATAAACCCGACCTGAAGGCCCTGCTGCCCCTTATTCAAAGGAGCGTAGGAGTCAAGCAGGACATCGTGCTGCAAGACCCTACGGAAAAGGGACTGCGCAAGGCGCTCAACTTCGGCCACACGCTGGGCCACGCCATCGAGAGCCTGGCTATGGAGAACGACTCCCCCATCCTGCACGGCCGCGCAGTGGCATGGGGCATGCTGGGCGAACTGTACCTGAGCCACCGCCGGCTGGGATTTCCCCTGCCCTTGATGCGCCAGGCCACCGATTACATCATCGGCCACTACGGCCGCTGCCCCATTGAGTGCCGCCAATACGACAGGATAGTGAAGCTGATGGGCCATGACAAGAAAAACCACGACGGCCACATCTTCTGCACCCTGCTGAGCAACATAGGAAAAATAGAACTAGACCAACGGCTGGACACCGACGAGATAAAGGAAGCCCTAGACTTTATGCGCGAGGGCGTATAGCACCTCCTTGCTGCATGCCCATTGAGAAAGGACATTCCATTCACCTCCAGAAGCGGCTGCTGCCGTTGCGGCAGACAGTCGACCCCGTCTTCTTTTGGCATGATGTGTATTGATTTTGTCGCGATTTGCGCTGAAATTTGGCGCAAATTGCGGCATTTTTGCAATTCCAAATACAAAACACACCATATATGACGACAGAACAATTCATGCAACAAGAACAAGACCGCCGCGAGATTCGCGGTCTGGTAGATGCCTACGCCTACTGCGCCGACCGCCGTGACTGCGAAGGACAAATGGCTCTTTTCACCGAAGACACGCACTTTGTGGTACACATGGACAGCCACGCGGCCGAGCCCACCTACGCACTGGACGGGAGGGAGAGCCTGCGCCCCGTGTTTGAGAACCTAAACACCTACGACAGGACCATGCACTTCGTGGGGCAGCACACGCTCCGCCAACTCAGCGAGACCGAGGCACGGGGACAGGCCTACTGCATTGCCCATCACCTGAACTACGTTGAGGGAGGCCAGAAACTCATGATTGCCTACATGCGCTATGAAGACACGTTCAGAAAAGTAGGAGGGCGATGGCTTTTCGCCGAGCGCATCCTGCTGGTCGATTTTACGGAAAACCGATAACGAGAATCATATGAAGAACACGACAACCAAGACGGCACTCATTACGGGTGCATCGAGCGGACTGGGCATGGAACTGGCCCGTCTGCACGCCCAGAACGGCGACAACCTCGTGCTGGTGGCACGAAGCGTCGGCAAGATGCAGGAACTGAAGGAGGAACTGGAACAAGCCCACGGCATCAAGGCATTCATCATAGGCAAGGACCTGTCCCTGCCGACAGCCCCCGAGGAAGTGTACCAAGAGGTCAAGGCCATGGGAATTGATATCGAGTACCTCATCAACAACGCCGGTTTCGGCGGCCGGGGCACGTTTGCAGAACGTCCCCTGGAACAGGAAATGATGATGATCAACGTAGACATTGTGGCCCTGACGAAGCTAACCAAGCTCTACCTGCCTGAATTCATAGGCCGCGGGCACGGACGCATCCTCAACGTGTCGTCGCCCGCCGGCGAGATGCCCGGTCCGCTGCAGGCCGTCTACTATGCGTCAAAGGCATACGTCACGTCGCTCTCCAATGCCGTTTGGTTTGAAACACAAGGCACGGGCGTCACCGTGACCACGCTGCTTCCGGGGGCGATGGACAGTGGATTCACCCGGGCCAGCGACATGCAGGACACCAAGCTCTTTGAACGCATGGTCAGCCCCGCCATCGTGGCCAGGGCCGGCTTTGACGGCATGATGAGGGGCAGGATGACCGTAACGGGCGGCCTGACTTTCATGCAGAAGATCTTTACAAACATGACCCATTTCATTCCCAAGAAAATGCTGATGAAGCAAATCTATGAAATGCAACAGCTAAAGGAAAAATAAGCCTGGAGAAAGATGAGCAGGTACAGTTTTGACCCGCAGTTTGGCGACGTAATTCGCCGTGCGGGCATCGACCTGGGGCAGCTGCTGCGCCAATGCGGGCTGCCCGAAGGCCTGTTCGGGCGCAGGGACATACTGCTGACGCGCACGGAGTACTTCCGGCTGGTAGAGGCCCTTGGCAGCATGGAAAGGGACATGCCGCAACTGGCCGAGCGCATTGCCCTGGACGGACGGATAGAGACGCTTTCGCCACCCGTGTTCGCGGCCTATTGCAGCGACAATGGCATGACGTTCCTCAGGCGGTTGGCCCACTACAAGCAGTTGGTGGGGCCCGTGAAGATACGCATCGGCCAGGACAGCGACGGGGTGAGGGTAACCGTCACTTCGGACAACGACCGCGAACCGCTGCCGGCTTTCTTTGCCAAGCTGGAACTGATGTTCATCGTGGGAGTCTTGCGAAGGGCGACACAGGTCCATGTACGTCCCGTGCGCTCCACGCCGGCATCGGTCATGCTGAGCCGCGGCGACTTGGTGCTGCCCTTTGTCAGCCGCAACGATGCCATGTGGCAATACTTTGAGCCGGAACTGCGGCGGCGGTTGTCGGAAATGGAAGACGAAGACACGGTGGTAGCCCGTGTGCGCAGCGCACTCGTCGAGATGCTTCCTGCCGGACGGGCCACGGCCGACGGCGTTGCCGCCAGGCTGCGCATGGGCAAGCGCACGCTGCAGCGCAAGTTGGCCGAGGAGAACACCACTTTTCAGCAGCAGCTCAGGCTTACCCGCCTGCTCCTGACCAAGAATTACCTGAGGAACGGCAACCGCAGCAACGACGACATAGCCTTCCTGCTGGGCTACGAGGACACATCATCGTTCCTGCGCGCGTTTTCAGCGTGGACAGGGCAGCACATTGCGGAATACAGGAAAGACCAAGCGACAGGGCTGCCATCCGCCCCACTTGACGACGGGGAGAACCCATCGCGGAAACACTGATGTGCCAACCCGTGCCATGGCATCCTGACAGGCCATGGCACAAGTGAAGTGACCGCCGCCGTGGAGCGGCGCTGAGGCGTGCCTGTTGCGGCATGGGGCGGCGTGACACGCTTCATCGTCGCATCCTGCGCCTTGTCGGCGGATTTTTTACGCCTGCCACAAAATCTTTCGGGGCGCGTCCGTCCGCCTGTTGCGCCTTGTTCCTGCCCCTTTGATGCCGCATGCTTTTTCCAAAATGGACGGCGGGCATGTTCCCCACATACGAAAAACGGACAGACATGGATGCATGCCTGTCCGTTTTCCTTAGGAATGAATGGAGATGGCCCGTCAGATGGCTGCCTCAAGGTAGACCACGGAATTGGGCTTCATCTTGACTTCCACCAGGCCGTCGGCAGTAACGGCAAGGGGCACTTGGGTAAAGAAATAGTAGTCGTCGACGAAATGGGCCGTCACCCTGCCCATCTTGCCCGACTCAAGGCGCACCTTTACGGCCTTGGCGGTGGAAATGTTGTCGTTGTCGTGATAGCGCGTCAGCATGAGGCGCATCGTGTGGCCGTCCTCTGACAGCGCTGCGGTGCAGTAGAGGTCCTTGTCGCCCTCGGAGATGCTGCTGGCCACGTGCTGCTTCATTTCGGCAAGCTGTCCCCACACATAGAAAGGGTAGTAGGCGCGCGTGGGGCGCAGGTCGTAGATGTCCCACAGCCCGTTGAAAGGGGTCTCGGGGCGCGCGTCATAGTAGTTGAGCATGTCCACGCGCTCCTGCTGGCACAGGGTCATGGTGGCGGCGTTGAAGGCAGCCCCCTTGGCGTTGTGCATGACATTGACGCTGTACAGGAAGTCGTTGCTCCAGTCGCGAATGTAGTTCCACTCGTTGAGGATGCTCTCTATCTGGCCGAAGCCGTTCTTTTGCATGATGGCCTTGATGGCGCGGGCCTTCTCGGCTATCTTGTTGGGGTCATATGTATAGATATGCCAGGAGAAGAAGTCCATGGGCACGTTTTCCTGCCTCATGTGGGCCAGGAAACGGTCGCCCCACTCCCTGTTGCCTGCCAGCGCAGGCCCGCCGATGCGCAGGTGGGGGAACTGCTTCTTCAGGTGCTTGGCGGCAACGGTGTAGAACTTGAAGAACTCCTCCTCCGTTCCGCCCCAGGTGCGCGGATTGGTGTTCCACTGCTTGATGTCGAGGTCGGCCTCGTTCCATATCTCCCAGTAGCGTATGTTCCAGCGGTGGCCGTCGGCCCATCCCTCGTTGTAGTGGCGTATGATGTGCTCGCAGATGACCGCCCACTTCTTGTAGTCCTTGGGAGGCATGATGCCGTATTTCTTGACATAGTGCTCAATCTTCTGTCCCAGCCTGAAGTAGACCTCGCTGCCGCAGTCGATGATGCTTTTCAGGTAGAGGTCGGTCAGTTGAAAGTCGTAGTTCTCGGCCTTGCTGGGATCTTTGGAAAAGTCGGGGAAGATGCTGGTGATGTCCACGATGTGGTTGAGGCCGTAGGCTTCGCTGAACGCCGCATCGTGGGTGCGCACGTAGGGAATGCGGGCCTGGGCAAACGCGTCTTCGTTGCCGCGTGTCTGGCTCTTGCGGGCCACCACCGGGCCGTTGTTCACGCCGTTCATGGGCAGGATGCTGCCCAGCGGCTGTGAGGGACGGACAATGACTTCGGCCGATTGGGCCGCCAGCGACAGGGCACATGCAATCAGGAAAAGGATGGATTTTCTCATTGTGCAGATGTTTGGATGGTTTCTGTTGGATGAAAAGGGGAATGTAGGAAACAGTTTGCGCATCAGGCAGGGAGGTAAAAACTATTGCACCGCCACCTTGCGGGTAATGTTGCCCTGGGGGGTCTGGATGTTGACCATGTAGATTCCGGCAGGCAGTCCGCTGAGATCCAAGGTCTCTTCCTGTCCCGTTTGGGCGTTCTGGATGGTGCGCTGCTGCAACAGGCGGCCGTCCAGGCTGTACAAGTTGATGCGCGCGTAGCTCTCGGTGCTGTTGAACAGCAGTTTCCACTGCCTGTCTCCCATGAGGAAGGTGAGCGGCTCGGTGCTGTTGTGCACTGCGTGGATGGCGTTCTTGATGTTCAGTGCTTCCTTGATGCCTTCGTAGGCATCGATTCTGCCGTAGCCGTAGTCAGGATTCCACTCGCCGGCATTGTAGCCCGCCGGCATGGTGGAGGTAGTGCGGATAATCTGCCGCACCTGCTCGTTGGTAAGGTTGGGATTGGCTTGCAGCCACAGGGCAACCACTCCGGCCACATGGGGCGAAGCCATGGACGTTCCCTGCATGACTCCATAGGAATACGTTTTCCCGTCAAAGGTATAGCGGTTGACAAGCAGGGCATTCTTGTCGTCGGCATAGTCGGAGTGCTTCGTATTGACGGAAGAAACGATGGGTTGCCCCGGTGCGCTCACGTCGGGCTTCAGCAATGTGGGGTCCATCGTTGGTCCGCGCGAACTGAAGGAGCTGACCGAACCGACAGTCACGCCTGACCTGTAGCTGTACTGGCCGCCGGAATAGGCGGTCCAGTTCTCTGCCGAAGCGTAGCTGCCTACGGCAATCACGCTGCGGGCTTCGGCGGGCGAACAAATGTTCTTGACCATGTCGGGGGCCATGAATTTTGCGCCCAGCCGCTTGAATACGACCGAGGAACTGTGCGTCCAGCAATCAATGGTCTGTCCGGCCTTGGTTCCCACGAAGACTGCCACGAAATACTCGTCGTCGGCGATGATATTGCTCGTGGAAACATACATCAAGCCCGAATACCGATTGTTCACATCGTCAATTCCCACGGAACTCTGCCCGTAGCGAATCCATTGGGCGATGGACACGGCGCGCATCGTGTTTGTCTTACTGTTATAGATGTAGGGCTGCATCTTGTAGGGCGTGTCGTCGGTGGTAACGGAGTACAGGAGAAACGCGCTTCCGTCAGGGTCGACGAGTGCAAAGAGCGAATCGCCCTCCTTTTCAAACGTTCCCGATACATGCATGGGGACGTCGCCCTCGTTTCCGGCAGCCGCAATGATGATGCCGCCGTCTTCCAGGATGGAGTCGCACATGAGGCTGTTGTCACTCGTGCCATCATGGGCGTGGAAGTTGCTCCCGAGGCTCATATTGACAACCCACGGCGCATTGCGCTCCCTGGCCAATTTCTTGACATAGTCAATGCCGTTCAGATAGTCAGCATCCTCCATGTCGGTCGACACCAAGACGAGATTGGCCTCGGGGGCCATTCCGTAGTATTCTGTCAAACCGCCCATGTCGCCGCCGGCGGCAATTCCGGCTACGTGTGTTCCGTGCGATTCATCCATTCCGTCGTTTCCCGAAGCGATGACGGCCGCACTGCCCACATAAGGCTGCGGAACCATGCTCTTTGTCAGATTCCACGAAGCCAGCACGCGGGTGGAATCATTGCCCACGCGGAATGCGGCATGGTCATATTGTATGCCTTGGTCAATAACGCCGATGACAACGCCCTTGCCCTTGAACGGAGTGTCCAGCCTGCGGCCTGCATGCACCATTTCCACATTGGAGTAGGCGCGTGCATTCTTGTTATTGTTGTGCCAGGGAGTCATGCCGTTTATCTTTTTCACGCTGCTCAGGCCGGCGAGCGTCTCTATCTGGTCGATGGGCAGGTTGACGGTGAGACAGGTATGTGTGATGGGGCGTGCGTCAAATCCCATATCCTCCAATTCCTTGGCCACGCTGCTGCTCGATTCGTTGCAGTGCACGACCAGGTTGGTGCGTTCGCTGGATACATTGTTTCCAGCCACGCTCTTGATGCCTTGCGACCGTCTTACCAAATCAAGGAAGCCATTGGTCTCGCTGTTCTTCTTCTGTTTCATTTTCATGAAGAGTTTTAGCGTTGCCCCATACTTGCTTTCGTTTTGCAGTGCTTCCTGCGCACCGGCAATGAGCGGTGCGGTCAATAGTATTGCCAATAAAAATCGTTTCATATCGTGTTAATATTTTGTATTATCGTCACAAACAGGATGCAAAAATATTAAAAAAGTAAAAGACAGGCAAGAAAACTTAGCAAAAACTCACATTCTTAGTTGATTGCCAGACTTTGCAAATCTTCAGGGCTTCCATGGAACACATTCAGGTCTACATATCCCCTGATGCCCTGCACATGTCCGCGCTCCGTGTATTGAAAGAATGTCCACCCCCGCCCATTCACGCGGCTGTCCTTTTGGTAGTGGGCCTTCCATAGGGGGATATCCTTCAGCCGCGCATCGTTCAGGTATTTGCGCCTGAAACTATGCCCCGCATACAGGATGGGGACGCATTTGTAGTGGTCTCCCACCACCTTCATCCACCTCAGAATGTCGTTGGCCAACGCCTGCCTGCCCATTCTGCCCGCTTCTTCCACGTCCAGCACCGGCACTAGGTCGCCGGCCTGCAAATGAGAATTCTTAATGAAGTTTCGCGCCTGTTGGTCAATGTCTCTTCCTGGCTTATAATAATGATAAGCTCCAACCATGAGCCCATTTTTCCGCGCTTCCCTTAAGTTGGTGATGTACTGTCTGTCCTGCAAGGTCGCTCCCTCGCTGCACTTGATGAATACAAAGCTGATGGGACGTTGGTGCAGGGTGGCATCGGCCACTTGCTTCCACTGAATTTTTCCCTGGTGCGCCGACACGTCTATGCCGTGCATCTGAAACCGTGCGGCACTCTCCTGCATGGCCGCCGCACGGCGGGCGGCATCCCTTTGCATCACCTCGGCCTTGTAACCCCATGCAATGGCACATGCCAGCCCCAGCAAGGCCACACCCCACAGCATGCAGGTCGCTCCTGTGCGCAGTTTGATGCTCGGAGCGGCATGCTGCCGTCTGTTGCCGTACTTGCGTCGTTTTGCCATCCTGCCCACGCCCTATTTACCCGCAGGGGTGAAGTGCATCTCCATGGAAGCCCCCATATAGTTGGTTCGCAGCACCAACGAATCCACGTGCGTTCCGTCCTCGGCCATGTGGGCCGTCATCCTGAGTCCCCCCATGACGTCCTTGTCGCTCATAGAAATTTCGCGGTCGCCGCTGCGGTTGTTCAGTACCCACTGTTCGTTCTTGCTGCCCACCCTGACTTCCACGGCCGAGTCGCCTTTTACCCTGAGGTACACGACAAGCCGCTGCACATCCCTTTCCTCCATGACATATCCGTCCTTGACGATGCCCGCCCAACAGCACACATAGGGTGTCATGCCTTGTCTTTCCAGTTGGATTGCCAGTTGTGCGTTGGGGGCAGGCCGTCCCGAAGTCCTGTCGTTCCGCCCCTTGCAGGCAGTCAGCAGCACACAGGCCGTAATGGCCATCATTATGAATCTGTTCATCTGTAACTTATTTTGTGCCTAACCAAAGGCATATCATACTCAGGATGACCAACAGGAGGTCAACGGCCTTGCTGCGCAGGTTCTTCTCGCGGAGCAGCACTGCCCCCAGCCCGAAACTCACCACCACGCTGCCGCGCCTCACCATCGATACGATGCTGACCATGGCATCGGGCATGCTCAGGGCGTAGAAGTAGAGCCAGTCGGCCGCACTCAGGAACAAGCTGATGGCCAATATGCTCCAGTGCCAATGGAATCGCTGCCCCGAACCTTTCCCCAGCCTCCTTGCCAGGAAAAACACCAGCAGCATGAACCCCATTTGATAGAGATTGTACCAACTTTGCACAAACATGGGCTGCAATTCCGCCCCACCTTGGTCATGGGGCATAAGCAGCCACTTGTCATACAGTCCGCTCAGTGCTCCCAGCAGGGCCGACAGGATGATGCAGGCTATCCACTTGTTGTGCCCAAACCTGATGCCTTCACGGCTGCCGCTTCGGCTCAGCATCCAAAAACCCATTATGGCCAGCACCACACCCAGCCACTGCCAGGCATTCAGGCGCTCGCCAAACAAAACCACCGCGCCCACCAGCACCATGACGGGTCGCGTGGCGTTGATAGGGCCTACGATGGTAAGCGGCAACTGCTTGATACCCATGTATCCCATCCCCCATGAAGCCAATACCAGCAGGGCTTTCATGGCGACCAGCCCATGCCAGCCCGCACCTGCCTGATTGACATGCAGCCAGTGCCCCTCTCCCCATATACCCGTGGCCGACAAGCCAATGGCAACGGAGAACAGCAGGGAACAGAACACCGTGTTGAGCAACAGCACGGGTATCACGGCATTGTCTTGCAGCGACACTTTCTTGCTCGCGTCATAGAAACCCAGCAACAGGGCCGACATGAAAGCCAACAGCAGCCACATAGAGTATATCGGAACGAGGATAAAATTTCCTGCAAAGTTACGAATAAAATGAGAGCAAAGCAAGTACGGGCAAACGAAGTTTGGACGTACGGCTGTGCCGAATGCGAGTAACTTATCCAAAGTTACGAATAAAAGAGAGC
>JAGAYF010000054.1 GCA_017940605.1 Bacteroidaceae bacterium
CACAACTCTTGGTATCGGTTGCCTTTCAGTTTCATATTGTATCTTCTTTTGTTTCTACATCAAACCACAACTCACAAGGCATGTCCGTGAAGCAGCTTCAAATTGTATCTTCTTTTGTTTCTACATCAAACCACAACTGAGTCGGCAGTCAGGTAATATGCGGCCTTATTGTATCTTCTTTTGTTTCTACATCAAACCACAACTGTCCTTCTTGACGGAAAGGGCCTTATCCATTGTATCTTCTTTTGTTTCTACATCAAACCACAACACTACGTCATTTTCCCCAAAACGAAAAATATTGTATCTTCTTTTGTTTCTACATCAAACCACAACTTACTAAGAGGTTGTGACGGCGGGCGTTGTATTGTATCTTCTTTTGTTTCTACATCAAACCACAACGGCGTGTTACGGCGATAGCCTGATTTTTGATTGTATCTTCTTTTGTTTCTACATCAAACCACAACCATACCGTCGAAAGCATCGTGGTATGTGGATTGTATCTTCTTTTGTTTCTACATCAAACCACAACTCGCTGCATGATATGCTTTGCAGCATGTCAATTGTATCTTCTTTTGTTTCTACATCAAACCACAACTTGCTCGTAAATTGATTATCCCGTGCTGCAATTGTATCTTCTTTTGTTTCTACATCAAACCACAACCTTCTTCGAATTCCTGAAGGATTTCTTTTATTGTATCTTCTTTTGTTTCTACATCAAACCACAACCCTTGTTTTCGACTGGATTTATTCTCGTTAATTGTATCTTCTTTTGTTTCTACATCAAACCACAACCAACTCAGATTGCAGGCAGTGCGGATTGTATTGTATCTTCTTTTGTTTCTACATCAAACCACAACTCGCAACGCGGTCAGATATATGGTAGCTATTATTGTATCTTCTTTTGTTTCTACATCAAACCACAACAGTTAATCAATTCGCATTCTACACCTATAATTGTATCTTCTTTTGTTTCTACATCAAACCACAACCTATGCTCTATATGTTCCTTTATTATAGTGAATTGCTCAATAGTTTTGACATAGGAAGTGGCAGTAGAATGCATGTTGTGAATCCAAAATTACTAAAATATTTCCAATTGAATGGGTTGTGGGTTTAAGTTTCTTTTTATTTTTTCTCCCCAGAAATTGATGATATCACCATATTGTTTATCTGTTACACTTAGAATACTCACCATTCCTGTTTCAGGTACAAATGATTTAACTCTTTTAATATGTACGGTTTGACTTTCGTATGATGCGCAATGACGAATATATACAGAATATTGTAACATTGTAAAACCATCTTTCAAAAGGTTTTTCCGAAATAGTGCATAAGTTTTTCGTTCCTGCTTTGAGACTACAGGTAGGTCGAAAAAGACAAATAACCACATGATTCGATATGCATTTAATCTGATTTCGCTCATGTCATTGTAGGAAGGATTAGCTTCGTTTCATCTCCCTTATATACTTTCAATAAGGAAGAAGTTGTAATGGATAATGCTACTTCTAATGGCCGGGTTATTTTTCCCATGCGTACATCGCTGGCCAAAACTTTTAATAATTCACCTTTTGCCATCTTGTCAAGTTCTTCTTTTGCACCATCCATATAGAGATGATAAACAATTTCATCTACAAAAGGTCTGTATGGCTCCATTATGTCATCAGCTAATGGAAAGGCATTGTATCTGTTTCGGTGAAAAATACCAAAAGCTGGATAAAGACCAGATCCCACGAGAGCTCTGGCTACGGCAGCACGAAGGATAGTATAGCCATAGTTAAGCATAGCGTTTGGCTGAACACCATCTCGCTCTCGCCTAAAGTCCTTTCCAAAGAGACAGCTCCAATAAATTCGAGCAGCCGCACCTTCTCTGTTGTCCGTGTCTCCCGATTTTACATTTAGATAATAGGGCTTTAATATATCGTCAATCTGTTCTGCTTTGTTCAGCAGAGTTGACTGATTTTTTATTTTGGCTTCCACGATTTGTTTCCAAAGCCGTTTCTTCATAGGCCCACTGGCATTCATTTGGTAGCGATAGCTTTCTTGAAGCGTCGTGTTGCCGTCCAATGTCATCAGCATGGATTTGGGCATTTGTTTTTCATCGCAGATGATAACGGATACATTATTATCTGACAAGGCATTGAGCAGTGGCACTGACATCTTCACCAGTTGGTTAGCAACAACCACAAAACCGATATCTTCGATAGGCCGTGAAACGGTTTCCTCAGTGTCTTTGCGAGTAATGATGAGCTGTTCGTTTTTCAACGACAGTGAGACTGGCGTTGTGAACATGAGCGTTTGTTTTATCATTTCAGTCTCTTAATTTCTCCTAAGTCATTTATTTCAAAATCTACCCCTTGAACTAGGGCCTTAATTTGGGTATGAAGCATTTTTATACCAGGACGGAAGACTTCCCCAATCTTATAAGTACCATTCTTCTTATTTATATCTGAACTTGGTCTTGCATCTTGATGATAAACAAGTTCAATAGTCCCATAATCATATTTTTGTTGAAGTATATATGAAGAAAGCCCTGTTACTTTATACAACCTTTTCACCAAGTCTATTTTATCTAAGTCCCATACTTCATCTGGTGATTCATCATAAAGTAGTACCATCGTACCAATTTTCAAACAATATGCCAATGGATAGCTACTTTTATAACTGGTTTTTGGAACGAGTTCATCATTATTACAACTGCTTCGTTTGAAATATCTTGCTGCATTGATATTATTAACAAGTTCAAATTCACGCTTTTCTTTGCCTTTGTGATCATGCCCAATATATATGGCCATCATGTAGTTACGGTCGTTTTGCACATGGAACTGGCGTTTATATTCGTGACGAGATTGGTCACGGTGTTGACGTATATTGATAGGGCGAGTTACTAATGGCGTAAAAATGCGCACTTTATTAATAGGAATACCCTTTTCGTAATTCATCCATATGCCCTCTTCAACAGCTTTCTTAAGATTACCATATTTGGAAATAGCATCTTCCACTTTCTGACGTACAGCGTCATCTACGATATTCTTCACGTCTTTATCGCCAAGGTCCTTAAGGCTCTTACGTACTACATATTTTATTTCATCACCATATTGAATGGCTCCATAATATGTATCATTATGTAATGAAGCCCTAGCCGTGTCTCCTTGAATATACCCTTTCTTGTCACGTTTGCGGGTGTGCTTAGCCATATTATCCTTCATGTAATGAGCTATTAGAAGTTCGTCTTGGATGGCCTTTATGTCTTCTACAAAGGTGGGCCATGGTTTTGTGAATTGTGCCTTATCAAGAGATTGTCCCCATCGATGAGCTTCTTCGTCGTGATAATACTGAGCTAGTTTGTCGTACTCTGATTTACCAATGCAAGCTATCGTGATGGCATCAATACAATGATGTGCATGATTAATGCGTTCTTTCTTTGTGTACTCCTCTTGAATGCCCCATATTTTCCGGAAATCAGATGTGGCAATGCCTTTTACTATATATACCTGTTTGAATATGGACTTTAGATAGAGGCGAGCGTAACGAGAAATGACACTTATATCAGTACCTTGTCGTCGGGAAAAACCTTCTGGTACGTCCGTCATGGTAAAGCGTTGATATTTTCCGCGCCAATAGTCACGTTCTAATGATAACAGATGCCTTCGACGAATAATACTATCTTTTTCATCTTTACTGCTTGTACGGATACCCCTCAGTTTTCGGATACGTTTATCCAGTTCCTCATATCTCTCTTTCCAACTGGCAATGTGTAATAATATTTCTTCGTGATTAGCTAATTCAGAAGGTAATTTTGTCATCTTAACCTCACGGTTGAACTTGCTGTTGCACAAGGTGAGATTTGTCCTTGTGCTGTCACCGCCAGCACTTCTTGGAATTGTGTGCTCAATGTCGTACTTGGGATTAGTGCCTAAAAAGTCTGCCAATCCAATTTCGTCACCGGTATATATACACTTGTGACCTTGCTCTTCCCATAACTGATATTTCAAGATGTCAGTTTCGGTGGGTTCTTTGATGCCAGATTCTTCAATTATCTTCCGATACGAATCACGCTCTTTTTGTTGTTTTTTTTGATAATCCTGAATAGCTTTTCTCCTATTGGCATCGTTTAAATCGCGTGAAAACTCGATATGAATGATCGTGTCTTCGTCAATCTTCTTTTCTTTTAATAAGAGATTGACAACTTTCCTCAACCGAAACAGGGAGCGCATTGCCATTGGATTGCGTACACTCTTGATGCGTGGCGATCCCAATTGAAGTAAACCTTCATCATTAGGATGGACAAGTGGATAAAGGTCTATCATCGACGGGTGGTATAATTTATTCAGATGTTCTTCGTCTATTTGATAACGGTCGTGTAGTAGGTCTTTAATACACTGTTCCATTGAACGGGTCTCTGTTTGCCTGTCATATGATTGCATCAGATGGATGAGATTTTTGATAACAGCTTCTCGCAATTCTTCAATACCCCAAACATAATTAGGAACTACTTCAACCAGGTTTCCAAGGAATACGGCTTGGGAATAAATCAGACCGTAATCTTTCATATAGGGTAATATCTTGCGAATGGCTTTTAAGCTGAGTGCAGCATAATCATCGGGCAATGAAATGTTACTAAATTTTTCTGTTTCTTCATCATTTAGTTGCAACCGGTTCTTTGCAAAACCTTTCAGTTTGTCCTCATCGTCATAAAAGAACAATGCATGCCAGATGTCATTCATTATTTCAAACTTTGACTTCCTGTTTGCCAAGGTATAGACTTCACAAACTGCATCAAGCCAATTATCTCCAAATACGTCTTCCAACTGTGCGTTTACAATACTACCTTTAATAGTCATATCCATTGGATAATTGAAACGGTAGGGTTTGTCTGCTTCGTCTCGGTCGTAGCAATAATTGTTCTTTCCTGCCAGTTCTTTGGCAATGTCTTCAAATGAAAACGACTTTTTTGATTTGCGTTTAAACTTAGGAATTATTCTCTTCTTTTCGTCTGCTGTCAGATAACGTAAATCCATATCGTAAGGTGTACGTATCTTGATGTTGTTTAAGAAGCTATACATACGGAATTCTTCATATAGCGGATGTGAAGAAGGACAACGAGTCTTGTTTTTCTCGAAAGTACACTTTCCGACCAGCCCTTTTTGCGATTTTAATGGTCGCTGGGTGAAAATGGCTTTTTCCAAATTATGAGCCAATGCCGAGTCCAGTTGTTGCTTTTCACAGATGGCATGAAATTCTTTTAGGTAGTGCTCCTTCCTTGATGTGTAATGAGAACGTATCTTCTCTCCCTTCTCATAAAGATGGTAAAAATATTCTCCTAAATAGATGCATCCGGCTTTTTCTATTTCCTTTGTTAAGTCTGAGATTCCTTCTTTAACTGAACCTTCAGACTCTTTGGTGGACTCTTTTCGATTACTTAAAAATCCGCGGCGCTGATTGAGATGATACAGTGCACGTCCTAATATATAACGCTGTGCCTGATTGTTTAAGTCGAGTTTCTGAGTTAAACAAATATAGCGATAATGGTATGGATTGACTTTATCCTTATCTTCGGTACGTTGCCAAGTTATGAAATCTTCGTTTGTGGGATATATTTTTTCCAATCTCCATGACCGTAACTCAGATTTGGAGACAGGAGGACAAAGATTGTTTTCAGAAAGTATGGTAAGAAGGCGGATTTTTCTTATTTTACGTCGCCAATAATGTTTGCGTACAGAACGGTGCTCAGTACGTTCTGCAGCTTTAGAGGATTCAATACCTTTTTCTATCTTTACACCCTCTGTAAAGATATTTGTACCTTTATCCAATAGTTTGTACTGATCACCATCCCGTTCAACAATAGCCCAACCAAGACTATTCGTTCCAGTGTCTATACCTAATATTTTTTCCATTTTTATTAAGAATGTTGATTATTTGGCTATAAAATTACGAACAATTTTGTATGCAACAAATATTTTTCGTATTTTTGCACCATAAGATTTCTACATCTTATCACAATAAGGCCATTATGGCCGAAGGGTAAAACCTATGCTCCTGCTTCGGTAGGAGCTTTTTGTTTTTATTGTTGTGTTTTGAATATCATTGATAAGGAAGATACTCATTTCCTATGGTAATTCTTACTCTAATCTAATGTTATAGTTTCTTTTCCATTTTATGGTAGAAAAGAAGGTGAAACATTTCCCAATGAATGTGGGAGGGTGCGGGCTATTGCTGGGCGTCCTGCTTCTGTCGGTCAATGTTTTTCTGTACTTTGCGGAAGTGCTTGATGAGGCTGTAGGCGGAATAGAGGCCTAATTCGCCTGCCTTGCTCAAATCGTCGAAACCTGACTTGAAGTCTTGTTGGTCTATTTCCAGCAATCCGCGGTTGTAGTAGGCTTCGGCCAGTTGGGGCTGCCATTTTATGGCTTGGGTGAAGTCGTCGATAGCCTCCGTTTTTTCCCTGAGTTTGGAATGCAGGCAGGCGCGGTTGTACAAGTAGTAGGGACATTGCGGGTCTTGGCGCAATGCGGCGTTGATGTCGTCGATGGCCATGCGCCAAAGTGCTTCCTGCTCGCTGAAAGATGACGGATGGGAAACGGGAATGCCTGCGTGGGCCTTTTCCTGAATGGTGGTCTCGCTGATTTGTGCTACATCGGCCAGCCTGCTTCTTACCGCTGCGCGCAGGAAAAGTGCGCCTTGATGGGTGGAGTCGAGGTGCAAGGCCTGGTTGAGGTCGGCCAGCGATTCGCTGTAATTCCGTTCAAACGACAGAAGCAAGGCATGCAGGAACAGAAGTTGGGCGGACTGGGGGGCTTCGGCCAGTTGCCTGGCCAATTGTTCAGCTTTCAGGCGAATTGCCTGTATCTCATCAGCGTTGGACGGTGCTTCGCGCGACGAAAGATAGAGATGCTCGCCCTGTGTGGCGTGCTGATTGAGTTCTTCCAGGAAATGGGCGTAGTGGAGTTGGTTGGAAAGCCCGTTGCTGACGCGGTTGAGCGTAAGGATGAACAGGGGTTGCAGTTCAATGGAAATGTCACGGTTCTGCACTCGGCCACGGTAGTCGCTGGAGTAGAATTTGGCCAGCGATTCATCGTTATTGTCAACGACCAGTGCCTGATAGTCGTCAATGTCTTGTTCCTTTTGCTTGCGGGTGGTAGCGGGCTGGGGCTTGCGTGAGGAAGATCCGTAGGTTTCGTCAAGGCGGGCAATGAAAACTTTTCTCTCGTCGGCGACGGCGTGCTTGGTGTCGCCGATGGCGCGGTAGCATTTGGCGCGGTGTTCGTAACCGGTAAGGAAGTTGGGATACTGTTCCAGGACAGTGGAGTAATCTCTGATAGCTCCTTTCATGTCGCCCGTTGTTTCCAACAATGTGGCTCGGTTGAATAGGGCCAAGCGGTCGTTGGGCTGCTTAAGAAGGACGAAGTCGAAATCTGTAATGGCCAGGTTGTTTTCTCCTACCTGCATGCGCAGCAAACCTCGGTTGTAGTGCCCCAGGTAGTTGTCGGGCTCTATGTCCAGGGCAATGTCGTAATCGTCCATTGCGCCGCGCAGATTGTCCTGATGGTAGCGCGAAAGGGCGCGGTTGATGTAGAAACCTGCTTCCTTGGGCTTTTGCAGAATGGCGTGGTCGTAGGCATTCTCTGCCTCACTGAACTTATTTTGCTGCATGCATATCATTGCCTTGGCCGCCCAGGCCTCTACTTCAAAGGGACTGATGCGCAAGGCATGGTCAAGAAGCGTGTCGGCAGCTACGGTGTCCTTTCTCTGAACGGCTATCTGGGCCTTGAGCAGGTAGCACCGCGAGTATTGCGGCCATTTGACCAGCATGGTGTCCAGCATGAGGTCTGCTTCCTGAAGGGAGTCCAGCTGGACTTGGCAGAGTACCATGTTGTACCAATAATCCTTGTCGTCTATTTGTTGGGCAATAAGGTGTCGGTAGTCCTTGACGGCCAATGAAAACTGGTTGGTCATGATGTAATTGATGGCGCGCAGCTTGTAGCAGTCATCAATGAATGGGTCGCGCTCAATGGAGGCACTGCAATCCTCGATGGCTCCTGGATAGTCGCCCAAATAGTATTTGGCCACGGCGCGATAGAAGTAGGGCTCGTACAGATAGGGCTTGGCTTGGATGGCTTGGTTGAAATATTGGATGGAAAGCGCGTAGTCCTCGTAGTACAAGGCGTTCCGACCAATGGTGATGACGCCGTCGGTGTTGGTTTGCCCTTTTATGGAAAAGGGAACAAGTAGGAAAAGAAAGATAAGCGGCAGTGCCTTCACTGGTCAGGCTTTGACAGTCTTCACCTTGTAGGAGCAGCGTGCTTTTCCCTTGAGGAAGTTGTTGAGCTTGCCTTGTATCATCTTCCGGCGGAAGGCGGTGATGTGGTCAATGTAGAGACGGCCTTCCAAATGGTCGAATTCATGTTGCATGACGCGGGCCAGATAGCCCTCAACCCATTCTTCGTGATGCTGGAAGTCCTCGTCGTAATATGAAACTTTTATCTTGGTCGGCCGTGTGACTGTTTCGGAAAGTCCGGGCAGGCTGAGGCATCCTTCGTCCATTGATTCGGTCTCGTCGTTGGTTTCCAGGATGTGGGCATTGTAGAAAACATGCCTGAAACCTTTGTATTCGGGCATGTCCTCAGAGATAATGTCCAAATCTATGACGACAACGCGGATGGATTTGCCTATCTGGGGTGCGGCAAGGCCGATTCCTGTTGAGCGGTCCAAAGTCTCAAACATGTCTGCGGCCAGCTTACTCAATTCTTCGCGGTTGTTGTCAATGTCAACGTCCTTGCTTATCTGGCGTAGTACGGGTTGTCCGTAAATGTAAATGGGAAGTATCATATTGGTTGGGTCTATGGTATTTGTTGTTTGTATTGTCGCGATTCCATGTATGATTGCAGGATGATGGTGGCGCTGATTTCGTCGACAAGGGCCTTGTCGCGACGTGCCATGCGCGAGATGCCGCTTTGCAGCATGGTTTGGTGGGCCAGGACGGATGTAAAGCGTTCGTCATATTCTGTTATGGGAATCTGGGGAAACTGATTTTTGAATTGGCGCACGAAGGAAAGTACCCTTTGTGCGTTCTCCGATGGTGCGCCGTTGGGTTGTGTGGGCATTCCTATGATGACCATGTCGACTGTTTCGCGCTGGAAATAGTCAGCAAGGAACTTTGTGAGCTGCGGCGTCTCTATTGTGCACAGTCCGTTGGCGATGATGCGGCTTGGGTCGGTCACCGCCAATCCTGTGCGTCGCTTGCCGTAGTCAATAGAGAGTATCCTGCCCATGTCGGTGCTATCGTATGTGCTTGATGATGGAGAAAATGCCCCTTGCTACCTTTATGGCATATGCTGCTCCGCTGACGGTACGGGTAATTTGCCTGAAGGGATGGGCCGCCAGCAATTCCTGGGGTTGTTGCAGGGGCTTGAGCAGAGCATCCCCGTATTGCGCCATCAGGTCTCTTTCGCGGCGTATGTTGCGCAGTGCTTCCTGCTTTTGGCGGGCTATCTTGTCAAAGGCATTGTCCTTGTGCGGATGTTTAGGAAAGTTCATTTTCATCGTCGTCAGTGTTGTCCAGGAGGAGGTTGGAGAAGAAAATCATGAGCGGTGCTTCAATCCAGGTTTTTCGCTTGGCGAACAAAAGAACGCACAGCCCAATGAAGAGCAGGGCAACGATGGCGTGTCCCAGGCATGCACTTCCCGTCCAGGCATGCAGTGCTGCCGACAGGGTAAGCGCCAGGAAGATGATGGCAATCACTCCTATGACAAAAATAATAGCCCCCAGGATAAGGGCGGTCAGAAGAAGGGAGAGCTTCTCCGTGAGGGTGAGCTTTATGTAGGTCTCCTGATAGCTCAGGTATCGCTTGAATGAGGATGCCAGTCTGCGAATGAGGGTCTCGGTGGATTGTGTTGCCATGTCTTGCGGAATAAAGGGAAAAACAAACCTACCTTTTCACTCCGTACTCGGGGCGGCGGAGCAAAAGGGTAGGCTTTTCTTGGTTTCAGTGTGTCCTGTCTATGGTTTGGACGGGATTATTCTTCTGTCTTGAGCTCATCGGTGATGTCATCGACAAGGTTTTCCATTTCCTTGCGATTGAACTTGATTCCACGTGCCTTGATGAGGGCTTCGTTGAGGCGTGCGCGCGTGTCGGAACCCTTTTCAGGTGCTATGAGAAGCCCGCATGCGATGCCTACTACCACGCCGCCCAATACTGCAGCGAATACGCTAAATCCATTTTTCATAATTCAATTTTTTGTAAGTGGTTTGTGTGATATGGGCGTCCTACCAAAAAACCATCTCCCCGTGTTAAAGAGAGATGGATTTTGGGGAACGTTCTCTTTGTCTTTATTATTGGCCTTTCAGCAGCAACCAAGCATCGGGATAAGTGCTGCGCAGTGAATTGCGTGACTGTACAGCAGAGGCTTTGTCGTTGGAAGTCACGGCAATGACGCGGTAGAACTTGATGGCGGGGTTGTAAACGATTTGTGCGCTGTAGCCTTTGTTCTTCAATGTCTGTTGCAGGCCTTCGGCATTGCTCTTCAGGGAGAAGCTGCCGCATACCACGCTGTATGCGCTTAGGCCTGTGCCGCTGATGAGCTGTACATTCTCGGTGCGTACGGGTTCGTTGGACACGTCGACGGTCTGAACGGGAGCAGTGGGCGTGGTGGTGGTCACGGGCGCAATCTTAACGGTCTGCGCGTCGTTGGTCACTGCCACGGTTTGCTGGTTCTGTGCGGCCTGGGCCTGTGCTTTCTCATAGGCTTTCTTGTAGGCGCTCTCCTGCGATTTGCATGAAGTAAACATGGCTACGGTGCTGACTGCGATAGCCAAAATAGTAACTCGATTTGTCTTGTTTATAAACATAACAGTATTGATTGGTTTTATTTGCAAGCAAATTTACGATTAAACTATCGGATAATCGCTTTTTTTGCGTTAAAAAAAATTAATATATCCAATATTTTGGAATTTGCCTTGCCCAACAGCTGTTTTCGTGTTGTTGGGAAGCAAAGTGTGCGCCACGTCAGGGACGGCCTGGTTGCCGCAGGAATGGCTCTTTGTCAGATAAGGTGGATGTTCAGTTGCTCGCATTCGCGGCGCATGTCGTCCGGCCAAATACTGGCCTGGACTTCGCCGATGTGGGCCTTGTGCAGGAAGAACATGCACAGCCTGGATTGCCCTATGCCGCCGCCTATGCTGAGCGGCAGCTCGTCGTTGAGCAGCTTCTTGTGGAAGTACAGCTGGCGGCGTTCCTCCTTGCCCGTTATCCTCAGCTGTTCGCACAGCGCGGCCTTGTCTACGCGAATGCCCATGGAGCTTAGTTCCAGCGCGCTCTCCAGTATGTCATCCCACACCAGCAGGTCGCCGTTCAGTCCGGCCAGTCCGTTTTCGCTCTTCGTGGTCCAGTCGTCATAGTCGGGCGCACGCAGGTCGTGGGGCTTGCCGTCGCCCAGCGCCCCGCCAATGCCGATGATGAACACGCTGCCCTTGGCCTTGGTGATGAGGTTCTCGCGCTCCTTGGGCGACTTGTCGGGATAGAGCCGACGCAGTTCCTCGGCATGGATGAAGTAGATCTTGTTGGCCAGCCGCGGACGTATGTTGCTGTACTGCTCGCATACGTTGAATTCGGTGCGCAGCATGGAACAGTAGATGCCGTTGACAATGTGCTTCAGGTATTCCAGGTCGCGATCCTCGGGCAGGATGACCTGTTCCCAGTCCCATTGGTCCACGTAGAGCGAGTGGGTATTGTCCAGTTCTTCGTCGGCACGAATGGCATTCATGTCGGTGTAGATGCCGTAGCCAGGGGCAATTTTCTGATAGGCCAGCGTGAGCCGCTTCCACTTTGCCAGCGAATGCACGACCTCTGCCTTTTGGTCGCCCAGGTCCTTGATGGGAAACGTCACGGCACGCTCCACGCCGTTCAGGTCGTCGTTGATGCCCATGCCCTGCATGACGAACAGCGGTCCTGTCGTGCGGTGCAGGCGCAGGGTGGTGGACAGGTTTTGCTGAAAGCTCTCCTTGATGAGCTTGATGGCCATTTCGTTTTGATGGACATTCAGGAGCGGGGTATAGTGTTTGGGTCGAATCAATTTGCTCATTGTCTTGTCTGGAATATGTAATTTTGATATGCAAAGGTAGTGAAATTTTTACAATATGATACTTTTTTGCCGTGTTTTTCTTTAAAAAGTTATTTTTCCATGATATATCTTGCGCTTCCTGTATGTATCCTGACTGTGTCCTGATGTGCCCAGTGCTCCTAAGTGTGAAACGGGGGGAGGTGGGGCATTAGTGCAGAACTCCTTGGCTGCAACGTCGCGGCGCAAGGCGCAAAAAGAGGACGGATGCGGCCTGAAAAAATTCCGTAAAGGTGTAAAAGCTGCATGAATGGGGCGTAAAAGACCACTTTCCCATCAATGCCGATGAATGCTGGGGATTTCGGGTGGTAAGCAGGGCCTTGGCGAAAGATGGATAGGTTGCTGCAAATGGTTGTACGCGGAACGCGAGGGCCGTGCTTCCCCGCCGGCCTATCGGGTCAGCGAGAATCTCATGCTGAGGCCGAAGTCCTTCATGGTGGTGGGGTAGGAACTGGACGATAGCAGTGGGGTGGTGGTCTGCTGGTCGTAGTAGGCGCTCAGCGTGAGCAGCTTGCTCAGCGTGTATTCGGCCGACAGGGACAGTTTGACGGCTTTGTTGCCGCTGGTGGCTTGTGATACGTTGGACAGAATGTCGCGGTTGACGGCGCTCTGGTCGCGCAGCGAGAAGTCGACGCGCAGGTTGAGCGTGTTGTTGATGCCCGATTCGCTGTTTTGCTCGCTTTGCTTCTGTTGGGCTTCTTCCTCTTTCTCCTTTGCGCCGTTGCGGCCCTTTACGTTCATCCTGTTCCGGTTGTTGGCGGGCCGGCGCACGGTCTTTTTCTTTTTAGGTGTGCCAAAGATCTTGAGGTCGTTGATCTTGTAGCCCAGCCCTATGACGAGGTCCTTTGACAGGGCCTCGGTCAGCTGCTGCGAGGTCATGCTGAGCGACAGCACGCGCGTCCGGTTGTAGCGCAGCGACAGGGTGAGGTCGTTGTTGAGCGTTGCGCTCACGCCGCACAGGGGCGAGAAGGCCTCGTTGATGGACACCATGCTGATGTCGTACATGCTGTTGGGGATGGGGTTGCCCGTCGATGCGTCAGTGATGAATCCCAGGTCGCCCATGTACTCCATGTAGCTGCTGTAGGTGTTGTATGCCCCCACTGAGAAAATGCTTTTGTAGGAATGGTCGAGCGTGAAGCTCTTGAAGTTCCGCTTGATGGCGGGTATGCGCATCAGGCCGCCGTAGGTTACGCGCCAGTTGGGCAGCAGGCGTGCCAGCGAGGGGAATATGCTGAGCGACGAGCTGGGGCTGCCGCCGCAGTAGGCGGCCAGGAACGCCGGAATCATGACATCCGACGAGTAGGGATTGACGCCGCCGTTCTCAGGATTGAACGTGCGGCCGGCCAAGCTGCTCCCCTCGGGGTAGGTAGCCCCCGTGTACTGGGCTTCCACGCGGTCGCGGAAATGGCTCAGGTAGCCAACGAACTTATTGAACGTCTTGCTGTTGTATCCGTTGTCGGCATTGCCAAATCCGTTGAAGGCCGACTTGATACTGATGGTGGTCATGTTGAATGCGCCGCTCTGGGTGAGGGGCATGCCGCTGTACATGTAGAAGATGCTCTTGGTGTGGTTCACGTTGCGCGAGGCGTTGAGGTCAATCTTCAGTCCGGCAATGGGTTCCAGCAGGGCGGTAATCTGCAGGTCGTTGTTCTGGTTGGTCGTGGCGGGGTTGGAAATGATGTCGTTGCTGATCAGCCAACCGTTGTCGTATGCCTTGTTGATGTACTTGTCGCCTGTCAGGCCGAAGGCGAAGTCGAGGCCCGGTTGCAGGGCGTTGCCGCGCTGTTGGCCGAAGAAGTCGCCCACGTGGGGCAGGAAGCCCGGCAGGTTCATGTTGTAGCGCGTGTTGTAGCTGATGTTTACGTTGCGCAGCATCATGGCGGTGCGGGCCAGGAAGCGCAAGGTCTTGTATGTGGGCGTTTCGGTGTTGGTTCTGATGGGGGTGATGCTGATTTTCACCGTCGAGGAGTCGTTGTTCAGGATCTTGATGGCATTGCTGCTGGCAATCTTGTATTTCAGCAGATAGCGCTTGCCGTCCTGGCTGACGGCCTTGACCTTTAGCTTCTTGGACTTGAGGTTGTGGACAAGGGTGATGGTGCTGTCCTTGTGCAGGCTTACCTCTTGTTCGAAGGGCTTGTTCTCCTCCTTGTTCTTCCGGTTGTTCCGCGATATCGATCCGGCGGTGGAGTAGTACCGGTTGGCCGATTTCAGGAAGGGGACCATGTTGTACAGTTCCTCCAGGTTCAGGCGGCTGGTTACGCGTATGGAACGCGAGTTGTTAATGGTGTTGCCCAGCGTGCTGCCGTCCTCAAGCACCGTGCCGCGCTCCCAATTGTAGGTGGCATCGTAGTTGAAGTCGGCATTCACCCATTTGAACAATGGAATGGCACTGATGGGGAGCTTCCACGTCAGGTTGAATGCCTGCTGGTAGTTCAGCGGCCGCCCAAAGTTCTTGATACTGCGCCATACGGAATCCTTCCATATGGTGTATTCGTCGGGATAGAGGTGCTTGTTGATGGGGGTGTAGGGCTCTTCAATTTCAGCATTGGTAGCTGTGCGCAGCGACGTGTGAATGTCGTTGGTGAAGTCCCAGTTGATGGAGAATTGCCTGTTCCACAGGAAGTCGCTGCTGAAGTTCAGCGGCAGCGAGCGGTCCTCCAGGTTCTCAATGTCCCTCTCCTGCAACTCATAGTAGGTGCGGGTAATGTCGGAGTTGGCATTGATGCTCTGTGGCAGCCAGTTGAAGCGGAAATCCTTCAGTATCTTCAGCCATCCCTCCTTGCTGTTGTCCTTGAGCTTCTTGAATGGGTCGAATGGTTCGTACACGGGCGAATAATCGTAGCTGGCGTTCAGCTTCCAGGTGTCATCCTTCTCCCACATCGTGGTTTCGCCGGCACTGTATCGGTGGCTGTGCGAATAGCTGAAGGCAAAGTTGGCGGGGTCGTAGGGCATGGGGTGGTTTTTGGTGGAAATGTCCACCCTTACGTTGCTGACGCTGAAATTGCGGTCCACCGTGGTGGTCGTGACAAGGCTTTCCAACGAGTCTTTTTCTGCTTGAGTCTGCAATGTCTTGAGAGCGTCGTCCAGAAGGATGTCGGTGTCCAGCGGATTGTACTTTGGCTTGACCTTTCGCTTGTTGTACGAAAAATAGACAGGCGCGCTGACCCTTGCTTTCTCGGGGAAGAACTTGCCCAGTTGCACGTTGGTCGTGACTCCGTACTCATACAGGTTGTCGTTCCGCCTTTCGTTGATGCCTTGCTCCAATCCGCCGAAACCGCTGGTCTCAATGTGCCCGTTGGCGGCGATGGTGGCCAAGTCGCTGAGCTTGACGTCCAGGTGTCCGCGTGCAGCGTAGCCGCCTTCCTCGGTGTAGTTCTGCAATCGGAGCTCGTTGACCCACACTTCCACGCCCTTGACGCTCCGCGAGTTGTTGCGCACGCCAATCATCATGGTGCGTATGTCGCCGATGGAGGGATTGCCCATGACAGTCATCTTGTTATTAGGCTTGTTGGGGTCGTAGTCGTAGTAGGGGGTCGTATAGGATGCCTCGCCCATGCTCTTGAGGCGGTTTCTCTCCTTTTTCAGGTTGGTAAGGAGGGACAAGTCGATGTCCAGCATGTTTTCCTCGGGCCATACAACCTTGCAGTCGGCATTGCTGTACCTGTCGTAGAACCCTGCGGGGGTTAGCGTCAGCGGAATCTCGTATTCGTAGAAATTGTTCTTGTAGTCGCTGCCCATTCGTATGAAGATGCTGGTTTCTCCGTTCCTGAGCGTGGCATCTCCTACAAGGGCGTTGGCGTGAGTGAACATCTGGATATGCTTGTACTGCCTCAAGTCTAGGTTATAGTTCTTGTAGACGGCGCGGCTTTCGCCCGATGGCAGGTTTTTCACGGTGATGTTGAGCGCTTGTTCGTTGTTCTCCACCAATTGGCTCTGTGTGCGGTCAACAACGGGGCTGATTCCAGGGGGAAGTACGTAGTTGACCGGTGTTTTGGTGTTGTTCTCCTGAATATTCACGGCGGCGACCTCCAATGTTCCGCTTGCTGTCTGCCCAACGCGGCCGTTCAGCGATTGCAAGTAGTTGCGCCATTCGCCTCGGACAAGTTCCAGCGTGCCAAACCGCAGGATAATCGGTTGTTTGAAGTTGGTCAGGTACATTCGCATGAAGCGGATGCTGGAAAAATCGGAGATGTTGCCTTCTTTCTTCAAATACTCCCGCAGCGGAATCCTGAAAAGATACCAATTGACCGTTTCCTTGCCCCCTCTCCTTAGTGCAACCTGGGTTGCGCGGCTGTCCACAATATATCCCTGCCCGACCTGCATGCTGTCGGGGGAGAGGTGCACCTTATATTCGTAATAATTATTGTATTCGTTCAGCGTGTAGTCGCGATTGATGTCCTCTGCGTCGGGCAAGGTCTTGTAGGCCGTGCTATATTTCTCGGGAGAGTTCTCAGAATCGACGGAATTGCCCTCAGGGTTGTTGATCTTCTTGTATCGGTCAAGGATTGAGACGTGTTCCGCGTCGTAGTCAGAGCCGCGGAAGTAGTGGTAGTCGTCTCCGGCGGGGTCCTTGGCGATAGAATCGTAGATGGCGGGGTTTACCTTGTTCCTAATCTCATTTAAATAATTCAGGTAGGTGGGAAACTGCGCCTCCTCCGTACTTGTCAGGCCGTTCAGGCCCACATCCTGCCTGCTGCGGCTTCCGCTGCTGGTGTTGAAGGCGTAAGTCACGGTGTTCTCCGTCGGAACACGTCCCCAGATGGTTTCTGTGTACTGATTTGTGTTGCCATCCGTGGGCATTCCGCTTTCATAGAACTTGTGGCCGTCCTTCAGTATGTCTTCGCTGATGTCTCCCAAGTTCAGGTAGAAGTCTCCGCTGAAGTCTCCGCCCTGATTGCGCGTATAGATGAAGGGATCCATCATCCAAAATTCAATATATTCAATGTTGGCGGTCTCGAAATCGGTTGTCTCCAAGGCACGCATCATGCCGCCCCACTTGTTTTCGGGCTGTTGCAGGCTTCCGTCGGCATTAAGGCTGGTATTTAGGTTGTACGGGCCTCGCATGGTGGGATAGTAGGCCAGATTGAGGATGTTGAGCGTGGATGATTCCCCCACTGTCAGCTCGCGGTTGGGAAAAAGTTCCGTTCGGTAGATCTCCCTGACGTAATGGTTGCTCAATTGCTCCAGATCGCTTTTTATGTGGCTGGGAGTGAGCGAGGAACTGCGCCGCGTGAACAAGGGGTCAATGTTATACCAGCTCAGCAGGGCGCGGTTGTAGCCGTACCTCAGGTCATTGCTCAGCGTGGCTTCCTGAAACTTCAGAGGGCAGCTGCTTATGACCCAATCCGTGGGGGTGCTGATGTCGATGGTGCTTTTGGTATTTTCAAAATCATCGATATAGGAAGCCTTGCTTTGGCTTTGGTTGTTCTGTCCGGTGAGCAGTTGTGCAAATTCCGCCGTAAAGTTAATGTTAGACGGCTGTGTGGCATGTATGAACGGAATTTTGTCTACCAGGTCGGTGAGCCACTGGCTGTTTTGCTTCCAACTCATGTTGAGTCCGAAGATGGTGTTGTTGAGAGGCTCGTTTCCCATGGACACCTTGCTGGTCAAGGACTGTTCCTTCAGGTGCATCAACGTACCGCCGATGAGAAAATTCTTGGTGAAGTCGTATTCCCAGTTCACACCCAGCATGGTTTTTCTTTGCAGGCTTTCTCCCGTACTCTCCAGGCTGACATTGATGGGCGTGCCGGCATCCAGGATGCTTTGGTTCAGGATGGTGACTTCTCCCGTGCCGTAGTTGACGCTGTAGTCGACGTTTTCCGTCAGCGTAACCCCTCCTGCAGTGACATTGACGCTGCCTCGGGGAACGTTCACCGCGCCAAGGGAAATCACATTGCCGCTTGACGAACCCTTGTATTGGCCAGCCAAGATGAATTTGTTTTTTTCCACCACCTGTTTCGCCTGTGTCTTGGTGCTGTCATAGAGTTCGTTGTACACGTACTTGTCGCTGACCGACTTGTCCCCGATAATATTTTCCAAGTACCTGCCAAAAGGTTCTACGCTGGGCAGGAACACGCGCCCTGTGCTCTTATCAATGGTGTATCCGTCCACAAAGTCAAAGTATCCGTTGGGATGAGCCTGATCCTTGTTGTCCAGTCTGTCCAGGCCCAAGAGTTTCAGGATGGTTGTGCTCTTAAACCTTTCCTCGGGGAAGTAAGTGAGGTAGACACCGCTGGTATCGCTCAGGTACTTGATGTCCAGGCGGAACTTGTCGCGCTCAATGGAGGATGCGCCCAGCGAATAGACGTTTTTCATCATCAGATTCCAGTTGGCCATCTGGGGCGTGTTGGAGGCATTCTTGAGCGATTTCACATACAGGCACTCCGAGTTGTCCGAACGGTCGGTAGAGAATTCGCCCACTTGGTAAGTCTGTCCCAGGTACGTATATTCAAAGGCGACGGCCAGGACTTGGTCAGTCTGCAGGGCGGCCTTGAGCGATATGTACCCCAATTGGCTGTTCAGGCTGTATTCCGAAGAATTCAGCAGCCGTGCGCTCTCCACTTTCTCATAGTCAATGCCGCCCACGAAATTGCCCAGCGACGACAGCGAACTGTTGACGAGTTCAATCTTTCGGGCATCGGTCACGCTGTTGTTGATGGTAGAGTACAGGTTGTTGCTGTTGTTGTTGGGTTGCTGGCTTCCGCTGCCCTGCCACAGGGTGTGGTTGCCTATGTGGCTGTACTCGGCCAAGTCGGCAAAGGCAATGATGTTCCGCGTGTTGGTGGTCGTATTGTTCTTGTTGGTTACCCACACCTCAATGCGGTTGATGGTAATTCCGCTGCTGATGTTGGGCAGCGAGGACATGAAGCGGTCATAGTTGTCCCTGAAAAAATGGGACAGGAAAAAATGCCGGTTCGTTTCGTAGTTGTCGGCGGTGATTTCAAAGGTGGTCAATTGGTTTCCCCCGCTTGAATTGACACTTTTCGAGATGCTCTTTTTCTGGCTGACGACGGTTTGGAGCTTCAGCTTGCCAAATTGCAGGTCGCTTCTGATGCCGAAAAGCGAACTGCTGCCCTGTATGAGTGAATTGTTGGTGGGAAAGGACACGTTGCCCGCCTCAATCAGCTTGACGATCTCGTCTTCCTTTCCCTCGTATTGCAGTTTCAGGTTCTTCGAGTCAAAGTCAAAAGTGGCCTCGGTGTTGTAGTTGAGGTTGAAGTCCATCTTGTCGCCAATCTTGCCGTTGACGCTCAGGTTGACCTTCTCGTCAAAGTCGAGGGCCGTCGTCTTCCTGTTCCTGATGGGCAGGCTGGGGTTGTCAATGTTCTTCTTGTTGATGCCCAGCTTCAGTTCTGCCGACCCCTGCGAGCGCAGCTGTACGCCTCCCGGGCCGAATATCTTTTCGGCAGGACCCAGGTCGAACTGCATGTTGCTGAAATCAAACTTGTCCTCCCCCTTTGTGGCCAGCGCCTCCTTGTTCTTGTTCCTGTAGAACTCCCTCATCGAGCGCTTCATGCTCCATGCGCGGTATTCCTCGGGCGTCATGAGCATGGGGGTGTTGATGAAGCCGCCTCCAATTTTGGTTCCCACGAAGTAGTTGCCCGTCTCCTCGTCCAGTTCCGCCCCCATGGCACTGTTGTCGGGGTCGCGCAGGTCGCCCATCTTGTCTTTCCCGTCGTCCAGCGTGACGGCACTGGTCTTCTTTACGCCAAAGCGTGCCTTCTTCTCCTTGGCCGACGTGTCCTCGGGAGCAACCTGGACCTGTGAGGCCAATTGCGGAATCAGCTCCGCATGTTGGCGCAGGGGAAACGCCCCCATGATGCCGTCGGTCAGGATCATGATTCCTACCAACAGCAGTGCCGGATTGCGCCAGCCTTGTGGGAAACGTTTTCTTGGTTTGTTCATGGGGTGTGTTGCGGTGCGGTCAGGGACTGTGCGGATGAAGGATTTGGGCTGACGGTCGGTTCAGAACGACTTGAGGGCCAACTTGATGACCGTCTCGGTGTTCAGGTCGGGATGCTCCTTCAGGATGGCATTGACTACCTTTTTGGTAGGTGCGGGGCTGAATCCCAGCATGGTCAGGGCCTGTATGGCCTCGCGTTCCTTCTCCAACAGGATGGGGTCGGCTTGCTCGGCGGGCTGTTTCGGCCCGGGGGCTGCCGGCAGCCCCTCAAACACGGGTATCTTGTCGCGCAGTTCCACAATGATGCGCTGTGCCGTGCGCGCGCCCAAGCCCTTGATGCTCTTCAGCTGGCGTTCGTCGCCGTCGGCAATGGCGCGGCACAGTTCTGCCACGTTGAGCGACGACTGGATGGTGCGGGCCGTGTTGCCCCCAATGCCGCTGACACTGATGAGCAGCAGGAACAGCTCGCGCTCCTCCTTGCTGGCAAAACCGTAGAGCACCCAGGCATCCTCGCGTATGTTTTCGTAGATGTATACCTTGGCTTCCTCCTTGTCTTGCAGGGCCGTGTAGGAATTGAGCGAGATGTTCACGTCAAAGCCCATCCCGTTGACCTCCAGAATGACTTTTGCTGGAGTTAGTTCGGCAATCTTGCCGCTTAGGAAATCAATCATTTGTTTGTAATATTACGTTGAAATAACGTCCGTGTCCCGTTATTATTGTATTTGCGACGCGGAAAATGCCGTGTTTTCCCGTCAGGTGAAAAATTTCTCTGAGTGGAAGGTGAAGATTCGCTGAGAAACCCATTTTCTGCTGGCCGAAACCAAGGCTTGTGGGTGGAAGATGAGGTGTTGTGCGTTCCGCATCTGTTCCTGTCGGCATGAAAGATTTTGTACAAGGCGTGAAAGCATTGCGAATGGGGCGTAAAGGCAGGGCAAATGCGGCTTGAAAAATCTCATGCGGGGCGTAAAAACGGAAAGGCAAAAGACACAGTTCCTGTGCAATGCCCCTGTGGAGTCCTAAGGCTTGCAGCGGGCTTTGTGTCGCCAATGGTAAAAGTAGAAAAGGGGAAATCCTGTTGGTCTATGCCGCGTTGTGCCGGCGCTTGGGCAGGAGTTTTTCTTCCATGTACTGGAATACGATGAAAAGTGCCGGTACGATGAACAGCAGGGCTATTGTGCCGATGAGCATGCCACCTATCGTGCCTACGCCAAGCGAGCGGTTGCCGTTGGCACCCACGCCCGTGGAAAAAGCCATGGGCAGCAAGCCGAAAATCATGGTGAGCGAGGTCATCAGGATGGGGCGCAGGCGCACGCCTGCCGCCGATACGGCTGCGCGGGCTATGCTCATGCCCTGCCGACGGCGTTCGGCCGCATATTCCGTCAGGAGGATGGCGGTCTTGGCCAGGAGGCCAATGAGCATGATGAGGCCTGTCTGCATGTAGATGTTGTTCTCAAGTCCCCACATCTTGGCAAAGATGAAGCTGCCGGCCAATCCGAACGGTACGCTCAGGATGACGGCCAACGGAACGAAGAGGCTTTCGTACAATGCGCAAAGAATGAGGTAGATGAATATGATGCAAATGACAAATACCATCGTTGTCGTGTTGCTGGCATTGGCTTCCTCGCGCGTCATGCCGCCAAACTCATAGCCATATCCCTCGGGCAGGCGCTCGGCTGCCACTTCCCTGATGGCTTCTATCATTTGGCCGTTGCTGTACCCGTCGGCGGCTGACCCGCTCACGGAGATGGACGGGAACAAGTTGAAGCGCGACAGCGTTTCAGAACCATAGATTTTTGTCAGCGTGAGATACTGGCCCACGGGAGACATCTGGCCGCTGCTTGTCTTGACGAAGATGTTGTTGAGCGACTCTGTGTCCAATCTGAATTCAGGCGAAGCCTGCACCATGACGCGGTACAGCTTGGTGAAACGGTTGAAATTGGAAGCATAGCTGCCGCCGATGTATCCCGAAAGTGCGCTCAGGACAGCGTTGGGACTGACCCCGTTGCGCTTGCACAGGGCAGCATCGACTTCCACACGGTATTGCGGATACTTGGTGCTGAAGTTGGTGTATGCACGCGAAATCTCGGGGCGTTCGTTCAGGCCGGCAATGAGTTCGTTGGTCCATTTCTGCAGGTCCTCGATGTTGCCGCCCTTCTTGTCCTGAATGTACAGCTCAAAGCCATTGGTGCGGCCGAATCCGGGTATCATGGCCTGGGTGCTGACCTGTATCTTGGCCGTTGTGATGTCGGAGGTGCGCCTGTAGACCTCTTCTATGACCGATTGTATGTCGTCGCCCTTGCCTTTGCGCTCATCCCATTTTTTCAGTTTGAGGGTAAAGTTGCCGTTGGACGAGGACTGGTCAAATCCCATGCTGGCACCTGCCATCATGGAGTAGACCCTGATTTGCGGAATGTCCTTGATGCGCTCTTCTATCTGTTCCAGGACCTTGTATGTGCCTTCCAGCGTTGTTCCAGGCGAAGATTGTACGTTGATGAACACAGTACCCATGTCTTCGGCGGGTACAAGGCCAGTCTTGGTGTTCTTCATGAGCAATGTCAGGCCTGCGATGGCTGCTACAACCAGCAGCGCGGCCACCCAGCGGTGCTTCATCAGCGACATGGCCGCAGTCTTGTATTTGTTGGACATGCGGTTGAAAGCTGTGTCAAAGGCGATGTGGAATCGGGACGAGAAACTGAGCTTTTCCCCCTTTTCCGCATCGGCGTGGGGTGTCATGATGAGTGCGCAAAGGGCGGGGCTGAGGGTTAAGGCGTTGACGCATGAAATGGCAACGGCGATGGCCATCGTCAAACCGAACTGCATGTAGAATTTTCCTGTGACGCCGCCCATAAAGCACACGGGAATGAACACTGCCATGAAGACCAGCGAGGTTGTCACCAGGGCGGATGTAATTCCGCCCATGGCCTCGATGGTTGCATTGTAGGCCGATTTGTATCCCTCGTCAAATTTGGCCTGTACGGCTTCGACCACGACGATTGCGTCGTCGACAACTGTTCCGATGACAAGGACCAGAGCAAATAGCGTCAGCATGTTGAGGCTGAAACCCAATATGTAGAGGAATGCGAATGTGCCGATTAGCGATACGCCAATGGCTATGGCGGGAATGATGGTGGAGCGAAAACTTTGGAGGAAGATATAGACGACAAAAACGACCAGCAGCAGTGCTTCCAACAGGGTTTCGACCACGCTCTTGATGGATGCGTCGAGGAAGTCCTTTTTACTTTCCAAATCGACAATTTCGATGCCTTTTGGCAGCGATGTCCGTATCTGTGCAACCTCCTTGTCTATTTGTGTAATGATTTCGTTGGCGTTGGAACCCGCGGTCTGGTTTATCATCATGTTGATTCCGGGGTGTCCGTTGGTGAGGCCCATGAATGTGTAGCTTTGCGCTCCCAATTCCACACGCGCCACATCCTTTATGCGCAGTACGTTGCCGTTGGGAAGGCTTTTGATGACCATGTTCTCAAAGTCTTTTTCCTCTTCGTAGCGGCCGCGGTACTTCAGAACGTATTGGAAAGTGTTTTTGCTCTCAGACCCCAGCGTTCCCGTCGGCGTCTCGATGTTTTGTTCGTCCAGCACGGTGTTTATGTCCGAAGGGCTGATGTTGTATTGGGCCATCTTGATGGGATCGAGCCATATGCGCATGGAGTAGTCCGTACCCATTGCGTTTACGTCGCCGACGCCGGGTATGCGCGACAGGATGGGCTCAATGTTAATCTTGGCGTAGTTGCTCAGAAAGTTGCGGTCAAAGGAGTCATCGGGGCTGTATAGCGTTAGTTGCTTGATGTTGCTCGTCTGTCTCTTCCTTACGGTAAGTCCGCCCTTGACGACATCGCTCGGCAGGCGGCCCTGTATGGTGGCTACACGGTTTTGGACGTTCACCATGGCCATGTCGGGGTTTGTTCCTTGGCGGAAGAACACGCTGACGTTGGCTGAGCCGGAATTGCTGGCTGATGAGGACATGTACATCATGCCTTCCACGCCGTTGATGGCTTCTTCCATCGGGACTACGACGCTTTTCTGCACCGTTTCCGCGTTTGCGCCAGTGTAGGAGGCGTTGACGCGCACCGTGGGCGGGGCAATCTCAGGAAATTGCTCCAGAGGCAGGTTCAAAAGTCCGATGATACCCAGTAATACAAGCAATATGGAGATGACTCCGGCCAATATGGGGCGGTCTATGAAGAATTTTATCTGCATGTCGGGCGATCTCTGAGGGTTATATTACTTTTTCTGGATGAAAGTGCCGTCCTTGAGCAGCCCTGCCCCCTCTGCAACAATGGTATCGCCTGGCTGTAGCCCATTTTCAACGACATATTCCGTGCCGTTGTTCAACCGGAAGACCTCAACGGCCGTCGATCGGGCCGTATCGTTGATGACACGGTAGACAAACGTGCGGTTCTGCAGTTCATAGGTCGCGGCCTGTGGAATGACGATGCAGTTCTTCAATTCTGTGGGGATGATGACCGTGCCGTTTCCACCGTTGTGCAGCAAATGCCCCTCGTTCCTAAACGTAGCCCGCAGCGTTACCGCCCCTGTGCTTTCGTCCACGATGCCGCTCACGGCATCGATACGTCCGGCGTGGGCGTACTCTTTGCCATTATTCATCCGAAGCCTGATTTCGGGGGCTTGTGCAATGAAATCTTTCATGGAATTGTACCTTTCCAACAAGTCGATGCTATGGCTCTCCGTGATGGAGAAGTAAGCGTATATCTCGCTGTCGTCAGACACGGTGACCAACGGATCAGCGATGCTGCTGCCCACGAGTGCGCCCACATGGTAGGGAATCATGCCCGCCACGCCGTCGACAGGGCTCTTGACAACGGTGTATGAGAGATTGTTTCTCGCATTTGTCTCCTGCGCTTTCGCCTGTGCCAGTGCGGCCTCGGCCTCCAGTAGGGCATTGCGCGAAGTTTTGACTTGAAAGTCTGAAATAATGGCGTTTTCCTCCAGTCCCATGTTGCTCTCCAAATTGAGCTTGGCCGTCTGCACTTTGGCTTCAGCACTTCTTACATTGGCAATTGCCACCTGCAGTGCCGCCTCATACGGTACTTGGTCAATGATGAATAGCGTTTGGCCCTTTTTAACATCCGAACCTTCGGTTATGCAAATTTTCTTGATTGTTCCGCTCACCTGCGGTCTTATTTCCACGATTTGCCGTCCGGTGAATCGTGCGCTGTATTCCGATTGCAACGATTCATCCTGCAGTTTTATTTCCATCGTCTTGTGAAAAGCCTGATCCTTGGCCTTTTCTTTCTTCGAGCATGCGCCCAGCAGAAGGACACAGGCAGTCAAAAGAAATATTTTTTTCATATAAAAAAGAAAAATCATTTAATATATTAAGTAAAAATCATTCAAAATTACTTATTTTCCGCCAAAAAACAGGTGCATGACAGTTGGCTTGCTGTAATTTTTAGCTAATTTTTACAATTGCATGTAAGGAATCGGGAACAATGGTTGAAAAATCATTCGCGCAAGGCGCAAACACTGTTAGTTCCCCATTTTTTCGTAATTTTGTACCCAAGTTAATGTACTGACAACCATGCAGAATCAATTTTCCCGCACGCAACTCCTTATGGGCAAGGCTGCTATCGATACCTTGGCCCACAGTCGCGTGGCCGTGTTTGGCATCGGTGGAGTGGGGGGCTACGTTGTTGAGGTCTTGGCGCGCAGCGGTGTGGGCGAGCTCCACTTGATTGACGACGACCGCGTGTGTCTGACCAACGTGAACCGCCAAATTCTGGCCCTCATCGGTACGGTGGGGCGCTACAAGGTCGATGTGGCCGAGGAACGCGTCAGGGAAATCAACCGCAAGTGCAAAGTTGTGACCTACAAGATGTTCTATCTGCCCGAGACGGCGTCCCAAATCGACCTATCCCAAATGGACTACGTGGTCGACTGCATAGACACCGTGACGGCCAAGCTGGACATCATACGCCGCTGCCACGAGCTGGGCGTCCCCATCATCAGCTGCATGGGGGCGGCCAACAAGATGAACCCCTCAGCGTTCCGCATTACCGACATCAACAAAACAAAGATGGACCCCCTGGCCAAGGTGATACGCCGCAAGTTACGCACGATGGGAATCCGCCGTTTAAAGGTTATTTACAGCGAGGAAACACCCTTGCAGCCCTTGGAGGATGACAGCATCAGTTGCCGTTTCCATTGCATTTGCCCCAACAAGGACATGCGCAAGTGCACCGACCGGCGCAACATTCCGGCCAGCAATGCGTTTGTGCCGGCAGCTGAGGGTATCATGGCTGCGGGCGAGGTGGTGCGCGATTTGGTCAACAGGGCCGGGACAATGCGGACCGTACCTACCGAATAAAAGTGTTTTTCATGTCCAAAAAATCATTGGCGGGCTTCAGGAGCATCCTGTGGCCCGCCAATGGCTATGTTGGTTCGGCAATAATAATCTCAATACTTGAAACCCTTGATCTTCTGCTGGGGCAACCCCTTCTTCAGCCACGTAGTCATGGCCATGGGGCGGTCCTGGTTGATGGCATCGGCACCCAGTGCGGCGGCCAGCATGAATTCTTCCTTGCTGGCGCAGGGCCACAATGACACCACCTTGATGCCCATCTCGCGCACGGCCTTCACGTCTTTCTGTGTCGTGCCCTCCACGCGGCAACCCAGTCGGTAGATGCCCATGTCCAGGGCCTCTTGGGCAATTTCCTTGCTCACGGGCTTGCTTTTCAGCAGCATGAGAGGCACGTCGGGGTGCAGGCGGTGCATAATCTTGAGAGCGCGCACGTCAAACGAGGTAAAGAGGTATTCGCTCGTAGGGTGCTTCTTGGGAATAATCTCATTGTATGCCTTTTCGCATAGGCGCTCCAGCCTGGCTTCGTCATACAGGCGCTTGATCGTCTTGATTTCCCACTCCACGTACATGTTGGGCTTGTCTTGCAGGAAGTCGGCCAACTCGCTGCAAAAAGCCAGCGGGTTTCCCTTGGGGTTGCGTATGGCCTTAATCTCATCGTTCGTCATATCCTCGCATTCGCGGTCGATGCCAAAGGTACGTTTCAGCGATTCATCGTGGTTCAGCACGATTTCCTCGTCTTTGTTAAACCGGATGTCCGTTTCAAATCCGCGGTTGCCGGCCGCATAGCTTTTCCGGAAGCCATCCATGGTGTTTTCGTCAAATTCAAATCTTCCTGCCCTGTGTGCAAAAATCTGAATCACATGGTTGTCAGGCTCGATGGGCTTGAACTTCACCTTCACCTTGGCATCCATATCCGTCACCGCTGCCATAAGACCCAGCAGTGCCAATGAAAAAATAACTCTACTGTGTAAATTCATACTGATAATGTTAAAAATATGGTAATCCAAATAATTGTTACAAAAATACGTATAAATTATGGAAAAATAAGCCATGCATACAAAAAATATCAGTCAAATGACAAAGCACTCCACAGATAATACCTATGTTTCTCCTTCTGGCATAGGGGGATGCATAGGGCCGTGGGCGTGTGTCCTGACTGACTATCGCCTTTCGTCGTGGCGCGTGCTCGTCTGCCCGTTCCGTCCGTCCCGTTGCGGCCTATTCGCTCCATGGGTGCAGCCTTCGCCTCCGCGCAAGGCGCAATCGTCCGGCGGGCGCGGCCCGAAAGATTTCGCGCGGGGCGTGAAAGCAGCGCAGACGGGGCGCAAGCGTCCGACGTATGCGGCCCGAAAGCCGACTCCTGCACCATGTGTGCCACTTCCCCTAGCTTAGGGGAAGATCTTTTTTGCACAGCACGGCTCTTCTTACTAAACTAGAGGAAAAATTGCTCCCCTAAGCTGGGTGAGCTGTCACGGAGTGACTGAGGAGTGTGTATCTCCAGGGCATGTGTACGCGGAGTGACTGAGGAGTGTGCCACCTCCCAGGCGGTCCGTTTCGGAAGTATCCGTGGCCCTTCGTCCATCCTGCCGTATACGGAAGACCGGAGGCCTGCTGCCGCGCAGCAGACCCCCGGTGGCTTCATGGGCTGTCAGTCCCCCCGCTATTCCCAGGGGCTCTTCCTGTCGAACGGGCCCGCTGAGGTTTCCCTCACGTTGTCGGGGCGCGTGCCCAGTATCTTGCCGGGGTCGCTGATGTTCTCCCCCTCGTCTCCCGAGAGCGACAGCAGCAGGCTGCGCTGCATGTCCAGCCGGTAGGTGTGGCACTGCGGTG
>JAGAYF010000055.1 GCA_017940605.1 Bacteroidaceae bacterium
GGCAAGGAGGCCGCCCTGCGCAAAGCCTGCGCCGAAATAGCGTGGGCGCAGAAGCACCAGGTGCACATCCTGCGCTACGGAACGCCCGAGTATCCCTCGCGGTTGCTCGAGTGCGACGATGCCCCGCTGGCACTGTTCTACATGGGCAACGCACCACTCAACACGCGCCACGCGCTGGCCGTGGTAGGGACACGCAAATGCACGGAATACGGCAAGGACATGTGTCGGAAACTCATTGCGCCCCTGGCCGAACACAGGCCCGACACGCTGATTGTGAGCGGTCTGGCCTACGGAATTGACATCCACGCCCACCGCGCGGCCCTCCAGGCTGGACTGCCCACGGTGGCCGTCCTGGCCCACGGCCTGGACCGCATCTACCCACCGGCCCACCGCGACACGGCCAAGGCCATGCTGGAGAACGGCGGCCTGCTCACGGAATACATGACCGAAACCACCCCCGACAAGTTCAACTTCGTACACCGAAACCGCATCGTGGCCGCGCTGGCCGACGGATGCCTCGTCGTTGAGAGTGCCGACAAGGGCGGCGCGCTCATCACGGCCCAGATAGCCCAGGACTACCACAGGGACGTCATGGCCGTGCCGGGCAGGGTGGGCGACAAGTACAGCATGGGGTGCAACCGGCTGATACACGGCAACGGCGCAGCCCTCGTCACCACGACACAGGAGGTGCTGGCCACCATGGGGTGGCCGTCCGATGCGACGGAATGCCGCAAGGAAGAACCCCAGCTGTTTCCCGAACTGTCGCCCGAGGAACAAACGCTGGTCGGCCTGCTGCAAGACACCGACGGAAAGCACATCAACCAACTGGCGGTCGAATGCGACATGCCCGTCCACCGCGTAAGCGCACTCCTCTTCGACCTGGAAATGCGGTCCGTGGTCAAGGCTCTCTCGGGCGGCTGCTACAGGCTGCTCCTCTAAGGCACGGGCCTCCGCCGCGGCACAGGCGGCCGCTTTTACGCCTTGTCCGTGCATCGCTTACGCCCCGCCCTGCTTTTTTCAGGCCGCATCGTCACTGCTTTTGCGCCGCGCAGCCAGGCACTTGCCCGTTTCAGGAAGTTTCTTTCCAGGAAGGGCCAGGCAAAGACACGGCAGGCCGCCCCAAGGGACGGCCCGCCGCTATTGAGATAATAAGGAAATTCCTACGGTAATTACTCCAGGTAGGTGTAGCCGTACAGGCCGGAACGGTAGTTCTCAATGAAGTTCTTGCCCTCCTTGACCGAAATGCGGCCCTGCTTGACGGCGCGGGCTACCCACGTCTCCAGGCGGCGCACAAGGTGCTTGGGATCATACTGCACATAGCCCAGCACGTCGGCTATGGTCTCGCCGTCACGTATGTGGGAGATCTTGTAGTTTCCGTCCTGGCCCGAGATGACGTGCACAGTGGTGGTGTCGCCGAAGAGGTTGTGCATGTTGCCCAATATCTCCTGATAAGCTCCCACGAGGAAGAAACCGATGTAGTAGGGGTCGTCCTTCTTCAGGTCGTGCAGGGGCATGAAGCGCGTCAGGCGGCCATTGTTCACATAGGTCGTGATGGTGCCGTCGCTGTCGCAGGTGATGTCGTGCAACGTGGCGTTGTGGGTGGGCTTTTCGTTGAGCCGCTGGATGGGCAGCGCAGGAAACAGCTGGTCAATGCCCCACGTGTCGGGCATGCTCTGGAAGAGGGAAAAATTGGTGTAGTACTTCTCGGCCAGGAGCTTGTCGAGTCCCAGGAGTTCCTCGGGAATGTGCTTCAGCGTGTGGGCCATGGCGTTCACTTCGCGCGTAATGCTCCAGTATACCTTCTCAATCTGGGCACGTGTCTTGAGGTCGATGAGCCCGTGGCTGAACAGGTCAAGCCCTTCCTCGCGTATCTGCTGCGCGTCGTGCCAGTCCTCGAGCATGGAGCGGTTGGACAGGTGATCCCAAATCTCGCTCAGGTCCTTGACCAGCTTGTGGTCGTCGGGCGAGGCCTCCCACGACTCGTCCATCTGGGGCAGCGATGTCTTTTCAAAGGCCTCGGTAATGAGAATGGCGTGGTGGGCCGTGAGCGAGCGTCCGCTCTCAGTCACGATGTTGGGATGGGGAATGTTGTTGCGGTTGGAGGTCTCGACGAAGGTGTACACGCAGTCGTTGATGTACTCCTGGATGGAGTAGTTGACGGAGCTCTCGCTGTTGGACGAGCGCGTACCGTCGTAGTCGACACCCAGGCCGCCTCCGCAGTCGATGAACTGGATGTTGAAGCCCAGGTTGTGCAGCTGTACATAGAATTGCGAAGCCTCGGTCAGGGCTGCCTGGATGCGGCGTATGTTGGTCACCTGGCTTCCTATGTGGAAATGTATGAGCTTGAGGCAATCGGCCATGCCTTGGCGTTCCAGCGCATCGAGTGCCACCAGCAGGTCGGCGCTGTCAAGCCCGAACTTGCTGGCATCGCCGCCGCTCTCCTCCCATTTGCCCGTTCCCTGGGCCGCCAGCTTGATGCGGATGCCGATGTCGGGGCGCATGTCCAGCTGGCGGGCCGTCTGGAGTATGGTATCCAGTTCCTCTATCTTTTCTATGACGAGGAAGATGCGCTTTCCCATCTTCTGGGCCAGCAGTGCCATGCGGATGAAGTTACGGTCCTTGTGGCCGTTGCAGATAATGAGGCTGTCGGAATCCATATTGGTGGCCAGGACGGCATGGAGCTCGGGCTTGGAACCCGCCTCAAGGCCTACGTTGTACCGCTTGCCGTGGCTGACGATTTCCTCTACGACGGGACGCATCTGGTTCACCTTGACGGGGAACACGATGTAGTGATGGCCGGAGTATTTGTATTCCTTGGCCGCCTTTTCAAAGCATTCGGCCGACTTTTCAATGCGGTTGTCCAGTATTTCGGGGAAGCGCAACAGGATGGGCGGCTTGATGTCGCGCTCCACCAGGTCGTCGACCAGTTCCTTCAGGTCAATCTCGTTGCCGTCCTTGCTGGGCGTGACGTATACATGCCCCTTGCGGTTGATGCCAAAGTAGTTGACGCCCCATCCGCCGATATTATACAATTCTTCAGAATCTTCAATCCTCCATTTAGCCATCGTTCCTACGTTTTGTCTTTGATTGTTTCAAGTATTTGGGTAATCAGTAAATCTATTTTATCGTATCCGTCAAGGATGTTCACATCGAAAATATATTGGGCCTGTTCGTAGAAACGCATACGGCCCTGCAGCTGCCCGGCAATGTAGCTGCGCAGTTCCTCGCCGCTCTTGCCCTGCAGCAACGGGCGTACCGTGCGGCTTATCTTCAGGTGCTCAACGATGGTATCGGGCGAGGCATTGAGGAAAATCGTCGTGCCGATGCGGTTCAGGTAGTCCATGTTGTCGTAGAAGCACGGCGTACCGCCGCCGCACGAGAGCACAATGTCTTCAAACTCGGCCACCTCGTGCAGCATCTTGTACTCGATCTGGCGGAAGCCGTCTTCGCCCTTTTCGGCAAAGATGTCGCTGATACGCTTGCGGTAGCGCTCCTCAATGTACCAGTCCAAATCATAGAACTGGCGGCCCAACCGCTTGCCCAGGCTTTTCCCGACGGTGGATTTGCCTGCACACATGTAGCCTATCAGGATGAGGTTCTTCATTTCTTCTTTCTGCCTGTCTGGCGGGGGGATTTGTGCGCATTCTCAGCGTCCTGCTTCTCTATTATCTCCATGCACTGCCCCAATGTAAGCTCGTTGACCTTTTCTGCCACCTTCTTGGGGAGGTGATAGTTCTTCTTGCGATAGGATATATAGAGGCCGAAACGACCGTTCAGTATTTGAATTTCCTCGTTCTCTTCAAATTGCTTGACTATCCTCTGTGCGGCCTGGGCTTCCTTTTGCTTGATCAGTTCAATGGCCTCATCCAGGTTGATGGAAAGCACATCCATGCCCTTAGGTATGGACACGAACTGCTTGTTGCAGACAACGTAAGGACCGTAGCGGCCGTTGTTGGCCTGAACGGGGTTGCCCTCGTAGAGCCCCAGCGTTCGGGGCAGGCGCAACAGGTCCAAGGCCTCGTCCAAGGTGATTTCATCCAGATTTTGACCTTTCAGCAACGGCGCAAAGACAGGTTTCAGCTTGTCATCGGCCGAGCCCATCTGCACCATCGTGCCGTAGCGGCCAATCTTGACGGATACCGTGCGACCTGAGTCGGGATCAACGCCCAGGAGGCGCTCACCCAGTTTGTGCTGGCTCTTGTTCTCGATGGCTTTCTCGACTTCAGGCATAAAATTATTGTAGAAGCCGCGCATCATGTCCCCCCATTCCTGGTCTCCGGAGGCAATGGCATCAAAATCCTTCTCAACCTTGGCCGTGAAGTTGTAATCTAAGATATCGGGAAACTCTGCCAACAGGAAATCATTGACGACAAGGCCCACGTCAGTGGGAAGAAGTTTGTTCTTTTCCACACCATATTTCTCTTTTTTCTCACTCAGTTTTACTTTTCCGCTGTTTTGCAAACTGAGTGTCAGGACAGAGCGCGTTCCACCCTCACAATTTCCCTTCACGACATAGTTGCGCTGCTGTATTGTGCTGATGGTGGGCGCGTAGGTCGAGGGGCGGCCGATTCCCAACTCTTCCATTTTGTGTACCAACGAGGCTTCGTTGTAGCGCGCAGGACCTTGTGTGTACCGCTGCGTGGCCGTTACGTTTTTGTGGCTGAGCACAGTGCCTTTCCTCAAGACAGGCAGCTGAGTATTGAAGTTCTCGTCGGCATCCTCCTCATTCGAAATTTGGTAGACCTTCATAAAACCGTCAAAGAGTTGCACTTCGCCATTGGCCACAAAGGTTTCTTCCCTGCCGCTCACCTGAATGCTGACCGTTGTCTTTTCATATTCCGCATCAGCCATGAGACTGGCCAGCGTACGGCGGCGTATCAGCTGATAGAGTCTCTTTTCCTGCGCCGTTCCGCTGATGTCGGTTTTATCCATATAGGTGGGACGAATCGCCTCATGGGCTTCCTGCGCCCCCTTGGCACGTGTATGGTAGGCCCGGTGCTTAAAATATTCCGCGCCATAGCTTTCCTCAATGTAAGCCTTGCTGGTATTGACGCAAAGCGAGGACAAGTTGAGTGAATCGGTACGCATGTACGTAATATGCCCCGCCTCATAGAGCGCTTGGGCCACGCGCATCGTCTGCGAAACGGAGAAACCCAGTTTGTGGGCCGCTTCCTGCTGCAGCGTCGAGGTCATAAACGGCGGGGCGGGGCTGCGTTTCACGCGCTTCTTTGAGATACCATCCACCACAAACCGCGCCGTTCCGCAGTGACCCAGGAAAGCCTCGGCCTCGGCCTGCGAGGGGAAACGGCGGTCCAGTTCGGCCTTCAGCTCAACAAGGCTGCCGTCTTTTTGCTCAATGCAGAAAATGGCATTGACCGCAAAGGAACTGCTGCTCTCAAACTGTCCGATTTCTTTCTCGCGATCGCAAATCAACCTGACGGCCACGCTCTGCACGCGACCTGCCGAAAGCCCGGGCTTCACCTTTCTCCACAACACGGGCGAGAGTTTGAAACCGACGATGCGGTCCAGCACGCGCCGCGCCTGCTGTGCGTTCACGAGATTCATGTTTATGGTACGCGGCTTTTCAATGGCCGCCATGATTGCGTTCTTTGTTATTTCATGGAAAACTATTCTTTTCGTTTTCTTGACGTCCAAATTCAGCACTTCCGCCAAATGCCAGGAAATGGCCTCCCCCTCGCGGTCCTCATCGGAAGCCAGCCACACCTGCGCCGACTTCTTGGCCTGCTCGAGCAGCTCGTTTACGACTCTTTTCTTGTCTTCCGGTATTTCATATTGAGGTTGGAAAGATTTGGTGTCTATGCTAAACGATTTGGATTTGAGGTCCCTGATGTGCCCGAAGCTGGACATGACGCGATAGTCCTTGCCTAAAAACCGGCCTATCGTCTTAGCCTTCGCGGGCGACTCTACAATGACTAAATTATTCTGCATTTTGTTGATTTCTAAAACGAATTTAGGCGCAAAAGTAAGAAAAAACCTTTTGTATTGACCATTTTTTTTTGAATTTCTTGCATTTTCGTGATTTTCTGAGCAGAAACAATGCTTTTCCGCGCTTCTTTCGGCCCGTTCTGCCACATGAAACACCCACTTTTCAGCCTTTCCCAAACAGCAAGGCCGGACCGCCATCACGGTCCGGCCTTGTTTGTCAGCCACGACGACTTCTGTGCGCTACCGCGCCTTGCCTGAGCCCTTGCCGCCCACGACAAATTTTCCATCTACCTCATATAAATAGGCAGAATTGGTGTTCACGTAGAGTTTGTCGCCATAAACGGACAAGTCTTCCAACTCCTCCGTCACATAGTCCTCCAGTTCCAACCGCGTCACGATGCTACGCGTGTCCGTGTCGTAGGCACGGATGCGCGATGGTGTTCGAGTGCCGTTCTTTCCGAAGCCATAGGCATAGTATATCCTGCCATCCTTCATGCAACCGCCCTGCGTAATGTACGTGTCAAAGTCAAACACCACCTGGTCCAGCACATCGGCGGCCGTCAGCACCACCAATCGGCCCTCGCTCAGGGCAGGGATGCGAAACTTGGTGGCAACATATTTGTTGGTCGCCATGTCGCCCGTCGCTGCCACGAGCGTGCGCTTGATGGCCGAGAAAGCCCACAAGTGCCTGCGCTCCTTGTCGACCAACCAGTTGGGGCAGCCCCAGATGGGCTGGAGTCCGCGCGCCTGGTACTGGCTTTGGTCCATGCGTATCACCTGAACGCATTCGCTGGAGAACTGTCCGTCCTTTTCCGTCACGCTCTCCACGTTGCACTCAAACTCTTGTTCATCGCCCGCCTTGCCAATCGAGACATACAGCAGGGGAAATGAAGCCCCCGCGGCTGTCTCTACGCCAAAATTGGCCGTATTGCTGTGGTTGCCGGCCCGCTTGCTGCCCAGCGGAAAGGTGGCCAGGGGTTCGCCCGTACGTGCCTTCAGGTCAAACACAAGGGCCGTGCCGCCATCCTGTATGCAGAAGACGCGGTCACGGTGAATGTCCATGCCCTGCGACTTTCCCACCGTGCGGTTCAGGCAGGTGGCTATGCTGAATTCGGGAAACGTGCTGTCGCGCCTGACATCGGGCACGGTCAGGCCCTGAACGGCCTCCTGCCCAGCCTGCCGCCCGTCGGCCACCGGCCGGGCGGCCGCATCCACGCAGCCGCACAGCACCCATGCGAGGATCAGGACAGCGCCGTGCGCCGTCCACTTATTTTCTGCCATGGTCATCAGCCTCGCACAAGGGGGTTACTCGGCCGTACCGGGGGCAGCCATTTCAAAGGTGACCACGCCCATTTCGCTCTTCTCCTTCAACTGGGGCACGATGCGCGTAAAGTGTTCCGCTGCCGAGTGCTTGTCCAGCGACGGCTGGTCGGCCCAAGTCTCAAAGATGAGCATCCTCGTCGAATCGGTTGTACTCAGGAACAAGTCGTAGCTGATGTTGCCCTCGTCCTGCTGCGAACCGGCCACCAGCTCCTTTCCCAACGCAATGACGGCGTCGCGGTTCTCGGCAGCCACCTTCATGGGGCAGTTCAGGCGCAGGGCGGCCAGCACGTCGGCTTTCTGCCCGGCCTTCAGCACCTGCACGTCCATGGTGGAGGCCAGCCGCTGCAACTCAGGCACGATGCGCGTAAAGTGTTCCGAGGCAGAGTGCTTGTCCAACTGGTCCTGGCCCTGCCACGTCTCATAGATCATGAGCGAGCTCTCGTCGGTGGCACTCTCCAGCAGGTCATACTCTATCATGCCTTCGTCCTGCTGCGATGCCTCCACGAGTTCCTTGCTCAGCAGCACGACTGAGTCGCGCACGTCGGGCGTAACGCAAATCATGCAGTTAATGCGGATGGTGCTGTCGGCCTGGGCCTCAGCTTGTGAGCCTGCATTCTGCTTGGAGGTGCAGGCAGCGGCCAGTGTCATGAGGGCGGCCACCCCTAATGTCAATTTCTTCATGTTCTCTATTTATTTAAATATGGTATAGTCCGTATGAAACACATCCTGCGTCACTTCATTCCCAGCAGTTCCTCAATCTTCCTGCGCAGTTCCGTGCCGCGCAGGTCGCGCGCCACTATCTTACCGTCCTTCCCTATGAGCACGGTGGCCGGAATGCCCGTGATGCTGTAGGCCTGGCAGGCCTGGCTCTCCCAACCCTTGAGGTCCGACATCTGCGGCCACGTCATGTGGTGCTTCTCCAGGGCATTGCGCCACGCATCAGCCCTGTTGTCCAGCGAAACCCCGATGATTTCCAAACCCTTTCCGTGACAGTCCTTGTACAGCTGCACCAAGTTGGGCACTTCGCCCATGCACGGGCCGCACCAGCTGGCCCAGAAATCCACCAGCAGCAGTTCCTGCCGGCCCACGAGATCCGAAATCCTGAGCGCACGGCCCTCGGGTGTCTTCATCTGCAGGTCTGTGTAGGGCTGGCCCACCTGGGTGCGCAGCAAGGCCTGCACCTGGTCGTGCACCTCGGTATAGGCAGGATGGCTGCGGTAGGGCGAAGGCACTTTCTCCAGCAATTCCATCACCGTGGCGGGTTCTATCCAATAGGCGTTCTCCTGCATGAGGAACAGCCCCAGCGGATTCTCCATGTTCTGCCGCAGGGCGGCCATGATCAACGTCTTCATTCCTTCCGCCAGGCTGTCCAACTGCGCCTGGGCCTGCCGGCGGCCGGCCTCGGTCGCGCCTGGATTGGCGGCCTGCTGTTGCAGGGCAGCGGCGCTGCGCCCAAACTGGGTCTCGGCCTGCCGGTAGGCCACCAACCGGCTGCCCAGCACCGAGCCGCTGCACTCATAGCCCGCCTGGTCGGCACGCCACGTCAGCGTTTGCCGCTGGCAGTCGTTGAACACGCCCGCAGTGAGCTGCTTTCCGCCCGCGCGCACCATGATGCCATAGCCCTGGGGCTGCGGCGTGGCGGGCAGCGTCAGGCGGCACTGGCCGTTCCTCACCTCGGCCGAGTCAATGGCGCGCGGACTGGCGTCAAAGGGCAGCAGGTAGGCCTTCTGCCAGCCCCCGTCGGCAGGAACCGTCATCTCCACCAGGCTCTTCATGCCTGCCTGTCCCTGGGCGGAGCACCAGGCCGCGCACAGGAGACAGCCCAGCACGACGGCAATGCGGTTTCTTCTCATGATTGGAACATTATTTGGTTACAAAAATACAATAATCTTTTTATTTACTTTAACTTTGCAGCGATAAATCAAAACAAAGCGCAATGAAAAGAATCATCTACCTATCCATCCTCCTGCTGGCGGCCACGGGCATGAAGGCACAGCAGGATTCGCTGCAAATCCTCTGGATTGGCAACAGCTACACCTACTACAACAACCTGCCGGCCCTGGTAACCCAGCTGGCGGCCGAACAGGGACTGAAGCTCGCCCCCACGCGCTGCCTCAAGGGAGGCCAGCGTTTCTCGGGACACTGGGAAAGCGAGCAGCTGCAACGGGCGCTCAGGAAGGGGGGCTGGGACTACATCGTCATGCAGGAGCAAAGCTCCGACCCCGCCCAGCGCACGCGCGACGTGGTCAGCAAGACCTACCGCTATGCCCACCTCATTGACAGCATGGCACTGGCCCACTCGCCCCGCGCCAAGGTCATCTTCTACATGACCTGGGGGCACAAGGACGGCAACATGCAGAAAACCGACGACTACGCCCTGGACCGCACCTATGCCGACATGCAGGCGCGGCTGCGCACCACATACCTGGAGCTGGCCTATGAAAACCACGCCTGGTGCTCGCCCGTGGGCCTGGCCTGGCAGGAAGTGCGCAGGAAATACCCGCACATTGAGCTCTACAACAAGGACAAGAGCCACCCGTCGAAGGCCGGCACGTACCTGGCGGCCCACTGCTTCCTGGCCACCCTGCTGCAGAGGCCCTATGTGAGCCACATCCTCTTTGACCTGCCGCAGGAGGACGCACGCCGCCTGCAACTGGAGGCCCAGACCGCCGTCTTCGGCAACGCCGAGATACTGGGGCTGAACAGATAGCACCCCACCCGCCCACGGGCCGCCCCCCGAGGGACAGGGCGCAACGGCCGCCTGCGGCCCA
>JAGAYF010000056.1 GCA_017940605.1 Bacteroidaceae bacterium
AGACGGAGTTTTCACCACCTGACGAACCGACACTTTTTGATGGAGGGGGCTTACTTTTCGAAAAATAAATCCGCAACGCCTATTCATCGGCATTGCGGATGGGCGTTTTATGCAATTTTGAGTTTTAGCGGACAGCAATAATATCATAAATACTTACATTAAAACGGGAAACTTATCACAACATAAGCTTTTTACCTTATTTACATATATAGAAGGTCGCGTTCTCAACATCCATATACTCCACCATAAAATAACATAATAAAATTACACGAGTAACTATTCGACTTCACAAACCACCATATTCAGACAAACCAAGAATATGTATCATCACAACATGAAAACGACAGCAAAATCTACGCCATGAGAAATCATTCATTCATAATCTTGCTTTACCACCCCTTAAGTTAGAACAAGCCATTAATTTCTAACACAAAGAGCAGTCAACCAATAATAAGTAACACTGCTCTTAAAACGGCAGCTATCGAATCACAAAAAGTATAAGGGTGGCTCTATTGCAGAGCCACCCTTAATTGAGTTATAATATTCTAAATATTATTGAAGTTCAACAGTAGCGCGACGGTTGTAAGAGATTGGAGAAAGGTCGTTAACACCTCCGGCAGCCTTGATAACAATGTTGTCACGGCTTACACCCATCTTAACAAGTTCGTTAGCAACAGCCTCTGCACGCTTCTGGCTCAAAGTCTGGTTGAATGCCTTGCTACCAGTCTTGCTATCAGCATAACCTGTAACGACAACCTTATTGCCATTAGCCTTAGCATACTTAGCAACTTCCTGAACATTTACAAGATCCTTGCGAGAAGCAATGCGGCTCTTACCAATATTGAAGAATACAGACTGTGCAGTTGTGGCAAGTTCTTTCTTAACAACTTCCTTAACTGTAGCAGGAGCAGGCTTCTGGTTAGCCAACAGATTCTTCAAGCGAGCATTCTCGTTCTGAGCATCACGCAAAGAAGCGTTCAAAGCATCCATTTGCTCCTTATTCATAGCCATCAAAGCATCAACATCGGGTACTTTAGCCCAAGTAGCCTTACCCAAGTTAAACTTCAAACCAGCTTCAGCACTTACTATAACATCATAACCTTTGTAGGTGTGATTCTTAGTCGTAGCAGCAGCACCAGCAGTAACACCGTCCAACTTAGCTTCAGCCATCAAGGCAGTTACATCCAAGAACAAATCTACGTGTTTACCCAAACGCCAAGTATTCATAATACCAGCATTGAGGTCAATAGCGTAGTTGTTGCAGCTCATGTTGCGCAATACACCACCACCCAAATAAGGAATGAAGTTCCATACACGAGTTTCGTTGTAACCGCAAAGCAGATTGCTCAGATTGAAGAGAACTTGTTCATTGAGTGACCAATAGTACTTCATGGCTTTGTTCTGAGAGCAAATCTCTGACTGAACAGTCTTACCAGTGATACCATTAAATTTGGTACGGAGACCCAAGCCCGGAGTAAACATTTTACCTACACCAATGCCAAAACCCCAAGAACGGCGGAAATCCTTCAACGGGCTGTTGTCAAACCCTTGTCCGTGCTGTTCATTAGAGTAGAATACGTTGTAAGTACCACCAGCAGTAACGAACCAGTTGCTCCAGAATGAATTGGTAGCAACACTGTACTTCTTAACGGGCACGTTGTCCTGTGCTAATGCAAAAGAAGACAAGCCAACGAATGCCAAAACAAACATTAATTTTTTCATACTTCTTAAAAATTTAATTATAACTCTATTTTTATTCTATTTATCTATAACTACCTAATATCATCAATGGCCTTTATACGCCAAATTCACTGCAAAAATATAAAATTCCGTAATAGCGTGCAAATTTTCTTGAAATAATCTTGTTTTTTTTTGAAAAAAAATGACTTTTAGCCCCTGTTTCCCCTATTTCAAGAGCATTTCCAGCTTGTTTTTGTCCAAAATAGCGAGCACACTCTTTCCCTCAGGAGTATACTTGGGAGTAGAACAAGAAAACAAGTCTTCTACTAATTTTGACATTTCATCCTGGGTAAGGGACTGATTCGGTTCTATTGCATTTGCCTTAGCCAAAGTAAGGGCAATAACAGTATGTACCACTTCAGATGCGGCATCTTTTTCTGAATATTTGCCCAACAGAGTTGTCACCATGTCCACAGCATTTTGCTTCTCTGTTCCTGCAGGTACACCATTAACCGCATAAGTATTGCCTCCACATGAAGAAATATCAAACCCTACCGCCTTGAAGTCATCCATCATTTTGCGCATGACCACTGCCTGCGAAGCTGGCAATTGGAACAACTCAGGAAACAGCAATCCATGAGACACTCCATCGGCTTTCTTTTCCAATTGCTGCATAAACCTATCATATAGGATACGTACATGTGCACGAGACTGGTCAATCAACATCAAACCCGAACTGGCCGGCATCAATATATATCGGTCATAATGGAAATAAGTCACAGAATTTTTACTCTCCCACTCTTGCTTTTCTTTCATAGACGCATCTGCATACAACAATGGTTCAACGGGCACTTGTGTACCTTCAGTCCCTTGCGAAAGAATTGAAGAAGTTTCTAAGCCTTTATACAGTTCTTCCCAATAGGTCTTATTTATATGCTGAGTTTCACTATTCAAGGCATCAAACGGATTGTATTTTTTATCTATTTGATATTTTGGGGGCTGTTTTCCCGTGGAAGAGTCCTTAGGGTTAAAGATTGGTATCTCCGGTGTCTCACTGGGTTCAAAATCCAACGTAGGGACTGCATTGAACGACCCTAAAGATTCCTTTACAACTGCCAACAAAATCTGCCATATCGCTTGTTCGTCTTCAAATTTTATCTCCGTCTTTGTCGGATGTATATTAACATCTATTCTCGAGGGTTCTACATCAAAACGTATAAAATAAGGAACTTGTTTGTCAGGAGCGATTAATTTATCAAATGCAGATACGATTGCCCTATTAAAATATGGATGGCGCATATAGCGGCCATTGACGAAAAAGAATTGACGTGCACCTTTTGTACGAGCACTTTCGGGAGTCCCCACAAAGCCGTCTATCTTAACCAGCGAAGTTTCCACCTGAAGAGGCAACAGATTTTTATCCAATGAACTTCCAAATAAATCTACAATTCGTTTTTTGAACGAACCTTGCCGCAAATCCAACAGTTGCACATTGTCACGATGAAAGGTAAACTCCTTGTCTGGATGGGCCAAGGCCACACGCTCAAATTCCTGCATTACACTCTTCGTCTCTGTTAAGTCAGATTTCAGGAATCTCCTTCGCGCAGGAACATTATAAAATAGATTATTGACAATAAATTGCGCACCGACAGAACAGGCCACAGGTCTTTGCTCCGTAATTTTAGCTCCATTAAGTGTAAGCCACACCCCTATCTCGTCTTCCTCTGTCCTTGTCTTCAATTCAACTTGAGCCACAGCCGCAATACTAGCCAACGCTTCACCCCTGAAACCCATTGTCGTCAGTTTAAACAAATCAGACGCTTCACGTATTTTTGATGTCGCGTGTCTTTCAAAAGCAAGGCGTGCATCGGTCTCTGACATTCCTTTTCCATTATCTACCACTTGGATGGAAGTCTTTCCCGCATCAGTTATCCAGACTTCAATCCGATTTGCTCCTGCATCCACCGAATTCTCCATTAACTCCTTAATTACAGATGCGGGACGCTGTATGACTTCGCCGGCTGCAATCTGGTTGGCCACAAAATCAGGCAACAGATGTATTATGTCCATGAGCTATCGTTTTATGTTTTGCAAACTTTGGAAAGGCATTTCCCTTCTAACCGTTTTCTTCAACTCTTTCCCTTTTTCCTTGGCCCTCCAGACAAAAATATCATGCTTGTCACGCGGTCTCATATAGTCAAACCATGCAAAGTTAGGCAAATACATTTTTTCCTTTGGGGCAAAGAATAGAGGATAAAACGTACCTTGCACCTCGCGTGTCCATATTTTTTTCATCTTACGGTTTTCCATAAACAGACGCAACAGACTCGTCTCCGAGTAATTCATTCCTGTCATGATACTGTCATTATCCATTGGGAAGTATACCACAAGGACATTGTTCATTACCTTACATTCACTCATATTATTCCCCTCAAAATACACGCGCATCTCTGCCCCTGCCACTTGATTGTAGTAAATCGAATCTATCCGCTCCACCATCAATGCCTGATTAATGATTCTGACACTATCCATGGTGCTGTCGTTAAAGAACGCCCTGATTTCCTCACCTAGTATCTGACGGTTCTCACTCCATAAGATAGGATTCCCATATTCATACAGAACTTTGGCCTTTGAATTATAAGAAAAGGAATCCGCCACTGACTGAATATCCTCACGGAATGAACGAACATGATAATATCCGTTCATGATACGATAGACTGAGTCAGTCCTTATATTATATGTATATATTTTAAATGTATCTGCATGGAGAAACAAGGTGTCTTTTTCTGAATAGTTCTTTACCTGAGCCGTCCCATAGGCCAATCCATAGCCCGTTTCTTCTTCATAATAGAAGTAGTCACCCGTAAAGATGTTCTTATTTCCTTTGTCTTCATAAAAGATATTTCCAAAAGCCTCACTAATACCTGTTTCTTTGTCATAGACCAACGAATCTCCCACCATTTGTTGTTCCTGATTCACTATTACGGAGCGATCAAGGAGGACAGCATTCTTGGAAACAGTATTAAAATCTCCATTTTCAGAATAAATCTTGGTATTACCACTCAAAATATTGGAAGGACCTGAAACATGAGCGAGTTTCGTTTGTGTATCATAGCGAAGCGTGTCACTTTTCAGTTCATAATCCTTATTGACCAATCTTACATTATAATTAAACAATGCCTTGCGGGTAGATGTCTCATACTGTCCCCAATCACTTGTCAAGACATTGTCATTGTCGACCAATTTTCCCCCTTCAAAAAAATAGCCCTCATCATACATTCTGTCGTAGTTCAGACTATCAGTATAAAGCGTAGTGGTCCGATGTTTCAGCACCACTTCCTGCCGAGCCTGGGCTATTTGCGAATTACCATCATAGAACAGATACCTGCTCACCAAAGAGAGTGTGTCGCCCTGAACCATGCGAACATTTCCAAATGCCTCAAAAGAATTGGAATTCTGATAGAAATTTGCGCTGTCGCAATACAATAGGACTCCGTCATGAAAGAAAACGACATTTCCAACAAAGATTTGCTCGTCGGGATTCCTATATTGGTCATAGCTCACCTTGTCCGCATGTCGCAGCTCTATTTTCTTTCCTTGCGGCCGTGCGTTCTTGGCCCTTATCCCCATGACAAGAAAAAAAGACAGTAAAAGGAGCAATAGGCTGTTGGCCAATACTCCTTTTGTCCATCTGCTTTTATATTGTTTAGCTCTCAATGTCATTTTATCCACCCAGGATATTTAAAATCGGGTTTCTTCCAACCGTCTTTTATGCTAATGTAAGTCGTTTTTTGCTTTTCTGCAATCCATTTATCCAAGGCTTCCTCCTGTTTTTTTGCATTGACAATATCCGTCAGCATTTGAAAATCCTCAGTAATGTCAGCCTTATGGCCGGGGTAACGGTTCTTCAGCAAAACAATGGCACATACCAATTGGCCTTTGTTATTAATCATGGTGAATGGATCTGATATTTCCCCTATGTGCATCTTGTCAACCACCTTCGCCACCTCTTGCGGCAAGTCTTTCATCTGGAATTTCGAGGTCTGCATGCCCGTAGACTGATCGACATTGGCCATCAATCCATGATTGTTGCGCGTATCCTTATCCTCGCTGATAGCATACACTGCTTCGTCAAAGGTTATTTTCTTTTCACGTATGCCATTGGCCACGCTATCCAAGCGATGAATCGTTTTCTCCACCTCTTCGTCGCTCACCTGCGGTTTACGCAAGATATGCCTGACATTTACCTTGTCGCCACGGCGACCAATCAGTTGGATAATGTGGTATCCGTACTCCGTCTTAACGATTTTCGACACCGTCTTGGGGTCAGTCAGGGAGAAAGCCACATTGGAAAATTCGGGCACAGTCTCCGCACGTCCCTGATAACCGATTTCGCCACCCTGACGGGCCGAACCCTGGTCCTCTGAATACATTCGGGCCAACGTGGCAAAACTGGATTCCCCGCTGTTCACCCTGCGGGCATATTCCAACAATTCCTGCTTGACGCGGTCCACCTCCGATTCCTTCACTTCGGGAGCTCGGGTCAGGATTTGGACTTCAACCTGCATGGGGACGAAGGGCAAACTGTCGGCAGGCATGTTCTTGAAATACCGCCGCACCTCAGATGGCGAAATCTTGCCGCTGCCCATGATTTTATTCTTGGTCTCCTTTATTTTTTCCGACTCAATATAATATTTAATGATTTCCTTGCGTATCTGCTTAATGGTCATTCCACGGTATTCCTGCAATTTCTCTTCCGAACCAGCCATCTGAATCATATAGTTCAGTTGTTCATTTGCCATGTCTATTACCTGAGCTTCCGTCACCTCAACACTGTCAATGGCCGCTTGGTTCAAGAACAATTTTTGAATGGCCATTTGTTCCGGGATTACAGTATATGGATCGCCGTCTATCTTCTGACCCTGCAGTTCTGCATTCATGCGTTGGTACTCCACATCGGAACGCAGAATTACCTCATTTCCAATGACCCATATAACCTCATCGAGTGCATTTTCCTGCGCCACTGACGGCATCGCCATCACAAGGGACAAGACTGCTGCCGATAGCCATTTTTTGCTTCTGTCAGACATTTTTCTCAACTCCTAATGTTTATTTACGGTTGCCAGCACAGACTTATTGATGGTGAATGGATATTTCTTGCGCAGGCTTTTTACCCATTCCTGTTCCTGCTCGTTCTGATAGTCGGCTATCACCCTTGCCCTGTCATCCATAAAAGTCTCAGGAGCTTTAATCTTCTTGCCCACCACCTTATAGAACGGGTAGCTCTTATTGGCCTTGGGTTCAGCCTTTCCGTAGATTTTTGCATTAACGTGGGATTCGTCCCCGTCCTTGTACACACCAAATTTTATAATGTAGGTGCTGCGGTCGCGCGGATTGATCTGCTTTTTCAAGTTCTCAATGTCTTCCTTTGAATTACATTTCTCCACATACGGCACCAGCTTGTCCAGGATTTCCTGCGTCCTGGTCAGCACCACCGACCCCTTGAAACGAGGCTCGTCCCAAGTATACTTCTTCTTATTCTTCTTGAAATAATTTTCCAGTCCAGCCTTATCTGTCGCTGCCTTTTTCCAAATCTTGCCATTGGTCTCTTCGTAGAGCAGCAGTCCGTCATGATATTCTTTCAGGAGGTTGCGCAAATCACTGTTAGTCCTTACCGCCTCCTTTTCTGCGTTGTCGAGCACTTGCTCGCGGCTCAGTGCCCCATTGGACTCGTCTATCTTGTTTTGGATGCCCTGCTCCATCGCCTTGCTCTCATAGCCCTTTTCCTTCAGCATGCCTATGATCTCCTGCCTGCGCTGCTCATAGGGTTCCAATTGCTTGCGTTCCTTCATCAGCACGATGTGGTAGCCCGCCGTACTCAGGAAAGGCTCTGACAACTGGCCCGGCTGCAGTTTGTAGGCCGCCTCCTCAAATTCGGGCAGGCTTGATTTGGGCCCCAACCAGGGCAATTCGCCGCCCTTGGCCGCCGACATCTTATCATCGGAATACCGCTTGGCCAAATCAGCAAAGTCCGCACCGTTCTTCAACAAAGCATAGACCGAATCAGCCAAGGCTTTCTTGGCCGCCACCACGTCATCACCGCTCTTCCGGGGAATGCCGAACATGATGTGCGACACCAGGATGATGTCCTCATCGCCTACTGTGGCCTTCGTCTGGTCATAGATTTTCCGTGCCTCGTTCTCCATATAGTTCTTGTCCATCAAATACGGACGAAGCTGGACCACGCGGTACTTGTTGTACTCCTCGAGAAAGGACTCCTTTTTATCCAGCGTATCATCCAGTGCTGCCTGGACCTTCAGCCTGTAATTGACGTACATGTCGGCATAGTCGGCAATGGCCTTGGGGTTGGTTTCCAGCTTTCCATTGCTGTTCTTATTCAATGCATACTCAAACTCAGAGCGCAGCACATCCTTGCCAGCCACCTTCATGACTACGGGGTCGGTCGCGTCCTGAGCAACAACCGCAGCGGCCCAACCCATCAACAGAATGGCAGAAAACGGTATTTTTTTCATTTCAAAATGCTTTGTTGTACTCACTTTTGCCCCACTCTACTTGCTGGCGGGGCTGTAATTAGGTGCTTCACTTGTTATGGTGATGTCATGGGGATGGCTCTCCAGCATTCCGTTGCTGGTGATACGCGTAAACTGCGCATTGTGCAAGTCCTTGATCGTGCCTGCGCCGCAATAGCCCATGCCCGAGCGCAGTCCGCCGGCCAATTGGTAGAGCACTTCCTGCACCGTGCCTTTGTAGGGTACACGCCCGCTGATACCCTCGGGCACCAGCTTCTTTACTTCCACAACCCCGCTTTGGAAATAACGGTCCTTGCTGCCATTCTCCATGGCCTCCAGCGACCCCATGCCACGATAAGCCTTAAACTTGCGTCCGTTAAAGATAATCGTGTCGCCCGGAGACTCCTCCGTTCCGGCAATAAGGCTGCCTATCATGACACAGTCGCCACCGGCAGCAAGGGCCTTGACGATGTCGCCCGAGTAGCGCAGACCGCCGTCGGCAATGAGGGGCACGCCCGTGCCTTCCAGCACGGAAGCTACATTGTAGATGGCCGAGAGCTGGGGCACGCCCACGCCGGCCACGATGCGCGTAGTACAAATAGACCCTGGGCCTATTCCCACCTTGATGGCATCAGCTCCGGCATCGAGCAACAGCCTGGCGGCCTCGGTGGTAGCCACGTTGCCCACGACGATGTCCACGTCGGAGAACCTGGCACGGGCTTCGCGCACTTTCTCCACAACAAATTTGGAATGTCCGTGGGCCGTGTCCACGACAATGGCATCTGCACCGGCCTTTATCAGGGCCTCCATGCGGTCCATCGTATCATTAGTCACACCTACGCCGGCAGCCACACGCAGCCGGCCCTTACTGTCCTTGCAGGCAATGGGCTTGTCCTTGGCCTTGGTGATGTCCTTGTAGGTGATGAGGCCTATCAGTTTTCCATCCTTGTCCACGACAGGCAGCTTCTCTATCTTGTTTTCCTGCAGGATGAGTGCGGCACTGTTCAGGTCGGTCTGCTGGTTGGTAGTGACAAGATTTTCACTGGTCATCACGTCATCAATGAGTTTGTCAAGGGAACGTTCAAAGCGCAAGTCCCTGTTCGTCACAATGCCCACCAAATGGTTTTCCTCGTCCACGACAGGAATGCCGCCTATGTGGTATTCATTCATCAGCGCCAGGGCATCGCGCACCTTTGACCCCCGCTTGATGGTCACGGGGTCGTAGATCATGCCGTTCTCGGCCCTCTTGACAATGGCCACCTGGCGTGCCTGCTCCTCAATGGACATGTTCTTGTGAATGACGCCAATGCCTCCCTCGCGGGCAATGGCTATGGCCATCTGGCTTTCGGTCACCGTGTCCATGGCGGCCGACACGAAGGGGATGTTCAGCTGAATGTTACGCGAAAACTTTGTGCTTAACTCTACTGTACGCGGCAGCACTTCTGAATAAGCAGGTATCAGAAGTACATCGTCAAAAGTAAGGCCATCGTAAGCAATCCTATCTTTTACAAATGAACTCATAATAATATTTTTGAATTTATTTGCACGCAAATTTACGCATTAATTTCCAAAGGGAAAGCATAACGCGCCGTCTTTTTTTCACCATTTCAAAATTATTAGCCATTACGCCCCCCGCATAACACATTTTTCACCACAGAGACCAGGTTTCCTGAACCCAATGGCACACTGCACCGCACAACACGACAAGGGGAAAACGACTGCGCGGCATTCGCCATTTTCAAACGCGGCCCGAAAAATCCAGGACAAGGCATGAAAACCACACAAACAAGGCGTAAAAACTGGGCGGACAAGGCGTAAGAAATATCACAAACGGGGAGAAACAAAAAACAACGGCATCGCGCATGAGCGTTGTGCGCAATGCCGTTGCTGCATACTGCGGCGGCAGCCCTATTGGGCGGACCGGCCGGCAAGCTGTCTCAATTGGCGTTGTCGGAAAGGAACTTGATTCTCACCAAACGGATTTCCTCTTCGCTGTTCTCGTCGTCAAGTTCGTCCATGGCATCATCCAATGAGTCTGTTTCCGATTCGCGGAAATAATCCAATATGTCCTCCACGCGGTCTTCGTCGATTACTTCGTAAATGAAGTAATCAATGTTGATTTTCGTACCCGAATAGACGATTGACTCTATTTCGTCCAGCAATTCGTCGAAGCCTATGCCGTTGGCCACCGCAATGTCGTCCAGCGCCACCTTGCGGTCAATGCTCTGGATGATGGCCAGTTTGCGTTTCGACTTATTGGCCACGGTCCTGATGCGCAGGTCCTCGGGGCGTTCTATTTCATTGGCTTCGCAATGGCGTTGGATGAGTTCGCAAAACTCCTTGCCGTACTTATTGGCCTTGCCCTCGCCCACCCCAGGTATGTTCTGCAATTCCTTGATGGTTACGGGATACGTAGTGGCCATGGACTCCAGCGACTGGTCCTGGAAAATGACGTAGGGCGGCAGGTTCAGTTTTTTAGACAGGCGTTTGCGCAGGTCGTCCAGCATTTGGTAAAGCGTCTGGTCAAGGGCAAATGCGGCACTTCCGGCATCGGCGGCCTCAATGTCTTCCTCATTGAAGCTGCTGTCCTCCGTCACCTTGAACGACACCGGCTTCTTCAGGAAACTTTTACCCTTGGATGTCACCATCAGCGCGCCGGAGTTTTCCACGTCCTTGGTCAGGTAGCCTGCCAACAGGGCCTGTCGGATCACTGACGTCCACAGTGTTTCGTTATCGTTCTCACCTTCACCGAACACCTCGAGTTCGTCGTGGTGGTGGGCCGTGACTTCGTCTGTTGCCTTGCCCATGATGACGTTCTTCACATATTCTTCATCTTTATCCTGCTTGACAGCCATGACTGTCTCAAGCACGGTCAACAATTCGTCTTTTGCTTCCATTTGTTTCTTGGGATTCAAACAATTATCACAATTACCACAATTATCATGATGATATTCTTCACTGAAATAGTGAAGTAACAATTTTCGGCGGCAAACCGATGATTCCGCATAGGAGACGGTCTCCTTCAGCAATTGCTTGCCAATGTCCTGCTCGCTCAACGGTTTGTCCTCCATGAACTTTTCCAATTTCTGTAAGTCTTTGTTGGAATAGAATGCCACGCACAGGCCCTCGCCTCCATCGCGGCCGGCACGGCCTGTCTCTTGGTAATAGCCCTCAAGGCTCTTGGGAAAATCGTAATGTATGACAAAACGCACGTCGGGCTTGTCAATGCCCATGCCAAAGGCAATGGTGGCCACAATTACATCAATGCGCTCCATCAGGAAATCGTCCTGCGTCTGGCTGCGCGACGCCGCGTCCATCCCTGCATGGTAGGGGGCCGACTTTATGTCATTTTCGCCCAGCATTTGCGAAAGGTTCTCCACCTCCTTGCGGCTCAGACAATAGATAATCCCGCTTTTGTGCGGATGGGCCTTGATGAATTTTACCACTTCCTTGTTTACGTCGGCCGTTTTGGGGCGCACCTCATAATAAAGGTTGGGACGGTTGAAGGAACTCTTGTACTCCTTGGCCTCAAGGATGCCCAGGTTCTTCTTTATATCAATGCGCACCTTGTCAGTAGCAGTTGCCGTCAGGGCTATGATGGGTGCGCGGCCAATCAAGTCTACCGTGGGGCGGATATTACGGTACTCCACACGGAAATCATGACCCCATGCCGAAATGCAATGGGCTTCGTCAATGGCATAAAAGGAGATTTTCATCTGGCGGAAGAACTCCAGGTTTTCCGCCTTTGTCAATGTCTCCGGAGCAACGTACAGCATTTTTGTCACACCGCTGAGAATATCGGACTTCACCTGCTCAAGCGCCACCTTATTCAGCGTGGAGTTCATAAAATGGGCAATTCCTTCCGTTTCCGAATAAGAACGCATCATATCCACCTGATTCTTCATCAACGCGATAAGGGGAGAAATAACGATTGCCGTTCCCTCCATCATGAGAGCAGGCAACTGATAGCACAAAGACTTGCCGCCACCCGTCGGCATCAGCACAAAGGTGTCATTGCCAGCCAACACGTTCTTGACAATGGACTCCTGATCGCCTTTGAACGTATCAAATCCGAAATATCGCTTCAGCGTCTCAACTAAATTTCCTTCCTGTTTCATATTCCTACAAAGAGAAAGTGAATATATTCCTTTTGGAATAAACAAAGTTATAAACAAAAAAGAATATTACGCCTTATTCTTGAAAAAAAAATAGTAAATAAGCCTTTTTTTCAAGAAATTCCTATCCTATCGGCGGCAAAATGTGTTTTCACATAGTCGGCCGTGACCTTAAAACTGCGCTTGGCGGTCGACGGAAGTTCAAACATGGCGTTTTGCATGACACTCTCCACTATTGAGCGCAAACCGCGCGCACCTAAACGGTATTCCAATGCTTTTTCTACAATCGCGTCCAGGGCTGCGTCTTCAAAAGTGAGTTTAATGCCGTCCATCAGCATCAATTTCTCGTATTGCTTGACGATTGAGTTCTTGGGTTCGACCAATATGCGGCGCAGAGCCTCCTTATCCAATGGATTCAGGTATGTCAACACGGGTAGACGCCCGATTATCTCGGGAATCAGCCCAAATGACTTCAAATCCTGCGGCAATATGTAGCGCATCAGATTTTCCTTGTCTATCTGCATCACATTTTTCACAGAATCGTACCCCACTACATGGGTGTTCAGCCGCTGGGCAATCTTTCTTTCTATCCCGTCGAACGCGCCCCCACATATAAATAGGATATTCTTGGTGTCGACCTGCACATAGGATTGGTCTGGGTGCTTGCGTCCACCTCTTGGAGGCACGTTCACGACCGATCCTTCAAGCAATTTCAGCATTCCCTGCTGTACGCCCTCGCCGCCCACATCACGCGTAATGGATGGATTGTCCTGCTTGCGCGCTATCTTGTCTATCTCGTCAATGAACACGATTCCGCGCTGTGCTTGCTCAACATCAAAATCGGCTGCCTGAAGCAAGCGGGAAAGAATACTCTCGACATCCTCACCCACATAGCCTGCCTCCGTGAATACAGTGGCATCTACAATGGTAAACGGGACTTGCAGCAAACGGGCAATGGTTCTCGCAAGCAATGTCTTGCCCGTCCCCGTGTTTCCTACCATTATAATATTGGATTTCTCTATTTCCACTGCGTCAGTGTCCTCTTTCTGCCCTAATCGCTTGTAGTGATTATACACTGCCACGGACAATGTTTTCTTTGCATCGTCCTGGCCAATGACATATTTGTCCAAAAAAGATTTTATCTCGCGAGGCTTGGGCACAGAAGTGTATTTGGGTACGTCCTTCCTTGCTTGCTCATGGGTTGTCTCCTGAACAATCTGGTATGCCTGCTCTGCGCATTCATCACAGATGAATCCGTTCAGCCCTGTCAAGAGCAAACGCACCTCTTTTTCCTTTCTGCCGCAAAAGGAACAAGCTTTATTCTTCTCTTCAGCCATCAATAATTATTCCTTGCGCGACAAGACACGGTCCACCATGCCATAATCGCATGCTTCCTGGGCCGACATCCAGTAATCGCGGTCACAATCCGCGGCTACCTTGTCAAAATCATTATGAGAATGGACTGCAATAATATTTGTCAGCTCCTTTTTCAATTTTTGAATCTCGCGCGCGGTGATTTCTATGTCGCTCGCCTGTCCTTGCACGCCTCCCAACGGTTGGTGAATCATTACGCGGCTGTGCTTCAGCGCTGAACGCTTCCCTTCCTTGCCGGCAACGAGCAATACGGCGGCCATCGAGGCGGCCATGCCCGTGCAGATGGTGGCGATATCGCTGTTCACAAACTGCATCGTGTCATAAATTCCCAATCCTGCGCTAACAGAGCCGCCAGGCGAGTTGATATAGATGGATATGTCCTTTTGAGGATCTACTGAGTCCAAATACAACAGCTGCGCCTGCAACGTATTGGCCGTATAGTCGTCGATTGCCGTCCCCAAAAAGATGATTCTGTCCATCATCAGGCGGGAAAACACGTCCAATTGGGTCACATTCAGCTGGCGCTCCTCAAGGATATACGGATTCAAGTATGAATTTTGCGCCTTCATCACGTCATCGAGAGCCATCGAGTTGATTCCCAGGTGGCCGGTCGCAAATTTTTTGAAATCGTTCATTCCTTTTTCCCTCTCTTGTTATGCAAACAGCTTGTTGAAGTCCTCAATTGAAATTTTCTTCTTCTGCAATTTCACTGTCTGCTTTATAGCCTTTGTCAATTCAATGTCAATCGCCCGTCCCACCAACTGATTGGCCTGCTTGTTGTCCTTCATCATGTCATTGGCGTAGTTATCCACATATTCTTCAGGCACATTATTCAATCCATACTGGGCAAACTGGGCGCGTGCTATTACCTTGGCTGCCTCCTTGACTTTTTCGTCGTTGATTTCCACTTTCAGCAACTCTATCAACTTAGAACAAATCAAAGACCACTCGCGTTCCTTAACGATTTCGGTGAAATCATTCTCGACAGTCTTCTTCTGAGCATCGTCCTTAGCGTTCAGCAACATTTCGCGCTTCATAATTTCCTCGGGGAACTTAACTTCACCCACCTTTTTCAGGCAGTAATCCTTCACATCAAGGATAAACTTGTAGTCACTGTCCTCACCGTAGATCTTCTCTATGTCAGCCTTTACGCGGGCACGGAATCCGTCTTCATCCTTCACGGCATCCTTGCCATATATGCTGTCAAAGAACTCCTGATTCAGTTCAGCAAGCTTCATGCGCGATATAGTCCTGACCTGATATTTGAAATCGCTCGTGTAGTTGGCCACTTCTTCTTTCTTGACTTTCAAAATGGCAGCGATTTCCGTATCTTTCCCGTCAAATGCCTTGGATACATTAAATATGACATCCTCACCGGGCTTGGCCACCTTGAACAGTGCTTTCTGCTCCTCGTTTGAGAAATATTTTGGCATCAGGCTGGCTTCCTCCACCTTGATTCCACCTTCCTTTTCTGCACCGTTTTCATCCAGTTCCACCAAAGCGCCGCGCAGCATGTCGCCATCTTCATAGCCGTCCACTTCCTCAAACTTGCCACCGCGGCTGCGGTAGCTCTTTATCTGGTCATCCACCTGCTTGTCCTCGACTTGGATATTGTAGTAGACGATTTTATCCTTGTCACTCAGTTCAATGTCAATCGTCGGCGCGAATCCCAACTCAAACTGCATCTCAAAATCATCGGCTTTCTCAACATCCACCTTGGGAGCGCCCTCGGCAAGCAACGGCGATGTCAGCAAATTCAGGTTCTGCTCCTTAATATAGTTGTTCATGGCTTCGGAAACCGTTTTTTCCAACTCCTCGGCCTTCACTTCCAATCCATACATTTTCTGAATGAGTTGCATCGGTACGTTTCCAGGGCGGAATCCAGGCATCTTAGCCTGCTGCTTGATCTTCTTCAGGTTCTTTTCCACCTTGTCCGCATAATCGGCCTTGCTTACCTTAACGACCAACTTGCCATTCACTTCATCTTTCTTCTCTAATGTGATATCCATAATTTTCTGCGTTCTATTTATATACTATTCTATAAAAACGGGTACAAAGGTAATACTTTATTTTGGTTTATGCTTTCTTTTCACGGTGTTTTTCGCCATCACGGCAAATAAGGCGGCCTGACACAAAAATCGCCGTTCCTCACGCTGCTTATCTCCTGCAATTCCCTGAACATCCCATTGATTTCGGGTGTCACCTGCCCATTGGAAGCCCGCAGGGCCACGTCCAACCGCGCCCGCAGCAGCAGGATGCGCCACCGCCAGGCACACCGGTTCTTCGGCGGCAGCTTCTTGTCGACTGTCTCCAGCAACTGGCACGCGCGCTGCGCCCCATGGTCATAGCCGGGTACTTTTATCACCTTGGGTTCTTGGGGATGCGTGTCCCAATTGACGGATTTCATGCCCTGGTTCTTTTCCAAAATCAAGATAGCCTCCTTGATTTCATCCACATAACGCGGCGAAAATTCATGCGCCACGTATTCACGCAGGATATCCTCTGCCCCACGGTCAGTCTGCCAATAGAACTGGCTGTACAGCACCTTGTTGAAATCCTCAAACTTCCCTTCGGAATACGGATAGCCCCCTTCCGCCTTGTCCTTTGCCTGGGCCCACAGCTTTTCAAAGCGCAGCGGCAGTGGGTTCGCCCCGTAACCGCCCCAGGGGTAGTTCTGCCACATGCTTATCTCGGGAAAGTTCTGCAACGGCAGGCCGCCGGGCACAGGATGGCTCAGCAAATAGCCCGGGAAAGAGGTGTGCGAATCGGCCATGATGCAGTCCACCCAGGGGCGTTCCTCATCAAATGCCCTCGTCAGGGCCTTCCACTCTCCCTTGTCCTGTTCCTCAAAATCAAAGAGCCATGTAGACATCACCAGCTTGGCGTGCGGCACTTTTCTGCGCATCATGGCGGCCAGCCGCTTGGTCAGCTTCAAATATCCGTTGCCTCCCCACTCGCGGCATCGGTCACAACTACAGCCGCCCTGGTCATAGGGCCACAGCCACACATTCTCTATATCCAGCCCGTTGCGCAGAAAAGCATCGAGCATCTCTTCCCGATTCTTCAGTATCAACGCCATGCCTCTCTCTTCCGAGGGACATATTTCACACCCATAGAAAGCCGTCCACCTGATCCTTTGTGCGCGCAGCTCGCTGGGCGTAGTGGAATAGCCCTCGTTGGCCAGCATGGTCAGTCCGCTGCCCATGCCCACCGCACGCCCTGCCGCCAGCAACTGCCTGAGGCGGTTCACCATGGCCTGCGCCTTGGGGTCGTCCAACCCCGTGTAGTGGTGCATGTCAAACCACACTTGCAGCCCATTGTAGCCCCACAGCGCCAGTTCCTCTATGTAATCCTTCACCTCCTCAATGGGAGCGTCGTCATAGAAATTATGGAAATGGGTGGCCAAATAGATGCCGCGCACCGGTTTCTGCGGAACGGAGCGGCCCTCGCAATGCCCGACGCTCAAACTTCGGGGATTCACATAGGAAGCGTGCAGCAATTTGCCCAGGCCATACAAGACCCCCTTTCCGTCGGCAGCGGCAATCAGCAGTTCGCGCTTGCCCGACCATGATATTTCATACGATTCCGGCGGCAGGCCCTGCCCGTCTTCCGTCAGGCGCACATGGAGCGACTGTCGGGTAGGATGGGAAACGAACAGGCTTTGTTCCGACTTTCCGTTGACGACCCGCCTGAACACCTCCACGCCTTTCAGCGCGACAGCATCATGCAACTGGGCCGTGTCCAGGTACACCTGCCCGAAATCCAAGCGCCTCTCAGCGGTTTTCGCACCTGCGCACATGCCCGTCACCAAAAACAGCAGCAACAACAGGCCGCGGTTGCCGCAGTGGGGAAGAATCCTTGAACTGTTCCAATTTTTCATCTATTCCATATGGTTGAAATGTGCTGTAAAATTACTATTTTTTCCGCAACCGCACTTATCACTGGCAGAAAAACATGCATTCCCACCCCAGGTCCGTCACTGCCCCACCCTACGGGCATCCCATGGCCCAAGCAAAGAACCTGAGAAGCACCGCAAGGCACAAAAGCCACGGGAACAAGGCGTAAAAGGTCGGCCTATGCGGCCCGAAAAATTTCAGGCAAGGCGTAAAAAACGCACAAACAAGGCGCAAGAAACCACAATTGCCTGCGGCAGGCCCACCCTGTCGCCGCACATTCTGATTCCAAGCATTTTACACCATGCGCCAGGCAAGCTTACCCACGCCGTGTCCGCAAAAGGCTATGACTTAAATTTATAGAGAATCCATTTTCCGCCCGAACGCCGGAAAAACAACAAGGACAGGAAGCCGTTGGAACTGCCCTCGAGGGCCACTACGCGACGATTCCGAAACTTCATGGACTGGCCGTAGTCAATGTTGGTAAATACGTCGCAGGGAAGCTCGGGGCGGAACGACGGCCACTGCTCGGGTTCTATCGTTCCCTCGAGATACTCGAAATCTTCCTCGGGATCGGACAGCGTAAAGGCGATGTCATCGGCCAGATGCTCCATCTGGAATTCCTCATCCGTCGCAAAACGCTGGTAGAACCTTATAAAGTCGCAGTCATGGTAGTCCTGAAGCCCATATTCCCTCAGGCCGCGCAGCTTCCACGAGTCGGCCCGCCGCGAAAAATGGTACTCCTCCACCCTGGATGCCTTCATGTAGAACCATTCTATCCTTACTTCGTCCACTTGGCGGCTGTTCTCCAGCTCCAATGAGCTTTCATGGTCAAAGAACACAGTGTAGACTGAATCGCGGGTGTGCATACGGTTGAATTTCCACTGACGGGAATCTATCTGCTGGGACTTCCCATACCGTTCCACAGGCAGGGGAAATGCCACACGGGACATCTGAAACCTGCGGTTGGTCGTAAAGGAATAAATAAAGTCATTGAAGTATTCGTCGGCCGAACGGGAGGCCAAGGGAGTCTCGGGAATTGTGTCAACAACTGCCTCGGACACGGTATCCAGGGTATCCATGATACTGTCAGCGGCAGGCGACCCCGTTCCGGCCCTGCCTCCGCATGAAGAAAGCCAACAGACCATGATTCCTGCTGAAAGGAATAAGCAAACAAGGGGATTTGACCTCAGATTCATACCTTATCCATCTTCAAAACCAGTGCAAAATTACAAGCAAAATCCCAATTAAGACATGTTTGCCGCACATTTTGTTGCATGCAGGCCGCGCGTTTTCATCCTCGGGCATGATTTATTTGCTCCCACGAGGACGGGTTTTGCCGGAATAAGGCTATCTTTGCATCATGGAAGTTAATTCTTTTGAACGACTTAGGGCAGAAGTGAGCCAATGCCGTCGATGCAACCTGTGTCAAGGACGCACGCACGTCGTATTTGGCGAAGGGCCACAGACAGCCAGCATTATGTGCATAGGCGAAGGTCCGGGTTACTACGAAGACCAGTTGGGGCGGCCTTTCGTGGGTGCATCCGGTCAGTTGCTGGACAAGATTTTGGCCGTATGCGGATTCAGCCGGCAGGAACAGGTCTTTATTGGCAACATTGTGAAGTGCAGGCCGCCGCAAAACAGGGACCCGCTGCCTGAGGAACGGACCGCCTGCCTGCCCTACCTGTTGCGGCAGATTGAAATCATCAATCCGCCCATCATCGTGCTGCTGGGGGCTACTGCACTCAAGGGACTTATTGACGCCGAGGCGCGCATTACACGCCTGCGCGGGCACTGGATGCAGTGGCAGGGCCGTTGGGTCATGCCCACCTACCATCCGTCGGCTCTGCTGCGAAACGCAGCCCTTAAGCGCGACGCATGGGAAGACTTCAAGCTGGTAATCGACAAATATCGCGAGGTAGTCGATCCGCAACACCACAGCGACTACCACTGAACAGGGCTATGCGCCGTATCCAGCCGCCTGCAGAGCTTCCTTGAGCTGCATAAAAAAGTATACCTGCCCTGAATAGATGGGATTGGAACCGTCTACACTATCCAATAGCTCTACCAGGGATTTTACAGTGAAAGCCATGTCGGGAATGTTGGTGCTTTCATTCATGCGGAAGCTTTTGGGAAAACTTTCACGGTGCTCCCAAAACCATTGCCGCAGGTCGGCAATCTCCGCTTTCGTGTAAGTTCTTTTGTATTTCTCCATTTCGTATCAGTTTTTCATCATTCATCTACACCCGCACACCGTGCGCAGGGGTTTTCCTGTGGAAGAAACGCTCCACCACAAGGGCTATCGCGCCGTCGCCCGTGACATTGCATGCCGTACCGAAGCTATCCATTGCAATGTAGAGCGCTATCATCATTGCCTGCTCATCCTGGCCGAACCCCAACATGGACGCAAGCACGCCCAGGGCGGCCATAATAGCCCCGCCAGGCACACCGGGCGCAGCCACCATCATGATGCCCAGCATAAGGATGAAACCGACAAACTGAAGCGTTGTGAAAGGCATATCCTGCATGAGCATCAAGGCTACTGCACATGCCGTAATCTTCAGTGCGCTGCCGGAAAGGTGTATGGTGGCACAAAGGGGTACGACAAAGCCTGCCACTTCCTGCGATACCCCGTTCTTGAGCGTTTGTTTCAGGGTGACGGGGATGGTTGCCGCAGAAGAAGATGTTCCAAGGCCGGTAAAATAGGCGGGCATCATGTTGCCCAGCAAGCTCATGGGGTTGCGACGCACCAACAGGCCTGCCACGAAATACTGAAACAGGAGGAGGAATATGTGCAGGGCAAATATGACCAAGATAATCGAAACGAAAACCTGCAGCACGTGCCATGCCGTACCCGTGTAGGTCATGGCAATGAATATACTACATATATAAATAGGTAATAAGGGAATGATGGCACATTCTATCGTTCCCACGACAATGCTTTTGAACTCTTCGAATCCTCGCTTCAGGGCAGGAGAGCGAAAAGAGGCCAGGCCCAACCCAACCATAAAGGCCGTTATCAATGCCGTCATGACATCCATTAACGGAGGGATGCTGATATTGAAGTATGCCGCGACCTCCATGCCTTGTTCCAAAGAATGTGCGCCGCTCACACTGCCTATCATTGACGGGAACAGGCTGATGGATGTCATATAGGACAGACTACCGGCAAATACCGTATCAAGATAGGCCAAGAGGGCCGTGAAAAACAATAGGCGGCCTGCTCCTTTGCCTATATCAGCTATGGCAGGCGTTACGAGCCCTATTATTATAAATGGTATAAGGAACTGAAGAAAATTACTGAACAACTGACTGAACGTTGCCATCATGCGTACGGCCCATAATGGGAGCACCATACCCAATACAATGCCTAAAAAAATAGCAACGACGATACGCAACAACAAAGGTGCCTTGCGCAAGGTTGAGAACTGAAAAAATTGTTTCATGGATGCAAAAATAAGTATTTTCATCAAAAGACACGGTTAGGACACGCATCAAAAAAATTGTTCCATACATGATTTGATGCGAATTAACCGTATTTGCATTTTTTTTTTTAACTTTGCTATCAAATTTATAATGACTACATGAACACAGAAGACGACAACGATAAGATTTCCCCTGAGGACGGACAATTCATTGAGGATGCCATTGACATGGAAGCAGGACATTCCGCCTATACCCCCAATGCCGGCGGCGATGGCAGCGTACATCGACTGTCAGGGATGTTCCAAAATTGGTTTCTTGACTATGCCAGCTACGTTATCCTGGACCGCGCAGTCCCCCACTTGGCCGACGGCCTGAAACCTGTGCAACGGCGTATCCTTTATTCAATGAAGCGCATGGATGACGGGCGCTACAATAAAGTTGCCAATATCGTCGGCCACACCATGCAGTTTCATCCCCACGGCGACGCTTCCATATACGGTGCTTTGGTGCAAATGGGACAGAAAGACTTGCTCATCGACTGCCAAGGAAGCTGGGGAAACATTTTGACAGGCGACATGGCCGCCGCTCCACGCTACATAGAAGCGCGCCTCTCCAAGTTTGCATTGGATGTCCTGTTCAATGCAAAAACCACAGATTGGAAATTATCCTACGATGGGCGTAACCGCGAACCAGTCACGCTTCCCGTAAAATTTCCCTTGCTTCTGGCACAGGGAGCAGAGGGCATTGCCGTGGGACTCTCCGCCAAGATTTTGCCACACAACGTGGGTGAGATTTGCGACGCCGCCATAAAATATCTTCACGGGGAAGCCTTTCAACTTTTCCCTGACTTCCAAACCGGAGGCAACATAGACGTTTCCAAATACAATGACGGGCGACGCGGCGGAACGGTCAAGATCAGGGCAAAAATAGAGAAGAAAGACAACAAGACGTTGCTCATCAAGGAAATCCCCTTCAGCAAAACGACTGGCGGGATTATCGAAAGCATTACCAAGGCCATCGGAAAAGGAAAGATTAAGGCACGCAAGGTAGATGACTATACCTCAGAAAATGTTGAGATAGCCGTTCAACTTGTACCAGGCACGAGTCCCGACAAGACGATTGACGCATTGTATGCCTTCACGGACTGCGAAGTGAGCATCTCCCCCAACTGCTGTGTCATTGTGGAGGACAAACCTTGCTTCCTCTCAGTCAGCGATGTCCTAACCCATTCTGTCGATACCACAAAAGAATTGCTGCGCAAAGAACTTGAGATCAAACGCAACGAGATCCTTGAACAATTACACTATGCCAATCTGGAAGAAATCTTCATCAACGAGCGTATATATAAGGATAAGGAATTTGAAAATGCGCCCACGATGGACGATGCCTGCATCCACATTGACGACAGGCTCACGCCCTACTACCCTCACATGGTTCGCGAGGTTACCAAAGAGGACATTCTCAAACTAATGGAAATCAAGATGGCACGCATCCTCAAGTTCAATAAGGAAAAAGCCGACGAAGCCATCTTGCAAATGAAGAAAGACATCGCCAAAATAGACAAGGACTTGGGAAACATGGTCGAGGTTACATGTAATTGGTTTCAGATTATCAAGGACAAGTACGCCGCAAGCCATCCACGCCGCACCGAGATACGCTCCTTCGACACCATCGAAGCCAGCAAGGTCGCCGAAGCCAACCAAAAGCTATATATCAACCGCGCTGAGGGCTTCATTGGAACGGCATTGAAAAAGGACGAATATGTCATGCCATGCTCCGACCTTGACCAAGTCATCCTTTTTTACCGCGACGGAACGTTCAAAGTAGTCCATATCGCCGATAAACTTTTTGTGGGAGAGACAGAAAAGAGCAAGGCCGAAGGGAAAAAAGCCGACATCATCCACATTGCCGTCTATAAAAAGAACGACAGCCGCACCATCTATAACGCAATTTACCGCGACGGCAAGAAAGGCAACACCTACGTGAAGCGGTTCAATGTGCCTGCCGTCATCAATGACCGGGAGTACGACTTAACCGTCGGGACGCCTGGCAGCAAAGTCCTGTACTTCTCTGCAAACAGCAACGGAGAGGCCGAAATCGTCAAGGTTCTGCTCAAACCGTCACCCAAGCTCAAGAAACTTTCCTTCGACCTCGACTTTGCCCAGCAAATCATCAAGGGACGCAAAAGCAGGGGCAACACCGTCACCAAGTTCCAGGTACAGCGCATTCTGCTCAAGAGCCACGGCGTATCCACACTGGGCGGGCGCAAAGTTTGGTTCGACACAGCCATCCACCGTCTCAACTACGAGGAACGAGGCACGTACCTAGGCGAATTTGCAGGCACAGACAGAATTCTTGTCATCCTTCCCAACGGAGATTTCTACTTCACCGATTTCGACCTCAACAACCATTACGAAACAGAACTGCTGCGCATAGAAAAATACGAGCCGGAAAAAGTTTGGACTGCGGTCATTCTCGACGCAAGCAGTGACAACACACCATACATAAAGCGTTTCAGCCTGGAGGCAAGCAACAAGCGCCAAAGCCTCTTGGGTGAAAACGCACAAAACCAACTGGCTCTGCTCAGCGACACCGCATACCCACGCATAGAACTCACGTTTACGCCCATCAATACAGGGAAAGAAGGCGACAAAGCCGTTAAGGAGCTGAAGCCCGAAATCATAGACGCAGAAAGTTTCATCAGTGTGAAAGGATTCAAGACTAGAGGCAAACGACTGACCAAGTTCACCGTCGACAAAATAGAAGAATTAGAGCCTGTACGTTTCCCCGAACCGCCGCAAGCAGAAAACGAGGTTTCCGACGATGACAACGACGGAACGCCGCAGAACGAAGATCCCCAAGAAGACGTTTCTGCCGCTCCCGACGTAAGTCCCGATGCCCAAAAGAGCGATGACGAATTGTTTGACGAAATGACAGGTCAGCTGCGCCTATTCTGATTCTTTTTCCTACCCTACAAGCCACCCCATTTGCCTATCCGTCATGAATCTGCGCGCCACATTGAGTTTCTTGTTCCTGCTATCGGCATTTCCATTGCTGCATTCCCAAAACCCTTCCCATGAAATGCCCCTGCCGTTGGAAAAAGAAGGTATGCGCACCCACTGCACCATGCTGGGAATAGGCCATCTCAACCAATTGGACACCTATCTTTCGCCACAGGAATACACAGGAACGCAGGTCAGGCTCTTACAGGAAAACACCAAGAACACCAAGTTGATCCACGGTCGGGTAACCATGCAGAATCTCATCCAAGCCAACGGCGGATACAGCCAATCGCGGACTGACAAGGGCAAATACATGAGCGGCATGCTGGAATGGCAGATGGCCCTGCTGCACCATTGGCACGTCCTGCCCCGTCTCACACTCCTGGCCGGTCCTCAGCTTGGCACGCATTTAGGATTTCTCTACAATACGCGCAACGGCAACAACCCTGCCCAGGCCCGCTTGTCGGCCGACCTGGGCATTTCGGGTGCTGCCCTGTACCGTTTTGTCCTATGGAAGAAAACCATGGACCTCCGCTACCAAGCGTCTCTGCAACTGGGAGGTCTTATGTTCTCCCCCCAATACGGCCAGTCCTACTACGAGATATTCTCTCTCGGCCACTCCGACCACAACATATGCTTCACCTCTCCCTTTGCCGCTCCCAACATAGACCAGTTGATCACCCTTGACGCGCACTTGGGCAAGGGGACACTGCGCATTGGGCTGCAAGGATTGGTGCGCCAGTCCCATGTCAATGAAATCAAGACACACGACTGGTCCTTCGCCTTCCTCGTGGGCTACGTCAAGAACTTCCAATTGGTCCTTTCCCGATAACACACATTTTCTGCCATCCCCGTCATGAAAAAACTCATTCTCATCCTGTTCAGCCTGCTCCTGCTCAGTGCCTGCGTCAAGGAAGACACGTATGACAATTCGACACAGGGAAATTTTGAGACCCTGTGGAAAATCATCGACGAGCACTATTGCTTTTTTGACTACAAGCACCAGGAATACGGATTGGACTGGAACGACGTACACAGGCAGTACAGCCAGCGCATCACCAAGGACATGACCCAGGAACAACTGTTTGAAGTCCTGGGGAGCATGATACGCGAACTGCATGACGGCCACGTCAACCTGTCCTCCTCGTTCAACCTGGCCCGCTACTGGAACTGGTTTGAAGACTACCCTGCCAACTTCAGCGACAGCCTGCAGCGCAACTACCTTGGTACGGACTACAGGGTGACACAGGGCATCCGGTACAAAATCCTGCCCGACAACATAGGCTATGTCTACGTTCCGTCATTCGACTACGCCTTTGGCTCGGGCAACCTGAGTGCCATTTTCTCCCACTTGGCCATTTGCACGGGCATCATCATTGACGTACGCAACAACGAGGGCGGCATGCTCACATCGGCCCAAGCCCTGGCCGAATGCTTCATCAACGAAAAACAAGTTGGCGGCTACATCAGCCACAAGACGGGCAAGGGGCACGCCGATTTCTCAGCCCCGCAACCCATTGAGCTGACTCCGGCCAAAGGCATGCGCTGGCAAAAACCCGTCGTCGTGCTCACCAACCGCAAAACCTTCAGCGCAGCCAACAGTTTCACCATGTTCATGAAGGTATGCCCACAGGCCACGCTGATGGGCGCGCGCACGGGAGGCGGCTGCGGCCTGCCCTTCAACTCGGAACTCCCCAACGGATGGCTTGTGCGCTTCTCGGCCAGTCCCATGTACGACAAGGACATGCAGATCACCGAACACGGCATCGACCCCGACGTCAGCGTCGACATCAGCCCACAGGACTGGGCGCAGGGCAGGGACACCATGATTGAGACAGCCATTGCACACCTGCAATCCCTGTCAAGCCACTGACAAAACTCTATCCTAAATTTTCTTTCCCTGGGAAGCACCCACCGGACACGGCTACCAACGGCGGTTCCAGCGGTACAGGTCGGCCTGTGCCTCTACTTTCTGCTCCAGTTCGTCGGGCAGGACGCTGAAAAAGTCCATTCCCGTGAGGCGCTCCACCTCATCGACCGTCGTCACGTACTGTTCCATCCTGACCTTGCCTTGCTCATGATTCCTGCACACGAAGCCGATGGCCTTGGGGTCGTCTTCCTGCAGGCACAGCACCACCTTGAAGAACTGCTCGGGAACAGGTATCTTGTTTCCCCCTATGTACTCGTGCTCCTCCCCGTCAGCAAACAACGGGCCGCACACAATGTACACGCTGCCGAACTTCTTGGCCCAGTTTCTGCAGGCCTGCTCGATAGCCCCCCACGACCCGCTGTTGGAACGATTGGTCTGCGGGCACATGTTGGTGAGCAGGAACGTCTGGCTCATGGCTTCGGCGTCCCACTTGTTATCACCGGCAGGGCACATGTGGCCGCGCGTGTAGCCGCTCCCACGGTAGTCGGCCAATGCCGCACGCGGGAAAGACACTTCCTCGTCCTCGCGGAAGTCTCCGCTGCGGGGCAGGTCGCCAAAGGCATGGTCGGCCGTCAAGTGCCACGCCACCCAGTTAGGCTGCAGGGTATGGGGATTGTAGGACGTGATGTAGGCCTTGCGCACCAACAACTGCTCATCGTTTGCCAACTCGCCCGAACGCACCAGCAAGAGCGAGTCGGGTGCCATCGGCCTGTCGGCCTTTTTTTTCTTCCTGCCCATTTCCACGGTCTCCGACTGACGCCACCGATGGGCGTTCAGCGCATAGTAAGTTCCGCCAAGGGCCAACACAAGCAGGAGCACAAGCAATATCTTCTTCATGGGAAAAACATTTTGCCTGCAAAGTTACGAATAAAATGAGAGCAAAGCAAGTGCGGGCAAACGAAGTTTGGACGCACGGCTTGGTCGAATGCGAGTAACACATTCGAAATGAAGCAGCATCATGCCGAACAATGGTCCTGCACATGACGGGCCTCCGCCACGCCAGGACCGCAAAAACCTGCAAGGCATGAAACATGCGCCAACAAGGCATAAAAGGCCATGGAATGCGGCCCAAGAAAAATCCTGCAAGGCGTAAAAAACACACTTCACGCCCCAGGCATGAGATTTGGCTTCAATATGCATTATTTTTACAAAGAAAATATGCCATTTACTAAATAAAAGATTTATCTTTGCAGGGAGAATACTTTGCACGGAGCACACTCCACGTGCTTTGTGCTTTTCCCAAAATGTACTTGACAAGAACGACTGAATTCATGGAGCAACTAATTATAACTGTCACAAATCATGGAAGGTGAACATCATTTCTTAGCCGTCGACCTGGGCGCAACCAGCGGGCGCACCATCGTGGGTACGCTCAGGGACGGGAAAATAGGATTGCAGGAACTGACAAGGTTCAAAAACGAGTACGTTCCCGTCGGCAAACACTACTACTGGAATTTCCTGGGGCTGTATGCCGAGATTGTACGCGGCCTGCAGACAGCACGTGAACAAGGGTACGACATTGAAAGCATAGGCATTGACACCTGGGGCGTCGACTTCGTCCTCGTGGGCAGGGACGGCCTCATGCTGAGAGCGCCGTTCTCCTACCGCGACCCGCACACCGAGGGCGTTATGGACAAGTATTTCCAGCATGTGCCCAAGGAGAGAGTATACGGTCTCAGCGGCATTCAGTTCATGAACTTCAACAGCATTTTCCAACTCTATGCCATGCGGTGCAACAACGACAGCGCGCTGGCGGCCGCCGACAAGATCCTGTTTCTGCCCGATGCCCTGTCCTACTTGCTGACAGGCAACATGGTTACGGAGCGCACCATCCTGTCGACCAGCGCACTGATGGATGCCCAGACGGGCCAGATTGCCGAAGAGCTGCTGAGCCCCCTGGGAATAGGGAAAGACCAGTTCGCTCCCATTGTGGAGCCTGGGTTTGAGATAGGGCGGCTCAGTCCGCAACTTCAGAAAAAGACAGGTTTGGGAGCTGTTCCCGTCATAGCCGTTGCAGGCCATGACACGGCAAGCGCAGTGGCCGCCGTTCCGGCCCTGGATGACGACTTTGCCTACCTGAGCAGTGGTACTTGGAGCCTGATGGGCATCGAGACACCCCACCCCGTCATCACCAAGGACACATTTGAGATGAACTTCACCAATGAAGGCGGCGTGGAGGGCACGACACGATTTCTCAAGAACATATGCGGCATGTGGTTGCTGGAATGCTGCCGCAAGGAATGGGCCGACGCCCCCAGGGACTATGGGCAGCTGTACAAGGAGACACAGGAGGAAGAACCGTTCCGCAGCTTCATTTTCCCCGACAGCCCCGAATTTGCCAATCCCACCTCAATGGTGCAGGCCATCAAGGACTATTGCCGCCGCACCAACCAGCCCGTACCGGAAACCTATGGGCAACAGGCGCGCTGCATCTTTGATTCATTGGCCATGCGCTACCGCCAGGTTTTCGAAATGCTCTCCACCTTGGCATCCAAGCCCATCAGGCGGCTGCACATCATAGGCGGCGGCAGCCAGAACGGGCTGCTCAACCAGTTTACGGCCAATGCCACGGGCGTTGCCGTGTACAGCGGCCCTACGGAAGCCACGGCCATCGGCAATGTCATGATACAGGCCAAGGCCGCTGGGCTCGTGGACAGCCTGAAAGGCATGCGCCAGGTCATTGCCCAGAGCGTGTCGCCCCAGGAGTACCTGCCGGAAGATGCGGCCGCATGGCAGGAGGGATATGCCAAATATCTGAAATGTATTGACTGAAAACAATAAAACAACAACTGATAAACGATGAAAGACACATTAGTAAACGAGGCTTACAAGGTAGCCAAGGAACGTTACGCCCAAATCGGCATCGACACCGAGGCGGCAATCGAGAAATTACAGCAGATTCACCTGTCGCTCCACTGCTGGCAGGCCGACGATGTCACGGGATTTGAAAATCCTGACGGCAGCCTGACCGGCGGAATCCAGGCAACGGGGAACTATCCGGGCAAGGCGCGTAACATTGACGAGCTGCGCCAGGACATTATCAAGGCAAAGAGCCTCATTCCAGGCACTCACCGCCTGAACCTGCACGCAACCTACGGCGATTTCGGCGGAAAGTTCGTCGACCGCAACGAAATCGAGCCCAAACACTTTGAAAGTTGGATGCAATGGGGGAAAGAGAACAACATGAAACTGGATTTCAACACCACTTCCTTTTCCCATCCCAAGAGCGGCATGCTAACGCTGTCGAATCCCGACAAAGAAATCCGCGATTTCTGGATTGAGCACACCAAACGCAGCCGAATCATAGCCGATACCATGGGAAAGGCACAGGGAGACCCGTGCATCATGAATTTATGGATACACGACGGCTCCAAGGACCAGACGGTAAACAAACTGCTCTACCGCCAACTGCTCAAGGACTCATTGGACGAGATTTTCAGCCAAGAGCTTCCCGACATGAAAGACTGCCTGGAGGCCAAGCTCTTCGGAATCGGAGCAGAAAGCTACACGGTCGGCAGCTTTGACTTCTACATGGGCTACTGCGCTCAGAACAACAAGATCGTCACCCTCGACACGGGCCACTTCCACCCGACCGAGAGCATTGCCGACAAGATATCGTCCGTCCTGCTCTTCGCCCCCGAGGTCATGCTCCACGTAAGCCGCCCCATACGCTGGGACTCCGACCACGTCACCATCATGAACGACGACGTACTCGACTTGGCCAAGGAACTGGTACGCAGCAACCCTGCCCTGGACCGCGTACATATCGGCCTGGACTACTTCGATGCCAGCATCAACCGCATAGGGGCCTACGTTATCGGTTCGCGCGCCACGCAAAAGGCTGTGCTGCAGGCACTGCTCGAGCCCATTGAAAAACTGCGCAGCTACGAAGCCAACGACCAGCTGTTCCAACGCCTGGCCCTGCTTGAAGAAGGGAAGGCCCTGCCATGGAACGCCGTATACGATGAGTTCTGCCTGCGCAACAACGTGCCCGTAGGCGAGGATTTCATTGCTACGATTGAACAATACGAGGCCGACGTCACATCCAAGCGCAACTAATCAGGCATGAACCCGAAAAGCATCTTGGAAGGCCGCCCCGCACTGGCCCGATGCGTCATGGAAGTAGCCGAAGTAGCCGGCTACCTGTGGCAAAAGGGCTGGGCCGAGCGGAACGGAGGCAACATCACGGTCAACATCAGCGAATACGTTGACGAAGACATAAGGCAGAAAAAAGCCATCGCCCCCGCCCGCCCCATAGGCCTGAAGCTGGAAGCACTCCGCGGCCAGTACTTTTATTGCAAGGGGACGGGGAAGCGCATGCGCGACCTGGCAAGGAATCCCATGGGCAACGGCTCTGTCATCCGCGTACTCGAGGACGGCGAAAGCTATGAAATCATTGCCGACGAAGCCGTCATGCCCACCAGCGAGCTGCCCAGCCACCTGCTGGTCCACAACTGGTTTCTCGAGAGCGGCTCTCCCTACCGCGTTTCGCTCCACACGCACCCCATAGAACTGGTGGCAATGTCGCACCACAAGCCTTTCCTGCAAAAGGACGTGCTGAGCCAACTGCTATGGAGCATGATTCCCGAGACGAAAGCCTTCTGTCCGCGCGGACTGGGTGTCGTTCCCTATCAATTGCCCGGCTCAAACCTCCTGGCTCAGGCCACACTTGAGGAACTGGGCGACTATGATGTCGTCCTGTGGGAGAAACACGGTGTCTTCGCCGTGGACAAAGACATCCTCAACGCCTTTGACCAAATTGACGTACTCACAAAAAGCGCACAGATATACATCGCCGCCCGCAACATGGGCTACGAACCCGAGGGCATGTCGCAAGCGCAAATGCAAGAGATGAGCCAGGCATTCAACTTGCCGAAATAGCCACCTTGCACCACACACGAGAGGCGGAATCAGGGTCACCACCTTGATTCCGCCCTTTTTATACCCCTGCCACAGACATCAGCCACTATCTTGCCATGCTCCGCCCACGCACGGAGCGACCGTCATGGACACCCAGGCCGCACGTTCCGCCTTGACGGCATACCTGCCCACCATCGGCGTCACAAAGCCACCGCCATCAACATAGGCACTGTCCGCATCAGTCTCTTTTCCGCCGCCTTTTCAAGGGGGACAATGCATCTGCCCATTGAAGTTTGTCTTTTACGCCCCATATGGATGACTTTCACGCCCTGCATGCAATTTTTCAGGCCGCGTTCACCCAGTTCTTACGCCTTGCGCTTTCAGCTTTTTCCGAGATTCGTTCTTCCTATTGCCTTCAGCATAACAGGGAAGCAGTCCTGCTACCGCCCCGAATCCGCGCCGTTGCCGCCCGTTGCCATTGGAAACGGGGCTATCGTTTTCATCTGCGCCAGGATGGCCTTCTGGCGGCGCAACATGTAGGGCGAGGGGTGGGCCGAATTGTATTTCAGCGGATTGGGCAGCGTAGCCGCCACCAATGCACACTGGGAGCGCGACAATTGCGAGGGCTGGCAGTGGAAATGGTCGTCGGCCACGGCCTGCACACCATAGATGCCGTGCCCCATCTCAATGGTGTTGAGATAGACCTCCATGATGCGCTGCTTGCTCCAGATGAGCTCTATCAACAGGGTGAAATAGGTCTCAAAACCCTTGCGCAGCCAGGACGACTGAGGCCACAGAAAAACGTTCTTGGCCGTCTGCTGGCTGATGGTACTGCCGCCACGGCGGCGCTTGCCGTCCAATTGGTCGCTCAGGGCATTGCCTATCTCCCTGAAGTCAAAGCCATGGTGCTGCATGAAGCGCTGATCCTCGGACGCAATGACCGCAACGGGCATGTGGGCCGACATGTGGCTAAGCGCCACCCAATGGTGATGCAACTGGACCGTCTCGCCCTTTTTGTGCTGCTCATACAGGCGCAAAAGCATCAACGGTGTCACGGGGACAGGGGCAAAGCGGTAGATGACAACCGCCAGGATGGTGCTTACAAAGAAAAACAAGAGGATTCTGGCTACCCATCGCCTGATCATACGCATAAGTCTGTGTCTTTGTTGCAAAGAAGCGCCTCCTTCCCTAAGAAAGGAGACGCTTCCTCATGCATGATTCTGTTTGTATACTGACTGCCTTTATTGCAGTGTGCCAGCCTGAGCTGCTTCAATCATCTGCTCACTGGCATACATGAACACTTCCACGCGGCGGTTCTGGGCACGTCCCTCCTTGGTGTCATTGGAAGCTACCGGCTCGGCAGAACCCTGTCCCTGAACTGCCTTGAACTTGGAAGAAGCAATACCGCATTCCGTCAGGTAGCCACTGACGCTCTGCGCACGCTTCAACGAAAGCGGAACATTGATGGCATCCGTTCCCGTAGCGTCCGTATGGCCGTAGATGGCCACGTCAATGTCGGGATAGTTCTTCAGCACGCCGGCAAACTTGACCAACGAATTCTTGGCCTTTGTACTGAGATCTGCCTTATTGGTAGCAAACAAGATTCCGGAGTCAAACGTCACCTTGACAGCCGTCAGCCCGTTCTTATCCTGAACCTCCTCGACCGTGGCATCCTGCACGGCAGCTGCAGCCTCGGCACGAGCCTTGTCCATCTTCTTGCCAATCAGCACGCCTGCGCCGCCGCCGACGGCCGTACCAATGGCAGCTCCCACGGCAGTGTTGCCAGCCATTTTCCCAATGAGACCGCCCAGCACTGCACCGCCGCCGGCACCGATGAGTCCTCCCTTGGTCGTATTGTTCATACTGCTACATCCACTAAAGAGCAACATGGCTCCACTCAACACGTAAACGGAAATTCTTTTTGCTTTCATCATGATAAAATGTGTTTTAATAATTTGCATAGCAAAAGTAAGTATTTTCTGGAAAAAAACAGAATTTGGTGGCATATTTTTCGTAATTTTGCAAAAAATTAAAAGAATCATGGCAAAAGAGCTCAAAAATCTAACAAAACGAAGCGAAAATTATTCAAAATGGTATAATGAACTGGTGGTAAAGGCCGACCTGGCAGAACAAGCCGACGTAAGGGGGTGCATGACCATAAAGCCCTACGGCTATTCCATCTGGGAAAAGATACAGCGCGAGCTGGACAACCGGTTCAAGGAGACCGGCGTACAGAACGCCTATTTTCCATTGCTGATTCCCAAGAGCTTCTTCGGCAAAGAGGCCGACCATGTGGAAGGATTTGCCAAGGAATGTGCCATCGTGACCCACTACCGCCTGAAGGTGGACGAGGAACAGGGCGGCATTGTGGTAGACCCTGCCGCACGCCTGGAGGAAGAGTACATCATCCGCCCCACCAGTGAGACAATCATCTGGAATACTTACAAAAACTGGATTCATTCCTACAGAGACCTGCCCATCCTGTGCAACCAGTGGTGCAATGTCATGCGTTGGGAAATGCGCACCCGCCTGTTCCTGAGAACATCGGAATTTCTGTGGCAGGAAGGCCACACAGCCCACGCCACGCGCGAGGAAGCCGAAGAGCGCACCCGTATGATGATAAAGGTATACGCCGACTTTGTGGAGCAGTTCATGGCCATCCCCGTCATTCAGGGTGTAAAAAGCGAAACGGAACGCTTTGCCGGTGCCATAGACACCTACACCATTGAAGCCATGATGCAGGACGGCAAGGCACTGCAGAGCGGCACGAGCCATTTCCTGGGACAGAACTTCGGAAAGGCCTTTGACGTGCAATTCATTGACAAGGACAACACCCTGCAGTACGCATGGGCAACATCGTGGGGCGTAAGCACACGCCTCATGGGCGCACTCATCATGACGCACAGCGACGACAACGGACTGGTGCTGCCACCCAACCTGGCCCCCATCCAAGTTGTCATCGTCCCCATTTACAAGACGGAGGATGACCTGAGGGCCATCACGGAGAAAGTCAATCCTATCATTGACGAACTGAAAAAGGCTGGCATCAGCGTAAAATTTGACGACGACGACAAGCGTCGCCCTGGATTCAAATTTGCCGACTACGAACTGAGGGGTGTTCCCGTAAGGCTGGTGCTGGGAAGCCGCGACGTTGAAAACGGAACGGTTGAAGTCATGCGGCGCGACACCCTGGAGAAGGAGACACTGCCTATCGACGGCATCTGCGAGGCTGTAGGGAAATTATTGACAGACATCCAAGATAACTGCTATGCCAAGGCCAAGACCTACATGGACCAGCACATCTATGAATGCGACAATTACAATGAATTTAAGCAACGGATTGCAGATGGAGGCTTCTTCCTCTGTCCCTGGGACGGCACTGCCGAGACGGAAGCAAAGATAAAAGAAGAGACACAGGCCACCATCAGGTGCATTCCCTTTGGCGTAAGCCAGGAAAACCTGGGCAATGACATGGTGAGCGGTCAACCTGCGAAATTCAGGGCACTCATTGCACGCGCATACTAATCAACCTGTTTTTATGGAAGTCGCCATCATCAAATACAATGCCGGAAACATCTATTCCGTCGTCCATGCACTCAAGAGATTGGGAACAGACCCCATTGTAACCGATGATGCTGAAACCATTAAGGGAGCAGATTGCGTTTTGTTTCCCGGGCAGGGAGAAGCAGCCAAGACAATGGAGTACCTGAGGGAACGCCATTTGGATAGTCTCATTAAAGAATTGGCGCAACCCGTCCTGGGAATTTGCATCGGCATGCAACTGATGTGTTCCTGCAGTGAAGAAAACGATGCTACCTGCCTGGGCATCTTTGACGTTCCTGTAAAGAAATTCGTATCGCCGGCAAGGGAATTAAAAATCCCCCACATGGGTTGGGATTCCCTTTCTGACATGCAGACACCGCTCTTCAAGGGGTTGAACACAGGAGACTACGTCTATTTCATCCACAGCTACTACGTTCCCCTCAATGAGCACACCATTGCACAGAATAATTACATCCTGCCATTCAGCGCAGCCATTCACAAAGGCAACTTCTATGCAACCCAATTCCATCCAGAAAAAAGCGGAACAATAGGAAATACCATTCTGCAAAACTTTTTGGATATTGCATCACAATCCTGAAAAAACACCCTAGCAATGTTAGAACCAATTCCAGCCATAGATATTATTGACGGGCAATGTGTCAGGCTTTCCAAGGGACGCTACGACACAAAGACCGTTTACAATGAAAATCCCGTGGACGTTGCATTGCAATTTGAGGCACTCGGATTTCAACGACTGCACGTTGTGGATTTGGATGGGGCAAAAAGCAGCCACGTCGTCAATCTGTCGGTTCTTAAAGAACTGACATCAAAGACCAAGCTCCACATTGATTTCGGAGGAGGCATCAAAACGGACGACGACATTAAAGCAGTCTTTCAATGCGGAGCAGAATTCGTGACTATAGGAAGCATTGCCGTAAAGAATCCACAGATATTTGAGCATTGGATTGAGACATATGGTCCGAAGCACATCATTCTGGGTGCAGACGTCAAAGACGGATACATCAGCATCAACGGCTGGAGAGAATGCAGCGACATTCCGCTGTTTGAATTCCTAGATACATATTTAAATAAAGGCATCAAATATATTTTATGCACTGATATCAGCAAGGATGGCATGTTGAAGGGCACATCAGTGGAATTATACACACAAATCATGCAACGATATCCACACTGTAAGCTGATAGCCAGCGGCGGAGTAAGCTGTATGCAGGACTTAACGGATTTAGATGCAGCAAAAGTCCCCCACGTCGTTTTCGGGAAAGCCATATACGAAAACAGAATCGACATGAAAGAAGTCGCACAACGCTTTATTCACAACAGATAAGCCATGCCGCTCGCAAAAAGAATCATTCCCTGCCTCGATGTCAAGGACGGCCAAACCGTCAAGGGTACTAATTTCATTAACCTGCGGCAAGCCGGCGACCCCGTTGAATTAGGAAAAAAATACAGTTCAGAAAATGCCGATGAACTCGTCTATCTTGACATTACGGCCAGCCACGAAGGGCGGAAAACCTTTACAGACATGGTCCGTCGCGTGGCAGCAAATATTTCCATCCCATTTTCCGTCGGCGGAGGCATCAATGAACTGAAGGATGTGGACCGATTATTGAATGCGGGAGCTGATAAAGTCAGCATCAACTCCGCAGCCATCCACCGTCCGCATCTAATTGATGACATTGCCTATCATTTCGGTTCGCAAGTCTGCATTGTGGCCATCGATGCCAAATTGGAGGAAAACGGCCAATGGTACTGCTATCTGAACGGCGGCCGCATTCGCACAGATCACCAACTGCTGGATTGGGCAAAAGAAGCAGCCGACCGCGGCGCAGGCGAGATTCTGTTCACCAGCATGAATCACGACGGGGTGAAACACGGTTTTGCCAACGAAGCCTTGGCACAACTGTCCGAATCCCTCCCCATTCCTGTCATTGCCAGCGGCGGAGCTGGATGCATGGAAGATTTCAAAAACACGTTTCTTGTTGGAAAAAGCGATGCTGCCTTGGCCGCCAGCGTTTTCCACTACAACGAAATTTCCATTCCCGATCTTAAACATTATCTGAGGCGAGAAGGAATCAATGTCAGAATATAAAATCACACACCATGAACATCGATTTTGAAAAAATGAATGGCCTCGTCCCCGCCATCATCCAAGATGCCGACACAAAAAACGTACTGATGCTGGGCTTCATGAATGAGGAAGCCTACCTCAAGACAATCGAAACGAAAAAGGTCACATTCTACAGCCGCTCCCGACAATGCCTGTGGACAAAGGGAGAAGAAAGCGGGCACTGGCTTCATCTCGTCGACATCAAGAACGATTGCGACAACGACACCCTGCTGGTCACCGTCCATCCCGAAGGGCCGACATGCCACACAGGCACAGACACCTGTTGGGGAGAGCAAAATATTTCCAATCCCTTGCTTTTTCTGTCTGAACTACAGGATTTCATTGAGAAGCGCCATCAGGAAATGCCCGACGGCTCCTATACGACCAGCTTATTCAGGGACGGCATCAACCGCATAGCTCAAAAGGTCGGCGAAGAAGCCCTTGAAGCTGTCATTGAGGCTGTCAACGGCACAGATGAACGCCTGCTGTATGAAGCATCCGACATGTTCTACCACCTCATCGTCCTTCTCACGTCAAAAGGCCTGCGCATTGAAGATGTCGCCAAGGAATTGATTGAGCGGCATAAGCCAGGGTGGGCCAAACACTGATAAAGCCACAGAAACAACCATTTTAAAATGTTAGTTGATTACAAAAACGTTTCCATTGGCCAACACGACGTGGTCATATTAAAAGAAGTCGACTTCCAAGCCCATGAAAATGACTTCATCTTCTTGACCGGCAAGGTCGGATCAGGCAAATCGACATTCCTGAAGAGCCTTTATTGTGCGGCAAACGTAACAGGGGAGAAGACCGAGGTACTTGGTTTTGACATTTCCAAGTTAAAGCCCCGCAAGACCCCCTCACTCCGAAAGCAGTTGGGCATTGTATTCCAAAATTTCCAACTCCTGCCCGACCGGACCGTATACGCCAACATGTCTTTTGTCCTGAAAGCCACCGGATGGAAGAAAAAGGACGAAATCAACAACCGCATAGAACAAGTATTAAGGACCGTGGCTTTAGAGGACAAGGCCAACAAGTTTCCCCATGAACTCTCCGGCGGCGAACAGCAACGTACAGCCATAGCAAGGGCCATCCTCAACCAGCCGCGTCTCATCCTGGCCGACGAGCCCACGGGCAACCTGGACATTGAAGCCAGCCAACAGATAGTGGAAATACTCAAGGACATCTGCTCCACGGGGACTGCCATCATCATGAGCACCCATAACCTAGGTTTGCTGGAGCAAGTGCCCGATGCACAACACTACATTTTTCAGGACGGGCACATCACCCCAGCCACATCATCCAAATAATCCATACAACAAATCCACATAAACCATGAAAGTAATGAAATTCGGCGGAACTTCCGTAGGTTCTGCCCAACGCATGAAAAACGTAGCACAGCTCATCCACGACAACAACCGCAACCTGGTAGTCCTGTCGGCCATGTCAGGAACGACCAATTCCCTCATTGAAATATCCGACTACTACGCCAAGGGAAACAAGGAAAGCGCCAGTGCAGTCGTCAATATCCTCAGAAACCTCTACACCAAGCACATCGGCGAACTCTACGCCACAGAGCAGAAGAAGAAGGAGATGTCCGATTTCATGGAGACCGTCTTTCACGAAATCATGCTGCTGGGAGCAGAACCCTATACCGACAACATCGGGAAGGCCATCGTAGCCAAGGGCGAGATTATGAGCACCCACATGGTCACCGCCTACCTGGAGGAATGCGGCATCAAGGCCCAGCTATTGTCAGCCTTTGATTTCATGCGCACCGACCAGGAAGGCCAGCCCGATATGAAGTACCTGCATGACGCACTCATTCCATTGATTGACAGCAACCCCGATGCGGAGATCTTCATCACCCAAGGGTTCATCTGCCTCAACCATGAGGGGCACATTGACAACCTGCAACGGGGCGGCAGCGACTACACGGCATCGCTCATTGGGGCTGCCATCCGTGCCGAGGAGATACAAATCTGGACCGACATTGACGGCATGCACAACAACGACCCCCGGTTTGTCGACAACACGCGCCCCGTGCCACAGCTCAGCTTCGAGGAAGCCGCCGAGCTGGCATACTTCGGGGCCAAGATACTCCACCCCACCTGCGTCCTGCCAGCCAAATTTGCAGGCGTGCCCGTAAAGCTGCTCAACACGATGGAACCCCAGGCCAAGGGCACTATCATCAACAACCAACTGTCCGAGGAAAACAAGATCAAGGCCATCGCCGCCAAGGACAACATCACGGCCGTCAAGATCGTTTCTTCGCGCATGCTCCTCGCCACAGGTTTCCTGCGCAAGGTATTTGAAATCTTCGAGACGTTCCATACCAGCATCGACATGGTGACGACTTCCGAGGTAGGTATCTCCATGAGCATTGACAACACCGACAACCTGTCCAAGATTGCCGAAGAGCTGCGCAAATACGGCACGGTGGAGATTGACCGCAACATGTGCATCATCTGCGTCGTGGGAGACCTGCGCATGCAGAACACCGGCATTGAGAGCCTCGTCACCGACGCGCTGAAAGACATTCCCATACGTATGATATCCTACGGCGGCAGCGAGCACAACATCTCCTTCCTCATCCATGAGGCCGACAAACAGAAGGCCCTCCAGGCACTGAGCAACAAAATCTTCTGATAAAACCGTTTTGTCCCCCATGGAACTGCAGAAATACATTGAAAGATTCAAGGTAACGGAGACTCCGTTCTATTTCTACGACATTGATTTGCTGAAAGAGACCTTTTCCGAAGCCTCCGCCCAGATATCGACCATCCCCAACAGCACACTGCACTTTGCCGTCAAGGCCAACGACAACGCCACCATCCTGCGCTACGCCAATGAGTACGGATTCGGCATCGATGCCGTCAGCGGCGGCGAGATACTCAAGGCCGTGGAGGCCGGCATCCCAGGCAACCGCATCGTGTTTGCCGGCGTGGGAAAGACCGACAGGGAAATCCTCATCGGCATCGACCACGACATCATGTGCTTCAATGCCGAGAGCGTACCCGAGATAGACATCATCAACAAACTGGCCGCCCAGCGGAACAAGACGGCCCGCATTGCCCTCCGCATCAACCCCAACGTGGATGCCCACACCCACAAGAACATCACCACCGGCCTGGAAGAAAACAAGTTCGGCATTGCGCTCGATGACATGGTGGACGTAATCAGGCGCATACAGGCCCTGCCCCACGTCAGCTACCACGGGCTGCACTTCCACATTGGCTCGCAGGTGCTGGAGTTCGACTGCTTCGTCCAGCTATGCCACAAAATCAACGAGATACAGGACCGGCTGGAAGCCCTCGGCATCCAAACGCAGAGCATCAACGTGGGCGGCGGACTGGGCGTTGACTACGAAGACCCCATGGGCCATCCCGTGGCCGACTTCAAGGGCTATTTCCAAACCTTCCGCGAACACCTCAGGCTGCGCCCGGGCCAGAGCTTCCACTGCGAGCTGGGACGTGCGCTCACCGCCCAATACGGCGCGCTCATCAGCCGCGTCGTCTACGTGAAACAGGCCAAGCGCAAGCAGTTCGCCATCCTGGATGCCGGATTTACCGACCTGATGCGTCCCTCGCTCTACCAAGCCCACCACAAGGCCCTGAACCTCACCTCGGACGGCAAGGCAGAAACATATGACCTGGTAGGCCCCATCTGCGAATCGACCGATGTCTTCGGCCAGGACGAGACATTGCCGGCCACACGGCGCGGCGACCTCATAGCCCTGCTTTCGGCAGGGGCCTACGGCCATGTCATGGCATCCACCTACAACAGCCGTCCGCTGGTGGGCGAAATCACGTCAGAGGACATCGTTCTGTAAACAGAGTCCCTACTCCTTTCTCCTCTCCTTCTGCCCGATGACTGCGGGCAGAAGGAGATTTTTTTGCCCCGTCAGCACCGACACAGGCAATGCCAGCCTCGGCAAGGCATCCTGTCTATGACGGAGCCCGGCTTGACCCACACGGAACACACGCAAGGCTCATTCCCCATCGAACAAGGCGTAATAACCCGAGGACAAGGCGTAAAAACACCAAGGACAAGGCGTAAAAACATGACCCATGCGGCCTGAGAAATTTCGGGCAAGGCGTAAAATCTTCCGAAGACACGGAGGCCGCATACGCATAACAGGCACGGGACGGCCCTTGCGAACTATAATTTTCAGAAAAAAATGACGTTTCACTTGGGTATGCAGCAAAGATTTTCTAAATTTGCAGTTATGAATATCTACACTGCTTCCGAAATGAAACGCCTCGAGGCGCTGGCCATGGATTATGGCGGCCTGAGGCCCATGGACCTGATGGAGAGGGCAGCCAACGAGCTGTTCAACGAGATAAGGTGCATCAAGGACGTCAATACTCCCGTCAAGGTATTTGCAGGTCCTCACAACAACGGCGGCGACGCGCTGGCCGTGAGCCGCCTGCTGAGCAAGGAGGGCTATGACGTGGAGGTATTCCTCTTCAACACGTCGGGCCACATGAGCGAGGAATGCGCCACGCAGCGCGACCTGCTCATCACCACCTGCACCGAGGTTGCCTTTCACGAGATACAGGCCAAGTTTGACCTCCCCCCCCTGTCGCAGAACGATTTGGTCATCGACGGCCTGTTTGGCATAGGCCTCAACGCCCCCCTGCCCGGCGGCTACGCCCTGCTGGTGAAGTACATCAACGCCAGCCAGGCCACCATCGTGTCCATTGACATTCCCTCGGGCATGATGTGCGAGGACAACACCGCAACGTTCCATTCACAGATTATCAGGGCCGACTACACGCTGTCGCTGCAGGGCGTGAAGCCCGCATTCCTCATGAGGGACTGCCAGCCCTACCTGGGCAAATGCAAGATATTGGACATCGGGATAGAAAGCCTGGGAGTGCCGCGTCTGGCCACGCTCTATACACTGTCCACCCCACAGCAGGTCAAGCCATTGCTGAAGTACCGCGACCCATTTGGCAACAAGGGGACGTTTGGCCACGGGCTGCTTATCGCAGGTTCATACGGCATGGCCGGGGCAGCCGTCATTGCCGCCCAGGCCGCCATGAAGAGCGGCATGGGCAAGCTGACGGTACACACCCCCTCGGTCAACAACACCATCCTGCAAACATCCGTGCCGCAGGCCATCATCCACAACGACGAAGACAGCATGGCCTTTACCTCGCCTGAGGTGTCGGCCGACTATCAGGCCGTGGCCATCGGCCCGGGGCTGGGCACACAGGCGCAGACGGCCACCGCCATGATGAACCAAATGAGCCACAGCACCACCCCGCTGGTGATAGATGCCGATGCTCTGAACATACTGGCAGAACACAAGGGATGGCTGCAGCAAATACCCAAGAACAGCATCCTCACACCCCACCCCAAGGAGTTTGAACGGCTGTTCGGGGCAACGGAAAACGATTTCCAGCAACTCAACAAGGCACGCGAGGAAGCACGCAGCCTGCAAATCTACCTCATACTGAAGAACCACTTCACCGCCATTTGCTGCCCCAACGGACACATCCACTTCAACACGACGGGCAACTCAGGCATGGCCACCGCAGGCACGGGCGATGCCCTTACGGGCATTCTGCTGTCGCTCCTGGCCCAGGGATATGACCCCGAGTCGGCATGCCGGCTGGGATGCTACCTGCACGGTTCGGCCGGAGACCTGGCCGCCGACAAGCTGACCGAGGAAGGCATGACCGTAATGGACCTGGTGAATGAGATACCCTACGCCATCAAAGAACTGAAAGCACAGAACATCCAATCAATACTATAAATACAGTAACGGACATGAAAAGAATCATGATAGGTGCCTGCCTGCTGGCAGGAATCGCAGCAGGCCACGCACAGACCACAGTGCTGCCCTACACGCCAGGCATCACGCAGGAGGGAGTCACATACTATCTGCCGCAGACCATGCTGAGCATCACGGTCACCGCAACCTGCACGACGGCCACCCCAGGCGACCTGAATGCCTATGCGGGGCGATACCTGAAACTCAACGACGTCATCAGGGAAAAGCAGGTGAGTTGGGTGATTGACGACGTGAGCATCACGCCCTTCGGCGTTCCCGACACCAGCAAGGTTTATTCCATTCCGCTGAAGAAGGCAACGACCGCCCCACTGGTGAGCCTGAGCAAAAACGGGTTGCTGCTGGCCGTCAACAGCCAGGTGGAGGAAGAACCCAACCCCAAAGACCCCAACCTGAACAAGGAGGAGAAGTCGTTGCTCAACCCACGCGATTTCATGACGCAGGAAATCCTGATGGCAGGCAGCGCAGCCAAGATGGCAGAGCTCACGGCCAGCGAGATATACGACATCCGCGACAGCCGAAGCCAGTTATCGAAAGGACAAGCCGACAACATGCCCAAGGATGGAGAGCAGCTGAAGCTCATGATTCAGCAACTGAACACCCAGGAGGAAGCATTGCTGCAACTCTTCAAGGGAAAGACGGAGAAAGTAACGCGCTCCTTCACCATGAACTTCCTGCCCACCAAGAATGTCAAGAAGCAAATCTTGTTCAGGTTCTCAACGGAACTGGGCGTGGTGGATGAGGAGAACCTGGCAGGCGAACCCATCTACATTGACGTGGTCAACCAGAAGACCGTCCCATCGGAGCAGACGGACGGCAAGAAGAAAAAGACCGACGAGCAGGCACTGAGGTACAATGTGCCCTCCGACGTAACCGTCAAACTCTACACCCGCGAGCGCAAACTGGCTGAGATAACCGCTCCCATGGGCCAGTTCGGCCATGTGGACATACTGAGCAGCGAACTGTTCAACAAGCGCACCTCCACACAAGTCCTTTTCTACCAATCTACGGGCGGCGTAAAGAAAATCATTGAAGACTATCCTGGAAAATAACACTACGACAGCATGAAACAGATTTCCTATCACCCACAGGGAACTTGCTCAAAACTGATCAACATTGAGGCCGACGATCAACAGCACATCACAGACTTGAAAGTAATCGGCGGATGCCATGGCAACTTGCAGGGAATAGCAGCCTTGGTGAAAGGCATGCCACTAAGGGAGGCCAAGGAACGGCTTCAGGGCATCCGGTGCGGAAACAAGTTGACAAGCTGTCCTGACCAAATCAGCAAGGCCATTGCAGAGTTGGAGAAAGACTATCTTTAAAACAACCTTTTTAATATTCTGATTTTATGAAACGTTCACTATGGGCCACCGCTATCCTACTGGCCTTGAATTGTCCCTATGTCACTTGGGCACAAAGTCCTGCCGAAAAACCTGATTATTCGGCTTACATCCTCACACCGCCCGCCCCTGAAACACCGCGCATCAACAGCGCAAAAGTTTTCGGAGTGCGCCCGGGTGCTCCTTTTCTCTATACAATAGCAGCAACAGGCGTCCGCCCCATCACTTTTTCAGCCAAAGGACTTCCCGCTGGACTTAAAGTCAATCCTGAAACAGGTAAGATAACAGGAAAAGTCAAGAAACAAGGAACTTACCATGTCACCCTGCAAGCCCAAAACGCCAAGGGCACAGCCACACGCGAACTGCGCATTGAAGTAGGCGACCTCATCGCCCTCACACCGCCCATGGGGTGGAACAGCTGGAACTGCTGGGGCAACAGCGTGAGTCAGGACAAAGTGATGGCCTCTGCCAAGGCCATGGTAGAGAAAGGCCTCATCAACTATGGCTGGACGTACATCAACATTGACGATGGATGGCAAAGCATACGCGGCGGCAAGTACAACGCCATGCAGCCCAACCGCAAATTCCCCGACATGAAAAAACTGGCAGACGACATACATGCCATGGGCCTCAAGTTAGGCATCTATTCCGGCCCTTGGGTAGGAACCTACGCGGGACATATTGGCAGCATGAGCGACAATGCCGACGGAACATACGACTGGATTAAGGAAGGCAGGCACAATGAAAATTACAAATACGTCTCTCCCGAAGATCCAGAGGGCAAACAAATCAGGAAAGAGCACTACTACCACGGAATGTACTCATTTGCGCCACAAGATGCGCAGCAATGGGCCGATTGGGGGATAGACTACTTGAAATATGACTGGAATCCCAACGATTATTACTACGCTACCGAAATGTATGATGCCATCAAGAAGCAGAACAGGGACATTGTCTACAGCTTGTCCAATTCTGCACCCTATGCTGACGCACCCATCTGGATGGAAAAGTCCAATTGCTACCGCACAACGGGCGACATCCGCGATAATTGGAACAGTATCTTCAACATTGGCTTCCAGCGTCAGGATCATTGGGCATCGTTCAACCGCCCAGGCCATTGGGCCGACGCAGACATGCTTGTCGTGGGCATGGTAGGCTGGGGGCCACATCTTCACTACACGAAATTGACGCCCGATGAGCAGTATTCCCACATTTCCCTTTGGGCTCTTCTGGCTTCTCCCCTGCTCATCGGCTGCGACATGTCCCAATTGGATGATTTCACCATCAGCCTTCTCTGCAACAGCGAAGTAAACGACATCAACCAAGACCCCTTGGGCATACAGGCCTATCGCTATTATCACGATAAGACCTATTCCACCTACGTAAAGCAACTGGAGGACGGAAGCATGGCCATTGGCATGTTCAACCTGAGCGACCAGCCCAAGAACATCGGCATCATTCCCGCCTCACTCGGCTTCCGTGGCAGACAAACCATCCGTGATGTGTGGCGACAGAAAGACATTGCCACGATAGAACCCAAGGAACGTTGGGAAACCGAGGTCGCTCCCCACGGTGTCGCTCTCATCAAGGTTTATCCTGGCAACACACGCCGCCGTGTCATAGAGATTGCACGCGGCGTTGAGAGAAAATAATATTTTTATACACTTATATTTAAGTCAGAGGGGAGTTGTATCACATAACAACTCCCCTCTGATGGTTCAATAGGAACTATATTATCTCATCACTACGTATCTTTTGTGCCGATAAGGCATACTTTCATTTTATCAGACACATAACCATAAATAAGACAAGCGGCATCTACTCTACGAGAATATCCTTTACGACATCATCAAAATGGTGCTTCGCCCATTCTATCAAGGAATTGATAGAAGGCATCAGCGACTTACCCGTATCTGTTAAAGAATATTCTACTCGGGGTGGGACTTCTGGATACACTTTCCGTGCAACAAGATTGCTGTTCTCCAAATTCTTTAATGTGGCCGACAACATCTTTTGGGAGCAGTCCGACATATGGCGACGCAATTCATTAAACCGTAATATGCCTGTCCCACTGGTGTACAATGAATATAAGACCAACATGGACCATTTGTCGCCGAAACGGCTGATGACCTGCCTGATAGGACAGGCCAAATACTCTGCTTTGATATCTGTCATATTCACTAATTTTAGGCAAAGGTAGAGAAAAGTTACCTAGTATGGAGACATTATACTATGATAATTTAAGTTAAATCTTATTTTTGCAATTTCTTGCTACTCAACAATTCCTACTTTTCGGTAACTATTCCACGAAAAAGTATCTTCTTGTAAAAAAGAAAAATACATTGTACTTTTGCATCGTTTTAATACAGAAAATTAAGTTTAACTATAAAAAAAATTATGGCAAAGAATGTCTTATTAATTGGTGCAACAGGTTTCGTAGGTTCAGCTATCCTGAACGAGTTGGTAAATCGCGGCCACAAGGTGACGGCAATAGTACGTAATGCAAAAAGTCTGGCGGACAAACAAGATGTCGAGATTGTTGTAGCTGATGCAACCAATCCTTCAGAGCTAAAGCGTCTGGCCAAAGGCAAGGATGCAGTCATTTCGGCCTATAATCCTGGCTGGAAAAACCCTCACCAGTATGAAGAAACGCTGGAAAACTATCCTAAAATCGTAGAAGGTGTCAAGCAAGCAGGAGTCCGTCGACTGCTCATCGTAGGTGGCGCAGGCACTCTCTTTGTCAAGCCAGGTGTTCGTCTCATTGACACTGGCACACTTCCTGAAGCATGGTTGCCTGGCGTAAAGAGCCTTGGGGAATTCTACCTGAACACACTGACGAAAGAGCAGGATATTGACTGGATATTTTTCTCTCCTGCCGGCAATCTTGGCAACATGACAACAGGCGTGCGCACAGGCAAATATCGTCTTGGTAAAGATGACATGCTCTTTGACGAAAAAGGTGAGAGTTTCATTTCCGTTGAGGACTATGCAGTGGCAATGGTTGATGAGTTGGAGCAAGAAAATCACCATAAGGAGCGTTTCACAGCAGCATACTAATCTATATTGAGACCTCCCTTACAACTCTTATGTAACTCAGGAAGATTGTCTTCGCTTCATGCGAAGACAATCTTCCTGAAAAAACAGAATTCAGACCGCTCTATACCATCCATAAACAGAATGAAGGAACATGAATCGCGCAGAAAATCTTGATTATATCCTGAGACAACTGATGACCGATGTCGGCAAGCAATACGCCTTACCTGCATCACTCTCAGACAAACAGCGGATGATGCGTGCATTAATGAACATACGTCAACCCATTCCCGCTTCCCAGGAATTTCTTAAAGCCCAAGATTGGGAACTCCAGCGGCAAACAGAGGAAAAAGGTGTGGTTTCGCTTGACGGAGAAGGAATACTTCTATGGCAAGGTGACATTACTCGCCTTCAAGTTGATGCCATTGTCAATGCAGCCAACAGCCAGATGCTCGGTTGCTGGACACCTCTTCATCAATGTATAGACAACTGCATCCACTCAGCTGCCGGCATCGAACTTCGACAGGCATGCCATGAACAAATGCAGGCACAGGGACATGACGAACAGACAGGAAAAGCCAAGATAACGCTGGGATATAATCTGCCTGCCAAACATGTCATTCATACCGTTGGCCCTATTATTCCGCAAGGCATGGTTCCTACCCAGGAACAGGAAGAACTTTTAGCCTCATGCTATCATTCATGTCTCAATCTTGCCGAAACATATCATCTACGGAGCATCGCTTTCTGTTGCATTTCAACAGGAGTATTCAATTTTCCAAACGAACGTGCTGCAGAGATAGCCCTTGCTACCGTCAGAAAATGGTTCGCTTTGCATCAGACACCTACTATCACTCAAGTTGTCTTCAACGTTTTTAAGGATAATGACCATGAAATCTACCAACGACTACTCACAGAGGATTGAACAACTGGGCCATCTCATATCCAATGCCGACAACATCATTATAGGCGCAGGCTCCGGACTGTCAACGGCAGCCGGTTTGCAATATTCGGGTGAAGAGTTTGAACACTACTTCCATCCGTGGATAGAACGTTATGGCATCACTGACCTCTACAGTTCCTCATTTTATCCATTCCAAACTGAAGAAGAGACGTGGGCTTGTTGGGCCATGCACATCTGGTATGCGCGCTACCGTCCCCATGCCATGCCGCTTTACAAGCAGTTGCTGGATATTGTCAATGGCAAGAACCACTTTGTCATCACCACAAATGTTGACGGTCAGTTTGAGAAAGCGGGATTCTGTAAGGAAAGGCTCTTTGCCACACAAGGTGACTACGCACTCTTTCAGCCCAAGTCCGGCTATCCTAAAGAAACATGGAGCAATCAGAAATGGGTGGAACAAGTGCTGCCACTCATAAAGGATTGCCGTATCCCAACAGACATGATTCCGCGTATGCCAGACACCCATGCCCCTGTGGCCATGAATCTTCGCTGCGACAACACCTTTGTTGAGAACATTTATTGGCATCAACAATACCAACGTTACCAGAATTTCATAACAGAGTGTTCAGGGAAACGGTTACTCCTGCTTGAATTGGGAGTAGGTTTCAATACGCCTGTCATCATTCGGTTTCCGTTTGAGCGCATGGCAACAGAGTGGGAGCAAACAACCCTTGTCCGATTCAACAAGAGCGAGCCACAAACTTTCATCAATGGTTTATCCCGCTATGTCGCATTCCAAGAAGATATAGGCACCATTCTGCAGGCAATCAGATAGTGCCTATACACAGAATTCATCCTATTCTGCTACTTGCTTTCGCACCATGATGGTGCGAAAGTTTTTTTAACCTATACAATAAATAAACCTCGCTTTCAGATTCCGTTCGGAAATAGGATATTCAAATTTTTCTTGAAAACATTGTACATTTATTCATTTCTGCGAAAAAGCAGTAAGAATTTGCATTGCGTATACGCATTTTTATCTAACTTTGTAATCGGAATAATCCATCTATAAACAATACACATCTATGAGCAACAAGACAAAACGCTTCTTGCTTCCTGAAAGCGAGATACCCACACAGTGGTACAACATCCAGGCAGAAATGCCCAACAAGCCCCTACCCTTTTTGCACCCAGGCACTAAGCAGCCCTTGAAGTCGTCAGACCTCTACCCAATCTTCTGCGAAGAATGCTCCAACCAGGAACTTAACCAAACCGACACCTGGATTGACATTCCCGAAGAAGTGCGTGACCGCTACAAAAACTGGCGATGCACCCCCCTGGTGCGTGCCTATGGACTGGAAAAGGCCCTTGACACACCCGCCCACATCTATTTCAAGAACGAAAGCGTAAGTCCCGTAGGAAGCCACAAGCTCAATTCTGCACTGCCCCAGGTATATTACAACAAGCAGCAGGGTGTCACCAACATCACCACCGAGACCGGTGCCGGACAATGGGGTACTGCATTGGCCTACGCCTGTTCACAGTTTGGAATTGACGCTGCTGTCTACATGGTAAAGATTAGCTATGAGCAAAAGCCCTATCGCCGTTCCATGATGAACATCTTTGGCGCACAGGTAACACCCAGCCCGTCCATGAGTACCCGTGCCGGAAAAGACATCCTCACACAACACCCCGACAGCAACGGTTCTTTGGGCACAGCCATCAGTGAAGCCATTGAATTGGCTACACAGACCCCCAATTGCAAGTACACTTTGGGCTCAGTCCTCAACCATGTCAGCCTTCACCAAACTGTAATCGGCCTTGAAGCCGAAAAGCAAATGGCCATGGCCGGCGAATATCCCGACAAGGTCATTGCATGTTTTGGCGGCGGCAGCAATTTCAGCGGCATCGCATTCCCCTTCATGCGCCACAACTTCAGCGAAGGAAAGAAGACAGAGTTCATTGCTGCCGAACCTGAGAGCTGTCCCAAGCTGACCAAGGGTGTTTTTGAATATGACTTTGGTGACGAGACAGGTTACACCCCGTTGCTCCCCATGTACACGCTGGGTCATAATTTCCAACCAGCCAGCATCCATGCAGGCGGCTTGCGCTATCATGGTGCAGGGGTCATCCTGAGCCAATTACTCAAGGACGGTTACCTGAAAGGTGTGGACCTGCCACAGAGCGAGACTTTCAAGGCCGGCATACTCTTTGCCCGCAGCGAGGGCATCGTTCCTGCTCCCGAAAGTTGTCACGCCATTGCCGCAACCGTGCGCGAAGCACTCCGATGCAAGGCAGAAGGCAAGAGCGAGGTGCTTCTGTTCAACCTGAGCGGGCACGGCATCATCGACCTTGCCAGCTATGATCGCTACATGCAGGGCGACCTGACCGACTATGTCCCCAGCAACAGCGAACTGGAGAGCTACCTGAAGGACATTGACGTGCTGCAACCATAACCAGCGGTACTTCCATACAAGATAATCGCCCCTTTCTTCACGGAAAGGGGCGATTATCTTATTTCATGCCACGGCATTTCATGGCTCATCCTGCCTGCCAGAAGCACAATACACCTGTTCAACAAAATCAACAAAGGCCTGGTTGACGCGCCTTGTTCCTCCGGGCGTGGGATAGTTTCCGCTGAAATACCAGTCGCCGCTGTGATGGGGACATGCCCTGCGGAGTCCTTCCAGCGACTGATACACTATTTCTACTTCAGCCTCCACATCCTCGGCACGAAGCATTTGGGCCATCTTCAGGGAAATCTCTTCCGCCGTAAACGGAGCGTATATTTCCTGTACCGCATTGACCACAGGCTGGTCAGCCGGCTTTTCTAACTCTGCGCGGCACTTTTCGCATACCTGATGTATCAGTCCGTCCATCTTCCTGTCCTCCAGCAGGGCTATGGTTGCCCTGAATGCTATGAATTCCTGCAAACTGGGCATGTCTATGCCGTAATAGTCAGGATAACGCACCTGGGGCGAAGACGACACGACCACGATCTTCCTGGGATGCAGGCGGTCCAGTATGCGCAGGATGCTCTCCTTGAGCGTAGTCCCCCTGACGATGCTGTCATCTATGATGACCAGGTTATCCTTGTAGGGACACAGGCTGTTGTAGGTCACGTCATACACATGGGAAGCCAGGTCGTTTCGGCTGTTACCCTCGGCAATGAACGTGCGCATCTTGATGTCTTTCCACGCCACTTTCTCACTTCTCACCCTTTGCGCCAGTATGTCCTCAATGTCGGTAGGCTTGGCATCCGTCCCTAAGTCCATCAGGGCCTTGGCCTTCTGTTGGTTCAGGCAATCGTTGAATCCTTCCACCAAACCATAGAAAGCCGTTTCCGCCGTATTGGGTATGAACGAAAAGACCGTATGCTTCAGGTCCTTGCCTATGGCCTTGTAGACGGGTTCTACCAGTTGCCTTCCCAATGCCTTGCGTTCTTGGTATATGTCAGCATCATTGCCACGACTGAAGTAGATTCTTTCAAACGAACATGCGCTCAATGTGCGCGCAGGAAGCACCTGTTCCAACCTCATCTCACCCGACTTGCTTATCAGCAGGGCCTGACCGGGCAACAATTCGTTTACTTCATGGGATTCCACGAACAATGTCGTCTGTATTACCGGTCGTTCCGATGCCACAACGACTTGCTCATCATTCTTGTACCAAAAGGCCGGCCTTATGCCCCATGGGTCACGCATGACAAAGGATTCGCCGCTACCTGTAACGCCGCACAGCACATAGCCACCGTCCCATATGCCACTGGAGGTACGCAACACATTGGCCATGTCAATGTTGTCCTCAATGTATCGGGTGATGTCGCTTTTCTGCATCCCTGCCTGAATGCCATGGCGGAACAAACGTTCGCTTTCGCGGTCCAGCCGATGGCCTATCTGCTCCAACAGGATGTAGGTATCGCCGTATATGCGCGGATGCTGGCCCATCTGTACGATGCTGTCAAATATTTGCCGTACGTTGGTCATGTTGAAATTGCCGCATAGGCACAGATTGCGGGCTTTCCAATTGTTCCGCCTCAGGAAGGGGTGGACATAGGCAATACCCTTGCGCCCCGTCGTACTGTACCGCAGGTGACCCATGTAGATTTCGCCCGCAAAGGACACGTTGCGCCGCACAAAGGATACATCGGCCATCTGCTTTCCTGTCAATTCCTGCATGGGGGCATGCACACGGCCGAAGACTTCGGCAATAGCACCCGAACCCAACGCCCTTTCACGGAACATGTACTCCTCACCGGCAGGAGCATCCATCTTGACACACGCTATGCCTGCTCCTTCCTGACCTCGGTTGTGCTGTTTCTCCATTAACAGGTACAATTCATCGAGACCGACGGTCCATGTCCCATATTTTTCCTGAAAATATTCAAGTGGCTTGAGCAATCGCACCATGGCGATTCCGCATTCGTGTTTCAAAGACTCCATCATCTTGCTATAAGAGTAAGCATGTTCTAAAAATTAATGCAAAAATATAAAAAAAGTCGTTTTCGGACCACGGAAAATTACAATTTTGTGCTTTTCGCGCCCATTTTTATCACAAATTAAACAAAAACGCCCTCAACCAGCGCAAAATTACTCCGATGAACTGGAACAACAGCCCCCACATCGTTTCATCAAGGATGCAGTAATGTGAAAAAAGTCGGGGAGTTTTTTGAAAAAGTCGGGGAGTTTTTTAAAAAACTACGGGAGTTTTATTTTCAAAAAGGGAAAATGGACGGAAAAGGTGAACTTATTTTCAGGACTTACTGTGAGTCCGGTGCGCCTGAGCCTTAAGTATGGGCCGCATGCGTGCTACTTGGGCAAGGGCCGAGGGGGTGAAATAGCATTGGGTGAACCTTTCCCATATATACTGCACGGCCAAGGAGGACGGATGAACCATGTCGTCAGCATAGAAACGGTAGTCCCGCAACTCATCTTCCAGTATTTCATAGGCGGGGAAATAGGTTATCTTGTCAGGATACGACTTTTCCAACTCATGCGCATATAGCATGAGCGCAGCCTTGGCAAGGCGGTTGCCATGTGCGCCATATTTCAGATAGCGATAAGGACTGACCGTCAGTATGACACGCAAGTGCTGATTTTGCCTGAACAGTTCGGACAGCAGGAGGTGACTGCATTCCAGCATATCGGCTACCGAGGCCTCATGTTCCTCAAACAAAGCCGCAGGCTGCTTGTGGCAATTGGAAACAATGAGTGGGCGTTCCTTCAGCCGATAGTAATGATTCGTACCAAAGGTTAACACCAGCACGTCCATCTGCTCGTACAGATGAAGGGCAGTATCGAAGGAAGCAGTAATCTGCCCCAGGCATTCTTCGCGCGTAGCGGCAGAAAACAACGTGGAATGCAGCCAACTTCCCCACCGACCTTCACCGTCACGAAAGAGAAAGCACTCCGCATCGAACTTTCGTGCCTGAAACTGGCCCAGCACCTGAAAGATGCTGAGTGGATTGTACAGGACACCCGTTGGATTGACCACACAGGGAAACTGATTCTCGGCCATGCGGCTGCCCATGTTTTCAGCAAAGCAGGAACCCAGGAACATGGTCCTGCTGCATTCGGAAACAGAGAACGGGGGCGTGGGAATATCTACCTTGGTTTGCAGCTCCATAAAGGGGTATGACAAAATATTTTGGGCAAAATTAATGTTTTACGGTGAATTCTGTGTATTTTTGCACGGCTTTATTTTATAGAAATGAAGGATTTTGAAACCTCATATCCGCTGTTGAACAGAATAGATACGCCATCGGACCTGAGAAAACTACCCGAAAGCATCCTGCCCGCAGTATGTGAAGAAATAAGACAAGAGATTATCGATGTGTGCGCCCACAACCCAGGCCATTTGGGCTCCAGCTTGGGAGCTGTGGAGCTGGCTGTGGCCCTGCAATACATCTTTAATACGCCAGAAGACCACATTGTGTGGGACGTAGGGCATCAGGCTTACGCCCACAAGATTCTGACGGGCAGGAGGAAGGCTTTCTACCAAAACAGGAAAAGTCATGGGCTCAAACCCTTCCCCTCGCCACAGGAAAGCCCATACGATGTAAACACATGCGGCCACGCTTCTAACTCGATATCCATTGCCCTGGGACTGGCCGTGGCGGAAGAAATGCAGCAAAGCCAGCGAAAGGTGGTGGCAGTCATTGGTGATGGGGCTATGAGCGGCGGTTTGGCGTATGAAGGGCTGAACAATGTGTCATCAACCCCCAACGACTTACTCATCATACTGAATGACAACAATATGAGTATCAGTGGAAGTGTAGGAGGAATGAAGCAGTATCTCCTACATCTCCATACAAGCAATTTCTATAACACCCTGCGATTTAAGGCTGCCCAGAAATTTTCCTCATGGGGCATCCTGAACGACAGCCGACGCAAGAAAATCATTCGCTTCAACAACTCTGTCAAATCCTTGCTGGCCAATCAGCAAAACATATTCGAGGGACTGAACATCAGGTACTTTGGTCCGATTGACGGCAACAACATTCAGGAACTTGTACGCACCATTCGCGAAATCAAGGACATGAAAGGGCCGCGCATCCTGCACGTTCACACCGTGAAGGGCAAAGGCTTTTCCATGGCAGAAAAGGAAGCTACCATCTGGCATGCCCCGGGCAAGTTTGATCCCGTTTCAGGACAGCGGCTGTCCAGTCCGGCACAGCACCAGCCGCCCAAATTTCAGGACATATTCGGAGACACTTTGGTGGAACTGGGCAAGATGAATGAAAAGATTGTAGGCATCACCCCCGCCATGCTTACAGGATGCTCCATGGACCGTTTTCAGAAAGTGTTTCCCAAGCGCACGTTCGACGTAGGCATTGCCGAGGGGCACGCAGTCACCTTTGCCGCTGGAATGGCCATAGACGGGATGATTCCTTTCTGTAACATTTACTCTTCCTTCGCACAACGCGCCTACGACAACATCATTCATGACGTAGCCATCTCAGGATTGCACGTCGTATTCTGCCTTGACCGCGCAGGACTCGTGGGAGAGGACGGACCGACGCACCATGGCGCTTTCGACATAGCGGCATTGCGCCCCATCCCCAACCTAACGATTGCATCGCCCATGGACGGGAAAGAACTGCGGCGCATGATGTTCAGTGCACAACTGGAAAATGCCGGCCCATACGTCATTCGCTACCCAAGGGGACGCTGCTCCGATGAGGACTGGCAGTGTCCGTTGGAACAGATTGAGACCGGAAAGGGAAGATGCCTGAAACAAGGTACGGAAACGGCACTCCTAACACTAGGACCTATTGGCAACCTGGGCATCCAAGCCATAAAGAAGGCCGAGGAAGAACTGTCGCAGCAAGGAAGGGCCGCCGAAATTGCCCACTACGATATGCGTTTCGTAAAACCTCTGGACAACGCACTGCTGGATGAGATAAGCGAGAAATTCAAGAAGATCATCGTCCTGGAAGACGGCGTAAAGGAAGGCGGATTCGGCAGTGCCGTACTGGAATACCTTTCCGAGAAACAATATGCAGGGCAAATCGTCCGCCTGGGCTACCCCGACCGCTTCATCAGTCACGGAACAGTGGCAGAACTGCAGGAAGAAGCGGGCATTGACATCACTTCCATAAAACATGCATTGCTATGAAAATCATTATTGCCGGAGCAGGAGCCGTCGGAACGCATTTAGCGAAGCTTTTATCGCGTGAGCGTCACAACATCACGATTCTGGATGCGCAGGCAGAGAAGTTTGACGACCTCGTAGCCAACTATGACCTGCTGGGACACGCAGTAGACCCCACGTCCATCGATGGATTGCGCACGGCGGGGGCCGACAAGGCCGACCTGGTCATTGGAGTGACTCCGAATGAGGCAGCCAACCTCACCTGCTGCATGCTTGCCAGCAAGATGGGAGCGAAAAAGACCGTGGCGCGCGTTGACACGGACGAATACATCCGCCCTGAGAACCAGGAATTTTTCAAAAGCGTGGGCATAGGCTCCGTCATCATGCCCGAATGGATTGCAGCGAAGGAAATCGCCCTGAGCGTGCAGCGCAGTTGGATTAGACAATGGTGGGAAGTGGAGAACGGGGCGCTCGTACTCATGGGAATCAAGGTGCGCAACAACTCCAGCATCCTCAACACGCCGTTGAAGAACCTGTGCGGGCCGGACGACCCGTACCACATCGTGGCCATCAAGCGCGGAAACGAGACCATCATCCCACACGGCAACGACATGGTGCAGTGCTACGACCTCGTGTACTTCATGACCACGAAAAAATACATCCCATACATTCGCGAGATCACGGGCAAGAACGACTACCCCGACGTCAAGAACGTCATCATCATGGGAGGCGGGAGCACGGCCGTCTATGCGGCCCGCATGATGCCGTCCTACATGAACGTGAAAATCATTGAGCGGGACTTGCAACGCTGCCACCAGCTGAATGAGCTCATCAACAACAAAAACGTGATGGTCATACACGGAGACGGGCGCGACATCTCGCTATTGACCGACGAAAACGTTAACAAGACCGAGGCATTCATTTCCCTCACGTCCAATGCCGAGACAAACATCCTGAGCTGCCTGGCTGCAAAGCGCATGAACGTCAAGAAGACGGTGGCCATGCTCGACAACATCAACTTTGCCAGCATGGCGGAGAGCCTCGACATAGGTACGCTCATCAATAAGCAGACCATTGCGGCCGGATACATCTACCAAATGATGCTCAAGGCCGACGTAACCAACGTAAAGAGCCTGATGGTGGCCAACATAGACGTTGCAGAATTCAACGTTGCCCCCAACGCCAGGATTACGCGCAAGCCCGTGAAGGAACTCTCCCTGCCCAGCGGTTGCACCCTGGGCGGATTGGTCCGCCACGAGCAGGGAATCCTCATCAACGGCAACACGCAAATACAGGAAGGCGACCACGTGGTTGCGTTCTGTCACGGAAACGAGCTGAACAAGTTAGGAACTTTCTTTTCATAACCCACCGACCGACATGAACCTCAAGACCATCTGCCGCTTCATTGGTTCCCTCGTCCTGCTGGAGGGAATCCTGCTGCTGCTTTGTCTTGCCGTGGGCATCATCTACCGAGAGACAGACCTGCTCCCCATCATCATTCCCTCTGCGCTGGCCATCGTGCTGGGTGTGGGGCTGCGCATCCACGGCCGCAATGCCCGCGCCAATCTCTTCAGGCGCGAGGCCTACTTCATCGTGGCCATCGTATGGATTGTCTTTTCAGCCATCGGCATGCTCCCGTTCCTGCTCAGCCCGCACGACATATCGGTGTCGACAGCCTTTTTCGAGGCCATGTCGGGCTTTACCACGACGGGCGCATCGGCCCTCAGCCAGCTGGATGCCCTGCCCCACAGCCTGCTGTTCTGGCGAAGCCTGAGCCAATGGATAGGAGGACTGGGTATTGTGTTCTTTACGCTGACGCTGCTGCCCTCCAACATACAGGGAGGAGGCCGGCTGTTCAGCGCCGAGGCGACAGGGCTGACCCATGAAAAGCTGCACCCACGCATCGGCACGACAGCCCGCTGGCTGTGGTCGCTGTATGCCATGCTGACGGCCACATGCGCCCTGTGCCTGTGGTTGGGAGGCATGTCCACCTTTGACAGCGTCAACTTTGCCATGACCACCCTGGCCACGGGTGGTTTTGCCCCGCACGCCAGCGGCATCCTGTTCTACAATTCGGCCACCATCGAACTGATAGAGATGCTGTTCATGTTCATCGGCGGCATTAACTTCACCATTCTCTACCTGTTGTTTGTCAAGCACAAGTTCAGGAACGTCCTGCGCAACGAAGAGATACGCTATTTCTGCCTTTCCACGCTCATCATCGGGTTCATCTGCTCCTACGCCCTGTTCATCCACGGCCATGACCCGCTCGATGCCCTGCGGCGCGGTTTCTTCAACGTCATTTCGCTGCATACGACGACGGGATTCGTGTCCGACAACTATGCCCTCTGGTATCACCCCACCCTGTTCCTGCTGCTCATAGCCACGGCCACGGGAGCGTGTGCCGGCTCTACCACCGGCGGTATCAAGAGCGTGCGCGTGCTGGTCCTGCTCAAGACGGCCACCAGCCAGTTCAAGCGCCTGCTCCACCCCAACGCCATCATTCCCGTGCGGCTCAACCATGCCCCCGTCTATGAGCGCACCGAGCACGTCCTCATCTCCTATTTTTTTTGGTACGTAGTCCTTATCCTCGCCGGAGCCATTGCCTTCGACATCATGAACCTACCGCTGCTCGATGCAGTGAGCCTGTCCATTTCCTGCGTCAACAACATTGGCCCTATCGTAGGCCATGAATTCACGCCCCTCTCCGATTTTTCCGCGCTCAGCCCCGCTGCCAAATGGGTCAGCTGCTTCCTCATGCTGGCCGGCCGTCTGGAGATTTTCAGCATCCTGCTTCCGCTGACGTCGTCTTTCTGGAAACAGGACTGATCCCCATCATCACTATTCTGTATTATTGCTGTCCGCTAAAACTTTTTTGACGGAAATAAAATTAGGCTGAAACCTTTGCTTGGGTTTCAGCCTTTTTGGTTACTTTTGTTTTTACCACAAAACAAGTTAAACCATGAACAAAGGTACGCATTTTATCGGAC
>JAGAYF010000057.1 GCA_017940605.1 Bacteroidaceae bacterium
TGGGTGGAGGTATCGCCGCCATTTATCCATCCCGCTATTCCGTAGCGGTATGGAGTCCGCGACTCAACGAGAAAGGCAATTCGGTCATGGGAATGAAAGCACTTGAACTACTCACCACCGAAACGGAAGAGTCTATTTTCAAAGATTGGATTGTGTTAGAACTTTCGGCACCAAATATTCAATGAAACCAGCAAAACCGGTACCAAAGAATAATATTGTAATAAGGTAAATTCCAAATAAGTACAGATGAAAATGATGAAACAAAGGTTTTCACACTCACTATTAATGTCGGCTTGCGCTTTTCTATGTGTGATGAGTGCATGTTCCATGGCGCAGTCGAATGTCGTTGCAAAAGGGGAAACCCCTGTAAGGATCTCCGATGCGTATATCTTTACGGAGGGGCCTGCGGCAGACGCAGGGGGTAATGTGTTCTTCACGGACCAGCCCAACAACAAGATTTACCGTTGGGACTGCGAATCTGGCCAGATAACGCTGTTTACCGACCAGAGTGGCCGCTCCAATGGGATGTACTTCGATGCCCAAGGTAACCTGGTTGCCTGTGCAGACATGGACAATCAGCTCTGGTCGTTTGATACTCTTGGTCATTCCAAGATACTGATTACCGACTTCGGCGGAAAGTTGCTGAACGGCCCTAACGATGTATGGATTGCGAAGGATGGAAGTTACTATCTGACTGACCCCTATTTTAAACGCGACTACTGGACACGTAACCCAGAGCGACAGCAGCCCGTGGAAGGCTTGTATTATCTTGCTCCGGGAGGCCAACAGCTGGTCATGCTCGACTCGACGCTCAACCAACCCAACGGCCTTGTCGGGACACCCGATGGAAAACATCTGTATGTAGCGGAGGCTAAGGCCAACAGGATCCTGAGATACGACATCCAGGCTGACGGCTCACTCTCGAACCGGCAGGTGTTTGCCGACATGGGCTCGGACGGGATGACGATCGACGACCGCGGGAACATCTATCTTACCGGTGACGGCGTAACCGTCTTCGACAAGGAAGGCCGGAAGATAACCCATTTCCCCATTCCCGAGGAGTGGACTGCCAACGTCTGCTTTGGCGGGAAAGAGCGTAACATCCTGTTTATTACAGCATCGAAATCTATTTACACGCTGAAGATGCTCGTCCATGGAGTCAAATAACGACTTGCAAACAAAATGAAGACTCTTCAAAGCTCATGATACGCCTCACTCCTCATAACGGCATTCCCCGTCACATCCTGCTGACGATGGCAGTCATGGCAGGGTTCACCGTGGCCAATCTGTATTACAACCAGCCCCTGCTGGATATGATTTGCCGCGAGACGGGCATCACGCAGGTAGAGGCCAACCTCATTACCGTAGTCACACAGATAGGCTATGCCCTGGGACTGCTGTTCGTGGTTCCGTTGGCCGACATGGTTCCCGTACGCCGTATCGTCGTGCTGGGAATGTCTGCGGCTGCCGTGTCGGCCGCGGCCATAGGCTTGGCAGGAAATGTATGGGTGCTGTGGGGAGCCTCGCTGACCCTGGGCGTCTCGTCTATCATGCCGCAACTGTTCATCCCGATGGCCGCACTCTATTCCCGACCAGAGCACAAGTCTCGGAACATGGGCTACGTGGCATCTGGGCTCATAACAGGCATCGTCTCTGCCCGTGCCGTCAGCGGCTATGTGGGCGACTGGCTGGGGTGGCGATGGATGTTCTTCATCGTAGCCTTTCTGATGCTCGTCGGACTGCTTGTCGCGCTGAGGATGATGCCGCAGGTGACGCTCACGTTCAAAGGCTCCTATCGCCAGCTGATGCATACCGTAGGCAGCATCTTCATGTCGCATCCCCGCATTCGTCTTTATTCCCTTCGTCCTGCCATGAGTTTTGCCAGCATGATGTGCATCTGGTCGTGCATGGCTTTCCACTTGGCCGGTTCCCCATTCCATGCCGGCAGCGATGCCGTCGGTACGTTGGCGCTCTGTGGAGTTGCAGGTGCCCTTGCTGCAAGTGGTGCTGGCAAGTACGTTCCGCGTGTGGGGATATTCCGAATGTCCATCATCGGCGGCTGTCTGCAGGTTATGGCCTGGCTATCAGCGTGGCTCTTCGGTGACACATACACAGGACTCATCGCTGCTATCATCCTTGCCGACATCGGAGCTCAGTGCCTGCAAGTCAGCAACCAGAGCGGCTCCCTACAACAGCTACCTCAGGCCACCAACCGCGTGAACACCATCTTCATGACCACCTTCTTCATCGGTGGCAGTCTCGGCACCTTCTTCTCTGGTCTTGGCTGGAGCGTGAAGGGATGGCTGGGTGTCTGTCTCGTCGGTGGCTTCTTTGCTTCAGCGACCCTCTTGCTCTGTGCCTACGAACAACTTTTCATGAGACAACAGAATGAGAAGAAATGAACTTACAAGTCAGGATGTAAACGAGGCGCAGCCAGAAACCAATCATGATTCCATTTTAACAAATAGATAATCGTAAGTACGCAAATGATAAAGGATATTGTATTCGTCGGAATAGGTAGTGGAATAGGTGGCATCTGCCGCTATCTTATCTCTCTTTCCATGAGCCATTCACATGGTAGTTTCCCATGGGGCACATTCTCTGTGAACATCGTTGGTTGCCTGTTGATAGGCATCCTATGGGGCCTGACAAGTCGTTGCCAGCACCTTGCTCCGGCATTCTCGCTGCTGTTCATGGTCGGTTTCTGTGGAGGTTTCACCACCTTCTCCACCTTCTCAAAAGAGGGATTGATGATGCTACAGAACAATAACTACGCGCTCTTCGCGTTATATATATTAGGGAGTGTGGCATTAGGAATCGCAGCAGTGGCATTAGGATATCTGACAACGAAATTATAGATTAACAAAAGAACAATAAATCAGAAATCATATGATAGAAGAAACAGTTTCTCAGCGGATGCTCCTGCTTTGCGATTGTGCGGCATTGGCGGCACGCGGTGACCTGCAACGTCTCGACGTGGCCATTCGCGTGGCACTCGACGGCGGTGTGAGTGTGAATGAGCTCAAGGACGCCTTTGCACAACTCTATGCCTACACGGGGTTCCCCCGTTCGCTGAATGCTCTGAATACGCTTGAACATGCGCTATCGGAGCGTGAGTCAGAGGGGATAGCCGACAATGAAGGGAAACCGTTCCACCGCCCCGCTGCCTGGGATGATGCCAAGTTGGCATTGCAGTTTGGCACAGACATGCAGACCCGTGATGAGGGTGGCACGCCATGGAACTATACTTTCTGTCCACAGGCCGACTATTACATGAAGTCGCACCTCTTTGGTGATATATTCGCCTGTGACCAATTTACTCCTGCAGAACGCGAACTTATTACTGTTTCAGCCCTCAGCACAATGGACGGTGTTACTCCACAGTTTGAGGGGCATAAGGAATGCGCCGTCTTCATGGGAAATACCAAGGAACAAGTGGATTACCTCTGCCGTTGGCTTGAAGAAAAAAACGGCGGGCATCAAGAGGTTATACAGAAGCATGAATAAAAGAA
>JAGAYF010000058.1 GCA_017940605.1 Bacteroidaceae bacterium
CATATCGTTTTTGGTAGCCCTCAACGACGGAAAAATAAAGATGGGGCAGACGGTGAATGGCTGCGGCGGACAACGCATGATGTACGGACGGGTCATGAAAGACTGGAACTGGCACAAGGGAGGCTACGGCATGCTGACCGTGTCGCAGTGCCTGGAGCAATCGTCTAACATAGGTGTCAGTACACTGATTGACAATAATTACCACGGCGCGCCCGAAAAATTTGTGCAGGGTCTGTATAAGGTGGGAATAGCCGAAGATTTGAAATTGGACATTCCTGGCTATGCCGTACCACGTATCCGCATGCCGAAAAAGGACAAGAGCAATTGGTCAAACACGGCCTTGCCGTGGATGAGCATTGGATATGAAACACAGGTGCCTCCCATCAGCATATTGACCTTTTACAACGGTGTGGCAAACAATGGTCGCATGATGCGTCCGCGCTTTGTAACCTGTGCAATGCGCAACAATGAACTTGTCAGGGAATTTCCTCCTCAGGTAATCCGCGAGCAGATGGCTTCGCCGCAGGCCATCAAGGATTTGCAGACTTGTCTGTTTAATGTAGTGGACGTGGGGCTGGGAAAGCGGGCTGGTTCAAAGAATTTTTCTGTGTCGGGAAAGACGGGAACGGCACAGGTGTGGACCAAAGGCGGAAAGACGAGTGGCCATCTTGTGTCCTTTACGGGCTACTTCCCCTCAGAAAAGCCCAGATACAGCTGCATGGTTTGTATCATCTCCAATACTCCTGGTGCATCGGGCGGCCTGCATTGCGCTCCCGTCTTTAGGAAAGTGGCAGAGATGGTTATGGCAAATACACTCAAGCCAACATTGAAAAATGACACCCTGCACAGGAAATTGCCGGTAGTTGATAAAGGAAACCTGCATTACGCAAGCCGTGTGCTGAATGGATTTGGGGTGAAAACCCTGGGCGATTTTTCCGATTCGGAAGTTCCGGCATGGGGCAGTGCCATTACATCGGATAGCTATGTGACCTTGCAATCCCAGAAGGTGCGTTCGGATATTGTTCCCAATGTGATTGGCATGGGAGCGCGAGACGCTGTCTTTTATCTGGAGAAATTGGGATTGAAAGTGAAAGTGGAAGGTGTCGGAACAGTTCAGCAGCAAAGCCTTCCCTTTGGACATGTGTTCAAGAAAGGCGAAATGATTCGTTTGAAGTTGGGTGTAAAAGGGTATAGGCCTGATGATTTTGTCAAAGATGAAGCGATGGTTGCCCAGGGACAGGATTTGGAGTCCGATACGGCGAACGTGAACAAGAAAGATACGCTAGGAAATTAATAATATTAAATGTTTAAGTGATGAAGTTGTCAGAAATTCTAAAAAATATAGTTCCGCTCGAGGTCAAAGGTGACATCGAAGTGGAAGTGCAAGGAGTAAATATTGACTCACGCCAGATAAAGAATGGCGATTTGTTCGTAGCTATCCGGGGAACGCAGGCAGACGGCCACAGATTCGTTCCGGCAGCCTTGGAACAAGGGGCAGTTGCTGTCCTTTGTGAAGAGTTTCCTGAAAAGATGCCTGAGGGAAAAACTTTTGTAAGAGTGCAGAACACAGAATCTGTGGTGGGCGAAGTGGCTACGCAGTTTTACGGTGATCCGACCTCGCGGCTGAAATTGGTCGGCGTTACGGGAACCAATGGTAAGACGACGATTGCCACCTTATTATATGAGATGTTCCGAAAGTTCGGCTATAAGTGCGGTCTTTGTTCAACGGTGTGTAATTATGTGGATGGTAAGGCATATCATGCTTCGCAGACGACGCCCGATCCTGTATCGCTGAACCGATTGTTGGGGCAGATGGCCGATGAAGGTTGCCAATATGCGTTTATGGAGGTGAGTTCGCATGCTGTCTCCCAAAAAAGAATCGGTGGCTTGCGTTTCGCGGGTGGAATATTCACGAATCTGACCCGTGACCACTTAGATTATCATAAAACATTTGAGAATTATCGTGATGCCAAAAAGGCTTTTTTTGACCAACTTGGCGCAGATGCTTTTGCCGTGGTGAACGCTGATGACAGGAATGGCAAAGTCATGGTCCAGAATTGTTTGGCAGATGTCAAGACCTATTCGCAAACGCGTATGGCCGACTTTCATGCTAAAATCCTTGATATGAATTTTCAAGGTATGTGGCTTCAGGTAAATGGAATAGAAGTCCATGTGCCGTTGGTTGGCAAATTTAATGTGTCTAATGCCTTGGCAATATTTGGCGTGGCGGTGATGCTAGGCAAAGAACCCGAAGAAGTCTTGACAGTTTTGAGTATGTTGCGTTCTGTCTCTGGACGGTTTGAAACATTGACGTCTCCGCGTGGATATGTGTCGATTGTGGACTATGCTCATACGCCAGATGCGCTGGTGAACGTCTTGTCTGCGATTCATGAAGTCCTTGGCGGAAAAGGAAAGGTGATTACCGTATGCGGAGCAGGCGGAAACAGGGATAAAGGAAAGAGACCGCAGATGGCATACGAGGCTGCGAATAACAGCGACACGGTGATATTGACGAGTGACAACCCACGCTATGAAAACCCCAATGATATACTGACCGATATGCTCGCAGGGATTACTGCAGAACAGCAAGGGCGTGTATTGTCTGTGGTTGACCGTCGGCAAGCAATACATGCGGCCTGCATGATGGCTCAAAAAGGCGACGTTGTATTGGTGGCAGGCAAAGGTCACGAAGATTATCAGGAGGTGAATGGGGTAAAACATCATTTTGATGACAAAGAAGTCGTCCTTGGAGTATATGAAACAGAGCAAAAGCGTTAGAAATAATTAGAATAACTGCCATGCTATACTATTTGTTTAGATTTTTAGAGTCATTTGGGCTTCCAGGCTCTGCCATGTGGAGCTATATTTCATTTCGCTCCTTGTTGGCATTTATTTTGGCACTTTCAATTTCGGCGTGGTTTGGCGCATATTTTATCAAGTGGATGCACAGGCATCATATATGCGAAACACAGCGTTCGCCTCAGATAGATCCGTATGGTGTTCAAAAGCAAAATGTGCCGTCCATGGGAGGAATTATTATAATTATAGCCATAATGATTCCGTGTATCTTGTTGGGACGTTTGCGCAACATATATTTACTTCTCATGATGCTTACAACTGTATGGTTGGGCGTATTGGGATTCGTAGATGATTATATAAAGATTTTTCGTCGCAACAAAGACGGACTGAATGGTTGGTTGAAAATTGCGGGACAATGTATATTGGGTCTTGCCGTGGGATTGACACTGTATCTTAGCCCAGATGCAGTAGTCCGTGAAAATATAGAAACTACTCAACAAGGAGCAGTCACATCGGTTGTACATAAAGAAAATAATTCTAAGTCGACAAAAACGACAATACCGTTCTTTAAAAATAACAATATGGATTACAGCAGCTGTTTCGCCTTTTTAGGACCGTATAAGCAAATAGCTGGTTGGATTCTTTTTGTAATTATTACAGTATTAGTGGTTATGGCTGTTTCCAATGGGGCAAACCTAAATGACGGAATGGACGGAATGGCGGCTGGCAACTCCGCAATCATTGGCGTGGCTTTGGGCTTGCTCGCATATGTGTCAAGTCACATAGAGTTTGCCAATTACCTGAACATTATGTACATTCCTGGCAGCCAAGAATTGGTTGTATTTTCCAGTGCCTTTGTAGGAGCTTTGATTGGCTTCTTGTGGTATAATGCCTACCCTGCGCAAATTTTTATGGGCGATACGGGAAGTCTTACCATTGGTGGAATAATAGGCGTATTGGCACTTCTCATCCACAAGGAATTGTTGCTTCCTTTGTTATGTGGTGTGTTCCTAGTGGAAAGCCTGAGTGTGATATTACAAACGACCTATTTTAAAATAGGTAAACGTCACGGGCGGAAGCAACGGGTCTTCAAACGCACTCCAATTCATGACAACTTCCGTGTGCTGCCTGAACAAATGATTCCAGATTGCTCCTACGTATTTCGAAATTGGCCGAAACGTCCTTTCCATGAGGCCAAAATCACGATACGTTTTTGGATAGTAACAATGATATTGGCAGCAGCTACGATTATTACTTTAAAAATAAGATAATACCCAGATAGATATGTCACGAATAGTAGTATTAGGAGGCGGAGAGAGTGGCTGGGGTGCAGCAGTCTTAGCTCAAAAAAAAGGATTCGATGTTTTTTTGTCCGATTCGGGGACAATCAACGATAAATACAGAAAATTGTTGGACGAATACCATATTTCATGGGAGGATGGTGGTCATACCGAAAACCTGATATTAAATGCGGATGAAGTGATCAAGAGTCCCGGTATTCCTTCGGAAGCCCCCATTGTGGTGAAACTTCAAGAAAAAGGTGTATCCATTATTAGCGAAATAGAATTCGCGGGTCGTTATACGCAGGCCAAGATGGTGTGTATAACAGGCAGTAATGGGAAGACGACAACGACTTCATTAATCTACCATATCCTTAAAACGGCTGGATATAATGTAGGGCTGGCCGGAAATATCGGGCGGAGTTTGGCCTATCAGGTTGCTGAGGAGAACTTTGACTATTATGTGATAGAATTAAGTTCTTTTCAGTTGGACAATATGTATGAATTCCGTGCCAACGTGGCCATATTGTTGAATATAACCCCTGACCATTTGGATAGGTACGGAGGTGAGATGCAAAATTACATAGATTCCAAAATGCGAATCATCCAAAACCAGCAGCCTGACGATGCGTTTGTGTATTGGTTAGATGATCCCATCATCAGTAAGGAGCTAAAAAAATATGGTATCAAGAGTCAGTTGTGTCCTTTCTCAGAGATTAAGAAGTCTGGTTCGATTGCCTATTTGCGTGATGGCAAATACGAAATAGAATACCCCATGCCCATCAACATGGAACAAGAATCGTTGGCACTCAAGGGGAAGCACAATTTGTATGATTCCCTTGCGGCTGGTGTTTCGGCCAATTTAGTTGGAGTCAAGGGGGATGTAATATGTCAGTGCTTGCAGGATTTCAAGGGTATTGAACATCGAATGGAGCGCGTGGTGGTTGTTGACGATGTCCTTTACATAAATGATTCCAAGGCCACGAATGTCGATGCGTGTTACTATGCATTGGAAAGTGTGAAATCCCCTGTAGTACTGATTCTCGGGGGACAGGACAAAGGCAACGACTACAACGAAATCAAGGAGTTGGTCAAGGACAAGTGCCGCGCCTTGGTCTATTTGGGCGCGGACAATAAAAAATTACATGACTTCTTTGATGGACTGGGACTTCCTGTCGCCGATACCGATAATATGGCCGATTGTGTGGCGGCCTGCCATCGGTTGGCCCAACCAGGCGACACAGTGTTGCTCAGCCCATGCTGCGCCAGCTTTGACCTGTTCCATAACATGGGTGAGCGTGGCAGGATGTTCAAGGACTTGGTCCGTCAAATGAATAAAGGTACAAAATAATGACAGCTGAGAAGAAATCCCGCATTCATTTCCCTTCCATTTTTTATGGAGATGCCGTAATATGGATAGTGTTCCTGTTATTGTGTTCCATCTCCATTGTAGAAGTCTACAGTGCCATGAGCAGGCTGAGCTATGCCGATGGACGTTACTGGGCTCCGTTTGTAGAGCATCTGAAGTATGTGATCGTCGGCGTTCTGACTGCCATAGTGATTCACAATGTCCCATGTAAGTGGTTTCGCCTCTATCCATTGGTCATGTATCCCTTGTCAGTCATCTTTTTGTGCATCGTGTTGCTGCCCGGTCACGAGGTTAACGGTGCCAGCCGCTCCATGAATATTTTTGGCATCGGTTTCCAGCCTTCCGAGTTGGGCAAGGGAGCGCTGGTGGTGCTGACAGCCCTCATCCTTTCGGTGACTCAGACTCCCAAGGGGGCAGACAGGCATGCATTCAAGTACATTATGATATTTACCGTCATTGTATGTGGGCTGATTTTCCCTGAAAATCTCTCAACGGCGGGCATGTTGTTCATCGTTATCTTCTTAATGATGTTCATTGGGCATATTCCTGCCGTGCAAATGGGAAAATTATTAGGTTTTCTGGCCATCATCGCTGGGCTTTTCTTTCTGGCCCTCATCTCCGTGCCCAATAAGACTTGGGATGCCATTCCCGGATGCCACCGTGTCGTCACATGGAAGAAACGGTTCGGGTTAGGAGAGGATAGGAAGAAGATAAAGGAAATCACCCCCGAGGAATATGATTATGCTGCCCACGAGCAAGTCGCCGCCTCCAATATAGCCATTGCCTCCAGCCATGTATTGGGAAAGATGCCGGGCAATTCCGTCCAGCGCGACTTCCTCAGCCTGGCCTTTTCCGACTTTATCTATGCCATTATCATAGAGGAGTTAGGCCTGGTGGGAGGAATCGTCGTCCTGTTGCTGTATCTGATATTGCTCTTCCGTGTTGAGCACATTGCGCGCCAGTGTACCCAGAGTTTTCCCGCCTTTCTCATCTTGGGACTGGGGCTGCTGCTGGTCATTCAGGCCATTGTCAACATGTGTGTGGTGGCAGGCATCATGCCCGTCACGGGGCAGCCGTTGCCGTTCATAAGCAAGGGCGGTACGTCCATGATAGTCAACAGCGTATACATAGGAATGATTCTCAGTGTGAGCCGCTACGCCAAGAAAGACACAGAAGTCGCCCCCAATACCAGTGCCATGCAGGATGCTGCGGGCATTGTATAGCAGAAGTCCAACCCAAAACAGCTACGTCAATGGCAAAGAGTAAGACCATGTATGTTTGCGACCAGTGCGGTCAAGAGTCATCACAATGGGTGGGCAAGTGCCCATCCTGCGGCGCGTGGAATACCTTCAAGGAAATCCACATAGCACCTCCCGTCAAGGGAAACCCGCGTTCTGTTCCCGTTTCAGGGACATTGCGTGGCGAAGAACCCAAGTTCAGGCCCTTGCTTTCCATTCAGGCAGCCTTGCAGCAGCGCATTGATACCGGCGATGAGGAATTCAACCGAGTCCTGGGCGGCGGCATCGTGCCTGGCTCGTTGGTCCTGCTGGGGGGCGAGCCCGGCATAGGCAAGTCCACGCTTCTCCTGCAGACCGTGCTGCGCCTGCCCGACCTGCGCGTGCTGTATGTCAGCGGAGAAGAGAGCGAGAGCCAACTCAAACTGCGTGCCGACCGTCTCATGGGCAATGCCCAGGAGGGCCAAAATTGTTTTGTCCTGTGTGAAACGTCGCTGGAAAAGATTTACGAACAAGCCCAGCAACTTCAACCCCAGTTGATCATTGTTGATTCCGTCCAGGCCATCTCTTCCGAGCAAGGCGATGCCTTTCCGGGCAGCCCGTCACAGGTGCGTGCATGTGCCGTGGGCTTGCTGCGGTTTGCCAAGGAGAGTGGAATTCCCGTATTCTTAGTGGGACACATTACGAAAGACGGTTCGTTGGCCGGCCCTAAGATATTGGAGCACATTGTCGATGCCGTATTGCAGTTCGAGGGCGACCGACAGCATTTCTACCGTGTGTTGCGCGGTTTGAAAAACCGTTTCGGCAGCACCGATGAGCTGGGAATCTATGAAATGCAGGGCAGCGGTCTGCGGCCTGTCAGCAATCCGTCAGAGATGTTGCTCAATCGTGAGAACGAGGGCATGAGCGGCGTGGCCGTGGCTTCTGCCATCGAGGGCGCGCGCCCTTTGCTCATCGAAACGCAGGCCTTGGTCAGTTCGGCGGTCTATGGCACGCCCCAGCGCAGCGCTACGGGATTTGACTTGCGCCGCCTGAACATGTTGTTGGCCGTTCTGGAAAAAAGAGTGGGCTTCAAACTGGCCCAAAAGGATGTGTTCCTCAATATTGCCGGCGGTTTGCGCGTCTCCGATACGGCCATCGACCTTTCCGTCATCGTGGCAGTCCTGTCCAGCAACGTGGATACGCCCATCCTGGGGGCAACCTGCCTGGCAGGCGAGGTGGGACTGAGCGGCGAGATACGTCCTGTCACCCACATACAGCAGCGCGTGGCTGAGGCTGAGCGCCAAGGCTTCCGCCGCATGATAGTTCCCAGGCAGAATGCGCGTTCCCTCCAGACGGACAGGCTGTCCATCGAAATCATTCCCGTGTCAAAGGTCGAGGATGCCCTGCGCCATCTGTTCAACTGACATATATTTTTCTTCCCCTTCCCCATGCAAAAGGACATTGCCCTACGTGTCACCCCGCAAGTGGCGGCCACGGCCGCCCTGTTGCGCAGGACCGCCGTTGATGAAGCCGGTCTGCCTGCCGACCGTGTGTGTGGCATTCGCATACTGAGGCGAAGCATCGATGCGCGCCAGCGTCAGGTGTTCGTCAACCTCACTGTGCGCCTCTATGTCGATGAACCCGAACCCGCCTTGCACTATGAACCCATTCAGTACCTACAGGTCGAGGACCGTCCGCACGTAGTGGTCGTGGGGGCAGGCCCGGGCGGATTGTTTGCGGCCTTGCGCTTGATCGAGTTGGGACTTTGCCCTGTGCTCTTGGAGCGCGGCAAGGACGTGCACAGCCGCCGCAAGGACATTGCCCTCATCTCCCGTCAGCATGTGGTGGATGCCGAGAGCAACTATGCCTTCGGCGAGGGAGGCGCTGGGGCTTACAGCGACGGAAAACTCTATACGCGCAGCACGAAGCGCGGCAATGTGGACAAGATACTGCAAGTGTTCTGCCAGCACGGGGCAAGCACGGACATATTGGTCGATGCCCATCCCCACATAGGCACTGACCGCCTGCCGTCCGTCATCGAGGCCATGCGCGGCACGATTCTGTCCCATGGCGGACGGGTATTCTTCCAGCAGCGCGTGGTGGAACTCATCAGGGATGCCCGAGGGGCGGTGTGTGGTGTCAGGACGGCCCAGGGAGGCGAGTATCGCGGCCCTGTCATACTGGCAACGGGCCATTCCGCGCGCGACGTGTACCGCTTCCTCTACGCACAGCACATCCCGCAGGAGGCCAAAGGGCTGGCTGTGGGAGTTCGCCTGGAGCACAGTGCCCAGTTGATTGATTCCATCATGTATCACAGCCGCGAGGGCAGGGGATCGTTCCTGCCGGCTGCGGAATACAGGATGAGCGCACAGGTGGGTGGGCGCGGTGTCTACAGTTTTTGCATGTGCCCGGGAGGATTCGTCATTCCGTCGGCATCAGGCCCACAGCAGGTCGTGGTCAACGGCATGAGCCCTTCAGGACGCAATTCGCGGTGGAGCAACAGCGGCATGGTCGTGGAGCTTCGTCCCGAGGATGGCGGTGAAGTGTCGCTGGCGGCCCAGATGGCCATGTCCATGCGCGATGACGATTTTGCCGCTGCCCATGCCGATGCCATGCAGGCCGACCATCCGCTGCGCATGATGTACTTGCAGGAATCCCTGGAAAGGGCTTGCTACCAGCAGGCCCAGGCCACCCAGGCCGCACCGGCGCAGCGCATGACCGACTTTGTGAACGGCAGGATGGAGGCACAACTGCCCGAAAGCAGCTACAGCCCGGGGCTGACCGCCAGCCCGCTTCACTTCTGGATGCCCCGTTTCCTGGTCGAGCGTTTGCAGGAAGGATTCCGCCAGTTCGGCCGTCGTTATCGCGGCTTCCTCACACGCGAAGCCACAGTGCTGGCCATCGAGACCCGCACGTCGTCGCCCGTGCGCATTCCGCGCGATGCGGCTACGCTGGCCCATGTGGCCGTGCCCGGACTCTACCCTTGCGGCGAGGGGGCGGGCTATGCCGGCGGCATTGTGTCGGCGGCCATTGACGGCGAACGCTGTGCCGATGCTGTGGCGGCAGCACTCGGCATGTCCTGACGGGAAAGTAATTCTTGATTTTGCAAAAAAAGGCAGGGAAAATCCCTTTGCATATCGGCATCGCGGTGAAATGCGGCTTTTACGCCTCGTTTGTGGAAGTTTTACGCCCTGTCCGAAATTTTTCAGGCCGCATTTGCCGGTCTTTTGCGCCTTGTTCCTGCCGTTTTGCCCTGCGGCCGTTACCTAAGACACTTCATGGGACATCGGCAAACTCATTTGGTCCAAAATTTTTGCACAGGGAAAAACCTTTTTCGGGCGGCCGAAAAATGCTTGTCCAATGTGCGTGCGCGGCTGTTGGGAACGGATTTTCCGGCCCTTGCAGCAAAATAATGTAGATGGCTGAAATAAATTTATGAAAAACCTTGATGCAATGAGAAAAAAATCTTATTTTTGCATACAACAGAGAAAGTACTGACTGAAACGAATGAAAGACGATTTGAGAGTAATCATAAGCGGCGGTGGCACAGGTGGGCACATCTTTCCCGCCATCTCCATTGCCAATGCGCTGAAAGCACTTGTTCCGCAGGTGAAAATCCTCTTCGTGGGGGCAGAGGGACGCATGGAAATGAAGCGCGTGCCTGAAGCCGGATACGAGATAAAGGGTCTGCCGGTGAGCGGGCTGGACCGCAACCACGTGCTGAAGAACATCAAGGTGGTCTACCATGCCATGGTCAGCATCGTGAAGGCCCGTAAGATTGTCAGGGATTTCCGCCCGCAGGTGGTCGTGGGCGTGGGCGGCTATGCCAGCGGCCCTACCCTGAAGGCAGCCGAGGGCATGGGCATACCTACCCTCCTGCAGGAGCAGAACAGCTATGCCGGAGTGACCAACAAGATGCTTTCCAAGAAGGCCCAGATGATTTGTGTGGCCTACGAGGGGATGGAGAAGTTCTTCCCGGCCGATAAGATACTGCTCACGGGCAACCCCGTGCGGCAGGAACTGCTTGATGCCAAGGTGAGCCGCGACCTGGCCGTGAAGAGCTTTGGACTTGAGCCCCAGCGGAAGACGGTGCTCATCATCGGGGGCAGCCTGGGCGCAAGGTCGATTAACCAAAGCGTGTTGTCGCAGCTTTCGCTGGTAGCCCAGAGCGGTGTGCAGTTCATTTGGCAGACGGGACGCTACTACAGTGAGCAGATACAGGCCGACCTGGCCCGTTTGGGAAAGCCCGACAATTTGCATGTTTGTGAATTTATCAAGGATATGGGCAAGGCATACCGCGCCGCCGACTTGGTAATTTCCCGCGCCGGTGCAGGCAGCATCAGCGAACTGTGCCTGCTGCAGAAAGCCTGCATCCTGATACCGTCGCCCAATGTGGCCGAGGATCATCAGACGAAGAATGCGCGTGCGCTGGCCGACAGGGATGCCGCCATCCTGATAACGGATGCCGAAGCCCCCATGATGATGATTCCCAAGGCGGTGGATACGGTCAACAACCCTGAAAAACTGGTGCAGCTCAGTCGCAACGCCGCCAAGCTGGCGCAGCCCGATGCTGCACGCGTGATAGCCGAAAAGATTATTCAGTTGGCACAAAATAAACCGCACTAACAGAATTCAAAAAAGAGCAATCCATGATTTTGGAAGACGTAAAATCAGTCTATTTTGTGGGAGCAGGAGGCATAGGCATGAGTGCGCTGGTGCGCTACTTCCTGGAAAAGGGACTTCCGGTGGCCGGCTATGACCGTACACAGACCCCGCTGACCCAGGCCATGCAGAAGGAAGGTGCGAACCTGCATTTTGAGGACAATCCTGACCTGATACCTGCCGAATTTCGCGACAAAGAGCATACATTGGTCGTATATACGCCTGCCATACCTGATGACCATAGGGAATTGACCTATTTCCGCAGTGGCGGGTTTGAGATACAGAAGCGGGCACAGGTACTGGGAACGCTGACACGAAGTCTGAAGGGCCTGTGCGTGGCGGGAACGCACGGCAAGACCACCACAACCACCATGACGGCCCACCTGCTGCAGCAGACGGCCGACAAGTGCAATGCTTTCCTGGGTGGCATTTCCAAGAACTACGGGACGAACTACCTGTATTCCTCCAAAAGCGATTTTGTCGTTGTCGAGGCTGATGAATTTGACCGCTCTTTCCACTGGCTTACGCCTTATATCAGCGTTGTGACGGCTACCGATCCCGATCATCTGGATATATACGGGACGTATGCGGCCTATCTGGAAAGTTTCCGCAAGTATACAAGCCTTATTGAGCCAGGCGGCGTGCTGATTGTCCATACGGGACTGGCTTTCCGTCCTGAAGTTCAGCCCGGAGTGAGAATCCTGACTTACGGAAAGACGGTAGGAGACTACCATGCCAGTAACATCCGCATTGGCGGTGGAGAGGTGACGTTTGATTTCGTTTCGCCGCTGGGCGAAGTGAAGGATATCCGTCTGGGCGTTCCGATGGAGGTGAATATTGAGAACGGCATTGCAGCCATGGCCATGGCCCAGCTGTGCGGAGTCTCGGAGAAGGAGATGCGCGAGGGCATGGCCACATTTAAGGGTGTGGACAGGCGGTTTGACATCAAGATAAAGACGGACAAGCTGGTGCTGCTGAGCGACTATGCCCACCATCCTACGGAGATACAGCGTTGCGCTGACTCCCTGAGGGCAGTGTTCAACGGTCGCAAGATTACCGTGATTTTTCAGCCCCATCTGTATACGCGAACACGGGACCTCTATGTCGATTTTGCCCGCAGCCTGTCTGATTTTGACGAAGTAATCCTGACTGAAATCTATCCGGCGCGCGAACTGCCCATAGAGGGTGTCAACAGCCGACTGATCATGGACCGATTGCAGCCGCAGGTGCAGAAACAGCTCATAGACAGCAAGGACTTGTTGTCCTTTGTGAAAAATCATGACTTTGATGTGCTGGTTGTGTTGGGGGCAGGAAACCTGGATGACCATATGGATGAAATTAAGGAGATACTGAAACCCAGAGCATAGGCGACAAGAGGAAATGGCTGAGGAAGAGAAAAAGAAAAAAGGGCAGTCGGTCCTGAAATCGGTGGTCAAGCTTTTAGCCATGCTTGTGCTGCTGGCTTACATTGTCTTTGCATTTGTGAAAGAAAAGAACTGGGCCAACCGCACTCCTTGCGAACAATTTGTCGTGTGCATTCAGGATTCGGCACAAGCGTCATTTGTAAGTGAGGACGACGTGATGAAAATTATTCAGAACAAACACTTGAATCCTGTTGGGCGGCCTTTGGATAAGGTGCAGCTGATAGAACTGGAGAAAGCGGCGCAGACCCATCAGTTTGTCTTGAATGCCAAATGCTATAAGATGGCGGACAACACCGTTCATCTGGATATAGAACAACGGTTGCCCGTGATGCGCATCTTCAGTACCAATGGCGACAACTACTACATTGATGCCAAAGGGGAAAAGATGCCCAAGGTGACGTATCCAGCCGACGTGGTGGTGGCTACGGGCAACATTACGCCGCGCTATGCGGCTCAGAACCTCGCACCCTTGGGCAGGTTCTTAATGAAAGAGCCGTTTTGGAACAGTCAGATAGAGCAGTTCCATGTTCTAAAGGATGGCTCGGTGGAAATGATTCCCCGCGTGGGGAATCACGTGGTGTATTTTGGTCAACCAATTGAGATGGAAGCAAAATTGGGAAAGTTACATATATTTTACGATAAGGTGCTGTGCCGCATAGGCTGGAACAAATATCGTGGCATTAACATGGAATACGCTAACCAAATCGTTTGTACAAAAACAGAATAATATAATGGCAACAGAAGACTTATTTATCATTGCAATTGAGATAGGCTCATCCAGTGTGACGGGAATTGCGGCCAAGAAGTCACCCGATGGTACTATCAGTGTGCAGGCCGTGCACCGTGAACCCTCTTCGTCTTTCGTACGCAGGGGAATGATCTACAATATGACCCGGTCTGTGCAGACTATCAGTTCAATCAAGGAACGGCTGGAGGAGCGAATAAAACGAAACATAACGCAGGTCTACGTGGGCTTTGGGGGGCAGAGCGTCTATACGGTCTTTAATAAGGTGAGCCGCGCCTTTGGAAGTGAGATACGTGTGTCCAAGGAGATTTTGGAGGAACTGCTGAATGAAAACCTTCAGATGGAAATTGGGAACAAGACCATTCTGGATACCATTCCCCAGGAATTTATGGCGGGAAAGGACCGTACAAATTTACCAGAGGGAAACATTGCTGACAGAATTGAAGGAAAATACCTGAATATTGTGGCCCGTTCTTCATTGCGGACCAATGTGGAAAATTGCTTTGCCGAAGCGGGTATCCACGTGGTTAGCTATAAATTGACGGCGTTGTGCGAAGCAAATTCCATCCTGACAGATTCAGAGAAACGCTCTGGATGTGTGTTGGTTGACTTTGGCGCTGACACGACAACGGTCGTAGTATTCAAGGATAACCTTTTGCGATTTATTTCAGTGATTCCTTTGGGCAGCGACAACATTACAAAGGATTTGGCAAGCCGCCAATTGGAGAAAGACGAGGCTGAAAGCCTGAAGATAAACCAAGGAAGTGCCGAAATGGAGTTCGCAACTCCCGAAGAAGCGGATTTTGTAATAAAAAAACTGCCTGATGGGTCGGATTTGACGCGTAAGATTTTTGGTGAAATCATAGAAGCACGTACGAAAGAGATACTTATTAATGTAGCGAAGCAAATAAAGGACAGCGGTATTGATTTGGGCGCTCTCATAGGCGGTGCGGTGTTGACCGGAGGCGGCAGCAATCTGCGTAACCTGCCTGCGGTGTTCACCAAAACAACGGGAATTGGGCAGGTAAGGGTCGCCAAAAATGTTCCCAACGTGCAGTTTGCAAAAGAACCGCTGTTTAAGGACCGTCTCTTGGGAGTGCTGAGCATACTGAACGAAGGAACTCAAAATTGCTGTGGTGCAGAGCAAGGTGCAAGCGTCTCTGGAGGTATTTTTGCGGAGAAAGAACCGTTGAAACCCGAAGTAGAACCTGAAAAACCAGAGGAATCCGAGAATGTAGATGAGAAGAAGAAAAATAAACCTCGTAAGAATTTATTCAAAAACTTTACAAAAGCCGTGAAAAAGGCTGGCCAGGTTATTGGATGGGAGGACGAAGTCACAGAATGAACCGACAATAAAACTTAATGACATGAATCTGTTTGATCAAATTAGCAAAGATATAATGGAGGCCATGAAGGCCAAGGATAAAGTGCGTTTGGAGGCACTTCGCAATGTGAAGAAGAATTTTATTGAGGCGAAGACGGCTCCTGGCAACAACGATGAACTGGCGGATGCCGATGCTTTGAAGATATTATCCAAATTGGCCAAACAAGGACGCGAGTCAGCTGCTTTTTACAGGGAGAAAGGCCGTGAAGAACTGGCTTCCGAGGAGGAAGCACAGGCATTGGTGATAGAAAGCTACCTGCCAAAGGCTCTCTCTCCAGAGGAAATAGAGGCAGAAGTCAAGGCAATCATAGAGGAAATAGGTGCATCTGGAATGAAGGATATGGGAAAGGTGATGGGTTTGGCTTCCCAAAAAATGGCAGGCCGTGCCGACGGAAAGCAAATCTCGCAAATAGTAAAACAATTGCTGGCATAAAATCCAAGATAACCGATATAAATTCAAATAACCTAAGAATATGGAACGAAGCGACGAGATAATGTTCAAATACATGAATGATTCCTTGGATTTTAAGTTTACAAAGCAGAAGCAGACCATTATCAAGGTAATTGGTGTTGGCGGCGGCGGTGGAAATGCCATTAATCATATGTATAATCAGGGTATACACGATGTTTCCTTTGCTATTTGCAATACCGATAAGCAAGCACTGGAAAATTCACCCGTTCCATTCCGTTTACAGTTAGGTAAAGAAGGCCTCGGAGCGGGAAATATTCCGGCAAAAGGGGCTGCTGCGGCTGAGGAGAGCATTGAGGATATCCGTAACATGCTTTCCGATGGTACGCGCATGGTCTTTGTCACTGCTGGTATGGGTGGTGGAACAGGTACGGGTGCTGCGCCGATTATTGCCCGCGAAGCCAAGGCGATGGACATCCTTACCGTGGGAATTGTAACCATTCCGTTTATATGGGAGGGGCGTCCTAAGATAGATCAAGCTCTTGAAGGATTGGAAAATATGGCCAAGCATGTCGATGCACTGCTTGTAATAAACAATACTCGTCTATTGGATATTTATTCCGGCTTGGATATCGAAGATGGATTTGACAAGGCCGATGATACGCTTTCCATTGCAGCCCGCAGTATCTCCGATATTATCACTCATCACGGTAAAATCAACTTGGATTTCAACGATGTGCGTACCGTATTGCGCAATGGCGGTGTCGCCATCATAGGAATGGCGTATGGAGAGGGAGAAAACCGCGTGACGCAAGCTATCAATGAGGCTCTGCACTCACCGCTGCTGAACAACAACGATATCTATAAATCCAAAAAGATTCTTTTCAACATCGCGTACAGCAATGAGAAAAAGGAAGAGGTGTTGCGTATAGAAGAGCTGCAAGAAATTCAAGAGTTCATGAGCAAGTTTGACAAGGAGATCCAGGTCAAATGGGGTATGGGCTCTGACGGAACTTTGGGGAAAAAGGTTCGTGTTACGATTCTTGCCGCCGGTTTTGGCATCAACGATGTCTCAGGAGAAAAGAAGAAGTTGGATGGTCGCGAGGAAGCTGAAATAATAAAGCAAGAAGAGGAACGCGAAAAAGCATACGTTACTTATTACGGCCCGACTGGGCAGCCCAACGGCAGGAAGCGCAAGTATTTCATCTATGAATTCGCTCCCGACACGCTCGATGACGATGATATCATATCCATGCTGGAAACCAAGCCTACCTACATGCGTAAGTGGGAGACACTCAACGATATAATGAAGAAAGCCGAAAGCAAGAACAACGGAATGGCGGATGTGACGGCCGAAGTGGCTGATGAACCCACACCAACCTCCATTGACTTTTCGTCGTCCAATTAGTAGAGCTTAGACACATAGGCATCTATACATCAACAGCCTGCCCCCTGGTTACCGGAAGCAGGCTGTTTTATTTGTAGCAGTCACCTGAGACAAGCTGCGAGGGAAGTCGCATTTTCCTATGGTTCTGATGACGTCTTGGGAACAGGACTCAGTCCCATCTTAGCCGCTTCGGCCACAAGGAAGTCGTAGGCGGCATCATGTTCGTTGGGAATTTTACCGTCCAGGATGGCCTCTTTTATGCAGGCTTTGAGTTCGCCGACGATGCGGCAGGGGGTCAGGTTGAATGTCTCCATGATTTCCTGTCCGTCAACGGGTGGTTGGAAATTACGTATGCGGTCGCGCTCCTCAAGGTCTTTCAATTTGTGGCGAACGATTTCAAAATTGTGCATGTACAGGCTTCTGCGCTGTGGGTTCTTGCTTGTAATGTCAGCTTCGCACAGCAGCATGAGGTCCTCAATGTCATCGCCGGCGTCAAAAAGGAGTCTTCTTACGGCACTGTCGGTTACAATTTCATCGCTGATGCTGATGGGGCGCATGTGCAGGTCAACCAATTTCTGTACATACTTCATCTTTTCATTCATGGGCAATTTCAGGCGGCGAAACAGCTCTGGAACCATTTTCTTGCCCAGATAGTTGTGGTTGTGAAACGTCCAGCCCTGTGTCGGATGCCAGCTTTTGCTGCGCGGCTTCCCTATGTCGTGCAGCAGGGCAGCCCATCGCAGCCACAGGTTGTTACTTTTGCGGCTCACGTTGTCCAATACCTCCAGGGTGTGGTAAAAGATATCCTTGTGTCCCTTTCCGTTTCTGACTTCCCTGCCTTGCAGGGCTGCAATTTCGGGCAATATGATGGGCAGGAGGCCAGTGCGCTCCATTTCAATGAAACCGCGTGAGGGAGTGTCGGAAAGCAAAATCTTGTTCAGCTCTTCGCTGATGCGCTCGTAGCTGATGATTTTAATGCGTTCCTTTTCCTGCTGGATGGCTTCGGCTGCTTCCTCGTCAATGTCAAAATGCAGCTGCGTGGCAAAGCGTATGCACCTCATCATGCGCAATGGGTCGTCGCTGAAAGTCTCTGCCGAGGCCAGCGGGGTGCGGATGAGGCGTTCCTGCAGGTCCAGTAGGCCCTCGAAGGGGTCTACGAGTTCGCCGAAGTGGTCCTTGTTCAGGCATATGGCCAGTGCATTGATGGTAAAGTCGCGACGGTTTTGGTCGTCCTCCAGTGTGCCGTCTTCCACGGCAGGTTTCCGGCTGTCGGGGCTGTAGCTTTCGCGCCGTGCCCCCACAAACTCCAGTTCCATGCCGTGCCATTTCACCTGGGCCGTGCCAAATCGCTTAAAGATGCTCAGCTTAGTCCGCTTGCCGAGCGTCTCAGCCATTTTCTCGGCCATGAGGATGCCGCTCCCCTGCACAACCACGTCAATGTCGTTGCACGGCCGTTCCAGGAACAAGTCTCTCACGTACCCCCCAATCAGGAAGCACGGCAGTGACAGTCTGTCAGCCACTTGGCTCAGCACCTGAAAGATTTTTCCACTGAGCTTTTCTTTTATTTCTTCTTGGGTAAGCAGTACCATCTTCGTTTTTTTGATGGTGCAAAAGTACAAAAGTTCGCTGGATTATTTGTATTTTTACACCCTCAACCTATATTGTCAGCATATGAAACGATCATTTATCCTTGTTCCCGTGGCCGCCCTCGTGGCCCTGCTGTGTAATTGTACCTCGCGCCCGTCCGATACCGACGCCGAGGGCTATGTGTGCCTCTCCAATGCGCGCAAGGCACTTGCCGCCCATGATTTTGCCTTGGCCAAGGCGTGGGTCGACAGCTTGCGCACCCAATACCCCACGGCACTCAATGCCCGCGAGGATGCCATCCTGTTCTTGGACTCCGTCGGGCTGGCCGAGGCGCATGTTGAGGTCGCTGCGCTGGAGGAAGCCCTCCAACAGCCTGACCTGACCCGCATAGGGAAGGACACGCTCGATTTCAATTACGACGAGGCCAAGCAGAAAGTGAGGTTCTTTGAAAAGAAGTTGGAGCACGACAAGGCCAACCACAAGCAGCACAAGTAGGTATCGCGTTTTGCGCGGGAAAAGAAAAAGCAGCATGCTTCCACGTGGGGGACATGCTGCTTTCTGTTGAGGTGCCTGGCGGATTCGAACCGCCGTAGACGGTTTTGCAGACCGTTACCTAGCCACTCGGTCAAGGCACCGTTGTTTTTGCGGATGCAAAGGTAAACATTTTTTTCCACTTTCCAAGGGATTCCGCTTTTTTTTTCCTATTTTTGCGCCCCATGCAGGTTTTTGAACGTAAAATAGCGCAAATTATTGACACCTACCAACTCTTGCCTCCCCACGGGCTGGTATTGGTGGGCCTGAGCGGTGGTGCTGACAGCGTGGCGCTCCTGCGCGTGCTGCTGGCACTCGGCTACAGGGTCGAGGCGGCTCACTGCAATTTCCATCTGCGGCCTGGCGAGTGCATGCGCGATGAGCGATTCGTAGAGGAACTGTGCATGCGGTTGGGCGTCAGGCTTCGCAAGGTTGGTTTCAATACGAAAGAATATGCCGCCCAGCACAAAATCAGCCTGGAAATGGCGGCCCGCGAACTGCGTTATGATTTTTTCAACCAATGGATGTCAGAACAGGATGATCCTGCGGTCGTTGCCGTGGCCCACCACCAGAACGACCAGGCCGAGACCGTCCTGCTGCGCCTGCTGCGCGGTTCGGGGGTTCGGGGACTGTCGGGTATGAGGTGGCGCAATGGTTCAGTCATCCGACCCTTCCTGTCGGTCGACCGTGCCCAAATCAGGGAATACCTGGCAGCCCTGCAACAGGATTTTGTCGAGGACAGCAGCAATGCCGTCCCCGATGTGCAGAGAAACAAGGTTCGCCTGCACGTCATGCCCCGCTTGCAGGAAATTGTCCCTTCGGCCGTGGAGACAATGGCCCGTACGGCCGACCATGTGGCCGAGGCGGCCGACTATCTGGAGTATGTGTTGCGGCGTGACGCACAGGAAGTATGCTCGCGCGCGTGTGCGAACATATTCTCAATCAGCATTTCAAAATTACTGGCTCACCACTCGCCCCATATGCTGCTATGCCACTTGCTGCAGCCGTGGGGCTACAACGATGCGCAGGTATGCAGCATCCTGCGTTCCGTCCACAAGGTGGGCGCGTGCTTCGAGACACGCCAGGCCGTCCTGAACATTGACCGGCAGTGTCTCCTGCTGGAGGAAAAGACGGAACACACGGGCCGTCTTTCCTATGAGATAACGCCTCCGTGCCAGGTGGATGCCGATGGCTGGCAGCTGCAGTGCTCGCTCCTCCAGCGTTCTGCCGTCGACAGCCTGGTGCAACCTGCTGACACGGCCCTTTTGGATGCCGGCAGGCTGAATTTTCCATTGCAGATGAGGCGAATCCGTAAGGGCGACAGCTTTCAGCCCTTTGGCATGAAGGGACGGAAATTGGTCAGTGACTACCTGACCGACCTGAAGATGCCCCGACTGCTCAGGCAGCGTCAATGGGTGGTTTGCAGCGGTGGTGAAATCGTTTGGTTGGTGGGCCTGCGCATCAGCGGCCGCTATGCGGTGACGGCGGAGACGCAGAAAGTGCTCTTGCTGAGATGGCGAAAGCAACCTGTTTCGGTTTCGGCATACCCAGCCACGCTGTCAGTGGGAAGAGTAACGAAAGAATAAACTCTTCAAACGACTGATAATAAGTAGAATACAAGCATTGACGAGAGAGGAAGACCTAAAACTGATTTTTCAGGCCTTGTTTGTATGACTTTTACGCCCTGTACGAAATTTTTCAGGCCGCATAGGACGGCCCTTTACGCTTTGTGCGGTGAGGTTTGCGCCCGTGCGGATTTCGGTGTCCTGATGGGGTTGTTTTTCTGACGGTGCAGGGTGTTTAAAACAGCGAAGGGGAAACCCCATAAGGATTTCCCCTCCGATTTGTCTCGGTTGGGCAAAAATTATTTCTTCTGAGCCTTTGCGTAACGGTTCATAAACTTGTCCACACGGCCAGCGGTGTCCACCAATTTGGACTTGCCGGTATAGAATGGGTGGGAGGTGTTGGAGATTTCAATCTTTACCAACGGATAAGTCTCGCCTTCAAACTCGATTGTCTCGCTTGTCTTGCATGTTGAGCGCGACAAGAACATATCGCCGTTGCTCATGTCTTTGAAAACCACGGGACGATAATTCTCTGGATGGATTCCTTTTTTCATATTTGATGATCTTAATTTTTTTAATCTTGAGGTATAAACTTTTGGTACAATGTGCAATGGTTGCTCTAAAGCGGTGCAAAGTTACAGTTTTTCCCTGAATGGCAAAACTTTTTTGTGCGGATTTTTTTAGAAAAAGGGAAAAAGAGCCAGGTTTGTGTCCTTTTCATAAGGAAATATGTGTAATTTTGCATGCTATGAAACGCTATTGTATATGCCTGCTCGCGCTCTTGCTGTGCATGCAGGGCATCCGTTCCAGGACGATGAGGGAAGTCTTTGTTGAGATGCCCGATTCCGTGCTGCTCCTGCTGACGCACGGCAACCGGCTGGACCTCGTGGACTTTGCGGAGAGCCACATGGAGTCGAAGGTAAAGAATGTCCTGGGCGAGACCACGCGCCTGCTGGCACTGCGGGAAAAATTCCTGGAACTGGAGGTGAGTGCTGTGTCGCATTGCCAGATGGCATTGCTGCCCCTGCCCGGGGGCGACACCGCATCGGTGCTGTGCCTGGTGCATACCGTGCGGACTCCGCAGGCCGAGAGCGAAGTGAAGTTCTATGACACGGACTGGCACTTGCTGGACAAGGCGCGGTTCTTGCGGCCGCCCACGTGGCGTGACTTTCTAGTGCTGCCCCAGGGGCGGACGGAAGGTGAGCGAAACCAGGCCTTGCAGCAGATGGACGTGCCCATGGTGTCGGCACGGCTTTCCGAGGAAGGGCAGTTGCGCTTCGAATTGTCGATTGACGGCGGTTTTCCCGAAATACGCGAGGCTGTCTCACCTTTCATGCGTCCCGAATATGTCATGAATTGGTCGGAGGGCCGCTTTGTCCCCCAGGGGCAATAGCAAAAACGCGGCCGGATGCAATGGGACTTCGGGAAAAATGTTGTATTTTTGCATGTTGAAAGCGAATAAAGCCCATGTCCTGTATTGTTCACATAGAAACAGCCACCGATGTCTGCTCCGTTGCCCTGAGTGAGGATGGAAAAGTCCTGATGAGCAAGGAACATCGCGAAGGCCCCAATCATAATGTCGTACTTGCACCGTTTGTAGATGAAGCTGTCTCGTTTGCTGACAGCCATGCCATACCCATTGACGCTGTTGCCGTGAGTTGCGGCCCGGGGTCCTATACGGGGCTGCGCATCGGTGTGTCGACGGCCAAGGGATTGTGCTACGGCCGGGACTTGAAGCTGGTCAGCGTATCCACGCTCGAACTTCTGTGTGTCCCACTCCTGCTGTATCGCGACGACTTGCCCGATGAGGCACTGTTCTGCCCCATGATCGATGCGCGCCGCATGGAGGTCTACTCGGCCATCTATGACCGCGCCCTGGGAGTGAGGAAGCCCGTATCGGCCGACATTGTGGAGGAAAATACATATGCGGAGTACCTGGACGAAGCACCCGTCGTCTTTTTCGGAAACGGCGCGGCCAAGTGCCGTGAGGTGATACAGCACCCCAATGCCCACTTTCTGGACGGCATCGTTCCCCTGGCCAAGCACATGCTTCCCTTAGCCGAAAGGGCAGTGGCCCGTCAGCAGTGGGAGGACGTGGCTTACTTTGAACCATTCTACCTGAAAGAATTTGTTGCTACCCAACCGAGGAAACTATTTAACTGAATCATGAAATATAATTCCCAACGCGAGAAACTGGTCTTGGCCGAGTACGGCCGCATCGTGCAGGAAATGGTGGACTATGCCGTCAACCTGCCCGAGAAGTCGGACCGCCAACGCTGTGCTGAACGTATTGTAGGCGTAATGGGCCAGATGATACCCAAGAACGAGCGTTCAGCTGATTTTGAATATATGTTGTGGGATCATTTGGCTATGATATCTGATTACAAGTTGGACATTGACTGGCCTTATGAGATTTCGCGGCACGACAAAGAGCCGAAGCCGAAGCCCATGCCCTATCCGATGGCCAGGATTTCCTACCGCCACTACGGCCACTTGCTGGAAAAACTCATTGCCGCGATAGGCGAAATGCCTGAAGGGCAGGAGCGTGAAAAACTGACCAACCTGGCTGCCAACCAAATGAGAAAGAATCTCTTCTATTGGAACAAGAGTTCCCTGAACGAGCAGAAAATTGCCGATGACATGTTCAATATCAGCCATGGGCGCATTGTGCTGGAAAAAGGCGACATTTCGTTCAGTTCCTCAGTGCCTAACGGCAATTCGGGACGCAGGGCACAGCACGCCCGAAGCGGCAGGTAGACCGATTAACCCATAGGCTGTGCTGGAAAGCGAACTTTTTCCCATCGGGCGTGTGGTCCGCATACACGGTGTCAAGGGCAAGGTGGAAATGGCCTACACTGACGGTGTGTTCATGCGCGTGGACAGGCCTGTACTCTTCTTCCGTATTGACGGATTGCCTGTGCCGTTTTTTGTGGAGGCTGCTTCGATGCACTCCAAGGGACGCGCACTCCTTAAGTTGGAGGAGGTGGATACGGCTTCGCAGGCGGAAATCCTGTCTGACTGTGAGGTCCTGTTCCCGTTGGCCGACGTTCCTGTGGGGAATGAGGAGCATGATGACTGGAACTTCCTGACAGGCTATTCCGTGCGGGGACTGAAGGAGGGGCATGTGGGCAAGGTGGCGTTGGTGAACGTGCAGTCGGCCAATACCCTTCTGCATGTTGCAACTGCCGACGGCAGGGAAGTCCTGTTGCCGTTCCACCCTGACCTGATAGCCGAGTTTGACGAGCAAAAGCGCACTTTATTGCTGGACATCCCCGACGGATTGCTCGACCTGTACCAATAATACGATAATGAACAAGAAGAAAATAGCCATACTGGGTTCGACTGGCTCTATCGGCACACAGACGTTGCAAGTCATTGCCGAGCATCCCGACCTGTTCGAAGCCCGCGTGCTGACGGCTGGCCGCAACGCTGAATTGCTGGTCAGGCAGGCACGCCAGTTCCGCCCCGATGCCGTCGTCATTGCCGACGAGTCGCAATATGGGACGGTGACGGAGGCCCTTGCCGATACCGACGTGAAGGTGTATGCCGGTCAGGCTGCCCTGTGTCAGGTGGTGGACTTGCCTTCGGTTGATGTCGTGGTATCTTCGCTAGTCGGCTTTGCCGGACTTGAGCCCACGCTTCAGGCCATCAAGGCTCACAAGACTATTGCCCTGGCCAACAAGGAAACATTGGTCGTGGCGGGCGAACTGGTCATGCGGCTGAGCCACGAGTGCCGAAGCCCCATCCTCCCTGTCGACAGCGAACATTCCGCCATCTTCCAATGCTTGGCGGGAGAGGAGCTCAACGCCATTGACAAGATACTCCTGACGGCCTCGGGCGGCCCGTTCCGCAAGATGCAGGCCGCCGAGCTGGCGGCTGTCACGCCGGCACAGGCCTTGGCGCACCCCACGTGGGACATGGGTGCCAAGGTGACCATCGATTCTGCCACGCTCATGAACAAGGGCTTCGAGATGATAGAGGCCCGATGGTTGTTCGGCGTGTCTCCCGACAGGATACAGGTCGTCGTCCATCCTCAGAGCATCATTCATTCGGCGGTGCAGTTTGAGGACGGGTCGGTAAAGGCCCAGTTGGGCGTGCCCGACATGCGCCTGCCCATCCAGTATGCCTTGTCCTACCCCGTGCGCCATCCGCTGAGCGGTCCGCGCATGGACCTCTTCGAGATAGCCACGCTCCACTTTGAGCGCCCCGACGCGGAGCGCTTTCCGTGCCTGGCCCTGGCCTACGAGGCTGCGCGTCGCGGCGGCAACGCTCCCTGCATCATGAATGCAGCCAACGAGGTGGCCAACCTGGCTTTCCGCCAAGGGCGCATAGGCTACACCGACATTCACCGCATTATCCTCCGGGCCATGGACGGCATACCCTACGACGGTGCGCCGTCGCTCGACGTGTACCGCCAGACCGATGCCGAGGCCCGAAGGCTGGCACTGTCGCTCGTGGATGGGGCTAACACTTGACAATATAACACTGATAACACGACAAACACAATGGAAGTATTTCTCATTAAGGCACTGCAACTGATACTTTGTTTTTCCATCCTCATCCTCCTGCACGAGGGCGGTCACTTCTTCTTTGCCAAGCTGTTCAAGGTGAGGGTGGAGAAGTTCTGCCTGTTCTTCGACCCCTGGAAGACCCTGCTCCGCTTCAAGCCCAAGAGGGGCGACACCGAGTATTGCCTGGGGTGGCTGCCGCTGGGTGGCTACGTCAAGATAGCCGGCATGATAGATGAGTCGATGGACCGTGAGCAGATGAAGCAGCCCCCCCAGCCCTGGGAGTTCCGCAGCAAGCCGGCATGGCAGCGGCTGCTCATCATGCTGGGCGGCGTCATGGTCAACTTCCTGCTGGCCCTGTTCATCTATTCCATGATTCTGTTCTGCTGGGGCGAGGACTACGTTCCCATGCAGGATATGTCGATGGGCATGCAGTTCAACAGCGAGGCCAAGGCCCTGGGTTTCCGGGACGGAGACATCCTGGTGCGCACCGACGCGCAGCCGTTCCGCAACTTTGACTCGCGCGAGGGCATATCCAATACCTACCGCCAACTGTCCAGGGCCCGCTGGGTCCAGGTGCTGCGCAACGGCCGCGAGGTCACCATCGACATGCCGCAGGGCGGGCTCAACATGCTGGACATGTTCAGGCAGCAGCCCCCGTTCGTCCTGTCCTACATGCCCTTCCGCGTCGATTCCGTGCTGGCCGGCTCGCCTGCCGCACAGGCCGGCATGCGCAAGGGCGACCGCGTGGTGGCATTCAACGGCACGGCCACTCCTACCTGGAACGACTACAACTACCAGGTGGCCCAGCTGAGCCAGCGCCTGGTGGACGCGCCCACCGACGACTCGCTGGCCCTGCGCCACGTCAGCATAGCGGTGCAGCGTGCCCAGGGCATGGTAGACACCCTGCAGGTGCTGCTGACCGAACAGCTCACCATGGGGGTCGTGAGCCGCAGCCTGTACTCCTACTACAAGCCCGTGCACAAGGACTATGGCATCCTGGCTTCCCTTCCCGCCGGCGTGCGCCACGGAAGCGAGGTGCTGGGCGGCTATGTCAAGGACCTCAAGTACATCTTTACCAAGGAGGGGGCGCAGAGCGTGGGCAGCTTCGGGGCCATCGGCAGCATGTTCCCCGCCCAGTGGAGCTGGCACCGGTTCTGGGAGCTCACGGCTTTCATCAGCATCATACTGGCCTTTATGAACATCCTGCCCATACCTGCGCTCGACGGAGGCCACGTGCTGTTCCTGCTCTATGAAATCATCTTCCGCCGCAAACCCGGCGACAAGTTCCTGGAGCGTGCCGAGATGGTGGGCCTGGGACTGCTCATCCTGCTGATGGTCTTTGCCATACGCAACGATATCGTCAACTTTCTGCTGAAGTAAACCTTTTTGCCTGCTGCGCAGCACCCGCGAGCCTCCTGCCCATGGGCGAAGGACGGGGCTTGTGGCATGTGCCTGCGGCGTGTGGGGCGTGCCAATGCCTGATGTACCCCAGGGGAAGATGCGCATCAGCTGGGGCGCGACCTCGGCATCCGTGTCGGGCGAAGATGCGCATCTCAGGTGTCGTAACAAGGCATCTTTGCCACCCAAAGTCCCCATGTCCGACCCCGAAAGGCCTGATGTTTGCCAGTCAAAGATGCGCATCTTTGCCCGTCACAGATGCGCATGTATCAGCACGTAAGATGCGCATGTACCGACATGCGAGATGCGCATCTTTCCCCCAGGACATGCGGCATGTACCCTTGGCAAAGCTGCCGGAAGCAGGCCTGTGATCTCCAAAAATTATTAGTAATCAATGCGTTTTACGCCCTGGTCATGACTTTGTCCAAGTGAAGGCATGGTGCTGGCTTGCCGCTGCCATGCGGGGTGCGGCTATGCCACCAAGTCCCACAGGGTGAGCACCAGGGTGAGGGCCACTGCACCCGTGAGCACGAACCACAGCACGCGCAGCAGTTGCAGAACCGCCGTGCGCCTCCTGTCCACGTGGAGCGACAGGAAGGTCAGCGCGGCCAGGCAGGCCGCTTCGGCGCAGAGGGCAAGGATGAAGGTCCAGGCAGGCATGGGGCGGAAAACGCGTGGGGTGCGGGCTCAGGCTGCCGGCCGGCGCATGAGCAGGCACAGCCCCAGGAAGGTGAAGAGAGCGTTCATGATGAGCAGTTCGTAGCTGAACTGATAGCCGTTGAACCACTGTACCGAGTGGCGGTCAATGACCCAGCACAGCAGGGGGGCGGCCACGGCCACCAGGGGCACCCATCGGTCGCGCACGGTGCGCTTGCTGAAGATGCCAAAGGCAAACAGGCCCAGCAGCGGGCCGTAGGTATAGCTGGCCAGGATGTACACGGCATCGATGACGCTCGTGTTGTTCAGCAGGTTGAATACAATGATGACCCCCGCCATGGTCAGTGCCATGCCCGCGTGGACGCGCTTGCGCGTGCGGGCCGTAGCGGCCTCGTTGCTGCGGTCGGCCTGCATGATGTCCACCGTAAAGCTCGTGGTCAGTGCCGTAAGGGCCGACCCTGCCGCGCTGAAGGCAGCCGACACCAGCCCGACGAGGAACAGGATGCCCACCGCCATGGGCAGGTAGCCGCCCGTGGCCACCAGCGTGAACAGCTCGTCGCCGCGGCACTGCAGGCCCACATGGGCCGCAAAGAGGTAGAGCAGCACGCCCAGCATGAGGAAGAGCGAGATGACCACAAACTGCATGACGGCGCTCACCATCATGTTCTTGCGGCTTTCGCTCGAGTTGCGGCAGCTCAGGTTGCGCTGCATGAGGTCTTGGTCCAGGCCGCTGGTGGCAATCATGGTAAACACGCCCGCCAGGAACTGCTTGGGGAAGAACCGCTTGTCGTTCACGTCGTCCCAGAAGAAAGTCTCCGACATGTCGCTGCCCCAGATGGCGCTCCACACGCCGCCCCAGTCCAGGCCCAGGCCGCGCGCTATGAAGTAGATGCACAGCACCACCGAGAAGACGAGGCAGAAAGTCTTGAGCAGGTCGGTCCAGATGACGCTCTTCACGCCGCCACGGAACGTGTAGAGCCACACCGCCAGTACGGTCAGCGCAACATTGAGCCAGAAGGGCATCCCCAGCGGCTGGAAGATGAGCAGCTGCATGGTAAGGCACACCAGGAACAGGCGCACGCTCGCCCCCAGCATCTTCGACACAAAGAAGAACCAAGCCCCCGTGCGGTAGCTCGACGTGCCGAAGCGCTGCTTCAGGTACTCGTAGATGCTCACCAGCTTGAGCCGGTAGTACAGCGGAACGAGCACGAAGGCAATGAGGAACTGGCCCACGATGAAGCCCAGCACCATCTGGAGGTAGGCAAAGTGGTTGGCCTGGACCATGCCGGGCACCGACACGAAGGTGACGCCGCTGATGGTTGACCCAATGGTGGCAATGGCCACGACGAGCCACGCCGACTGGCGGCCGCCCACGAAGAAGCCGGCATTGTCGGCCCTGCGGCCGGTGAAGTAGGAAACGGAAAACAGCAGGGCCAGGTAGCCCAGCACGGTGATGGTGGCAATAATGGGTGTCATGTCTGGGTAGGTGCTTCAGTGCGCGGCCTTGCGGCCGGCGCGGTTATTCGTCATAGAGCAGGTAGGGCCTGCGTTGCACGAGAAATTGTTCCACATCCTGCTTCCAGCAGGCCTTGATCTCCTGTGCGCTCCGGCCTTCCTCAATCATCTTCCTTACATAGTCCACGCCGATGAGCAGTTCCATGAAGGAGCGGAAGAAGCCGTCGCCTATGTTCATGGCGCGGTAGGCTTCAATGAGGTACTCCAGGTTGATGCCGTTGCGCCATATCACTTTGTCGGGCACGTGCCGCAGGTCGCGGCCGTAGCACCACTTGTTCAGCTGCGGCGGGTTCTTTGCGCCCTCGACGCTCTGAGGCATGAAGCGGAAGCTGAACTGCTTCATGTCGGGGTGGCCGTATACCTGGAAGGGCATGTCCGTGCCGCGGCCCAGGCTGACGGGCGTGGCCTCAAAGTAGCAGGTCGAGGGGTAGAGGTAGACCGACTTCATGTTGGGCAGGTTGGGGCTGGGCTTCACGGGCAGCTTGTAGCGGCTTTGGTGGGTGTAGTTCTTGCACGGAATGACGGTCAGGGGGCACTGGCGGCCGTTCTTCAGCCAGTGTTCGCCGTTGATCATCAGTCCCAGCTCGGCCAGGGTCATGCCGTGCACGACGGGAATGGGCAGCCCGCCCACGCCGCTCTTGTACTTCATGTCCAGTATAGGGCCGTCCACGTAGAAACCATTGGGGTTGGGGCGGTCCATGATTATCATGGTGCGTCCCGTCTCGGCGCAGGCTTCCATGAGCTTGAGCATGGTCACGTAGTAGGTGTAGAAACGCAGGCCCACGTCCTGTATGTCCACGATAAGCACGTCATAGGGCCTGACCAGGTCGGCCAGGTTCTTGTTCCTGCCCCCGTAGAGCGATATGACGGGCAGCCCGGTCTGGCTGTCCACTTCATTGTCCACGTGTTCGCCGGCATCGGCCTTGCCCCTGAATCCGTGCTCAGGGGCAAAGATGGCTTTCACCTGGACCTTGTGGGCCAGCAGCAGGTCCACGATGTGCTGCTTGCCTGCCAGGCCGGTGTGGTTGCTGAAGACGGCGACCGTCTTCCCCTGCAGCAGGGGCAGGTAGAGGTCGGTGCGCTGGTCGCCCGTGAGAATCTTGGCTGCCTGGGCAGGCAGGAGCGCCATGCAGCACCACACCGCCGCACAGGCGGCCCATTGCGTCATTTTGGTAAAGTATCTGTTCATATAGATGGTTGTTTCGGTATCCTGGGGACGGGACAGCGCCGTGCAGTCCGCGGCCGAGACCGCCACCGTGGGGCGGCGGCTCTTACTGGTGACAAAAGTAAGCAAAAATATTGACACATGCAAGGCGGATGCCCTATTTGTCTCCCCCTCTGTGCCGAAATGGGGGCGCGGGCCGTGGGGCAAACCATCCCTGCCAGGGACGGGGGCAGGCCTGCGGGGCGTGAAAGCTGGGAGGATGCGGCCTGAAAAATTTCATTCGGGGCGTAAGAACTCTTCGAACAAGGCGTGAAAGTCCTGTCGACAAGGCGCAAAAAACGGCGGCAGTGGGGCGCGTGTGGCCCTTCTGCCGCCGGGTGAGGTGGTTGGCCTGCAGGGGTTATTGCAGGCTCTGAATCAGGCTTTCGGCCTGTGGGTCTCCCAGTTCCTTTGCCTTGCGCAGGTTCTTCAGTGCCTCGGCCTTGCGCCCCATTTCGCCCAGGGCGAGGCCTATGGCCTTGTAGGCATCGGCACCGTTGGGGTTGACCTTGATGGCCTGCTGGCCCGTGTAGACGGCTTCCTCGAACTGTCCCATGCGCCATTCGGCCAGGGCCTTCTCGACGGTGTAGCCGTAGTCGTTGGGGCGGTAGGAGAGTGCTTTCTCAATGTCCTGGAGCGCTATGGGGTAGAGGCGTGCCTTGGTGTCGCACTGGAACTTGATGAAGTAGAAGTTGTCGTTCAGGTTCTTGTGGCCGCGCAGTTCCTCAACGGCCTGATAGTCCTGGGCTGCCTCCTTGTAGCGTCCGTAGCGGTCCAGGTGGGTGGCGCGCTGCAGCAGGCTGAGTGCCGCCGTCTTGGGGTAGGGCTTGCCGTAGCGGTTGACGGCACTGTCCAGCAGGGCCAGGATGATGGTGGAGTCCTGACGGGACATTTCGGCCGAGATGGCGGCTGCCGAAAACGTCTGGGCCGATGCCAGCGGGCTTTGGTTGACCTGTTGGTAGGAGCGGAATGCCTCGTCATACTGCTTGAGGGCGAAGTGGCAGTCGGCCTTCTGCATGAGGAAGATGGGCAGGGACTCCAGCGCATAGGCTTCGTCGATTTCCTGGACGGCTTTCTGCATGTCCCAGTCGCTGTACTTCTCGTAGTCGGGGAACATGTTGAGGCGGTAGATGAGCTTGCTCTTCTCGTAGTGTATGTCGGCCTTGTTCTGTACGTTCTGGAGCGCGGTGTTGTAGTCGGCATCGGCCTTGTCGTACTCCTTGACCGAGGCCCAGTAGAGGGCGCGCTGCGTGTATCCCGTGGGCTGATCGGGATAGGCCGTGATGTAGTCCTGCAGTGCGGTCAGGTAGCACACGGTGTCCATGTTGTTCTGCGGCATCAGGCAGATGAAGGTGCGCGCCTGGGGTTCGCTGTCGGGCAGCTGCTTGGCAATGTGTATGTTGTTGAGTGCAATCTCGGTTGCACTCATGCCGCTGGTCGTCAACTGCTGCGACAGGGCAATGTCGAGCCCGTAGCTGTGCTCGTTGTCGCGGCTCTGGTTGGCTTGCATCATGGCAATGACCTGACCCTTGGCATCCAGGATGGGACAGCCGGCAAATGTGTTTTCCAGCTTGGCCTCCAGCGTGTAGTAGTTGAGGCCCTCCACCATTGAGGTCTCCCTGACGGTGGTCTGCACGGCTTTCTTGGCCTTGCCGCCTAGGGCGGGAAGGATGTAGACGGCGCTCTTTTGGGCCAGCTGGGCCTCGGAAATCGGCAGGGCCGTCGAGGATGGGCAGTCGGTGCGGAATCGTACCATATTGTACAGGTTGTTTGCTCCGCAGATGCGCGTCACTTTCCATTTCTGCCCCTGCGCGTCCGTTATCTCGGCCGCGTGGGCGTTCTTGAAGATGTCGAATGTCGACAGAGCCTCGCCCTGCTGGTTGATAAAGAATCCGTTGCCGGTACGCAGCTCCTTGCCTTGTCCGTCAAAGGACGTAACGGTGATCATGCCCTGCATGGCTTTCTTTTCGTTCGGCTTGGCGTGTGCGCACAAGGCGATGGAAAAAAACAGTATTGTCAAAAAAAGTGGGTTACGGGTTTTCATGTCCTGATGATTTTAATAGTGATTGGGCATTGCTGACGGCGGCTGGGGTTATCTCGGCCCCGCTCAGCATGTGGGCTATCTCCTGTATGCGCTCTGGGTAATCAAGTTCCCTGATGTTGGTGTGCGTGCCCTGTGCGTCCTCCTCCTTGAATACCAAGTAGTGATGCTGCCCCGCCGAGGCTATTTGGGGCAGGTGTGTGATGCTGATGACCTGGTTGCCCTTGTGGGCGATGTCCTGCATCGTGCGTGCCATTTGACTGGCGGTGCGTCCGGACACGCCGGTGTCTATCTCGTCGAAGATGAGTGTCCGCATCTGCCGGTTCGCACTGAGCAATGCCTTGAGCGAGAGCATGACGCGGGCTATCTCACCGCCCGAAGCGATGTGTGCCATGTCCTGGAGCGGCATGTCCTTGTTGGCGCTGAAAAGGAAAGTCACGGTGTCGATTCCCGTGGGCGACAGTTGGGCCGTATTTTGCTGAATGTCGATGCGGAAACTGATGCTGGGCATTCCCAGGCCTTGCAGCCGCGTGATGATTTGCTTTTCTACGGTGTGGGTAACGCTTCTTCGGGATTCGGAAAGCGTCGTGGCCAGTGAAAGGGCTTCCTTTTGCAGGTTGTCTCGCCGTTGGCGCATTTCCTTGAGGGTTTCATCGCTGTCGGCAAGGCTCTGCACTTCGTTGCGCAGGCGCGCTGTCATTTCAATGAGGTCCTTGATGTCGGACTTGTGGTACTTGTTGAGCAAACTGTTGAGGAGATCCAATCTTTCATTGACGTAGGCGTTCCTTTCGGGGTCGAATTGGATTTTTTCAAGCTGTGAGGAAATATCCTGGCCTATGTCATCCAATTCTATGGCGCAGCTGTCCAGCCTTTCGGCCAATGGTGCGGTCTTGGGAAAGACGTCGGAGAGTTCTTGCAGGTGACGGACGCATTCGCTGAGCTTGGTGACGATACCTTTGTCCTCGTTGGTTAGCAGCGTATGGGTTCGGTAGAGTTTTTCCTTGATGAATTCTGCGTGGTTCAGCAACTGCGATTCTTCTTCCAGCTCTTCCAGTTCGCCTTCCTTGAGCTGCGCTTGGCTGAGTTCGTTCAGTTGGAAATTCAGGTAGTCGTTGTTGTCGCGTTGTCTGAGGATTCTGTCTTCAAATTCGCGCAGCCGGCGTTCTGCTTCTTGTAGCTGGGCGTAGATGCCTTGGTATTTTGTGGCAATGTCACCATTGTTGGCCACGGTGTCCAGGATGCTGAGTTGGAAAAGGCGGTCATTCAGCAAAAGATTCTGATGCTGTGAGTGGATGTCCACAAGCAAATTTCCCAATTCCTTGAGCAAGGATACATTTACTGGGGTGTCGTTGATGAAGGACCTGCTTTTGCCTGTGGCTGACAGTTCGCGGCGCATGATGCACTCGGTTCCGTCAAAATCCAAATCGTTGTCGTCGAAAAATGATGAGACGGAAAATCCGGAAAGATTGAACGTAGCTTCAATGACACAGCTTTTACAGCCAGGTTTGATGGACTTGACATCGCTGCGACCGCCCAAAAGCAGTCCCAAAGCCCCCATGATGATACTCTTGCCAGCCCCCGTCTCTCCCGTAATGGCTGAAAATCCGTCATGAAAGTCTATGTCAAGATTTTCAATGAGCGCATAGTTTTTTATACGAAGATTCTGTATCATGGAACTACTTTAGCAAATCCTTCCAATAGTTGTTCTGGGCGGCATTGATTTTAACCAGGATGTCGTAGACGGGCTGTTTTGTTTGGGATGTCTCGTGCCCCTTGTATATGCCGACTAATTCGTCGCGCTTGTATTCACAGAAAAGGCGGGGCAGGGAACTGAGGCTCTTGTTCTGGTATGCTTTGTTCAATAGCTGGATGGATTTCGTGATGGCAGCCCTTCCGCCTTCGGGATCGGTGGCCATTTGGTCCAATCCCTTGCGATGGTACTCGTATTGGAGTTGCCGGAAAGGTTGCAAGGCTTCATTGGTCAAATCATTGATGATTCCGAAACGGTTGCTCGCGTCATCAAACGCCTTCCACCCAGTAGCCTCCAGGCTTTGGGCACTGTTGGCTATGTTCATGGCTTTCTGCAGCAATGCTGTCCCGCCCAATGGCGACATTGTGTCCATGTCGATGCCGATAATCAGGTAGCAGTAGTAGGCAAAGAGGGCTGTCAGGTTGTCAGTGACGTGTTCGTCGTCGAAATTCAGCTGGTCGAATTCGTGGAACGTGAAATCAAATTTCTTGTCGTGGATTTGCCAGGTGCTCGACGTGTAGGAGGCGTTGAAAACAGGGCGGGAACTTTGCACATAGCACTCGCATTCGAACAATCCCGTGCTGGAATTGTACTTGTTGACGATGATGGTGAAGGAACACTTGATTCTTTCCATGGGTTGATAGACTTGGTTGGTCCATCGACGCTCATTGACAAATGACATCAGTGTTTGCTTCAGATTGTCAAAGACACTTTTATTTGTTCCCTGTATCTTTTGTGTGTTGATCTCAATGGTCGCGTTCAGTTCCTGCGCCCTTGCTCCCCACACGGCTGGACAAAGCAGCATGCAGACAAATATAATCCTTTTCAACCTTTGCATAAATAGTCGATAATGTCTTTCGCCACTTCGGTCTTGGGCTTCAGGGGGAAATCCCTTTGCTCAGTCGCCGTGAGAATGGTGATCTTATTGGTGTCGTGCTGAAATCCTGCCCCTTTGTCCTGTAGAGAATTCAGGACGATGAAGTCAAGATTTTTCTTTTTCAGCTTAGCCAGCGCGTTAGGCCGTTCGTTGTCGGTCTCCAGGGCGAATCCCACCAGCACCTGCCCCTTTTTCTTCATCTTTCCCAGGGCGGCCGCTATGTCCTCGGTGGGAGTCAGTTCCAATGTCTGACTTCCTTTTTCGCGTTTTATTTTTTTTTCGGCGCGGTCCAAGGGGGTGAAGTCGGCAACGGCGGCGCTGAGTATGCCTACGTCGGCTGTGGAAAAGGCACTGAGGGCTGCGTCATACATCTGGGCGGCGCTTTCCACCTGCGTGCGGTGAATGGCGGGGTGGCTGGGTGTCAAATGCGTCGGGCCACTGATGAGTTCGACCTTTGCCCCGCGGTTGGCACATTCCTCGGCCAATGCGTACCCCATCTTCCCGCTGGAGTAGTTGCCGATGAAGCGCACGGGATCGATTTTCTCATAGGTGGGACCGGCAGTGATGACAATTTTTTTCCCTGCCAGGTCATTCGTGCCCACAATGGCGTTCCTGACCATCCGGAATATGTTCTCAGGGCTTTCCATCCTGCCTTTCCCTATCAGATGGCTGGCCAGAAATCCTTCCGTCGGCTCAATGATGGTATTGCCAAAGGATTGCAGAATCTTCAGGTTGTTCTGCGTGGCAGGATGGGCATACATGTCACGGTCCATTGCGGGAGCAACGAACACGGGGGCTTTCATGGCCAGGTAGGTTGTGACCAAAATGTTGTCGGCAACGCCTGTGGCCATTTTTCCCAGCGTTGAGGCGGTGCAGGGGGCAATGACCATGGCATCGGCCCACAGTCCCAGGTCGACGTGGCTGTGCCAACTGCCGTCGCGCTGGGCAAAGAACTCGCTGACGACGGGATGGGACGACAGTGCCGACAGTGTGACGGGGGTGATGAACTCCTTGCCGGCCGGCGTGATGACTACTTGCACTTCTGCGCCCTCACGCACGAAAAGCCTGATGAGTTCACACGCCTTGTAGGCGGCTATGCTGCCCGTGATGCCTATCACGATGTGTTTTCCCTGAAGTTCCATTTTCCTGGTGTTATGTCATTTTCTAAGGATGCAGGCCCAATTTCTACTTCTTCTCCTGCAAACGGATTTTTGTGAGAACCTGCTTGGTGTTCAGTGAGAAGTCGCTCGATATGATCCAACTGTAGTACCCCGGGTCGCGCTTGAGTACGTCGCTGACAGGCTCGCCTTTGTGCTTGCCAAAGTTGAAAACCATTTCGTCCTTGTCGTTATAGATGATGCGCCCTGCCAAATCGACGTTCCTGTTGTTGGAAGAAAACTTGGACAGGAAGTCAACGTCGTTTTCCAAGTCGGGATAGCGGTCCAGCTGGGCCATCAGCACTTCATAGGTGGCTTCGGTGTCATTGGATGCGGCGTGGGCATCGAATTCTCCGTTGCAGTAGAACTTGTAGGCGGCACTGAGCGTGCGCGGTTCTTTCTTGTGGTAGATGGTCTGCACGTCGACAAACCTGGGCTTGCTGAAATCGAAGTCCACGCCGACCCGCAGGAATTCCTCGGCCAGCATGGGCAGGTCAAAGTGGTTGCTGTTGAATCCGGCAAAGTCGCAGCCCGTGAATGTGTTGGCCAATTCCTGCGCTACCTGCCTAAATGTGGGACAGTCCTTGACGTCTTCATCGCTGATGTGGTGTACGGCCGTGCTTTCCTCGGGGATGTGCATTTCGGGATTGATGCGCAACCCCTTGGATTCCTCGTTCCCGTTGGGGTGCACCTTGATGTAGCCTATCTCGACAATGCGATCCTGGGTGATGTTCGTGCCCGTCGTCTCCAGGTCAAAGATGACGAGGGGGCGCTTGAGGTTCAGTTTCATGACCTAGCCTGTTTTGTGCGTTGTGTCTCAGTTGGCTATCAGCAATGGCATGAGCAGCATGGTCAGGTCGGTGTCCTTTTCCTGCTCCGAAGGGAGGATGAGGCCGGCGCGGGCGGGATCGCTCAGGCGCAGCACGACATCCTGGCTCTGCACGTTGCTCAGCAGTTCCAGCAGGTAGTCACCCCTGAAGCCGATGCGCAGTGGGATGCCTTCGTACTGGCAAACCAGTTTCTCCTCGGCGCTTTGGGCGTAGCTGACGTTCTCAGTGGCCAGCGTCACCTTGCCTGCCTCAAAATTGAACTTGATCAGGGCCGTGGCCTTGTCGCTGGCCACGAGCACGCGCCTGGCTGCGCTTTGCAGTGAGGCACGGTCAATGGTGGCAATGTTGCTATTGTTCTGCGGAATGACGTTCTTGTAGTTGGGATATTTCTCTTGCAGCAGGCGGCAGGTCATTTGGAAATCCTCGGCCTGGACAAGGGCGCCGCCGTCGCCGAATGTGCGCAGGGTGATGTTGCCGTCTATCTTGTCAATGATGGTGCGCAGCAGGGCTGCCGGCTTGCGGGGCAGGATGAACGACTGCGTGGTCTGGTGCGTGTTGCAGAAGATGCGGTAGCACACGAGTTTGTGGCCGTCGCTGGCCACTACCGACAGGTCGTCGGTGGTGATGTCGATGAACAGGCCGTTCATGATTTTGCGCGCCTCGTCGTTCGATGCGGCTATGATGGCTGCGGCAAAGGCGTGGCTCAGTGTCTTGGCCGGAACTTCCACCTCGTTGCTTTCGCCCTCGCTGGACTTCATCTGCGGGTATTCGTCGCCGCTCTCGGCTTGCAGGGTGAAGTGGCCGTTCTGGTAGGTGAGGCCTAGCTGCATGGTGGTGGCGTTGAAGTCGATGGTCAGCGGCTGCTCGGGTATCTCCTTCAGGATGTCCAGCAGTTGCTTGGCGGCAATGGCAAACGTACAGTCGCCTTCCGTCTGTATCAGGGGAATGTTGCACTTGAGTGTGGTTTCGTTGTCCGATGCAGTGACCTCCAGTTGCTCACCCTGGAACTTGAACAGGAAGCAGGACAGGACGGGAATGCTGTTCTTGGGACTGATGACGCGGTCGATGGTTTGCAGACGACCGTAAAGCAATGTGCTCGTTACTACGTATTTCATGTTTATAGGAATGAATATTTAATATTTTGAGCAAAGTTAAGATAAAACTGCCGAAAAAACAAGAAAAAGCGATGCCTTTTTGGTTAAAAATGAAGAAAACTTATGAACGAGTGCGGTCAGCGCGCCTCCCCGGTGGGGCAATCCTGATTCTGCAAGGCGTGAAACATGGCTGGACAAGGCGTAAAAGACAGGCCAATGGGGCGTGAAAAATGCTGGATAAGGCGTAAAAAATCACCGTTGTCGCCCCAGTATTGTTTTCTGTCTTGAAGGTATTGATTTTAAGTGAAATAAAAATGCAAAAAGAATTCCTCCTGCTTTCAGTTTTGCCAGGATGGCTTTCCGTCTGTCCTGCCGTGGCGGCAGGTTGGGAAAGCCCCGGGGCGGGGAAGGCAGGAGGAATGGTTCAGTGTAGGCCGGCCGTGCCTACCATACGTCGACGCGGGCTTCCTTGGGCAGGTACAGCGAGTCGCCGGGCTGGATGTCGAAGGCCCTGTACCATGCGTCAATGTGGGGCAGCGCGCCGTTGACGCGCCACTTGGCCGGCGCGTGCGGGTCGGTGGTGATGTAGCGGCGTTCCAGCTCGGGGCGGATGGCTTCCGTCCAGCTGAATCCGTAGGAGATGAAGAAGCGTTGGTCTGGGGTGAAGCCGTTTTCGTCAACCAGGGCGGTGTCTTTTCCTGCCCATGCCTTGCGGTAGGCATCATAGGCAATCTTGAGCCCGCCGTTGTCGGCCAGGTTTTCGCCCAGCGTGAGCTGGCCGTTGATCTTGAGTCCGGGCTGTGCCTCTATGCCGCTGAAGAAGTCGGCCATGACTTGCGTGCGTTTTTCAAAGTCGGCCTTGTCCTTCTTCGTCCACCAGTTCTTCATGTTTCCCGTCTCATCGTACTGGCTGCCCTGGTCGTCAAATCCGTGCGTCATTTCGTGGCCGATGACAGAGCCTATGGCACCGTAGTTTACGGCATCGTCGGCCTCGGGATTGAAGAAGGGGGGCTGCAAGATGCCTGCGGGGAAGCAAATTTCGTTGGTGGTGGGGTTGTAGTAGGCGTTGATGGTCTGCGGAGTCATGAACCACTCCTTCCTGTCAACGGGCTTGTTCACCCTTTTGTCTATTTCGTACTGGTTTTCATAGGCGGCCGCGTTGCACATGTTCTCGTAGAACGACAGGCTGTCGTCGATGGTCAGCCCGTCATAGTCGCGCCATTCGTCGGGGTAGCCAATCTTGACGATAAACGTCTCCAGCTTCTTCAGCGCCTGCTGCTTGGTGCTGTCTTCCATCCAGCTCACCTGCTTGATGCGCTCGGCGAAGGCCGCTTTCAGGTTGTCCACCAGTTCAAGCATGCGCTGCTTGCTGCTTTCGGGGAAGTATTTCTCTACATAGATTTTTCCGAGGGCCATGCCCAGTACGTTGTCGACGACACCCACGGCGCGCTTCCACCTGGGGCGGTCCACCTGGGCACCGCTCAGTGTCTTGCTGAACTCAAAGTAGATGCTGCGGCAACTGTCGTCCAGCGCATCGGCGGCATCGTGCAGGACCTTGAACGATGCGTAGGTCTTCAGGTCCTCCAGCGGCGTCTTCTGCAACAGCTGGGCCACGTTGCCGATGGGTTCGGGTTGGCGCAGGTTCACTTCGCTGATTTCGGGATATCCCAGGGCCTTGAGCGTGGCATCCCAGGCTATGCCGGGATACTGCTCCTTGAGCTGCGCGTAGGTTACCTTGTGGTAGTTGCCCTCAACGTCGCGCAGCTTCGTCATGCTGTAGTTCACCTGGGCAATGCGGGTCTCAATGTCCAGCACTGTCTCCATCTTCCGTTTCGCCGTGGCGGAGTCGTCGCCCGCCAGCTGGAACAACTGGGAAATATACTTCTTGTAGGCGTTCCTGACCTTGACCGTGGCGCTGTCGTTGTTGACATAGTAGTCGCGGCTGCGCAGTGACAGGCCGCCTTGCCCAATCTCCACGATGTTCATCTCGGCATTCTTGTCGTCTGCGTCGGCACCGATGCGGAACATGCGGGCGGGGATGCCCATTCGGCTCAGTTCGGCCACCGTTTGCTGGTATTCGTCAAGGTCTTGCACGGCATTCACCTTCTCCAGCAAGGGCCTGACGGGGTCCATTCCCTCCCTGTTGCGGCGTGTGCTGTCCATGGCCAGGTTGTACAGGCTGCCGATTTTCTGTTCCAGCGTACCCTTTTCCTGTTTCTTGGAGGCCAGCTCCTCAATCAGCTTGCGCACCTGCTTTTCATTCTCGTCAAACAGCTGTTCCGTGACCCCGAACCGCGAATACTCGGGAGTGAGCGGATGTGCCTTCAGCCAGCCGCCGCAGCAGTACTCAAAGAAGTCCGTTCCGGGCCTTGCCTCCAAATCCATGTTCGCTGTGTCAATCCCTCCGTTGGGATTCCCCGTGTTGCAACCTGCCAGCAGGGTGAATCCAAGGGATAAAATTCCCATTTTAATTGTCTTCATATCCATTTCAATTGTTTTAAAGTCTTTTCTTGCTCTTTATGTGTGATTTGCTGCAAAGGTAATGGATTTTCCAAGCTTTTCTGTAAAATTATCATGAAAAAAAGGAGATTTTCACTCCTTTTTTAAAATAAGTTGCTAACTTTGCGTCAAGAAATTATTTCAGTAAAAAATGGACATACAAGGTAAAATCATTGTAATTGGAGAACCGCGCAGCGGAGTCTCGGCACGAACCAACCAGCCGTGGAAGAGTCAGGATTTTGTCATTGAGACAACCACCGACCAATACCCTCGGAGGTGTTGCTTCAGCGTTTTTGGAGAAGATAAATTGCAGCAATTCAATATTCAGATGGGTGAAGAACTGACCGTATCCTTTGATATTGACGCGCATGAGTATAATGGCCGTTGGTATAACAGTATCCGCGCGTGGCGAGTGACTCGCGGTGCTGCTCCTGCCGCTCCGGCAGCGGCTCAGCCTGCCCAGGTTGCCCCTGCTGCGCCTGCGCCCGATTCTGTGAGCGAGCCCGTGGATGATCTGCCCTTTTAAGGGTGCTTTAATATAGGAAAGAGGCTATAATCAAGGCCGCCCTGACAAGGGCGGCCTTGATTTTTGTGTTGTATGGCGCGGATACGAAGCGCGGTGAAGCGTTATCCGTTCATTGAGATGAGGAATTCTTCGTTGTTCTGGGTGTTTTCCATCAGTTCCATGACTTTGGTGATGGCTTCGATGGGTTTCATGTCGGCAATGAACTTGCGCATAATCCACATGCGGTCTCTTGTGAACTGGTCCTGCAGCAAATCGTCGCGGCGGGTGCTTGAGGCAACGCAGTTGATGGACGGGAAAATGCGCTTGTTGCTCAAGCTGCGGTCCAGCTGGAGTTCCATGTTGCCTGTTCCCTTGAATTCCTCAAATATGACCTCGTCCATCTTGCTGCCCGTGTCTATCAGCGCGGTTGCAATGATTGTGAGCGAGCCGCCGCCCTCTATGTTGCGGGCTGCGCCAAAGAAGCGCTTGGGTTTTTGCAGTGCGTTGGAGTCCACGCCGCCGGTGAGCACCTTGCCGCTGGCCGGGGCTACGGTGTTGTAGGCGCGTGCCAGCCTTGTGATGGAGTCGAGGAAAATGACGACGTCATGGCCGCATTCCACCATGCGCTTGGCTTTTTCCAGCACCAGTCCGGCAATCTTTACATGGTGTGCGGCGGGTTCGTCAAAGGTGGATGCAATGACTTCGGCGTTCACCGTGCGCGCCATGTCGGTCACTTCCTCGGGGCGCTCGTCTATGAGGAGCATCATGAGGTAGGCTTCGGGGTGGTTGGCGGCTATGGCGTTGGCTATGTCCTTCATGAGGATGGTCTTGCCTGTCTTGGGCTGTGCCACGATGAGTGCGCGCTGTCCCTTGCCTATGGGCGTGAACAGGTCGACCAGCCTGACGGACAGGTTGTCGCGGCTGCCGCTGCACAGGCGGAATTTTTCGTCGGGAAAGAGCGGCGTGAGGTGCTCAAAGGGCACGCGGTCGCGTACTTCCTGGGGGCTGCGCCCGTTGATGTGCAGGACGCGCGTCAGGGTGAAGTATTTTTCTCCTTCCTTGGGCACTTTGATGTTGCCTTCCACGACATCGCCCGTGTTGAGGCCGTATGTCTTGATTTGCTGCTGCGATACGTAGATGTCATCGGGCGATGTGAGGTAGTTGTAGTCGGATGACCGCAGGAATCCGTAGTTCTCGGGCATGATTTCCAGCACTCCCTCCCCTGTCAGGACGTTGTCAAATTCGTTGCCGTTGCCTAAGGGGACAGTTATCTGGGGCTGGGGAGCCTTCCACGTGGACTGCTCCATGACGGGTACGTAGCTGGGCTGCGGCGCATAGTATTCCTCCTGTTGCTGTGCCATGAGGGATTCGTCCACCTCGTTGGCCACGTTGGGGATGTCCTGCAATATGATGAAGTCGGGCATTCCGTCGTCGGTCTCGTCAACTACGCGTGTGACTACGGGCTCTACCATGTATTCCCTTGGGGGCTGCGGCTTCTCCTGTACGGGGGCTGCGGCTGCCTCGGCGGGTTTTGTCTCGGCTGCGGCTTCTGTTTTCTGGGGTTGCTCCTTTTGGGTTTCCTCGGCCTGGGGCTGCGCCGGTTTTTGCTCTTCTTCGGTTGCTTTCTTTGACTTCCTGCCGCGTCGCTTGGGGGCTGCGTCGGCTGCCTCGGCCGCTTTGGGTGCGGCTTGTGGCTGTTCCGTGCTGGCTGGTGCGGGCTGTTTGGCTGCCTTTGTGCCTTTGGCCTTTTCTTCCTGGGCTTCCGTTTTCTTTCCGCCCTCTTTCTTGCGCCCCGACTTCTTTTCCAGTGATTTGGCATCGTCCTTGGTGGCCGACATGATGTGTTCTTTTTCTTTCTTGGTCTTGCTGATGCGTTGGCGCTTGCGCGAATCGGGTGTGGCAGCGGCTTTGGCATCGGCTTGGTTTTCTATGATGGCATAGATGAGGTCTTCCTTCTTGGCGTTGCTGCGAAAGCTGACGCCCAGCTCACGTGCGATGTCCTGAATCTCGGCATCGCTCTTGTCTAACAGGTCGTATTTGTTAAAAATAGCCATGGTCAGTTGTTCAAAATAGGGTTGTTAAGATGGTTCTTGCGCGTTGTTCCATGCCGTTGTGGCTGGTACATGTGCACGGGGTGCTTGGTGTTGCGCGCTGAATGTGGTAAAATGTGATTGATTGCTGTGTTGGAATGGTATCCAACTGTTTTTGGTGGTGCAAAGGTAAGGAAAAGAAATGAATATTTCAACTTTTTACCCTATTTTTTTCTGAAAAAGTAGGTAGGCGGCCTTTTAGGGGCTGCCCTCCGTCGCGATGCCATTCCCCTCTGCCTGAAAAATGCGGTCGCGGGCGGCGCGGAAGAACCCTGCGCCGTCCGAGTGGAAAGAACGGGGCGTAAGAGCCCGCCGGATGCGGCCTGAAAAATTTCGGCCAAGGCGTGAAAACTCATTAAACAGGGCGTAAAAAACCGCGCTCCCGCCCCCGTGGCGTGCGCGGTCCGTGGCGTGGCGGCCCTGATGCCGTGTCAGATGTAGTATTCGGCAATGTCGATGAGCCCGCTCCTGACGGCGGCCCTCACGGCCTCGTGGGCCGTGTTCACATTGAACTTGCGGAATATGTTTTTCCTGTGGCTGTTGATGGTGTGTATGCTCGAGTATCGCTCGGTGGCTATCTCCTTGGTCGTCTTGCCTTGGGCTATGCTGTGAATGATTTCAATCTCGGTGGGCGTGAGGCGCGACGAGGGGTCAAACTCGCGCTGGCGTTGCAGGAGCAGTATCTCGGTCACGCGCTGGCTGATGAAGCGCTTGTGCGCCCTGGCATAGTTGATGGCATTGCTGATTTCGGTCAGCGGCGAGTCCTTGAATATGACGCTCACGTTGGTGGTGCTGTACACGACCTGCTTCAGGAAGTGCTCGGTCAGGTCTTCGCTGATGAGCAGCCACGAGGAGTGGGGAAAACGCTGGCTCAGGACGATGAACTTCGCCTCGTCGGGAAAGTCAAACAGGGCATAGTCCAGCACGACCACGCATTGTTCGTTCTCAAGCAGCATTTGGGTGAGCGTTGCCTTGTCGTGGGCGGTCAGTATGCGTGTGCTGTCGCTGTTGTCAATGAGGTGGCGCAGGGCATAGGCGGTTAGTTCCTGGCGGTCGGCAATGATGTAGGTTTCCATCTTCAGTATCTTGATTTTTAGTGGGTGCAAAGTATCTTTTGGGTGCAAAGGTAGCAAGGTTGTGGTTGTCGGAAAATCCCACAAATAGGGTAGGCGGCTGCTTTTGCCCTCAAAATACCAAACGTTAGGGAGGCAGCAACGACCTACGGCAGCCATCCGTCATCACTGTCGGTGACGGGGCTGCCGTTGAGGAGTCGTGGCGGGGCAGGGCTACGGGAATGGTCGTCCCGTGGCCTGCATCACAGTTTTATCTTGTATTTCCGGTTGCCAATCTTGAGGATGTACACGCCGGTGGGAGCGTTGATCTCCATCTTGCTGCCGGTGGCAACGGCGTTGTGTACCGTCGTGCCGTCCATGCGGGCCAGCAGGACGGCTGTGCCTGCCTGCAGGTGGTCAATGCTGAGCCTGCCGCGTCCTGCCGTCACTTGCGGATTGCCGTCAGGCGTACCCTGGATGCCGCTCACCGCGGCGAAGTAGATGGAGAGCGTCTGGGCTTCACGGATGTCGCGTATGACGTAGCTGCCGTCTTGCAGCTCGTCTTTTATCTCAACGTTGTTGAGCAGGCAGCTGCGGACGGCGTAGCCCTCGTTCAGGTCAATCCTGAACGGAACATCGTCGCCATAGCCTACGGTGAAGTTGATGGCCCTCCTGACCAGCGCGGTGTCCATGATGTAGAGCGTGCCGCCGGCGCGTGTCGATACGCGCAGGTTGAATGTCTTCCGCTGGAAGACAATGTGCAGGTTGAGGTTGCTCGAAACGGGCGATATGGTGTATTCCCCCTGGGCATTGATGTCGTTGGTGATGTCGTTGCCGTTCAGGATGACGCTCCCGATTTCGTATCCCTCATCGGGTTTGATTGAGATGGTGACGTCCTTGCCGCATTCCACCTTTGTGCTTCCGCTTTCGGAGTGTACGCTATAGTCGCCCACGCTGGCCTGGCCCTTTCCCTCGATATTGATGTTTACGCTGCCGTCTATCGTCTCAAACGGCGTGGATGTGCCCTTGTTCATGTAGAGGATGGGGTAAGAGGTCGCGTTGGCGCTGACGGTGACCTTGTTGGCCGTGTTTTGCTGGGTGGCGTAGCCGCTTTTCAGCAGGTCAATGTAGTATGTGCCGGGCTCCAGGTCGTAGAAGACGAAGACACCGTTGTAGTTGTTGTCGACGGTGTACATTCCCATGGGCTCGCCCTTGGCGTTGCGCAGGCGCACCGTAGTTCCGTTCAGGGGAAGGTAGGCATCGTGCGTGCCCGATTTGTAGGTGTACAGGGAATAGCCGTCCATGGTCTGGCTCTTGTCCTTCACCACCCCCATAATGTACCCCTTTGTGTCGGTGGCCGTGCCGAAATACTTGGTGATGCCGCGGAAATAGCGCAGGCCCTCCTGGTGGCAGTAGTCCTTGTTGAGCGCACGGTGGCGTGCCGGCTGGTATGTGTGGAAATAGCCTTCGACCAGGAAGCCCGGCGTGCCGTGTTTCAGTACGCCCAGGTAGCCCGTGTAGCCCAGTGACGAGGTGGAACTGCTGTGGTAGAAGTCTATGTCGCCGCGTATGTTGGTGGAATTGGTGTAGGCACTCTGATGCTCGAATCCGGCCTTCATGTACTCTACGTGGTAGGGCCATATGGTGCTGGCCATTGCCTTGCTGCCTGCCGCGCTTTCGGCTGCGTCAGTTCCACGGTAGAGGAACAGGGGATAGTTGGTCATTGAACCGTCGGTGTGTGCGTTGGAGTGCACTGAAATGAACATGTCTCCGCCCCACGCTTCCACTTCTGCGCTGATTTCCGACAGGGAACGGTTGTACTTGGTCGCATTCGCCCCGCTGGCGGTGTATGGGTAAGGTCCGTTGGCGTATCGGGACATTTTGATGGTGTAGCCGGCCTTTTGCAGGCGGCGCGCCAGTTCCATGCATTTCCACAGGTTGGTGTTGCTTTCGTAGAAGCCGCATGTGTCGGGCCTTCCCGTGGAGCTCAGCGCCGGATAGGGGATGGTGGCGCAGGGACGGTCGTTGGGGCCCCAGCTTCCATGGCCGGCGTTGATGTATATCTTCTTTTGCGCTGTCGCACTGAGGCAGAGCAGCGTGATGAGCAGGGAGAATATTGTCTTTTTCATGTGTGGTGGTCTCTTATTTGGTTAAATGTATGAGGTACAGTTGGCCGCCGCTGGTGCTGCACGCCACGATTCCTGCCTTGGGGGCGCATTGCGGATACATGGTCAGGCTGGCGGGGTCGGTCAGGCGTTGTCGCTGCCCGTCCAACGTGTATGCCACGATGCATGAACTGATAAGTTGCTCTCCGTCGTCCTTGTCGTCCATCCCAATGACGGTATTGTCGTCATACCATTGTGGGGCTTTGCATTCGTAGGCGATGAAGTGCCTGTCCTGGCCGTCCAGGTTGCACACGTATGCGCCTTCGCCGCTGACAAAGTAGAGTATTTTTGTTCCGTCGGGCGAGAGTGACGGCCAAATGTAGCTTTCATCCGTCCCGTTGGGGGAAAGTTGCCTAGCTTTCCCGTTCTGGGCAATCATGAGTTGGAGATTGTCCAGGTAAACGACGGGCGTGTGTTCCTGAGTACTGCTGTTGATGCGTGTAACCTTGAGCGTGGAGGTTTTGGGGGCTTCCGTGGTGTTGCTTGTCAGGCAGAAGGGTACGCTTTTCTTGTCAAAACCATAGATGGGCATCTTTCGCATGGGACTTTGCAGGGTTTCCTGCTGCTTTCCGTCGGCCGAAACGGCCTTTATCCCCGTCATCCTCTCTCGTTGCTCGTTGAAAGTGGTGTTTCTGAAGACGATTTTATTTCCGTCCCCTGAAATGACGGGTTGGAATCCTGCGCCTGCGTGGTCTGTCAGCGTCGTTATTTTTTTTGAGGCGATGTCAATGCGTTGCAATCCCTTGTTGGTTTGCGTTGTCGTGACAAGGAAATCGCCAGTGGGGCTGATGGCGGCTACTTTGCAGTCTGGGTTGCCTGCAATGTCTAATCTTTCAAGTTGGACGTTCTTGAAAATCTGCCCGTTCCCATGAATGGCAGTCAGGAATGCTGATAGAAAAATAATTCTCCGTATCATGATGGACTTTTTTGAGCGTAATTGTTTCTATTTTTGTTTGAATATCGGTTGCTTTCTCGTTTTATATTTCTTGTGCATGTCAGTCAACGACGTTAACTTGGATGCTCTTGCCGCATGCACTGATGGTATATTCGCCAGGATGGAGGAACTTGTGGCCCACCTTGTCTACGAATCCCAAGTCCCTCAGTGGGTCAACAGTCCATTGGTAGGTAATGGTTTCTCCTTTCTGGATTTCTTTTTTCTCAAAGAATTTCAGTTCTTTCATCGGACGTGCAATGTGGCTGCTCCTTGCGGCAATGTACCAATGCACAGTTTCTTTCCCATTGCACTTGCCTGTGTTTGTTATGCTGATTTCCACCTTAAATGGCTGCCCTCTCTTTACGGTTGTTGTGCTGGTCTTGATGTCGCTGGCCGCAAATTGGGTGTAGCTCAGGCCGTATCCAAACTCGTAAAGCGGCGTACTGGGTATGTCTTGGTAGCGCCCGTTCCATCCTCCGCCGTTGCGGGCCGGCCATCTTCTGTTATAATAGATGGGCACTTGTCCCACGGAACGCGGAAAGGTGACATCCAGTTTCCCGCTGGGGCATACTGCGCCGCTCAGGACGTGCGCACAGGCATTTCCGCCTTCTATTCCGGGTTGCCATATTTCAAGGATGGCATCGGCCTGTGACTCTACGTTGGTAAGTGCGAGCGGACGGCCGTTGCTCAGGATGAGCACGACGGGCTTGCCGGTACGTTTCACGGCTTTCAGCAGTTGTACCTGAACGACAGGCAGTTGTATGTCGGAGCGGCTGGCACTTTCGCCTGCCCATTTGCGGTTTTCGCCCAAGACGACGACGGCGATGTCGCTTTTCTTGACGGCCTCTATTGCTTCGGCAAAACCCGAAGTGTCGGCCTTTTCAATGTCGCACCCTTTTGCATGGATGAGATGTTCCGCCCCGAACTCCTTTTTCATGCCTTGGAACACACTGACGACGTCTTCGGCCAGGCCATGGCCCTTCCATTGTCCCAGCAAATCATCCTGGTCGTCGGCCAGCGGGCCTACAACGGCCACTTTCTTCCCCTTCTGCAGCGGAAGCAATTGGTTTTCGTTCTTCAGCAATACGAAAGATTCCTCGGCCAGTTGACGAATCAGTTCCAGGTCTTCCTTATGCTTGAAACGCTTGGATTCGGGTATGTCCTTAGTCATGGGGTTTTCAAACAGTCCCAGTTCAAATTTGAGTTTCAATACCTTCCTTACGGCATTGTCTATGGTATAGGTGTCCAGTTTCCCCTCCTGCACCAGCGGTTCCAGGTTTTCGGGGAAGCAGTTGTCTCCCATGTTCATGTCCACCCCGTTGGTGATGGCCAGAAAGGAAGCCTCTTTGCGGTCCAGTGCCACCCTTTGGTCCACCAATTGCTTTACGCTGGCCCAGTCGCTGACTACCAGCCCATTGAATCCCCATTGATTTCTCAGTATCTCCTTTAGCGTGTACGGGTTGGCACTGGTTGCTATGCCACTCATGCAGTTGAAGGCACTCATTACCGTCTTTGCGCCTGCCTTAACGCCTGCTTCGTATGGAGGAATGTAGGTGTCCCACAGGGTTTGGTCCGATATTTCCGTATATACGTAGTCTCGTCCTGCCTCGCTCGCTCCGTAGCCAATGAAGTGCTTCAGGCAGGCCGCTACATTGTGTGGGTTGCTGATGGTGTCGCCTTGGAATCCTTTTACTGCGGCTACGCAGAAACGGCTGTTGGCATAGGTGTCCTCACCGTAGCATTCCATGATGCGTCCCCAGCGTGGGTCGCGACTTACGTCAATCATGGGGGCAAAAGTCCACTCCACGCCGCTCATGCGAGCCTCCTTGGCGGCAATGGCACAGGCTTTCTGGTATAGTTCCGTGTTCCATGAGCAGCCCACTCCCAGCGGCACGCTGTATATGCTGCGAAAACCGTGAATGACATCATAGCCGAACAGCGCAGGTATGCCCAACCGCGTCTTCAGTGCCGCTTCCTGCACCTGGTTTCTCACCTTGCAGTCGCTGTTGCTGTATATGAACGAACCCATCAGGGGGTCTATTCCCTTCATGGCTTCCAACTGGTTCTGTGGTTGGTCGTTGTTGCCGGCGCGCAACTGTGTTATCTGCATGACTTTCTCATGCAGCGTCATGCGGCTGAGCAAGTCCTCCACGCGTTCGTCTATGGTTCTGCGTGCGTCCTGATAGGGGTACAATTCCTTCTGTTTGGCATAGCTTTGCATTCCGCAGATGAGTATGGACAATGATAAAATAATGGTCTTTTTCATTCTTGTTACGTTTTGGTAAGTGATATTTCCAGCGATACAAAGTTAGTGTTTTTCATTGAAACAAATCATGAAGGGCGAAAAAAACGCATGGGCAGTAAAGGACTGTCTGGGTAAGTGGGGCATCCTTGCCTTTGTCCTTATGTGTCGCTTTGTTGAAACAAAAAGAGTGAGGCTGCATGTCACGACCTCACTCTTTTGCTATGTTAACGAAACGTTCAGTTTCAATCTTCTTTCTTGATGAACCTCTTTTCCTTGATGCGAGCCTTCTTACCCGTCAGGGCGCGCAGGTAATACAGCTTGGCACGACGTACTTTACCATATTTGTCAATGGTAATGTTGTCAATGTTGGGAGAATTCAGGGGGAAGATACGCTCTACGCCTACCGTTCCGCTCATTTTGCGTACGGTGAAACGCTTGTTCTCGCCATGGCCTGCAATTTTGATGACTACGCCACGGAAAAGCTGGATACGTTCCTTGTTTCCTTCAATGATTTTGTAAGCTACGGTTATGGTATCACCGCTTTTGAATGCAGGATAATCCTTTTTCTCGGTAGCAAATGCCTGTTCGGCAATCTTTATCAAGTCTTCCATTTTTTAATTGGGACAATTTAATTAAATAATACGTGCAACATAACAGGGAACACTACTCATCCTGCCAGCGATTACACAAAAACGGTGCAAAATTACAAAAAAGATTCATACCGACCAAATTTTTGAAAAATAAAAACTTCTCACGGCAGGGCGAAACAAGAACACGTCAACGGCCGTTGGCATGACATAGTAGGAGTAAGTTGAAAATTAGAGGGAGTAATTTTAAAAAACTCGGGGAGTTTTTTAAAAAAGTCCCCGAGTTTTTTTACGCAAGAATAACTGATAGATATAATATGGGTATCAATTGATAATAGATACGGGATTTTTTGAGGCTTATGTAGGCCTTTTGTCGGCCATACTGCGGTGCATGTGCCTATATTGGAGTGTCTGGGTCACGCTGCGCACGGCCAAATACAGGATGAAGGACATCCATAGTCCGTGGTTGTGCAGATAGTGGGAGGTACAGAACCAGCTGATGAAGAAAACCATAGTGGCAATGAACATGGAAACCAGCATACTGCGTGTGGCAGTCAGGCCAATGAAAATGCCGTCCCACAGGAATGCCGCAAAACTGACTATGGGGATGGCCAACACCCATGGAAAATATTGTTGCGAGGTCATCAGTACATTCTGTTCGTCGGTGAGCAAGGTCAGAAACGGATATCCCACGACCGCATAGGCAGCTGTGCACCCCATGGCCAGCCCCCATCCCCACAGGATGAGCAGCCTGACGCTCTTGTCCAGGCGCAGGAGCTGTCGTGCTCCGCAGAACTTGCCGCTCAGGGCCTCGCCTGCATTGGCAAAACCATCCATGATGTAGGAAAAGATGTAGAATAATTGCAGCAGCAGGGTGTTGGCGGCCAATGTGAGGTCGTCCTGGCGTGCGCTTGCCGCCGTAAAATAGGCGGTAACGGCGATGATGCATACGGTGCGCAGGAAAATGTCGCGGTTGATGCCCAGGAAATGGCGGATGGCCTTTAGGTCGGACAGGGTTTTCCACTTGGTCCATCCACTGTGCTGGGGATAGGTCCTCCTTTTCAGTACGGCGGACATGGCCATCCCTGTGTATTGGGCAATGACAGTGCCCAGTGCCACACCTGCCACATTCCAATGGAGGCAGAACACAAAGAAGATACTGACGGGAATGTTGACAATATTCTGAACGATGGCGACCTGCATGGGAATGCGCGTGTTCTGCATGCCGATGAACCAGCCCGTATAGGTTTTCGTCAGCATGACGGCGGGTGCGCCCCATATGGCGATGTGGAAATAGGTGCGTGCCCAATGTTCCACCTCTGCCGAGGCATCCAGCAGGCGGAAGGCGGCCCAGGCAATGGGGCTTTGCAACAGAAGCAGCGTGGCCGAAATGGCCAGGGCCATCATGGCGGAGCGAAGAAAATGGATTCTGATGCTTTCCGGTGCGTGCTGACCCAATGCCTGCGAGGTGAGGCCGCTGGTGGCGGCGCGCAGGAATCCGAACAGCCAGTAGATGATGCTGAAGATAAGGCTGCCCACGGCGATAGCCCCTATGTAGGAGGCCTTGCCCAGATGTCCGACGATGGCAGTGTCGATAATGCCCAGCAGGGGAACGGTGACGTTGCTGACAATGGCGGGAAGGGCAATCCTTAGGATGGAGGCGTGAAGGCTTTTTGCTCTAATGTGCATCATGGTGCGGCAGTATGAATTGGACTTCCTTGAAGTCATAGGAACGAACTCTCCCGTTTGTGTCCTTCAGGTGCAGTCGGCCGCCGTCTTCTATGGCCGTGATGCTTGCCAGGAAAGTTCCTTGCGCGTCGCAAAAGGGGTGCACGCCCTCCCTGCGGTAGAGAAGTTGCCAATAGCCTAGCCTGATGGAATCATGGTGGCCTTGTCGCAGGGAGTCCAATCCTTTCAAGATGAAATGAAGCAGGGTGGTGAGCAATTCAGTGCGTTCCCACGGCCTCCCAGTCACCTGACAGAGGCTGACAGGATTGGGGGCGTTGCTCAGAAAACGGGCTTGGTTGACATTCAGTCCTATGCCGGCCAGGCTTCGGCTGATGCTTCCATGGTGTATTTGGTGCTCAATGAGGATGCCGCCCAATTTTTGTTCACGAAAATAGATGTCGTTGGGCCATTTCACCTGAAATACCCTGTGTGTGGCTTCCTGCAGGCCACGGCAAATGGATGTGGCGATGCATTGGGAGAGCAGGAATTGCTCATTGGGCAGTATGGGGGGGGAGGGAATGCCTATTGTAAACAAAAGGTTCTTCCCTGCTTCCGATTCCCAGTGGTTGCCCTTCTGTCCGCGCCCCGATGTCTGGTAGTCGGCCCATGCCAACCTTATCTTGCCGTCGTTGGGCTGTTGCCTGAGCCAGGAATTGGTCGATTCAGTCTCACTTAAGTGGGTACATTCAATGCCTGGGAAATCGGAATCCATGGATGAGGGGTGATTCTTATTGGGAAATGGGTTCATTTGTCATCGTTGGGATGGAAGACTTCGCGTATGTGCGTAATGTCGAAATGACCATTTGAACCCACAACGGAAATAACATCGAAGCGAATGGCCATATCCAGGTGGTTCAGTTGGACATAGGTATTGGCAGCGCGCAGCAAGTGATGAATCTTTTCCGCATTGACGGCTTCCTCGGGCTCACCGTAGACGCGGCTTTGCCGTGTCTTTACCTCGACAAAGACCAAAAGACCGCGCTTTTCGGCGATAATGTCCAAGTCGCGGTGTCCTGCACGCCAATTTCGTTCACGGATATGGTAGCCATGCAGCACCAAGTAGCGTGCAGCGGCTTCCTCGCCCATGTGTCCTAAGTCGTTATGTGCAGCCATGTCCTCAAAATGTGTGTGCAAAGTTACAGAAAAGGTGGAACAAGAGACGTTTTTTTGTAAGATAACACAAAATGAAACTAAGATATAGTCAAAATGGGTTTGGGCGGATGGACTTGGGAAAGGAAAAGTGGGCGAATAGGGTATGAATGTGGGAAATCTGACTGGGGTTAAATGATTTTCAGGCAGGCAAGACCAGGGATATGAAGGAGAAAAACCTTATTTTTGCAACGTAAATAACAAGTTGTGCTATGTATGATGATGCGTATTTTATGAAAAAAGCGTTGGAGGAAGCGCAAACAGCCTTTGAAGAGGATGAAGTTCCTGTGGGAGCTGTCATCGTATGCAAAGATAGGGTGTTGGCGCGTGCCCACAACATGACAGAACGCTTGACGGATGTCACCGCCCATGCCGAAATGCAGGCATTGACGGCTGCTGCGTACAGTTTGGGCGGAAAATATCTGACGGAGTGCACGTTATATGTAACTCTGGAGCCTTGCCCCATGTGCGCCGGTGCTATTGGTTGGGCGCAAGTGGGACGTGTGGTGTTCGGGGCAAAAGATCCGAAGCATGGTTACCAAACATTTGCCCCCCAAGTGCTGCATCCCAAGACACAGGTGACTTCGGGTGTTATGGAGGATGAGGCTTCGGATTTGCTGAAGAAGTTCTTCAAGAAAAGAAGATAGGTTGTTTGAATACAGAAAAAGGAGTGCAAGAACGGGAACAAGTAAAAAGAAAAGTAGTTGTTCCATTCATAAAAAAGCAATGCGGTTCTGGAAAACCAGAACCGCATTGCTTATGTTGAAATTTTGATGAAAATTATGCTTCAGCAGGAGCTTCGGCTGCCTGTTCAGCAGCATTTTCCTCGGCAGGTGCCTCGGGTGCTTCGTTAGGAGCATTCTGTGCCTCAATGGCAGCCTCGGCTTCAGCGGCAGCAGCCTTGAGTTCTGCCACTTTGGCGGCCTCAATGGCGGCTTTCTTCTCTGCCACTTTCTTGGCAATCTCAGCATTGATTTTCTTTTCTGCCTCCAACTTAGTTGCTGCGGCTGCTTTCTTGGCATCGGCAATGCCGGTGCTGACTTTGTTCAGCTTTTCTTCTTTCTCCTTTTTCCAAGCATCAAACTTAGCCTGTGCGGTAGCTTCATCAAAAGCACCTTTCTTGACTCCGCCCTTCAGGTGCTTCATCAAAAGAACGCCTTCACGGGACAAAATGTTGCGTACCGTGTCTGTCGGTTGTGCGCCGACCTCTAACCAATAAAGAGCACGGTCAAATTTCAAATCTACCTTTGCGGGATTCAGATTGGGATCGTATGTGCCAATCTTTTCAGTAAACTTACCATCGCGTGGTGCTTTTACGTCTGCAATCACGATGCTGTAAAAGGCATAGCCCTTACGACCGCGACGCTGCAATCTCATTTTTGTTGCCATTTTTCTTTAGTTAATTATTAATAGGTTTGAACATGCTGCTATCTCGTAACAGCGGTGCAAAATTACGCCTTTTTTTTGAATGGGCAATCCTTAGAGCATAATTTTCTTGTCGTTGATTGTTATTTCTTGATACAGGTATATGTCAATCAAGTAATAATAAAAACTTAGCAAAGTTGGATGGTACAAAAAACGTCATTTGAGAAAATGGGCAAATCTTTGAGTTTCGCGAAACAAAGCGATTGGGCAAAGGTGAGTAAGATTTAATATTTCATTAAGTTTATTTAACTTTTAATCTTGGAGCATTTTTGCCGTTTGACAAGTCTAACTGACAGTAGAAGCTCATTTTGGCGGCTTCGTTGATGGCTTGAATATCGGACAAACATAGGGTACTTGTACCGCCGTTGTATCTCGGACGCTATAATCGTCTGGGATTCAACGGCGGTTAATAATTCAATTCCAGTCTTGTAATAGAACAGCATCGGCACGAGGCCGACAACTGTCCATCCAATACGAGAGAGATTTATAGTCGGTTCTTTTCTTCATTACCTGCACCTGTTCCTCGGTACTTGCTTCGGGTGGTGTTGAACTTATAGCGAATGGTTGCCACGAACTGGCGATGGTCGTAGTAGTTTCCTTGCCACAGCCTTACCTGATGGTTGTAGCAGAGATTTCCGTCACGACTACGATTAAGTAAATCCTCGCCAGCCAGTTTGATGCTCAGACGGTCATCGAAGAAGGTCTTGACAAGGCTGACGTTGAGGACGGTCTGGTGGTAGTCCAAATAGACATTCTGGTAATGTCCTGGGCTTTGGTATCTGAAGTTCAGTTCGCCAGTCAATGTGCTGCTAAAGGCAAAGGTGTTGTTCGCCTGTGCCAATACCAGTGGCTTGTTCAACGACACATTACCCGAGGTGGTTTTGAGTGTGATCCATTGCTTGCTGAAGCCAAAAGAGAACTGCGGATTCCAGATGCCAAATGTAGGGGCGACGGCTACAAACGGTATGAAGGATTTTAGGATGGGGATGTTTTTGTAGGTCACCAGCGTCACGTTGGTCTGGTCAACCTGTTCCATCCAGTGTATGATGGCATCACGTTCATCGGAATAACTCAAGGAGAACTGTAAGAACTTCCACATCCCTTGAAGTGACAGCGTATGGCGTGTGGAATTGTCAAGCAGTGGGTTGCCCCTTTGCATGGAGTAGCGGTTGCCGTAGAACACGTCGTTGCTCAACTGGCGGTAGGTGGGGCGTGTGGTCTTGGCAGAATAGCTGACCTGTGTCTGCAACGTGCCCAGCTGTGTGGCAAAAGAGAGCGACGGATAGAGATTGCCGTAACTGCGGCTCTGCTCTTCTACGAGTTTGCCGCTCTCGTAGTAGTCGAAATTCACGTGTTCATAGCGAAGCCCAGCCCGCAACGTACCTATCTTGGGTAACATCTTGGAATATTCCGCATAGGGACTGATGCTTTGCTCTTTCAGTGTGCTGTAACTGGAGGCGACAAAGTTTTGTGGATTCGCATAGTCATCCTGTCGGTCGGTATTGATATACTCTGCACCGAAGTCGAGCGAACCTCCAAGCAGGGGATGTGTCATTGTGAGTTTCGAAGCAAACATATTGTTTCTTACCTTGTTCTCAGTGTTAAGCAGACGGTCGGTCTGTATCTGGCAAATCTCTTGAATCGTGCTCTGGTCGTCGTAGCCACTATGAAGATAGTCGAAGTTCCAGTCAATGCCCAGTTTTCCGACATTACCGACATAATAGGCATTTACCTTGTGACCTGCATTCCCCTTGGTCTGCTTACTGGTCAGGTTGTTCCATTTGTCATAGAAATGGCCGTTGGCTGTTACGTCACTTGTCAACGTGGTAGTTTCATCGTTATTTGTTGGAAATGTGAATTCGTATTTGGCACCAAACGTATGATTCTCATTCAACTGGTAGTTGAAGCCACCTTCTATGCTGTAGTCACGGCTGACTATATCCGTACGCAAATCATTTTGCTGTTGCCATAGCGTGTCGGTCTGTACCTCCTGCGTGATTTCTGATAGTTGCAGATGCTTTCCCTTGCTTGCCCACAAAGAGGCAAACACATCCAGCCCATCGTGTCGATAATTGAGGTCGAGCGATGCTGCCTCTTTGTCTTTACGGCTCTGCTGCCATCGTCCCCAAGTGTCAATGCTCAGTCCGTCGCCAGCCTTGCGGACAGTCTGAATTTTGACCACTGCCCCCACCGTAGCATCATACTTCGCACCTGGGTTGCTAATGAGTTCTATACTCTTGATGTCGGTTGATTTCAGTTGTTCCAGTTCCCTCAGATTCCGCATTCTCCGTCCATTGATGTAGATAATGGGTGCTCCCTTACCGAAAACTTCATATTGATCATCCTTCGCAATAATACCAGGTACATGTTTCAATACGTCACCCGCAGTTCCTAACTGGCTTAGTGGTGTATTCTCTATGTTAGTCACCAAGCCTTCACTGCCCATCTGATATTGTGGTACATGTCCCTTCACGATTACGCCTTTCAGCGTGTGGTCGTCAGTCTGTAAGCGAATCGTGCCGACTTCAGGGCGATCACATATCTTGAATATGGTTTTGTAACCAATGTATGAAATGCGTGCAAGGACTTTATCTTGTTCGTATGGAATGGAAAAGTAGCCACTCTCGTTGCTGACACCTCCACCAAGCAATGTGGAGTCGGCAGGGTTGAGAATGGCAATGTTTGCATACGCCAAAGGCAATCCCTGTTCGTCGATGATAGTACCTGTCAGATGGCGGTCAGTCTTGTGGGTACACTCCACATAGATTTCGTGGTCATCGGGTTTCACGGTCATGCGGACGGGATAGAAGCCTATCATCTGCTGGATAGCGTCGGGCAGTTCCTTATTTTTTATGGTGGCTGTGATGCGGAAGTCCTCCAGTTCGTTATAGAGAAAGTTGATGACGTAGCCCGTCTGCTCGTTGTTCAGCTGGAGCAGGGCCTCGCTGAGCGACACATTATTATAGGTATGGCTGATGCGCTGTGCGAAGGCGTCAAGTGGCATGCAGAGGATGCAGACCATGAGCGTCAAAGTAAATAGCGTGCGTCTCATCTTACCACCAGCGCTTTGTCTTCCACTCCGATGTTTACAGCTTCGAAAGTGTTCAGCTTTTCTACGACACGCGTGAGGCTGTCTTCACGCTTCCAAACAAAATGGAAACGGAACTGGCGGGCTGCGTCATTCTCAAACTTCACGCCGACCTCGTGGACTGTGGCAATGGTTGTGAGTATGGAGTCAAGTGGCACATTGTTGAAGACATAAGGCTCGGTGGATATGGTGTCGGCCTTCACTGTATCTGCGGGCAAGGAAGTAACAGGCCCGATGTCGGTCGCTTGTTCCGTCGTGGGCTGTTGTGGTTTGGGCGTGCTGATGTTGCGTACAACTTGGATGACAGCAAAGGCAGTGCCTGAAGCCAAGAGTACACCGATGAAGGATGCCGCGATCTTGTGGGGCGCGAGGTAAGCGCGAAAACGGGGCTTACGTATTCCCGACGTACCGTTGCCTACCCGTAGCCTTTTTCCTTCGTCAAGGGCATCCAGTTCTTCTGCATGGCTGGCTGCAAACGTCTCCCATTCGGCATCCACGTCAGGGATGTCGTTTTTAAGTGCATCGTGCTTGAAGGCACGCTTCGCGAAGCCAAGTTGCTTTACAAGTCGGCGCATTTGACTCTGTCCAATTCCTTCTCGATCGGCAGAGTTGATGCCAGCGTCACTCTGCGTTTGCTCGTTCGTCATTTCGTCGTTGGCGAGTAACTGCTGCAACTGCTCGTCGGTCAGTTGTTCGGGGTGGTCTTGCAATTCCAGAAACCACTCAATACGCTGTTGTTCGGTCATCATATTGTTTTGAGTTTGAATTAAAATACTTTCTGATTTTCTCCACCGACTGCTTCAGGTGGGTGTGGACGGTCTGACGGCTGACGTTCAGCGCATCGGCCACCTCCTGGCAGGTCATCTCCTTTAGGTAGCGCAGTCGGAAGATTTGCTGCTCCAGTGGTGGCATATAATTCCGCACATAGCGCATCAGTTCTTCCATCTGCATTCGCTCTTCTGCTGTATTGTCGCTAATCAGTGTATTAGTGTCCTCAGTGAGCAGGCGTGCAAAGCGTTCTTGCACCTGTTTGTGCTGCAACACATTCAGACAGCGATGATACACGCTCGCCAAGAGGAAGGCTTTTGCGTTGTCTGCCCTCATCAGCACCGTGCCGCTGAGCAGACTGGCGAACACATCGCTTACCACGTCCTTGCTCTCCGCTTCATCGAAGAGCAATGTGAGTGCCAGATGATACATCTGCGTGTAGTGTGTTTTGAACAGACTTTCGATTTGACTCCGTCCAAATCCTCTTCGCTCATTCGTCATTTCTTTTCGTGTCATACACGTATAATACAGTTCAGACGAAGAAAATGTAAAGCAGAAATGCGATTTTTTCTGGTTCAAACTCAATTTTCTTTATTTTAGGGGTGCTTTCTCAATAAAGTCGGGCGAGGATGCCATCGTTTTGCCATCCTCGCCCGCTACTGTATATTCTGGTTTAACACTACATCTGTCCGTTTTCCCACCCACGGGGAAACCCCATCTGTCTGGTGATGGTGTTCGGATAGGCTTTGAGAAGGGGCAATAGCCTATTTTTAAATATGTCGGGAAGTTATCTTACAAAGATTTTTTGCACAGCTTTTCCGCTTTTGAGAATGTATATTCCGCGTGGGACAGTGGTCTGTTGACGGAAAGTGCTGATTAATTCTCCCTGACTATTGTAAAGACGTATTTCTTCTCCGTGACCGGCGTAAATGATACCGTTATTGCTCCATGCCCTGAATCCTTCCTTTTCCTTGACTGCGGCAATGCTGGAAATAGTCCAGTCTTCTAACTGCAGACAGTCAAAGTCCCATCCGGAACATAATGATGTGACGGTAAACGTGTGTGGGCCTTTGGTGAGATGGACCTTGATGTATTCAGGAATGTCGTTGTAATAAGGCTGCCGACTGTTGTCTCCTCCTGCCTTGGGGTAAAGCCATAAGGTGTCATTGGGCTGACTTTCTACGAGTGTACTTTTCCAAAGATTTTTATCAGCCAGTATTTTATTGTAGGTTGCTCCGTCTGCTTCATAGTCGGCAGGAGCTAACGGCCTTGATTGCTGTGCTGTGGGAAGATTCTGATTGTCGAGCGAGAGAATCATGGCAGCGTAATAGCGGCTTACCCAGTCTAGTTCGGAGGCATCTTCAATGACGTATTGGTTTCGGGTGTTATTGTCATGGTTACTGTGACGTGCCCATCCGTCCCAAGGTACGAAATGCTTGATACTGATGTTTACATCCATGTCTTCGGTTGCTTCAAAGGTATAGTTGTACTTTGCTCCCCAGTTTTCGATGGCCATGTCACGGGTGATGAAACATTTTTTTGCGGACATCCTGGTAAATTTGCCGAGGCCGTAGATGGAATAGTCGTTGTCCCCCATGTCCATGAGGCCATATCCGCCATCAAAGAAAGTATTCTGCTGTAATCCCGTTCCCATGTCGTCAAATCGGTAGATGTTGCTGTCTTGGGCCAGGGCTTTTCCCCATGCGAGGGTCAGCAACAGGAGGTATATTGTTTTTTTCATCATGATGAATGTCTTATTAAAGTGTGTTGTTTTCATTTTCATTCCAATGGAAAAGGAGATAGTCGCCTACGCCTACGCTGAAAGATCCTAATTCTGTATCTTCCAATTCACCCGTAGGCATTACGCGGTGTACCTTGTAGGGAAGTCCATCGGTGAGGGTGAGCCGAACAGTTTGTGTCGTATTGATACTGTGGTTGACAAGCATGAGATATTCATTGTCACCGTTTTTAAGATGCGACACAAGGAAACCAGGGCCTGTGGCAGTGAGGAGGCTGATGCAGTTGGGGCGTTTCTTAAATTCGATGGTGTTGGCTGGTTTACTGCTGCCAATATGTCCCACATGAACAATTTTTGCTCCAAGGAATACGGGTGTTAGGTTTCTTACTTCTTGATTGATTTCCTTTACGAGATCATAGACTTCGGAAGGTTGGCCGTCAGCTCCGATAGGAGCGGGCCCTTCCCATCCAGAGGGCAGCCAGTAGGTGAAGTATTGGATACACTGTGCCCCATAGGCCAAGTCGCTGAACACTTGCAGGCGCATCATCCATTTTTCTGTCACCTTGTAGTTGTAGTGATTGGTCGAACAGCAGAATGCCCACAGGGGTTGGTTGGTAGCGCGGCAAATCTCCGATACTTTTCGCAAGTTTTCATAGTAATCGGTGCGAAGCGTTGTCTTGCCACTGCTGACGCGAATGGGGTAGTGGTCGTATGAGATGATGCCCAAACCAATGGTGTCGGCATATTTCTGTACATATTCTGAATAGTCGGCTGTTCCCAGCTGTGCTTCGCTGGCATAGGTGGGAAAC
>JAGAYF010000059.1 GCA_017940605.1 Bacteroidaceae bacterium
AAACCTGACCGACGAGGCGGCGCTGGCCTTTGAATACAGCAAGGACGAACTCGTGAGCGAGGAGGAAGTGGACGCTGACTATGCCAAGGCCATCAATGCCATTGAGAACCTGGAGTTGAAGAACATGCTGTGCGACGAAGAGGACGGCATGGACTGCGTACTGAAGATTAACAGCGGCGCAGGCGGCACGGAGAGCCAGGACTGGGCTTCCATGCTGATGAGGATGTACCTGCGCTATGCCGAGGCCCAGGGCTACAAGACGCGCATCAGCAACCTGCAGGACGGCGACGAGGCCGGCATCAAGACAGTGACCATTGAGGTGGAGGGCGACATGGCCTATGGCTACCTCAAGTCGGAGAACGGCGTGCATCGTCTGGTGCGCGTGTCGCCGTTCAACGCGCAGGGCAAGCGCATGACCAGCTTTGCCAGCGTGTTCGTAACCCCCTTGGTCGATGACACCATAGAGGTGGACGTAGACCCGTCGCGCATCAGCTGGGACTTGTTCCGCAGCGGCGGTGCGGGCGGCCAGAACGTCAACAAGGTGGAGACGGGCGTGCGGTTGCGCTACCAGTATGTCGACCCCGAGACCGGCGAGGAAGAGGAAATCCTGATTGAGAACACCGAGAGCCGCAAGCAGTTGGAGAATCGCGAGAACGCCATGCGGCTGCTGCGTTCGCAGCTGTATGACCGCGAGTTGCAGCGCCGCCGCGCCAAGCAGGCCGAGATAGAGGCAGGCAAAAAGAAGATAGAGTGGGGCAGCCAGATTCGCAGCTACGTATTTGACGACCGCAGGGTGAAGGATCACCGCACGGGATACCAGACTAGCGACGTGGGAGGCGTGATGGATGGCAAGATTGATGGGTTCATCAAGGCTTATCTCATGGAATTTGGCGGTGGCAAACCGAATGAAGAAATCTAAAACAATCATACAATGAGTGAAAAAAGCAGAATACGCGCCAAGCAGCGCGAAGAGAAGCAGCAAAAGCAGGCAGACAGGATTATCAAGGGTATTTGCATCGGTTTGATAGCAATCACCCTCGTTGTCATGATAGCCTATTCGCTCGCTGCGGCCTGATGGGGCTGGAAATAGAGAGAAAGTACTGGGTGACGGGCGAATACAAGTCGCTGGCCACGGAGTGCAGCCACATTGTGCAGGGGTATATCAGCCGTCAGTCGGGACGGACTGTTCGGGTCAGGCTGCGCGACCATCGTGCATGGCTCACCATCAAAGGTCCGTCGGCCCGTGATGGGCTGATGCGCTTTGAGTGGGAAAGGGAAATCCCGCTGGATGACGCCAGGCAGCTGTTGGAACTCTGTGAGGGCGGTACGATTGACAAGCACCGCTATATCGTGCCCTGGCAGGGCCATGTGGTGGAGGTGGACGAGTTTCACGGGGACAATGATGGCCTCGTGATGGCCGAAATAGAGCTTCGCTCGGCCGAGGACAGCGTGGTTCTGCCCCCCTTCCTGGGCAGGGAACTCACGGGCGACCGCCGGTTCTACAATTCCAACCTCCTGGTGAACCCCTATCGGCTGTGGGCGGAAAGCTATGCCAAGGAAAACGCCCTGTGACTTGGCTGGTGAAGAAGAATGACTAATCTATACCTATTTAAATATGAATAAGAAAGTGATTTCAGCGTTGGCCTTGCCTGCCCTGGCATTGGCCAATACCTCAGTGGCCTCCAACAATGGAGTGAAAAAGGGTGCGCGTCCGAATATCATCTACCTGATGTTTGATGATGCGGGTTATGGCGATTTTGGGTGTTTCGGTCAGAAAAAAATTGAGACTCCCAACATTGATGCCTTGTCGCAGATAGGCATTCGCTTCAGCGACATGTACTGTGTGTGTCCCATCAGTGCGCCATCGCGCTGCGGCTTGATGACAGGCCGCAATGCAGGCCACATGCAGATACGCGCCAATGAGAATGTCGTGCCTGAACGTTTGGAAGTCCTGCATTGGGACATCGCTCCCGGCATGGCCGACAGTACGAAAGAGGGACAGTACCCCTTGCTGGCCGGTACGCCTACGTTGGCTACGGCCATGAAATCTGCCGGCTACAAGACGGCCATGATTGGCAAGTGGGGGTTGGGCGGACCGGCCACCGATGCTGCGCCTAACAAGATGGGATTTGATTATTTCTTTGGTTTCAACTGCCAAATGGAGGCTCATTTCTACTATCCTCCCTACCTGTGGGAAAACGACAAGCGCGTGTGGCTCGACAATAAGTATATCTACCGCGATACGCCCCTTGACGAGGGCGCTGACCCGAGGGACGTGCGCAGCTACGCCAAGTACACCCAGAATACCTATAGTCCGGATATCATGTTCGAGCGTCTGACGAACTTTGTCAACGATAATGCGAACAATCCGTTCTTCCTCATGTGGACGACGACCGTTCCCCACAGCGCCGTGCAGGCTCCGCTGGACGAAGTCCTGCACTATGTGGACAAATTGGGCGATGAAGAGCCCATCAAGGGCGAGAGCTACTACCCTTGCCGCTATCCACATGCCACCTACGCCGCGATGATTACCCATATCGACACGCAGCTGGGAAAGTTGGTGGCCCAGTTGAAACGGTTGGGCATCTGGGACAATACTGTCATCATCGTGACGAGCGACAACGGCCCTGCCAACAACAGTAACTCCCCGTTGGAATATTTCCATAGCGGCGGCGCGTTCAAGTGCGGCAAGGGCTGGGGCAAATCTTCCCTGCACGAGGGCGGCATCCGCATGCCATTTATCGTGGCATGGGGCGATAAGTTGAAAGATACCTACCAGGCCCATGAGAGCGCGCTGACAGGATTGCCCAAGGGCGGCTCTGTGACGGGTTACCACGGACTGTTCTGCGACTTGATGCCTACATTCTGTGAAATGGCTGGCGCAAAATGTCCCGAAACCGACGGCGTGTCATTCCTGCCCGTCCTGCAAGGCAAGGAAAAGCAGCGCCATCCTTATTTATATTGGGAATATCCGCGTGCAGGCGGTTGGGCCGGAGTGCGCTGGCAGCAATGGAAGGGTTTTGTCAAGAAAGTCATCAAGGGCAACGATGAATTTGAGTTGTATGACCTGTCAAAAGATCCGAGAGAGCAGCACAACGTGGCCGCACAGCATCCCGAAATTGTGAAAGCCATGTGGAAAATGGTCAACAAGGAGCATACTACCCCGGCAGAGCCATTGTTTGACATGAAGCTCCCAGCAACGGTGAAACCCATGCCGTAAGCCGCTGTTTTTCCAGCCAAACGCTCCCGGAAATCCATGTTTCGGGAGCGTTTGCTTGTTGACGGGAATCAGAAAAGTGGAAATATTGATTTTTCCTGCCTTTAATGTGAAAAATGTGCCCTGTAAAAGCGTCGTAATTGAAAAAAAAAATGTAATTTTGTGGTAATAAATCAAGCAAGATAACATGGAAAATTTGCAGAACGAAGGCATTAATTATTCCGCCAGTAACATTCAGGTGCTGGAAGGCCTTGAAGCTGTGCGTAAACGCCCGGCAATGTACATCGGAGACATCAGCGAAAAGGGCTTACACCATTTGGTGTACGAGACGGTGGACAATTCGATAGACGAAGCCTTGGCAGGCTATTGCTCACACATAGAAGTGACGATCAATGAGGACGGATCGATAACGGTACAGGATGACGGGCGCGGTATTCCCGTGGACATTCACCCGAAAGAGAAAGTATCGGCGCTCGAAGTGGTCATGACGGTGCTGCATGCCGGAGGAAAATTTGACAAAGGCAGCTACAAGGTTTCAGGCGGCCTCCACGGCGTGGGTGTTTCCTGTGTAAACGCGCTGAGCAAGAAGATGATTTCCCAGGTATTCCGAGATGGGAAAATATATCAGCAGGAATATCAGATAGGAAAGCCGTTATACCCCGTGAAAGTCGTGGGAGAGACAACGTTGCGCGGCACTCGTCAGCAATTTTGGCCCGATGACAGCATTTTCACCACTACATATTATAAATATGATACGATAGCGAACCGCATGCGCGAGTTAGCCTTCCTGAATGCAGGCCTGAAGATAACGCTCACGGACTTGCGTCCTGATGCAGAGGGCAATACCAAGCAGGAAGTCTTCTATTCCGAGGAAGGACTGAAGGAATTTGTGCGCTACATTGATGCCAACCGCGTGCACCTCTTTGAAGACGTCATCTACGTCAAGACGGAAAAACAGGGCATCCCCATTGAGGCGGCTATCATGTATAATAACACCTACACGGACAACATTCACACCTACGTAAACAACATCAACACGATTGAAGGCGGAACACACCTGACGGGATTCCGCATGGCGTTGACGCGCGTGCTGAAAAAATATGCCGAGGACAACAAATTCCTTGAGAAGGCCAAGGTGGAGGTCGACAAGGAGGACTTCCGCGAGGGCTTGACCGCTGTCCTGTCCATCAAAGTGGCCGAACCGCAGTTTGAGGGCCAGACAAAGACAAAGTTGGGCAACAGTGAGGTAGCCGGTGCGGTGCAGCAGGCCATTGGCGAGGTGCTGAATCTGTATCTTGAAGAGCATCCGAAGGAGGCACGCATCATAATTGACAAGATCATCCTGGCGGCAACGGCACGTATCCAGGCTCGCAAGGCCAGCGAGAGCGTGCGCCGCAAGAATCCCATGTCGGGCGGCGGCCTGCCTGGAAAATTGGCCGATTGTTCCGACAGAAACCCCGAGAAATGTGAGATATTCCTGGTCGAGGGCGACTCTGCCGGCGGTTCAGCCAAGCAAGGGCGCATGCGCTCGTTCCAAGCCATATTGCCTTTGCGCGGAAAGATTCTTAACGTGGAGCGCCAGCAGTGGCACAAGGCCTTTGAGAGCGACGAAGTGAACAATATCATACAGGCCTTGGGCGTAAGGTTCGGCGTGGATGGCGAAGACACCAAGACGGCCAACCTGGACAAGCTGCGCTACCACAAAGTCATCCTCATGACCGATGCCGATGTGGACGGCGCGCACATTGATACCCTGATTCTCACATTATTCTACCGCTACATGCCCCAACTCATTGAGCATGGCTATGTGTATCTGGCCACACCCCCGTTGTACAAATGCAAGAAGGGGAAAATCGAGGAGTACTGCTATGACGATGCGGAGCGCCAGCGGTTTATGGAAAAATACAACGACGGAAACGAGGAGGGTGTCTCGACTCAGCGATACAAGGGCTTGGGTGAGATGAACCCCGAGCAGTTGTGGTCAACGACGATGAACCCCGAGACGCGCCTGCTCAAGCAAGTGTCGCTGGACAATGCCGCTGAGGCCGACCACATCTTTTCAATGCTCATGGGCGACGACGTGGAGCAGCGCCGCGACTTCATAGAGAAGAATGCCACCTATGCAGACATTGACACGTAGCGGTCAGTAAATATTAGAAAAAACTTTTTTCATAATTTTTTATTTTTTTTGATTGTGTCGCTGCCCCAAACGGGGCAGCGATCTCTTTGTTCCCACTTCGTGTGCGGATGGTAAAAATCAGACGGCACGAATGCCATCAGGCGTATTTGGAACTTCTTATGCAATATTTGATGCGGAATACTGACACATAGTATGTTATGATGTGCTCTCCCATATGAAAATCTAGGAGGGAGGATGGACGTACGCTTGTTGCTTTGGCAGGGATTTCTTACGCCTTGTTTGCCTGGTTTTTACGCCTTGCAGAAATTCTTTCGGGCCGCATTCATTCCTTTTTTGCGCCTTTCCCGTGGGCGTTTGCCCTTTTGGCATTCTGCATGGGCTGAAGCAGTGCTGGGTGTGCCTTGTGCTTTTTTGTGCGTTCCATGCAAGGAACATATTGAAACATTTTATTTATTGCTAAAAAAGTGTTACTTTTGCACCAAATTTTTCGTAGTTATGACATCTCAACCTGTTAGAGTGCGTTTCGCACCAAGTCCAACAGGCCCTCTGCATATTGGCGGCGTGCGCACGGCACTCTACAACTATCTGTTTGCCCGCAAGCACGGCGGCCAGTTCATTTTCCGCATTGAAGACACCGACAGCAACCGTTTCGTGCCCGGGGCAGAGGAATACATCATAGAAAGTTTCCGTTGGCTGGGCATTCAGTTTGACGAGGGCGTTGGTGTTGGCGGCGAGTGCGGTCCGTACCGCCAGAGTGAGCGCAAGGCCATCTACAGAAAGTATGTAGACCAGCTGCTGGCCGCAGGAAAGGCTTACATAGCCTTTGATACGCCCAGTGAATTGGAACAAAAACGTCAGGAAATCAAAAATTTCCAGTATGATGCCCGCACGCGCCTGCTGATGCGCAACTCGCTCACGCTGACGGCCGACGAAGTAAAATCCCTGATTGACGGTGGGGCTCAGTATGTGGTGCGCTTCCTCATTGAACCAGGCCGCGACATCCAGGTGCATGACATGATTCGCGGCGAGGTGGTCATCAATTCCACCATCCTGGACGACAAGGTACTCTACAAGAGTGCCGACCAATTGCCCACCTACCACCTGGCCAACATAGTGGACGACCACCTGATGGGAATCACCCATGTCATCCGCGGTGAGGAGTGGCTGTCCAGCGCACCGCTGCACGTGCTGCTCTATGAAGCTTTTGGGTGGCAGGACAGCATGCCGCGTTTTGCCCACCTCCCCTTGCTGCTCAAGCCCGACGGCAAGGGGAAGCTGAGCAAGCGCGACGGCGACCGCCTGGGCTTTCCCGTCTTTCCCTTGGAGTGGCACGACCCCGCGAGCGGCGAGGTGTCGAGCGGCTATCGCGAAAAGGGCTATTTTCCCGAGGCCGTCATCAATTTCCTGGCCCTCCTGGGGTGGAATCCGGGCACGGAACAGGAAATCTTCTCGCTCAGCGAGTTGGTGGAAGCCTTTGACCTGAACCGTTGCAGCAAGGCGGGGGCCAAGTTTGACTATGTGAAGGGCACTTGGTTCAACCATGAATACATCTTGCAGAAGAGCGATGACGAAATTGCCCCGATCTTTGACAAGATTCTCAAGGACAACGGTATCGATGAACCCTTGGAGCGCGTGAAGCAAGTCGTGTCCATGATGAAGAACCGCATCAATTTTGTCCATGATCTGTGGCCCTTGTGCCAATTCTTCTTCGTGCCGCCCACAGGCTATGACGAGAAGACGGTGAAGAAGCGTTGGAAGGAGGATTCGGCCCTGCAGATGGAGCGGCTCACCGAGGTGCTGCGCTCAGTGGACGACTTCAGCATAGAAGGGCAGGAGGCCGTGGTGATGAAGTACATCCAGGACAACCAGCTCCATACCGGCGACATCATGAATGCCTTCCGCCTGGCCGTGGTGGGCGCGGGCGTAGGTCCGCACATGTTTGACATCACTGCCTTCCTGGGCAAGGAGGAGACCATCCGCCGAATGGAACAGGCCATCAAGACATTGGGATGATGTATACGCTGGCCATATATCTTTATCTGATAGGAGCCCATCTGGTGGCCATCTTCAACAAAAAAGCACGATTGCTGATAGGCGGCCATCACCACACATTTCCCATCTTGGAACGTCAGTTGCAGCCAGGCAGGCAATACGCCTGGTTTCATGCCGCCTCGCTCGGCGAATTTGAGCAGGGGCGCATGCTGATGGAGCGGCTGCGCGAGGAACATCCTGAAATAGGGATACTGTTGACGTTCTTCTCGCCTTCCGGATATGAGGTGCGCAAGAACTATGAGGGAGCGGACATTGTGTGCTACCTGCCGTTTGACGTTCCTTTCAATGCGCGCAAATTTGTACAGATGGTGCATCCCTGCATGGCGTTCTTCATAAAATATGAATTCTGGAAAAACTATCTCACTGAGCTGCACCGTGAGGGCATACCTACGTACAGCGTGGCCAGCATCTTCAGGCCCGACCAAATATTCTTCCGGAGCTATGCCAAGGGCTATGCGCAGGTGCTGCAGTGCTTCACCCATTTTTTTGTACAGAACGAAGTGTCGCGCCAACTGCTGTCGCAAGTGGGTTTGACCAATGTGACGATTGTGGGTGACACGCGCCTGGATCGCGTTCTTCAAATACGCCGCCAGGCACAGCCCGTCCCGCTGGCCGAATCCTTTGTGCAGGCCCTTCCGCAGGATGCGTCGGTGCTCGTGGCAGGCAGTACGTGGCCGGCTGACGAGGAAATATTGATACCTTACTTCAACCAACATCCCGAACAGTATCTCATCCTTGCGCCGCACGTGGTCGGTGAATCCCATCTCAAGGAAATCGAATCCAAGCTGGAACGCCCCTCCGTGAGACTTTCACAGGCTACGCCCGAAAGCGTGGCGCAGGCCCATTGTCTGCTGATTGACGGCTACGGGCTGCTTTCATCCATTTATCGGTACGGAAAGCAGGCCTATGTGGGCGGCGGATTCGGCGTGGGTATCCACAACGTGCCCGAGGCAGCCGTGTACGGTGTTCCCGTAACGGTTGGGCCGAATAACAAAAAGTTCCGCGAAGTGCAGGAACTGATACAGCGCGGTGCAGTGTTTGAGATACGGTCGTCCGAGGACTATGAGGAACTGCAGCAGCGCTTTGCTGAGGAGCCCGAATTTGTGGAACGCGCCGGACACATTGCCGCCGCCTACATTGCAGAGGAGGCCGGTGCCGTGGAAAAGATAGTGGCCTGTCTGTCAGGCTCTGCAGGGCAGGCCAAGGCCTGACGCGCGGTTATTTTACCTCTTGTCTTCGTCATGGAATCCATCGTATGGCATCTCTTGTCGCTGTTGGCTGAAAAAATACAGGTATCCCCCATACAATTGGGCTTCTATCTTTTTGGCTTGGGCTTGATGGCCTTGATTTTCTGCTATGAAGCGATATCATTCCGCGCATTGTTCGCCCTGCAAGCAAGGTCCGTCGCTTCTTTGCGCCTGTGGGCCGTCTTCATAACGGCCGTGGCTCTTCTGGGGTTGGTGATCCTGCTTATTTACATTTGCCTGTGAGAAATGGGCGCGTGTCAAAAATATTAAGTACCTTTGTCGTGGTTAATATTGACGCAGAATGAAATATCTTTCTTTAATCTTCGCCTTGACGGTGTGCTTGTTCCGTCCCGTTGCCGCATGGGCGCAGTTGGAAAATCCGGCGCAGTTCAAAACGGAGTTGAGCCACGTCTCTCCCACTGAGGTGGAACTGACGTTTACGGCCGCCATCGATGACGGATGGCACGTTTACTCCAGCGATATTGAGGACGGCGGCCCAACGAAGGCCGCGCTCAGTGTGGAGAGCCTGAAGGGCTTGCAACTGAAAGGCCCGCTGCGGCCGTTTGGCAAGGTAACGGAGCAAATGGATGAGATATTCCAGATGAATGTATGCTATTTCGAGGGAAAGGCCACCTTCAAGCAGCGATTTACCTTGACCGAAAAAGATTATGCGGCTTCCGGCTATTTGGAATACGGCGCATGCAATGACCAAAACTGCCTTCCCCCGATGCAAGTCCCCTTTGTCTTTCAAGGGAATGACGGCCCCGAGCAAGAAAAGGCCGCTGAGGCGGGAAAAACGCTCCCTCAAGATGAAAAGAAGCAGGATTCGGCTTTGCTGCGTCCCGCAGTCGCAGAAAATGACACGCTGCTGGCCGATGCTTGGCAGCCTGTCGTTTCAGAATTGCAGATGTCCTCACCTTCTTCGTCCAATAGCCTGTGGTGGGTGCTGCTGATGGGGCTTGTCGGCGGCTTGATTGCGGTAGTTACTCCCTGTGTCTGGCCTGTCATCCCCATGACGGTGAGCTATTTCCTCAAGCGCAGCAGCAATCAGCGGCGTGCCGTCCGTGATGCCTTGTTGTATGGGCTTTCCATCCTGATTATATATGTAGGGGTAGGGGTTGTCGTTACATGGCTCTTTGGATCGAATGGATTGAACGCCTTGTCCACGAGCGCGGTGTTCAATTTGCTGTGTTTTGCCTTGTTGGTGTTGTTTGCGGTCAGCTTCATGGGCGGATTTGAGTTGGCATTGCCTTCATCGTGGGGCAACAAGGCCGACCGAAAGGCCGATGAGGTAGGCGGCATCTTGGGCATCTTTCTAATGGCCTTTACGTTGGCGATCGTTTCTTTTTCCTGCACTGGGCCGATAGTGGGATTCCTGTTAGTAGACCTGACCACCTCGTCCCAGTGGGCCGCTCCCGTAGTCGGGCTGCTGGGATTCGGATTGGGGTTGGCATTGCCCTTTTCTGTTTTTGCCTTGTTTCCTTCATTTATGCGCAAAGCCCCCAAGAGTGGCGGCTGGATGAACACAGTCAAGGTGACGCTCGGCTTTGTGGAATTGGCATTCGCACTGAAATTTTTCTCCGTGGCCGATATGGCCTACGGATGGCACTTGTTGGACCGCGAAGTCTTCCTTTGTTTGTGGATTGTCCTGTTCTTCCTGTTGGGCATGTACCTATTGGGTAAATTGCGCTTCCCATCCGATTCCCCCTCGCCCCATACGACATTGCCCGGCTTTTTTCTCGGCTTGGCCTCGCTGTCATTCGCCCTCTACATGCTGCCCGGGTTGTGGGGCGCTCCCCTAAAGGCCATCAGCGCGTTCTGTCCGCCCATGAGTACGCAGGATTTTAATTTGGGCAGGGCCGATGTCGTCGAGACTGATTGCAAAGACTACGACTCGGCCATTGAAAAGTCGCGTGCTACGGGAAAACCCATCCTGATTGACTTTACAGGCTACGGCTGTGTGAACTGCCGGAAGATGGAAGCCGCTGTCTGGACTGACCCCCGCGTGTCCCGCAGGTTGCGCGAAGACTTTATCTTGGTGTCTCTCTATGTTGATGACCGCACCCCACTGGAAAGGCCCATGTCAGTACAGGATAACGGCCGCTCGCGCCAGTTGCGCACCGTGGGCGACAAGTGGAGCTATCTGCAGAGCCATAAATTTGGTGCGAACACCCAACCATTCTACGTGGTTCTCAATGCCGAGGGAAAGCCCCTGAGCGGAGTCTACTCCTACGATGAGAATGCAGACCACTTCCTCCAATTTCTGCGGACTGCCACCCAGCATTGACCCACGCAGTACCTATTTTTCCATCCATACGTAAAACTTTTGAAAAAGGTAAAACCCTTATGGCGATGAATGATGAACGCAAAATGAAAACCTTTATTGATGAGAACTGCATCTATCCCGATTTTCCGCAAAAAGGCATTCAGTTCATAGACATCTTTCCCCTGTTGGCTCAGTGCTTTCCGGCCGATTTCCAATCGGCATTCCCCCCAACGGACAAGATTGTGTTTACTCCCGAGGCGCGGGGCTTCTTGTTTTACCAGGCACTGAGCCCTCAGTGGGTCATTCCCTTGCGCAAGGCAGGCAAACTGCCCGGTGAATTGATGGAAATCCGTTATGAGAAAGAGTATGGCAGCGACAGTTTGTTTTTTCAGCTTGATGCGCTCAGGAGGGCCGTGCACCGCAGCATGGAGAAGGGGAAAGAGGTGACGGAAGTCGAAGTAATGATTTTCGATGACGTGTTGGCAACGGGCGGAACGGTGCAGGCCGTGGCCGACTGCCTGGAGAACCTGTGCATTGGGGGGTTGCCCCGATTGAAAGTCACTGAATCTCGTTTCTACCTCGAGATAGAGTCCCTGGGTGGCCGCAAAAGATTGGAGGACAGGGGACTTTCGGTACAGTCGGTCCACTTGTACTGATTACAGATAGCCTTCCTCCTTCAGTTGTTGGGCCGTTTGTTCCAATTCTTCGTACCATTCTTCACCGAAACGCTGTATGAGCGGTTTCCTTAGGAATTTATAGACGGGTATTCCCAATCGTTTTCCTTGCCGGCAGGCTGGGCGGCACACATCCCACCGATGGAAATTCAGCCCTACCAGTCCGCCCCTGAATTGTTTCTCCCTGATGGGGTAGAGCGAGCATGAAATGGGCTTGCCCACGGAGATGCGTCCCTCCTGCTGCGCTTTCTGAATGGCGCACAGGCAGTTGCCCTGTTCGTCATAGCATGTAAACACGCAGTCCTTGCCTCCCACGATGCTGGTCACAAGGTCGCCCTCGCGGTCCACGTAGCTAATGCCCTGTTCCATGATGATTTCCTGCGCCTGTGGCGACAGGTCGTCCAGAATGCTGTCCGTAATGCCCTCGATGGCCGTTGCCTCCGCTTCGGTGATGGGTGCGCCCGAGTCGCCCTCAACACAGCAAATGCCCCGGCAGGCCTGCATGTCGCAGCAAAACATTTCCCTCAGGCAGTCAACGGACAGGACCACGTTGCCCACCATCACTATGTTCATTCCCCGTTGTGCCATGGCTGCGTCTCTACCATTGGATGGGGGTTATTCCGTGGCTGGCCAGAAAATGGTTGGCCTGGCTGAAGTGGTGGTTGCCAAAGAAGCCCCTATAGGCCGACAGGGGCGACGGGTGGGCGCTTTGCAGTACCAAATGCCTATTGGCATCGACCAAGGATGCTTTTTTCTGTGCATACGATCCCCACAGCATGAAGACGGCGTGGGGTACGCGGCTGCTTACCACCGATATTACCTGATCGGTAAACTGCTCCCACCCCCGCTTGGCGTGCGCACCGGCATGGCCGTGCTCCACGGTCAGTGTGGCGTTGAGCAACAGCACTCCCTGCCGTGCCCAGCGCGTCAGGTTGCCGCTGGTGGGTTGGGCCGTGCCGGTGTCCGACTCAATTTCCTTGTATATGTTGCGCAGCGACGGGGGCAGCTTGACCCCCTCCGGCACCGAAAAACTCAGCCCATGGGCCTGGCCTGGCTCATGGTAGGGGTCTTGTCCCAGCAGGACCACCTTGACCTGCGGCAAGGGGCACAGGCGAAATGCCTCAAATATTTTATCCTGCGGCGGATAGCATGTAGCTTGGGCGTAGCGGCTGTCAACAAATTGCTCCAGTTGGAGAAAATAGGGCTTCCCCCATTCGGGCAACAGCCATTGTGACCAATCTTGCGGTAAATTCTTTTGCATGATGCAAAGTTAGTGTTTTTCGGCCATATATGCAAATCTGTCCGCACGTGGTCGGGCATGGATTTTTCCAGGTGCGAGGTGGCATACTCCCATCCTCGCAAGGCTGTGCGGAATTCCCTATGCCCGTGCTGGGCTGCGCCCATGATGAGCGGCGGATGGCTTGTAGGGGTAGGGCAGGGGCTATCGGACATGAATACAAGGCGAAAAACTTGTTTTTTTACGCCTTGTCGGTGTCGCTTTTACGCCTTGGCCGAAATCTTTCGGGCCGCATTCGTCGGCCTTTTGCGCCTTGCTGTCAGGATGTTGCTTGGGCTTGTCTTTCCCTTGGTGGTGGGCCGGTTACGGCAGTCGGCATGGCGAGCCGCCCCACGGGACATGGGGGTACGAAAAAGCCGTTCCGCACACCAGTTACGGCGTGCGGAACGGCGATGGAGGGAACTGCTTATTTTAAGTGGTTCTCAAAGAACTGGGTCAGCCTTGTCAGCAGGTGCAGGCGCGTGTTGCCGCCGTAGATGCTGTGGTTGCGGTTGGTATAGACCTGCATGTCAAATTGCTTGCCGGCCTGCACCAGTGCTTCGGCATATTCGGCCGTGTTTTGGTAGTGCACGTTGTCGTCGGCCAGGCCGTGGCAAATGAGCAAATGGCCGTTCAGCTGGTCGGCGCGCTTGATGGCGTTGTAGTCATAGCCGTCGCCGTTCTCGCCCGGCGTGCGCATGTAGCGTTCGGTATACACGGTGTCATAGAAACGGAAGTCCGTGACGGGGGCAATGGCTACGCCGGCCTTGAATACGGGCCTCCCCTCGCTCATGCTCATGAGGGTGTTGAATCCGCCGTAGCTCCAGCCCCAAATGCCTATGTTCTGCTTGTCCACGTAGGGCAGGCTGCCTACGTAGAGTGCCGTCTCCACCTGGTCGCGGGCCTCCAGGAAGCCCAGGTGGCGGTAGGTGCATTTTTCCCAGTCGGCACCGCGCCCGCCTGTGCCGCGACCGTCCACGCAGACCACGATGAAGCCCTTGCTGTTGAGGTAGGCCTCCAGCAGTCCGCCCGACGTGAAACCGCTGCGCCAGCTGTCAAGCACCTGTTGCGAGCCTGGGCCGGAATATTGGTAGAGTATGACGGGATATTTCTGGCTGGTGCTTGTGGGAGAAGGCTTCATGATCCATCCGTTCAGTTGGTTGCCCTCGCTGGTCTGGAAGGAGAAAAATTCCTTCTGCGGCATGTTCAGCTGGGACAGCTTGGACTTCAGTTCCTCGTTGGTTACGAGGACTTTTTCGGTGCGGCCCTCCGAATTGCACAGCGAAGTGACGGGCGGCGTGTTGATGTTGGAATATTCGTGCAGGAAATACTTGCAGCTTGTACTGAACAGGGCACTGTTGCTGCCCGACTGTGTCGTCAGTTTCTTGGTCCTGCCCTTTAGGTCGGTCCTGAAGACGGCCGTGCGCAGGGGGCTGCCGTCCTTGGCTTGGTAGTAGAAGGATTGTGTCTGGGCATCATAGCCGTAGAACTGGGTGACTTCGTCCGTACCGTTGGTCAGTTGTCTTTCCAGTTGGCCGGTGGTGGTGTACCAGTAGAGTTGGTTATTCCCACCCTTGTCATTGAGCAGGACAAAGTGGTTGCCGTAGAAACGCAGCTGCTGGTAAGCATCTTCCTTGACGTAGCGTTCGTCCTGCAGACGCAGTGCCAGTTTGCAAAGGAGCGAGCGCGTGTTGCCCATGTAGATGTCCATTTGGTTTTGGTGGCGGTTGAGGGTCACGATGGCCAGTTGGTCGGGGGTGTCGGTGAACTTGATGCGCGGAATGTAGCCGTCGCTGTCCATGGGCACGTTCAGGGTGCGGATGACGTGGCTCTTGATGTCGTAGCTCTGGACGCTGACGCGCGAATTGCGCTCTCCGGCCTTGGGGTATTTGTAGGTGTAGAGCCCAGGATAGGTGGCGTATTCCCTGTGCTCGGGGAAACTGCCCTTGAACAGGGGAAAACTGAACTGCTGCACCTGGCTTTCATCGTATTTCACCCATGCCAGCATCTTGCTGTCGGCACTGAAGTCGAATGCCTGTGACCATGAAAATTCCTCCTCGTTCACCCAGTCGGGCAGACCGTTGATGATTTCATTGAACTGGCCATCCTTGGTGACTTGGCTCTCGCTGTTGTTGAACAGGAGCTTCACCAGGAACAAGTTTCCGTTGCGCACGAAGGCTATCTGGTTGCCGTCGGGCGAAAAACGCGGCTGCTCCTGCGGCCCTCCCTTGGAGAGGGCGTCCAACTGGCGGCTGCCTGCCGTATAGATGTAATATTCGGCCGTAAAGGAGTGGCGGTAGCGGCGTTTCGTCTGTGTCTGGACCAGAATGTGGGTCTCGTCGGGCGAAAGCAGGAAACCGTCAATGCGGTCCACCTTTTCGCCGCGCGTATTGGCCGCGTCAAACAGGACGCTGGCTTGCTGGCCCGTCTTGAAGGAATATTTCAAAATCTGTTTCTTGTCCTTGCTCAGTTGGGCATAGCTTTCGCCGTCCTTCATCGGCGTGATGCCCATGTATGTCTCGGGGCTCAGTTCACCGCTGACCACTTGCTTCAGGGTGATGGGCTGCCCTGCCAGGATGGGCAGGCAGATCGTGAGGATAATGCTTGTTATGGAAATTCGTTTCATGTGATTAACTGAAAATGATGGTCTTGTTATGGTAGGTAAGTATCTTGCGCTCGATGTGCTTGGTGACGGCGCGGCTCAATACAATCTTTTCCAAGTCGCGGCCCTTGAGGACGAGGCTCTCGGGGGTGTCTTTGTGCGTGATGCGAACCACGTCCTGTTCGATTATGGGCCCGGCGTCGAGTTCTGCCGTGACATAGTGGCTCGTTGCCCCGATGATCTTGACACCGCGCTCCCATGCCTGGTGGTAGGGCTTGGCGCCGACAAACGCAGGTAGGAAGGAATGGTGGATATTGATGATATGGTTGGGGAATTGCTCAATCATGTTGTCGCTTACTATCTGCATGTAGCGCGCCAATACGAGAAAATTGATGCGTTCCTTGCGCAGCAGCTCCATTTCGGCCTGCTCGACCTCTTCCTTGTTGCTGTGGTCCTTCTTGATGCTCCAAACATAATAGGGAATGTTGAACTGGTCGGCTATATAGCGCAAATCCTCATGGTTGCTGATGATGCAGGGAATCTCAACGCGCCATTCCCCTGCCTTGTAGCGCGCCAGCAAGTCGTAGAGGCAGTGGCTCATCTTGCTTACAAAGATGGCCATGCGTGGAACTACGTCGTTGAAGTATAAATTGAATGTCATTTCGTATCGCTTGGCGTAGAGTGTGTCAATGTAGTCGGATATTTTATCCCGCGGAATGAGAAAATTATCCAGTTCCCACTCCAAGCGCATGAAAAACATGCCGTCTTGGTTGTCTACATATTGGTCAAGATAGACAATGTTGCCTTTGTTGTCTGTAATAAACTTGGTGATTTCCGTTATGATGCCTTGCTTGTCAAGGCAGTGGAGCAAAAGAATTGCTGTTGGCTTCATGTTGTTTGATTATTAGGGAATGGCTACCCGAAGATTCTGTGTTAATTGTGCAAAATTAACAATAAAACTCCACTTGGGCCATTCCAAGTGGAGTTTTATGCGGTATTTAATGAAAATAAAACAGGGCTGAACGTGGATGTCCAGCCTTGTGTGCCCTTTTAGTTGCCGTAAGTGCAACGTGTGTCTTAAGCCAATTTGTTTATCTGGAGCTGAAGGCTTGATTTGATGTTGGCGGCTTTGTTTTTGTGGATAATGTTGGTTTTTGCCAACTTGTCCAACATCTTCTGTACTTTCGGGAGCATTTCCTCAGCTTCAGCCTTGTCGGTTGTAGCACGCAGTTTGCGCACTGCATTGCGCATGGTTTTTGCGTAGTATTTATTGTGCTCCGTGCGAGTCTTAGTCTGACGGATTCGCTTAATGCATGATTTGTGATTTGCCATGTCTAAATTTTATGTTTTCTGTTAGTAGCCCGTAGGAGAATCGAACTCCTCTTTAGAGAATGAAAATCTCTTGTCCTAGCCGATAGACGAACGGGCCAGCCTTGTTTTCTTGAGCAATTTTCTGTCCTAAAATAGGATACTGCTCATTTTCGCGGTGCAAAGTTATGCCTTTTAAATTTATTAGCCAAAGAATTTAGGAATATTTTTCGTATTTTCTTTTTCCAGCTTGCATCATGGTGACTATCGGATGGAGAGCGAGCGGCTTATTTGGTCGGCCAACTGGGTGTAGTGGGCGCGGGTCATGCTGTCCTTGCTTGTGCGTGCGGCTGCCGATACTTGCTGTTGCAGGTTCTTGAGGGTGAGCAGCACGTAGGCGGTGGCATCGCTGCCGTGGGTTTGCTTGTTGTCGTTGAAGTACTTTACCAATTCGTTTACAAATTCGCGTTGCAGTGTGCGGCGATATGCAGTGACGGGAGTGCCTTGCTTCAGCTCGGTGAAGAGCAACCCTTCCAGTTCAGGCAGATATTCGGCTATGGGGTAGTTGGGATTCATGTTATCCAACGTATAGCTGCTCACCAATGGTGCTACGGCCAAACGGGCAAAAGTGCCATACATGTCTTCCTTGGTGCTGCACATACGGTCCATGTAGGGAACATCGAGAAGCCACGCAGGTTCGTGGAATACGTGACGGTCGAAGAAGGGCAGTACGCTCTTCTCCTTTTCGCGTGGAGTCTGGCTGAAGTATTGACCGCGCTTGCCCGGTTGCAGTTTATCATAATAAGTACCGTTGAGGTTGCGGCGCACATGGCCGCAGTAGCGGGCGAATTGGTTCAACAACTGCTGGTACATTTTATAAAGATTATCGTCATTGACATCATTGCCCCAATAGGTCCATTTAGGCAGTTGGTTCACCATGAGCTGCAGGTTGCGTATGCCATACTCGCTGGCCTTGACGGCATCGTCGCCCAGGTCCTCTGTCTGGCAGCGTGGGTCTTGGCGGTATCCCTCGCCGTCTCCCCACCATAGTCGCGGGTTGGCCGACAGACGCTCGGTGCAAATCTTATCCATCTCGTAGCGGTCGCTTTCGGCGTCATAGGCATTGAATACGGGCTTGTATCCCCATTCAATGGCCCATTCGTCATAGTCGCCTATGCGGGGGAAAAGCTCGGCCTGTGTCATGCTGTCCTCAGGCTGTGCCACGTAGTTGAATCGGGCGTAGTCCATGATGCTGGGCGTGTGCCCGTGTTTGTTCACCCATGCCTTGTCCCTGAGCTTCTCGACAGGGACGGTGCTGCTTGAGCCGAAGTTGTGGCGCAGGCCCAGCGTGTGGCCTATTTCGTGGCTGGAGACAAAACGGATGAGCTGCCCCATGAGTTCGTCGTCAAACTTCATGGTGCGTGCCCTGGGATCGGTGTTGGCCGTCTGTATCATGTACCAATCATGCACCAGGCTCATGACGTTGTGATACCACCCTACGTGGCTTTCTATGATTTCGCCGCTGCGAGGGTCGTGTACCTGCGGGCCGTATGCGTTGGGAATGTCGGATGCCAGGTAGCGTATGACGGCATAGCGGGCATCCTCCAAACTCATGGTGCTGTCCTGCTCGGGCCACTCCTTGGCCGTGATGGCATTCTTGAAGCCGGCCTTTTCAAAAGCCTTGTTCCAATCGTTCACGCCTGCAATGAGGTAGGGACGCCACTTCTTGGGCGTGCCTGGGTCTATGTAGTAGACAATCTGCTTCTTGGGTTCTACCAGTTCGCCGCGCTTCATCTTTTCAATGTCTTCATCCCGTGGCTCAAGCCGCCACCGGGTGATGAAGCGTGTACTGGCCACGCGCTGCTGGTCGTCGCTGAAGGTGTAGTAGCTGTCGGTGAAGTAGCCTACGCGCGGGTCAAAGATGCGCGGCCGCATGGGCTCCTTGGGCAGCAGCACAAAGGAGGTGTTGAGTCCCACGCTCACGGTGTGGGCCTTGTAGGCGGCCAGCGTGCCTGCGTTGGTCGATGTGTATGTGCGCACGGTGCGTATTTCGGTGTTGATGGGGTAGCCATGAATGCTTTCAATGTAGCATGCGCCGGCCACGGGGCTTGTTGCGTGGAGGGCGGTCTTGATGCGTGCGGGGAGTGAGAAGCAGTTCTCGGCCAGCAGGAATGAGGTCACGTTGACGTGGTAGGCCTTGCCCTTTTTCCCGTTGATTTGTTTCTCCACCTTGAATGCATGGATGATGGGGTCGGCCGATGCATTCCTTACGGCCTTGCTGATGTCGTCTATCGAGTCGGCCATGTTGTATAGGATGTTGCTCTTGAGGAACAACCGGTCCTTGTCGGGCGAGAGTTCAAAGTAGACAGCCTGGTCGGCAATCTTCTCCCCACCGTAGGTGCCGATGCCCGACGGGGTGGCTGTGTAACGGGTTACGGCCAGGATGAGGCGGCCCAGCAGTGAGTCGGGTATGTCCCAGTACCAGTTCTCCTTTTCCTTGCTGATGGTTATCATGCTCCCTTGGTTCGAGAGGACTTTCCGCTCCGTCTGGGGAGTGGTCGCGGTCTTTCCCTTGTCCTTCTTGTCTTTCTTGTCTGCCTTGGCTTTCTTGGGGGTTGTTGCGTGGCTGGTTGCAACGGCTTGCTCCTGTGCCTCGGCGCAGTGGGTGGGCTGTGCCTTTGTGCCCAGTGGGAGGGCCAGTGTCAGGAGGATCAGTGTCTTACATAAGTTCATAGTGTGTACGGTTGTTGTGTGTGAGGGGGTATAATGATAATAAATGTGTGTGCGGTTACCTCTCCCTGAGCCTTTCCTGAAACGCGCGGTAGATGCGTTCCCGTTCCGCAGGGTCGGTCATGCAGGACTCCAATGCCTTCAGCAGTGCCGCCTCGCATCGTCTTCGCTCCATGCTTGCCCCCACTTTCATGCCGCTGCGGTAGCTGTTGGCAGGCAGCAGGGCTCGGTTGAAGTTTCCGTCGCTCATGTCTCTTCAGGTGTATGTGTATGGTTCAGCGTGTGGGTGGAGGTGGGCTTTGCGCCGTCCCGTCCACTGGCTTTGCAGGCGCAAAGTTACGAAATAAAATGCGAGCCAGCCCCATCCATGACAACTTTGTTCATCCGTGGCAGGAAATCACCTGACGGCTGTCCACACATTGACGGGCGGTTTCTTGATGCATACGCTTAGGGCATCCCCCTGCGTGGAGGATGCCCTAAGCGTGCTGTCACTTCGTCTCTGTGTGTGTCAATAGTTGGTGATGACCTTGACGACGTCCGACTCACCGCTGCCGCCGCTGCCTGTCGCCTGGCAATACACCCAGTATTCAGTGCCCTTGGTCAGCCCCGATATGGTGGCCGTGATGTACACGCCCGACACGGTGGCGCTTACGCTCTTGTTCGGGTTGGACGTCGTGCCGTAGTAGACGCGCGCACTGCTGACGTTGGCCTTGTCCTTGTTGTATATCTGGAACTTCACGGTCACGCTCGTCTTGGTGGCACTGAAGTCGTAGAAGCCTATCTCCGGCTTCTCCACCGCAGAGCCGCTGCCGCCCGTATTGCCACCCGTGCTGCCTCCGGAGTTTCTGCTATCTGACAGATAAGGTGTACTTGCCTTTGAATATATATTTACAGAGTAACTACCGTCATCTAAGTAACTTACCCATCTCATTGTAGTAGAAGTTATCGTTATGTTCTCAGTTTTAGCCACTCCAAAAGCTAAACTGCGATCACCTCTCTCAGATGAGGAAATATCATAATGGTAATCCCATATCAACGCTAGAGAAGGGATGCTGTTCTCATACCAAAATCCTTGACATGCTCCATTGTAATAAAGTTTGTAGAACCCTGGACTTGTAGTTCCTTCAAAAGAAATCCAAGGATCACTCGAGAACGTAAGAATTGCTCCTTTATATTTCATCAAAGCTTCATCAGCCAACCAATCTATATATGGTGTACCATCCTTTTTATAGTAAATGCCGCTAACCAATTTCCAACTCGTATCAAATAGAGCTTTCTCTAATGCCGTAGGCACGTGGGACTCATCTGAAGACCCACTGCCATTCTCATCGTCATCGCTTCCGCCGCATGCGGTGAAGGCGGCCAGCATGGCCACGGCCGTCATCACCAGGCAGAGCCTGTGCCTTATCGTTTTGATGGTTGTCATTGTGTTCTTAGTTAAATGTTTCATAGTCGTTGATAAATCTCAAAAAGCATCCACGGGGCGGCAGAGGCCTCACGGGTGCGTGTACCGCGCCGCCCCATGTGTGCGCTTGCTGCCTCACTCGCCGGCGGCGGCGTTGGTGGTCTTTTTCTTGGTCTTGGTCTCAAGGTCCTGCACCAGCTGGAGGTCGGCACCCTGGAGCTTCTCCAGGAAGGTCTTGCTCATGCGGCACTGCACCCTGATGCGCTTCACCTTGGAGCCGTTGCACTCCTTCTCAGTGGCCGAGCCCTCGCCCGTGGCCGTGACGTGAAACGAGGCCCAGTCGCCCATCTTCACCGAGTAGCCCGCCATGAGCAGGCGCAGCATCACCTTCTCCAGCTGGGCCAGGGCCATCTCGGCCTCGCGCGGGTTGAGCGTCGTCTCCTCGCTCAGGAGCTGGGCCACTTCCTTCTCGCCCACCTGTCGGATGGTCTTCAGGATGGGATAGTACTTCACCGTGCCGTCCTTGGGACTGGCCTTCTTCTGCTTGACATACATTATTGCCATAGTCGTAAAAAAAGTTTAGGGGTTAATAATAGAGTTAATGTGTTATGTGTACATGTTTGTTGTATCGCCGATGCGTGCCGGCTGCCCTGGCCCTTGCGCCCGCGCCCGTCCCCGTGGGGATGAGTGCCGACCCGACCCGCCGCAAGTGCGGTCCTCGCCACCCCGCAAGTGCCTCCTGACCCACCCGTGAGTGCCTCTTGTGTCTCCCGTAAGTGCCTTTTGACCCCTGGGTTAAGTGCGCACTTGACGGTGGGATAAGTGCGCA
>JAGAYF010000060.1 GCA_017940605.1 Bacteroidaceae bacterium
CAATTGTGAGGTCGGCATCTTTATGCCCACCAAGGTGACAGACTATGCCCAGTGTGGAAAACCCATTTGGGCCGTGAGCCCGGCTATCGGTACGCTCAACGACTACTACAGGAGAGGCGAGATTGACTACTTTTCCGATGTGACGTCGGCTGAGTCGGTCAAAGTGGCACTGGAAAAGGTATACAGTGACTTCAAGGCCCAGGGAATGCTTGCCGCGCGGTGTCCCCACTCCATTCTGAGTGGTACGGTGCAGGCACAGTTGAAGGAAATCCTTGAGTCGGGACTGAGGCAATCTTAGTGGCTGGTCGTCCTTTAATGTAATTGTTTATATATAAGTACGTTTCAGGGAAATGGTCGTTCTCGTTTAGGATAAACAAGACCTGTGCGCCGTAAAAGATTTTCCCCAAGGCGTGGGAATTGTATGAATAAGGCGTAAAAGGTGCTCAGACGGGGCGTGAAAAAACCTCTATGAGGCATAAAAAATCAAGAATGCTGCCTGGTTGCCTTTCTGTGTCTTGTCAGACGGTTTTTCAGATGTCTGTCCAGTGTCCTGCGACTGCCGGTGCGGTCCTGCGTGCTTTCTGTGCTGTGCGGGGAATGTGAGCGGGCCTGTCACCAACTTGGTGTGTAGCGTGAAAATCGTGGTTTCTTGATAAGTTGCGGGGATGCCCATATTGTTATATATTATATATGTCGCGCGCGAAAGAATTATTTACAAATGTAAAAAAATGAAATTTATCAGAAAAAAAAGCCAGGTTTTTGTTGTCGGGAAAAAAACTTGTTGTAATTTTACAGCGCATTGTCGCATGTCGGCATCATAAAATCGTAAAATAAAAAACATAAAAATAAATAATTGTATGAAGAAACATTTGCTTAAATTCGATTGGATGAAGGCTTTGCCAATCTGCCTGATATTGTTGGCAGGTTTCCAGATGTCTTGCAAGGATTCAGTGGATGAGGGTGATATCTACACCTTTACCGGGCAGACGATAACCCAGTATATCGCCGCTGACTCCAACTACTCCATGTTCTACACAGTGCTCCAGAAGTCCAAGGTTTCCAAGACTTCCAAGAGTTATCTGAGTTCCCTGCTTTCGGCACGTGGCCATTTCGTGGCGTTTGTACCCACCAATGAGGCCATGACCGCCTATCTGGACTCCATCTACGACAAGACGGACTACACAATCGACACCATGTCCGAAGGAATCGCAAGTACGATTGCCCAGAACTGTATCATCGATTATGAGGACGAGAATGCACAGATGTCAACCGAGTACCAAGTGGGTGCCATCGTCAAGGGTACGTTGAATGACCGTCACATCTTGGTTTCTTTCGATACCCTCCAGGGCGGAAAGTTCACCATCGTGCTGAATGGCAGCAGCCATATTACCCAGTCTGACATCCAGTTGTCCAATGGCTATATCCAGATCGTAGACAAGGTGCTGTCTCCTTCGAATTCCACTCTTCCTGCGCTCTTGGGAGAAGCAGAGAACATGCGAATCTTTACTCACTTGCTGGATGTGACGGGATGGGCCGATTCAATGATATGGTATCGCGATGAAGTCTACGAAGACACGCCCGATGAACAGAAGAAAACCAAGATAAAATGGACATCATACTATCCTCCTGAACACCGCTATTACGGATTCATGGCATTCCCCGAAAGCGACAGCGTGTATAATGCACAGTGGGGCGTACCTATGCCCGTTGTTGAGAACAAGCTTGTGAGCAACTGGGATGAGATCATGGATGTCATTAATGAGAAATGCCGCGAGGTGTATAAAGATGCAACAGACAATGATCTGACTAGCCATAACAATGCCATCAATCAGTTCGTGTCCTACCACCTCATCAACTTCAAGGAGCCCTACAACAAACTGGTGCGCCACATGACTGAGGCCGGCTTCAATGTCAATACTCCCGAGATTCTCACGTTAAATGTTTGGGAATATATGGAAACAATGGGCCCGCCCCGTCGCTTGCTCAAGGTGACGCAGACCGCTGTCGACGGTGTGATGCACATTAACCGCCACAGCTATTATGACAACTCATTCAATGGCACATATCGCGAGACAAGCTGCACAATTGAAGGTGCAACCATTTCGCCCAACAATGGATCATACGACAACAACGCCTTGAACGGCTACTATTATCCCATTGACCGCATACTTCTCTACGATGAGAGCGTTCCCAATATTGTGCTGAACGAGCGTATCCGCTACCATATGGCAGCTCCCATGGGCGAGTTGATGTCCAACGACGTGCGCTGCGAGTGGGAATTGGGTAAGCGATATATTGTCCCAATTGGATATTGTGCAACCTTGGACAACTCACTATGTGAAACGGACTTCCGTCACATGGCAAAGAACGGCGGTAACTCTTGGCAAGGTATCCAGGGCAATCAGTTTGCATTTGCAAACAAGTATATCGTGACGTTCCGCTTGTTCCCCGTTCCCTATGACGGAACATACGAAGTGCGTTACGCTGTATCGAATCTTTCGACTCGTGGCTTGTGTCAGGGATATTTTGGAACTGACCCGAATAACATGAAAGCGGTAGGTCTGCCATTTGACTTGCGTTTGTTAGGAACGGATCCCAGAATCGGTTCTGTTGCTGATGTGACATTGTTTAATGATACTGCATTGTGTATTGAGAATGACTTGTCTATGCGCAATCATATGTATATGAAAGGACCGAAGTACTACTGTGCGAACATTCTTACGGGTCCCCATACCAAAACATTGCGTGAGCGTACCGAATCTTTGCGCTTGATCGTGTACCGTGGCCCGATGAAAGCAGGTGAAACATACTATTTCCGCTTTAAGACTCTGCTTCCGCAGGATGCAACACGCGAATTGTTCGGTACATACTTTGAACTTGTGCCGAAGAATGTGTGGGACAACCCAATGAGGAACGAAGATGTTTGGTAAAACAGTGTGAGAGAATACGAAACGACATAATGGAAGGCCATCCCTTGGTTGGGGTGGCTTTTCTTTTTCCTATTTTGACTGTTAATTTCCGACAAATCCTTATCTTTGCAGCATTATTCGGCATTGCGAATGCGCAGCTTTGTTGAATAAGTGGTTTCGTGCGGACTAATGGGTGTCTGGTCGCGGTGAAAGAGATAATTGTTCAGAATGATAGAGATTTATAACATAACAAAGAGCTTCGGCGCGCTTCAAGTATTGAAGGGCATTGACTTAAACATCAACAGCGGCGAGGTGGTGAGCATCGTAGGACCCAGCGGTGCGGGTAAGACGACATTATTGCAGATTTTGGGTACGCTCGATAGGCCCGATACTGGGTTCGTTATTTTTGGCGGCAACGATGTGTGCCGCTTGAAAGGCAAGGCCTTGTCGCAGTTCAGGAACAAGGAGATCGGCTTTGTGTTTCAGTTCCACCAACTGCTGCCTGAGTTTACGGCATTGGAGAATGTAATGATTCCTGCATTCATCGCCGGCATGGGAAGGCGCGAAGCGTACCAGCGCGCCACCGAATTGCTGGATTTCATGGGGTTGTTGGGCAGGGCTGAGCATCGTCCCAAGCAATTGTCGGGGGGCGAGAACCAGCGCGTGGCCGTTGCGCGCGCCTTGGTCAACCATCCGTCCGTCATCTTAGCCGATGAGCCATCGGGCAGCCTTGACAGTCAGAACAAACAGGAGTTGCACCAATTGTTTTTCGATTTGCGCGACCGTTTCGGCCAGACATTCGTCATCGTGACCCACGATGAGCAGCTGGCCCAGCTCACCGACCGCACCATCCACATGAAAGACGGTCTGATCGTCAATGCAGCCCCTAAGAGTGCCACCCTATAATTTTTCGCCATGTCATATAGCATAGGAAAATTCAATAGATTGAGAATCGCCGACTTCAATTCGCACGGCGCACTGCTGGACGGCGGCACTGAGCAGGTGCTGATGCCAGGCAAATACGTGTCGCCCGAAAGCAAGGTGGGCGATGAAGTCGAGGTGTTTGTCTACTTGGACCAGCAGGACCGCCCGGTGGCCACGACGGAACAGCCTTTGGCTCAAGTCGGCCAGTTTGCATTCCTGCGTGTTGCGTGGGTAAACAAGTACGGCGCGTTCCTCCACTGGGGAGTCACCAAGGACCTTTTTGTCCCCTATCGTGAACAGGCCCGCCGCATGGTCAAGGACGCGGCCTATTTGGTCTACATCTACATTGATCAGGTCACGGGGCGCATTGTCGCTACCAACAAGCTGGACCGTTATGTGCAAATCCAGAAACAAGGCTATGCCAAGGGTCAGAAAGTCAATGTGTGGGTTTGGAAACAGACCGAAATGGGGTTCAAGGTCATCGTGGACAACCAATATCAGGGCTTGGTGTTCAAGAACGAGATTTTCCGCCCTCTGCACATCGGCGATGCCCTCACGGCCGTTGTCAAGTCGGTGCGTCCCGATGGCAAACTGGATATATCACTGCAGAATGACGGCAAGCGCCACCTGGATGATTTCTCTGAGCAGCTCTTTGCACAGTTGCAGGCGGCGGGCGGTTTTCTGCCCGTCAATGACGACACTCCTCCTGAGGAGATATACCAGCGCTTCGGTGTCAGCAAAAAAACCTTCAAGCGTACGATTGGTACGCTCTATAAGAAACAAGTCATCAGTTTGGAGGACGACGGCATCCGTCTGGTGTAAATTTTCCTAAATACGTTCGTTAGTTACTGATTATCAGTGATTCTCTTTCTGCGTTTGTTCATAGGAATCAAACGCGGTCTTGGAATGATTCTCCAAGGCGTGAAAACCTCGTGAACAAGGCGTAATAGCAGGGCCAATGCGGCCTGAAAAATTTCTGATAAGGCGCAAAAAATGCCCTTGCCTGCGGCAGCGTCTGTCTGTCGTGCCCCAGAGCGTGTGTTCAGTTGCATTCGCCAGCCTCTCCACGCCTGCAGGCGGCTGCATCTTTGGTCCTTGTCACGTGGCAAGCCGGTACGCACTTCCCGTGTGCCTGGCCTCCATGTCACTGCACAGGTCCGCGTGGCCTGTTTTCTGTGGGCAGAAAGTGCGGAATTGCAGATTTATGATTAACTTTGCATTCCCTTACGGCTTGCCTTGGATGCAGGTCGTGTATGCTTGAAATATGTTAGAAGTTAAGAATTTATGTGCCTCGGTCGAGGGTAAGGAGATACTGAAGGGTGTGAACCTACGCATTGGCCATGGCGAAATCCATGCCCTCATGGGCCCCAATGGCTCGGGCAAGAGTACGCTGAGCAATGTGCTGGTGGGCAATCCGCTGTATGAGGTGACACAGGGCACGGTCGCCTTTAACGGCAAGGATTTGTTGGCCATGAAGGCCGAAAACCGCAGCCATGAAGGGCTGTTCATGTCTTTCCAGCAGCCTGTGGAGATTCCCGGTGTGAGCATGGTCAACTTCCTGCGTGCCGCCATCGATGCCAAGCGCAAGTACCTGGGGCTGCCGCCCGTCAATACGGCCGATTTCCTGAAGGAGATGAAGGAAAAGCGCAAGATGGTGGGGTTGGATGCAGCCCTGGCACGGCGCAGCGTCAATGAGGGCTTCAGCGGAGGCGAGCGCAAGCGCAATGAAATTTTTCAGATGGCCATGCTGCAACCTCGGTTGGCCATTCTGGATGAAACTGATTCGGGCCTGGATGTCGATGCGCTTCGCATCGTGGCTGAGGGCTTCCACCAATTGCGCAATGATGAGATGAGTGCCATTGTCATCACGCATTACAGAAAAATGTTGGAGTACCTGCGCCCCGACGTGGTGCATGTCATGATGGACGGGCGCATTGTCAAGACCGGCGGCCCAGACCTGGCCGACCGCATCGAGGCCGAGGGATTTGACTGGGTGAAGGCCGAGGTTGGTGCTTCGGCCGCACAATAGCTGAACCTGCTTTGAAGATGGATAGCTTGGCACAATACCTCCGGTTGTTCGACCAAAACAGGCCCTTGCTGCTCGACGGCCCGCAAGCCGTGGCCGCGCCGTTGCGGCTCAGGGCCTATGAGGCATTGCAGACCCATGGCCTGCCCACGAGAAAGGAGGAAAAATACCGTTATACCGACGTCCAGTCCTGCCTGGCCCTTGACTATGGTCTGAACCTGCACCGCAGGCCTTCCGGCATGGAGGCCCATGACGTGAGTCGCGGCAGGGTGGCGGGCGTAAATGGGCCGCTTGTGCTGATGGCCAACGACGAAGTCCTCTCGGTGGCCGACGTCCGCTGTCCCATGCCCGCAGGGGTCGAGGTGAACTCCTTGGGTGTCGTGGCTGCCCAGTCACCACGGTGGCTGGCCGACCACCTGGCCCAATTGGCCGTTGTGGAACAGGACAGTATGGTAGCGCTCAATACCCTGTTGGCCCAGGAAGGGCTGGTGGTCCGCGCCCATGCCGGCTGTTGCCCCGGGCAGCCCATTCAGGTTGTATGTCAGGGCGCGAGCCAAATGGACCTGATGACACTGCGCCGCCTGCTCGTCGTTGTGGAGGAAGATGCCGAACTCTCTCTCCTGATGGTTTACCGCGATGCAGGTGAGTACAGGCGTTTGGTGTCTCAGGTGGCCGAGGTATACCTGGAAAAGAATGCGCGGTTGCACCTGTGGCTTGTAGAGCAAGGTCAGGCCGCCACCCAACTGTTTGACCATGTCGTGGTGCGGCAGGCGGCTCGCAGTCGGCTGGATTGCGGTTGCTTCTCCCTGCAGGGCGGAACGACGCGGCGCACCCTGGAGGTGTGCCAACTGGGACAGGAAGCCGTGACCCAGGTATACGGCGGTGTCATAGGGCTGGGCCGCGAGCACGTAGACAACCACCTGCTCATCCGGCACGAAGCCCCCAATTGTCAGAGCGATGTCCTATTTAAATATGTATTGGACGATGAGAGCGTAGGCGCATTTGCCGGTAAGGTGCTGGTGCAGCGCGGTGCGCAAAAGATACAATCCCAGGAGACCAATGCCAACCTGTGCGTGTCGCCCACGGCGCGTATGTTTACCCAGCCCATGCTGGAGATATATGCCGATGACGTGAAGTGCAACCACGGATCTACGGTCGGCCGATTGGACGAGAGAGCCCTTTTCTACATGGCCCAGCGCGGCATACCCGAGCCCGAGGCCCGCATGTTGTTGCAGGAAGCCTTCTTGGGCGAGGCCGTTGCGCGTGTGGCCCATGAGCCCTTGCGCGAAAGGCTGTCCTATTGGGTGGAGGAGCGTTTCCGCTATAAAATGGGGCACTGCAATGGGTGTGACATTTGTGATACAGAACGTTTGTTGAAAGAAAAGAAAGAATAGTTCCCATGCTGGATATTCGCAAGATAAGGGAGGAATTTCCCATCCTGCATACGCAGGTGTACGGCAAGCCGTTGACCTATCTGGACAACGCGGCCACGACGCAGAAGCCGCGGTGCGTGGTCGAGGCGGAGCGTCAGCAATACTATACCCTGAATGCCAATGTGCACCGTGGGGTTCATTACCTGTCGGAGCAGGCCACCGATTTGTTGGAGCAGGCGCGCGATTCAGTCCGCCGGTTCATCGGCGCGGCCTCCGTGCAGGAGATTGTCTTTACGCGTGGCACGACCGAGGGAATCAACCTTGTGGCCAGCTCCCTGGGGCAGGGATGGCGCGAAGGTGACGAAATCCTGGTTTCGGCCATGGAGCACCACTCCAATATCGTGCCCTGGCAACTGTTGGCCCAGCGCAGGAAATTGGTCGTCAAGGTCATCCCCATGGACGACCAAGGCAATTTGTTGCTGGATGCCTATGCCTCGCTCTTTACCGAGCGCACGCGTATGGTTTGTGTCACCCAGGTGTCCAATGTCCTTGGTACGGTCAATCCTGTCAGGGAGATGGCACGCATAGCCCATGCGCACCAGGCGCTTGTCTTGGTGGACGGTGCGCAGAGCACGCCCCACATGCCCGTCAATGTGGCCGACATGGATTGCGACTTCTTTGTCTTCAGCGGACACAAGGTGTATGCCCCCACAGGCATCGGTGTCCTGTACGGCAAGGAGGCTTTGTTGGAAAAGATGCCCCCCTACCAGGGCGGAGGTGAGATGATTGCTTCCGTTACGTGGGACAAGACGGTGTTTGAGGAGCTTCCCTATAAGTTTGAGGCTGGTACGCCCAACTATGTGGGCAGCCATGCGCTGAAGGTGGCCCTGGACTACGTGCAGGCCTTGGGTCTGGAAGACGTCAACGCCTATGAGCGCAGCCTGGGGAGCTATGCGCGTGAGCGCATGGCCGGCATCGATGGCTTGCGCATCTATGGCGAGGCTTCGGAGCGCGAGGCCATTGTCTCTTTCCTCGTGAAGGGCATCCATCATTTGGACATGGGTACTTTGCTCGACCGCCTGGGAATTGCAGTGCGCACGGGCCACCACTGTGCCCAGCCCGTGATGGACCGCATGGGCATTGACGGTACGGTGCGCGCGTCGTTCTCTTTCTATAACACCCGCGAGGAGGTCGATGCGCTCGTGGATGGCATAGAAAGGGTGCGGAAAATGTTCTGATCATGCTCTTGCCTTATCTGAACAAGGGAATGGTCGAGGCGGGATGCGACGAGGCAGGCCGCGGATGCCTGGCAGGCAGCGTGTATGCCGCGGCGGTCATCTTTCCCCCCGATTACCATAACGCCGAAATCAATGACAGCAAACAACTGTCGGCGCACAAGCGGAACTTGCTGCGCAAGATGATACAGCGTGATGCCCTGGCGTGGGCCTTGGGCATCGTGACACCCCAGGAAATCGACAGAATAAACATCCTAAACGCCTCCATCCTGGCCATGCACAGGGCACTGGATGCGCTTGCGGTGCGTCCCGAGGCCATCATCGTGGACGGCAACAAGTTTAAGCCCTATCGCAACCTGAAGCACACGACCGTAGTCAAGGGTGACGGCAAGTACCTCTCCATAGCTGCGGCCAGCATCCTGGCCAAGACGTACCGCGATGACTACATGCTGGCGTTGCATACCGAGTATCCTGGCTACGGGTGGAATCGCAACATGGGCTACCCCACGCGCGAGCATCGCGAGGCCATTGCCCGTCTGGGCACAACCCCTTACCATCGCATGAGCTACAATCTGTTGGGCGCGCGCCAACTGGAACTCCCGTTTGACTGAGCCATGAACTTCGATGCCTTTCAGAAACAGCTCCAGCTTATGGAACTCCTGACACGCCAAGGCGGGGCTACGCTCGAGGAACTGTCCCATTCGCTGGGCATCACGGCGCGTTCCGTCTACCGCTACATAGAGTTCTACCGTGAGACCGGCTTCGGCATCCTGCGCGAGGGCCAGCGCTACATGCTTGACCCCAAGTCGCCGTTCTTCCGCAAGGTGGCCGGCGGTGCTTACTTCAGCGAGGACGAAGTGGACACGCTGCTTCACGTCATTGAGCAGACTGACCGCCACGATTCCCAGACCGACCTGCTGCATTCCAAGCTCATGCGCCAAAGCAAGTGGCGCGTCATGAGCCGCTACGTCTCCAACCGCACCTATGCCGACAATGTGCGCTTCCTCTACAAGGCCGTTGCCGACCATCGGATGGTCAAGCTCCATCAGTACAAGTCATTGCGCAGCGGCACGGTGTCCGACCGCATCGTCGAGCCCTATGCCTTCCTGGGCGATAAGGACAGCGTACGCTGCTACGAACCCTCCAGTCAGGAGAACAAGACATTCCGCGTATCGCGCATCGGCGTGGTGGAACTCCTCCCCGTTCACTGGAACGATGCTGCGCGGCACGACACCCTCTTCACCGATTCCTTCCACTTCAGCGGCGACCGCTACCACGAGGTGCGCGTCAGGCTCGACTTCCTGGCCGTGCAGCTGCTGCTGGAGGAATATCCGGCCTGCGAGGTCGACCTGAGGCCACTCGACGAAACCCACTGGCTGCTGCATACACGCGTGTGCAGCTTCAAGGGCATTGGACGCTTCTGCCTGAGCCTGCCGCGCAACGTGCAGGTCCTGGGGGAGGACGATTTTGTGGAATATTTCCATGATGAAGTGAAATATTTAACGCAAAATAACACCGACTGACACACGCTGTCACAAAACGGCCGTTCCTTTGCACCGTAACCAAGAAACAAGTTGAACACGATGAAAAAGGAATTGACCCTTCAGCCCGGCTGCTATGCAGCCCCCACCGCCGCCGTGCGCATGGCCGGCCACCTTAGGCTTATGCTTTCCCGTCTTGTCCTGCGCAGCCGTTGGCTGGCAGCGGCATCACGGCTCTTCTCGCGCGTCATGGACCAGCCCATCGGGCCCAGCGATACGTTGCGCATCCTGCATGTCCAGCTGGCGGCCGCCTGCCTCCTCCTGCCCTGCGCCATGGCGGCCCTGCTGCGCCTGCTTTTCCTGGCCTGGCTGGCCCTGGCCCTGTGGCAGTGCAGGCACATGAAGTGAAGAAAACGCCCTGCCGCATGTCCCCATTCTTCGGGAAAGTAATAATTTTGTGCCTCTAAAGAACCAGACACCCACACCCTATGCAGCAACTCAAGGAACGCATATTGCACGACGGCCGCTGCCTGCCAGGCGGCGTGCTCAAGGTCGACGGCTTCGTCAACCACCAAATGGATGCACAGCTCATGCACGACATGGCCGCCGAACTGGTGCGCCGCTTCCATGGCGTGCCCGTCGACAAGGTCTTCACCATCGAGGCCAGCGGCATCGCACCCGCCATCATGGTGGGGTGGCTGCTGCAGTGCCCCGTCGTCTTTGCCAAGAAGAAGCGGCCCTCCACCATGCACCAGCCCCCTCTCGAGGCCCGCATCCGCTCCTTTACCAAGGGGGTCGACACCTCCATCTACGTGAGCCGCGAGTTCCTGCGGCGCGGCGAGCGCATCCTCTTTGTCGACGACTTCCTGGCCAACGGCAGCGCGGCCCGCGGCATCCTGGACCTCGTGTGCCAGGCCCAGGCCCGTCTCGTGGGCATGGGCTTCATCATTGAGAAGGCCTTTCAGCACGGCGGCGATGCCCTGCGCCGTGAGGGCATCAGGGTCGAGTCGCTGGCCGTCATTGACAGCCTGGACGACGGCATCATCCGGCTGCGTCCTTGACGCGCGCCAATAAAAAAGAATGAATCCCCCTTTTTGTGTTGCTCCCCCATTTCGTGACTTTGGCTTCGCCGAAGTTACTGGCACTCGGAAAAGCTCAAATAAATTTGGCTTTTCTCTCGTTTTTCCGTAACTTTGCGTCACCTATAGAAATGCTATGCCCCTCACCATGTGTCATGCTCCCTATACCATATTATATATAGGCAACGACTCTTCCCCTAACTTGGGGGAAGAATTAAGTGCTTCAGCGGGCCGCAGGTCGCATTTTGCCCCCCCCATGTAAGTATTTTCGTATCAGCTTGTTACGGTTATGTAACGAGCCGCGTGCCCGCTCCCGTTCTGAGGAGCGGCCTGCCGTCCGTGCCGTCCCTGTGGGGGCGGCCGCCTGCGTCATGGGGGCATGCATGAAAGTCCTCATTGAATACGTCTGTTATCAACCAATCAACCCAATTTTATAAATTATGATTTACTACAAAATTCAGAAGAAAGCCAGTCCCAAGGACGACTCCAAGAAGTACTACCTGCAGATGAGCAAGGCCAAGCACGTGAGCCTGGAGGAGATTGTCAAGCGCGTGGAAAAGCGTTCCACCGTAAGTCGCGGCGACGTGATGAACGTCCTCGATGCCCTGCAGTTCGAGGTCATTGAGTGCCTCAGGAACGGCGACACCGTGCGCCTGGGCGACCTGGGCACGTTCTACACCACCATGTCCAGCCAGGGCGTGGCCACCGAGGAGGAGGCCAAGAAGAAGAACGTCAACCTCATCAAGAAGCTCAACGTGCGCTACCTGCGCAGCAAGGCCATGTCCGAGGAGGTCACCCCGCAGAAGATCACCATCCAGCGGCAGCCCGAGCCCAAGGAGACAACGACCGACGCCACAGGCAGCGGTGACTGACATGCACCCCTCGGCACGGGGGCGTGAGACTTACAGGTGGGTGGCCTCCATGCCCACCCGTAAGTCTCCCCGATACTTACCCGTAAGTGTCCTCCATACCTACCTGTGGTTCTCACGCCGGTCACCCGTAAGTGTCGCGCCGGTCACCCGTAGGTGTCATGACACCCTGCCGTAAGTCTCATCACACTTACCCGTAAGTGTCCATGAGACTCACCCGTAGGTATCCCCGACACTTACCCGTAGGTATGCAGGACATTCACCTGTAAGTCTCACGACACCCTCCCCAGGGTCTCGCCCCCGCCTGCCGCAAGGTGCACGAAACCAGAATGCAAACCTCATGCAACACAACGTTTAACTCTATGAAACATAAGAATACCAAAGAACCCCGACTTCGGCTCTGCCTGTTAGTGGCTTGCCTGATGATGCTGGGCGGCACGGCCGGCCTGCGGGCGCAGAGCTACTCCCTCTATGTGGGCGACGAAGTCATGGTGTACAACCCCACGCCGCCCCAGGGCAGCATTGATGCCTGTACGTGGACGAGCAACACGGCCGGATGCTCCACCACCCAGCGCGCCAATGGATGCATCATCAGCGTGGATGCCTACTTCTCGGGCGTGGCCACGGTGGAGTGCTACTACAACTACTCCTACTATTCCTCGGCCGCGAAATCCTATGTGGTCAGCCATGGTTCGGCCTACTACTACGTTTCGGCCAAGCCCATCACCATGAAGCTCAATGCCAAGGAAATTACCCTGCACCCCACGCAGGGCTACGAACTGACCTGCACGTTCAGCCCAGAGCCCAAGTTCTCGCTTGACCCATTCGTCGAGTGGTCGTCCACCGACGAGAGCGTGGCCACGGTGACCCAGAGTGGCTATGTCAGGGCCAAGAAAGGGGGCAAGTGTACCATCATTGCCGACGGCCACACGGGCAATGCGCCCCAGCAGTGCACCGTCACCGTGACCGAAGTGCCGCCCACGGGCGTGAGCCTGTCGGGCGATGTCACGCTTAATGTGGGTGAGAGCAAGTCGATCACGGCCAAGGTTACCCCTACCTATGCCACCACCTCCCTCACGTGGTCCAGCAGCCGTCCGGCGGTGGCCACGGTGAGCAGCACGGGCCAGGTGAAGGCCGTGGCCTCGGGTACGGCCGTCATTACCGTGCGCACCGGCAACGGCCTGTCGGCCACCAGCCAGGTGACCGTGCGCCCCGAGCCCACGCGCATCAACGTGTCGCCTTCGACGCTGCGGCTCAAGATGGGCGAGAGCGCCACGCTCAGCCATTCGCTCTATCCCACCAATGCCGGCACGACGTCCCTCACGTGGTCCACGTCCGACGGGATCGTGGCCACGGTGACCGACCAGGGCGTGGTGAAAGCCGTGGCATCCGGTACGGCCGACATCAGCATAACGGCGGCCAACGGTGTCAGCGGTAAGTGCCGCGTCACCGTGCCCACGCCGCAGTATGTCTTCCTGGTGTGGATGAAGAACGGCGAAAAGCTGGTCTACTCCACCAACGACAAGCCCCGCGTGCAGATGGGGGCGCAGACCGTGACCGTCAGTTCCTCGCGCGGTGCGCTGGAGTATGCCGGTGAGCAAGTGCTGAAGTTCACCATGCAGGATGCCGACCTGCCCATTCCCGACGGCATCCGCCCCGTCCAGGCCGCCGGCCCCGCCGTGCCGCACATGGACTACGGCGGCGACCGTGTGGACCTGTCGGGTTGCCGCGCAGGCGGCCCAGTGGCCGTCTATGACCTGCAGGGCCACCTGCTCATGCGCCGCACGGCCGATGCCGAGGGCCGTCTCTCCCTGTCCCTGTCGGAACTGAACAGGGGCATCTATCTCATCAAGACAGAAAACAATACCTATAAAATACACAAGAAATGAAAGCAATGAACAAGAGAATACATGCAACAATCATACGCCCCCTGCTCACGCTGTGCCTTGCCCTGACGGCCTGGACGCAGGCTGGGGCGCAGGGCGTGGTCATCTACAAGACCAACGGCGAGACAACCATCCTGCAGGCCAGTGACATCAAGGAAATCGTACCCTTTGGCTACGGCGAGAAGCCCTGGACCGAGGTAACGGGCGGCAAGGTGTACACCGTCAATGGCGTCAAGTTCACCATGGTAGAAGTGGAGGGTGGCTCATGTACATATACTAGTAGGCATATTTATCGATTAGAGAAATTCAGTATAGGCCAAACTGAGGTGACGCAGGCCCTATGGGAAGCCGTGATGGGATCAAACCCCAGTTACAGTAAGGGAATGATAGGCCCTAATTTCCCTGTTAACAATGTGAGCTGGCATGACTGCCAGACCTTTATTGTTAAGCTCAATCAATTAACGGGACTAGAGTTTCGGTTACCTAATCAGTTTGAGTGGTATTATGCGGCTTTTGGGGGAAATAATGGAAAAAAATATAAGTTTAGTGGTTCTGACGATGCCGGTGAGGTGGCATGGTACAGTGCTAATTCTGATTGGCATGTACATGAGGTAGCCACAAAGAGTCCTAATGAGTTAGGAATTTACGATATGAGTGGCAATGTGGAAGAATGGTGCTATAATTGGTACGGTTCGCTGCCTTCTAGTGGTGCTATTGGCACCAGTTATCAAGGTCCTGCAAACAAAACTGAACGGGCATATAAAGGTGGTGGCTATACTTCTTCTGAATCAGAACTGAACAATGGTTGGGGTTTTAGTTATGCCCCCTCCTCAAAATATTCGTATTTAGGCCTTCGTCTTGCTCTATAGAGAGCCAAGCGATAGCTGAAGTGTGATTGTTTTGTCGGCATCCCTGTCATAGGGATGCCGACAGGCGTATGTAGGGCAGGGATGTAAGGCACAAAAACAGGGAAAATGTTGAATGTTTCGCAGATTCTCAGTAAATTTGCAACGCAAAGAATACACGCACAATAACGTACATAAATATGATGACAAACAAGAAGAATACACAGACCGGCGCGCCGTCTGCCCCCAGGAGGGGTAGGCGTGACGTGGGCACGTGGCTGGTGCGCAACGCTCTGCTGCTCGTGGTGGCCGGCTTCCTCCTGTCGAAGGTGACGCGGCTCAACATGTCGTACAGCTGGTTGTGGAACAATTACCTGAAAGGCAACGTGGAGATGATAAGGCAGTACCCCAACCTGACCTATGACGAGAAGATGGGGATGAAGCTCGGGGCTGACTACCAGTACCTGCTGTGGCTGCGCGACAACACGCCCCAGGATGCCGTTGTGTACTACCCCTCGGCAGGCGACTTCAGGGCCGGCCATCCTGCGGTGCAGCAGAACCCATTCAACGGCAAGCTGAACGACAAGCTGACGGCCGTGAGGGTGCTCTATCCGCGCCGTGTGGTCACCGAGGACGAGTGGGGCAAGACCTCATGGACGGCCAAGGTGACCCACGTGGGCGTAGTGAACGGCCGCAACAAGGACAAAGTGCCCTACCCAGTGCCTGACAACTTCGTCATCGGTGCGCTGCCCATGCAGCAGCCCGTGCAACCCGCTAAAACCCAAGAACCATGATGCACATAGCCCTTTTGCTGCTTTTTGTGGGCGGTTTCCTGCTCATAACGCGCATATCGCCCCGTTTCTCCCTGACCGAAAGGATAGGCTTTGCCTTTCCCGTGGGGCTGGGAGCGGTGACTTTCCTCATGATGTTGCAGGACTGGATGGGCATAGGGCTCACGCGCCAGTCATGCCTGGTGCTGACCCTGCTCGTGGCCGTCATGGGCGCGGCGTTGCTCGTGCCTCGGCGCAGGGAGGTGCTTGAGGGACTGACTCCGCGCATGGATTTCTCGTGGTTCAACCTGCTGTGGCTCTTGCTGCTGGTCGTATTGGTCTATGTGGAGTACGGAAACTGGTTGAAGTGCATGTACTTCCCCGTCTACGACCGCGACAGCATGGCGGGGTTTGACACCATTGGCTACATTGCGGCACAGGAGCATACCTACCGTGGGATGAGCATCTTTGGCGGCGACTACATGCCCAAGCTGCACCAGGCAGGAAGCTGCATCTCCTACCTGCCCATGCTGCAGCTGGCCTATGCCTACGTCTATGCCTTTGGCGCAGATACGTCCAAGGTGATTCCGGGCCTGTTCTACCTGTCGTTCATCGTGGGTTTCTACGGATTGTGCTGCCGGGCCACGAACCGCACGGCAGCCATGCTGGCCACGCTGGCCACGGTCTTCACTCCCGAGATGCTGAGCTTCTCATCGCTGTCCATCACCAATGTGGTGCAGGCCGCCATGGCCTCCACGGGATTGCTGTACGTGGCACTGTGGTTTCAGAAAGGCGAGAGGCGCGACCTCATCCTGGGCGCGGTGCTCATTGCCGTCAATAACTGGCTGCGTGCCGAGGGAATCATCTTCGGCGGTGTGGCAGGCCTGCTGGTACTGGTGCAGTGCTGCCGCCGCAAGGCTTCCTGGTGGGCATTGGCTGCCCCTGTGGCCACGTTGCTGCCTACGGTGGTGTTCTCGGCCTATGCTGCGGCCAACCAGCTTACGTCAGAAAGCGCGGTGATAGCGCGCCTGTACTGGGACGGTGAGAAGGCGGCCCAGATATGGGGCGGAGCGTGGTCCTTGCTCAGGAACATGCAGTACTACGGCTGGACATGGCTGGCCGTTCTCCTGGCTTTTGCAGCCAACATCTACTACACGGTGCGCCGCCGCGACAATGTGAGCGTTCTGGCGGCCCTGGTGCTGAGCATCGCGCTCTACTACGTGGTCCTGTACCATGTCGACTACAAGTGGGACTCCATTGGCAACGTGCTGGCCTATTCAGCCAAGCGCTACATGTTCTGCTACGTGCCCATTGCCTGGTATTACGTGTGCACGTGCCGCATTGTGCAGAGGGGCATGGGGTGGATTGAAGATACCTGTGGATTAAGAACAAAATAATATGCATATGATGAAAAAATGGTTTGTGCTATTACTTACCCTGCCCTTGCTTCAGTTGCAGGCCAGGGTCTATCTGGGTGCTCCCTTCAATGATGGGATGGTCTTGCAGCAGGAAAGCAAGGTTCTCCTGTGGGGAAAGGCAGCACCGGGGGCTTCTGTGACGATTACCCCCTCGTGGAACTACAAGAACACCGTTGTTCAGGCCAATGCCGACGGTCGCTGGACGGCGCGCCTGCAGACACCCAAGGGCGGATTCACGCCCTATGCCATTACGTTCAATGACGGCGAATCGCCGCTGGTGGTGCGCGATGTGCTGGTGGGCGAAGTGTGGGTGGCCACGGGCCAGAGTAACATGGAGATGCCGCTCCAGGGATGGAAGGACACCCCCATTGACAATTCGGCCGCAGCCATCCAGCAGTCCATCGGCTACAAGGGCAAGCTGCACTTTACCTACACGCCCCAGGCCCTCTATGCCAAAGAGCCGCAGGACTCCATGCCGGCCCAGTGGCACGACTGTACGCCTGAGACGGCTAAGGATTTTTCGGCTACGGCCTACTATTTTGCCACGACCCTCATCAATGCGCTGCAAGTGCCTGTGGGCATCATCAACTGTCACCGCGGCGGCTCCAACGTCGAGGCATGGATGCCGCGCGAGCTCCTGGCCAACTACAGCGACGTGGACCTGAGCGACAAGGCCTATGAAAAGATGAACGAACACACGCCTGCGGGACTCTACAACGCCAAGGTGTGTCCCCTCAAGGGATATACCATTGCCGGTTTCATTTGGTATCAGGGCGAATCCAACGTAGGCTATGCCAATCAGGATTATGCCAACCGCTTGGCCACGATGGTGAGCCGCTGGCGGCGCGACTGGAAACAGGGCAACCTGCCATTCTACTTCGTAGAGATTGCTCCCTTTGAATACGGCGACTCGGCGCAGGTCCGTGCCGCTTTCCTGCGCGAGCAGCAAGTGTTGGCATCTCACCGCATCCCCAACAGTGGAATGGTCTGCACCAACCAACTGGTGAAGCCGCAGGAAGACAAGCAGATTCACCCGTCAAACAAACAGCCTATTGGGGTTGGACTGGCCAACTGGGCACTGGCCAAGACCTACAAGAAGGAAAACATCAATTATGCCAGCCCTGAATTTAAGAGTATGAAGATAAAGAACGGACGTGCCTACATTTCCTTTACCCATGCCAAGAACGGTTTCAACCTGCACGACGGATTCAAGGGCTTTGAGGTGTGCGGGGCGGACCGCAAGTTCGTGCCGGCCAAGGCCATCGTTAAGAACGGCCAGATCGTGGTGAGCAGTCCCGATGTGGCCGAGCCTGTGGCCGTGCGCTATTGCTTCAGGAATTTCCAGATAGGCAACTTGGCCAACAATGTCAAGATGCCGGTCATTCCTTTCCGTACAGACAATTTTGAATACCAATGATGCCTGGGCGGCAGCCCAACTTGTGCTAAATTATTTACATGGAAAGAAGATGGCATATTGCTGAATTTGCAACCTATGGGGAGATAGGATGGTTCTTGCCCCTCATGAGAATAGAATAACTTAAAAAGTCAAGATAATGCAGCGCAGATTATGGATATTGATGGCCTTGGCGTGTTTGTTGTCAGTGCAACAGATGGCCGCCAAGGGAAAAATTTCGGGTGTCAAGCCGGCAGCCTATACGATTGTGTACTCCCAGAAAGCCGAACCCGAGGAGGGACTGCTCATGGCGCAGGAGTTGCAGCGCAAGCTGGCCTCCGCCACGCAGGTCACCCTGCCCCTTGTGGGCGACAGCCTGTTCAGGGGCGGGAAAGCCCTATACATTACGCATTCGCCCCAGATGCAGGTCTTTGATTACAGCATTCGTTGCACCAAGGGACGGTTCACGATTGACGGAGGCGGCTGCTGGGCCATGGCCAAGGCCGTGGATATCCTGGCAGGGAAGCTTAAGGAGGGCGATGTTCCCGCCAACTTCGTCCTGAAGGGCAGTGTGTACGACCAGGAGCTGTTTCCGCGCCCCGAAGGCGTGAACCTGCGCATCCTGGACGACAATGTGTGGGGCTACCGCAAGGAGAAGATTCCCGATGCGTGGAAAGGGCTGCCCGCCGACCCCCGCGACGATGCGCGTGTGCCGCAGTTCTACCAGCTTTTCCGCGCCTATATGCCCGATGTCATTACGTTGCAGGAATACAACGACCACATGGATGCCCGGCTCTTCCCTAAGCTGGAGAAACTGGGCTACGAGCATACCTACAAGCCCAAGGAAAATTGGAACAACACACCCGTCATCTACAACAAGAACGCGGTCGATCTCATCAAGGCCGACTATCTGCTGTATCCGCGCATGGGCTTGGCCAATACCTTTACCAAGTCCTACACCGTGGCCATCTTCAGGCACAAAGCCACGGGCCGCGTGTTCGGCGTGGCCAGTACGCACCTGTGGTGGATGGGCGACGCGCGCCAAGTGGGCAGCAGTCAGTTGCGGGCCGCCCAGGTGCGTCTCCTGATGTGCCAGATAGAATTGTTGCAAAAGGAATACAACTGTCCGTTCTTCGTATGTGGCGACATGAACTGCGAAGAGCGCAGCATTCCCATCCAACAATTCCTGCAAGGCGGCTATGAACCCTGCTACAAGCTGGCTACGCTCTACGCTGACAACAATAACGGCCACCATATCTGCGGACCGGACGACGGATACGCGCGCCAGAGCCGCCGCATCAGCCCCACGCGCGACGGAGCCATAGACCACTGCTTCCTTTACAACGGACAGGGGCGCGTTGAGGTGAAGGTGTTCGACTGCATCCAGCCTTACTTTACCGTACCCCTGACGGACCATTACCCCAACTTGGTCGATGCCGTCCTGAAGTAGGCAAAAGAAGAATAATGTAGACCAAGGTACGAAAATGAAAAGGATATTTTTTTGTTTGTCGCTGTTTGCTGCTTTCCTCACCTGTGCAACGGCGCAGGAGAAGGGGGAAACGGTGGTTTCGCTGACAACATTGACGGGCCTTGCCGAGCGATTGGCGGCGGGATGGCCGCTTGCGGGCTACACCATCAGGTACAAATCGTCGGCCGAGGCCGAGGAGGGCCTGGACAGGGCGCAGGCGATGCAGGCCAACGTGAAAGCGAAAATCGGCCCCGTGTTGCCGATTACGGTCATGGGGGCATCGAATGGCTTGTTTCTTGATTTCACGCACAGCGACAACCGCGGTGTATTTGAATACGAGGTAACCACGTCGGAAGGCAGGGTGACGATCGACGGTGGCGGGTGTTGGGCCATGCAGTACGCGGCCGATGCCGTCGTTTCCTACATTTCCAAGCGGGACTTGCCGTTAAAATACTACCTGAAGGGGACTGTGGAGGGCAAGACCCTGTTCCCGCGCCCCGAAGGCGTGAACCTGCGCATCCTGGACGACAATATCTGGAGTAATTCCAGCGAAAAGGTGCCCGATGCATGGAAAGAGCTCAACGCCGACCCGCGCGACGATGTGCGCGCCCCCCAATTTGCCCAGCTGGTGCGGGCTTACATGCCTGATGTCTTTACAATGCAGGAGTATGACAGGCACATGGATGCACGGCTCATGTCACGTCTGCAGTCCTTGGGGTTTGTGTCGGCCACTCCCTCGCAAACACAATGGAACTACACGCCCATCCTGTACCGCACGGTCGCATTGGAATTGCTGAAGGCCGATTACCTGCTGTACACCCCCGAGACGTGGAGCAACGGCAATACAAAATCCTTTACCTCGGCTGTGTTCAAGCACAAGGCGACGGGCAAGATTTTTGCCGTCATTACAACGCACCTGTGGTGGAAGTCTGAATCGGCCCAGGCAGGAAGTACGGCGGCGCGTGCGGCCCAGGTGAAAAGCCTCATGGAGGCTGCCGAGGCCATCAAGGCGGAATACGACTGCCCCATCTTCGTGACGGGCGACATGAACTGCTATGAGAGCACCGAACCCATGCAATTGTTTCTCCAGGCTGGCTACCAGCCGTGCTACAAGATTGCTACGGTGTACGGCAACAACGACAACGGCCACCATGTGTGCAGTTCCGAAGGCTTCTCGCGCAAATCCAACCGCCCCAGCCCCTACCGCGAACTGGGTGCCATAGACCACTGTCTTTTGTATAACGGAAAGGATGCCGTCGAGGTGAAAGTGTTCGACTGCATCCAGGCATACTTCACCATCAAGCTCACAGACCACTATCCCAACCTGATAGACGCCGAGCTCAAGTAGTCAGGGCCTGTGCAGGCCCATGTGGCCGCCGTCGCTATGGGCATAGCGGCGCAGGAGTTCCTGCAAGTGGCGCGCGCAGCCCTCTGTGGCGGCCTGGTTGCCGTCGTATCCGTTGATAAGGAAGAGCAAACGGGTGGTTTCCAAGCCTATTTTCGTGCGCTCGTGGTCGCTCGTCGGTGTGCCGATGCCTCCCACGGCATCGCGGTAGACCGGCAGGTCGGCTATGTTGAGCAGGCCGCGCCCTATGCCCTCATAGGGTTCGCCCTCGCGGCCCACGCCCAGTGTGAGTTCCGTTCCCTGAATCTTGTCCATGTCGAAACCGCCAATGCTGTAGGCCCAGTGCATGGATGCCAGGTTGTTCAGGTCGACCAGGGTGCTTATTTCATAGAGCGACTTGCCTTGCAGCAGGCGGCGCACCAGTGCTTCGTTGCTGGGGCGGTATCGGCTGGGGTCCTTGCCCAGTGCGCGGTAGACGCGCCGCGTGGCCTCAATGCCGGCACGCTGCTTCAGGCTGTCGGGTGTGTATTCGGTCAGCAGGCGTTGCCCCTCGCCATGGATTTCCTGCCACAGCAGGTCGTCGTGTTCCGAATTCCGCACCTGCGCTTCCACCGTAGCCACGCACAGTTGCGGGCAGGCGGCTTGTATCTCGGGTGAAAAATGGAGTGCTATCATGTGAAAAAATCTTGTCTTGCGTGAGGAAACCCGTGGGCTGCCCTGCGGAATGCTGCCGATGGGGCGGTCCTGCAAAATTACGGCTTTTCCACGACACGGCCCTATGATGCCTCCGTTTTTTCGGCACGACGGTGGGCGGGAGGCCGACCTGAGAACGGCGGCATCAACCCAACGGAAAACCACAGGGCGCAAAAGGCCGGCCGATGCGGCCTGAAAAAAATCCTGCAAGGCGTAAAGGACGGACCAACGGGGCGTAAAAAAATCAAAATTGGGGAAACCCCGTTCTTTGTGGCCCAGTCGAAGCCCTGTTCCCCAAAAATGCGTTATTTTTGCATGGATAAAAAGACTTCATTCCATGATGGATGCACAATACAGGAATTTCTTGAATGACATGAGGCACACCCTGTCCCCCGCGCAGGTGGTGACCGACGAGTTGCGCACGCTGGCGTGGGGAACGGACGCGAGCTTCTACCGCATGACCCCACGGGTGGTGGTCTTTCCCCATGACGAAGAGCAAATGCAGCAGGTCATGGCCGCCTGTGCGCGGTGGCGGCTGCCGTTCACCTTTCGCGCGGCCGGTACGTCCCTGTCGGGCCAGGCCGTGAGCAACTCCGTACTCATCGTGGCCGGCCGCGCGTGGTGTCGCTGCCAGGTGAGCCCCGACGGCAGTACGGTGGCCCTGCAGCCCGGGCTGGTGGGGGCAGAAGTGAACAGGCGGCTGCGCCCCCTGGGGCGTGTCTTTCCGCCCGACCCCGCGTCGATAGGCAGTGCCATGGTGGGCGGCATCGTGGCCAACAATGCCTCGGGCATGAATTGCGGCGTCCATGCCAACAGTGACCGCATGATGGTGAGCGCGCGCCTCATCCTGGCCGACGGAACGCTGGTCGACACAGCCGATGCCTCCAGCCGCGCCCAGTTTGCCCAGACGCACGCCACGTTGCTGGACCAGCTGGCCCAGCTGCGCGACGAGGTGAGGGCCGATGAGGCCCTGTGCCAACTGATTCGGCGCAAATACAGCATCAAGAACGTGACGGGGCTGAACCTGCGCCCCTTGGTGGCCTATGACGACCCGTTGGACATCATGGCCCACCTGATGGCGGGTTCGGAAGGCACGCTGGCCTTTGTGGCCGAGGTGCGCATGCGCACCCTGTGCGACTATCCGCACAAGGCTTCGGCCATGGTCTACTTCCACAGCATGGAGCAGAGCTGCCGCGCCGTGGTGGAACTGAAGAAGATGCTGACCTCGGACGACGACCTGCGCATGAGTGCTGAACAGTGCTTGGTCAAGAGTGCCGAAATGCTGGACTACCTGTCGTTGCAGGCCGTCGAGGATGCCGTCTACCTGGACTACCGTGCCGATGTGGACGCAGGGCGCGTGCCCGGCGTGGCGGCCGGCGACTACAGCCACCTGACGGCCCTCCTTTTGGAGACCAAGGCTGCCGACCGCGGGGAACTCATGCGCCGCGTGGCGGCCATCGAGGGCGTGCTGGCGCAGTACGACCTGTACCGCCCCGCTCGCTTTACCGACGACCCTGCCGAATACAGCGCCTACTGGGCCATCCGCTCGGGCATCTTTCCGCGCGTGGGCGGAATGCGCCCCAAGGGCACGTCGTGCCTCATCGAGGACGTGGCGTTTCCCGTGGAGGTCCTGCCCGAGGCTACTGTCAGGCTGCAGAGGCTCATCAGCGACCACGGCTACCACGATGCCTGCATCTATGGCCATGCGCTGGAGGGGAACTACCACTTCATATTGAACCAAAGTTTCAGCACTGATGCCGAAGTGGCCCGCTATGAGCGCATGATGCGCGATGTGGCCCGTCTGGTGGTCGAGGAGTATGGCGGCTCGCTCAAGGCCGAGCACGGAACGGGGCGGAACATGGCCCCTTTCGTGCGCTATGAGTGGGGCGACAGGGCCTATGGGGTGATGCAGCGGCTGAAGCACCTGTTTGACCCACAGGGGTTGCTGAATCCCGGGGTTATATTCAACGATGACCCGCAGTGCTTCGTGAAGGACCTGAAGCCCCTGCCCATCCTGTCCTTTTCCTACGGCGAACTGCCCGACAGCCTCACCGCCCGCGAGGCGGCCGAAGGGGCTGAGGCTGCCGACCGCTGCATTGAGTGCGGTTTCTGTGAGGTGAACTGCGTGTCGTGCGGGCTTACGCTGTCGGCGCGCATGCGTATAGCCGTGCTGCGGGAAATCCTGTCGCTGGAAAAAGCGGGGCAAGCCCCCGAGCGCGCGCGCCGCCTGAGGCGGATCTATCGCTATTGGGGCAACCAGACCTGTGCTGCCGACGGGTTGTGCGCCACGTCGTGTCCCATGCGCATCAACACAGGACATGTGACGCATGTGGTGCGCCAACTGGAAACACAGCAAGACAAGACGGCGCAAGTGGCGGGCCGCCTGGCCGCCAAGCACTTGGGCGGAGTGGAACAGGGCTTGCGTGGACTGCTTGCCGCGGCTGAGGGGGCACACAGCCTGTTGGGCGACCGCGCCATGGCCTTGGTGGCTGGTGCTATGCACCGCATGGGCGCGCCGCTCTGGACAACGGCCATGCCCCATGCCCGCCGTAAGCCCGTGCAACCTGTTGCCCGGGCCGGAAGTGGGCGCAAGGTGGTGTATTTTCCCAGTTGCATCAACCAAACCATGGGGTTGGCCAAGGGGACACCCGTGAAAAATTCGCTGGTCGAGGAGATGTGTCTTTTGTTGCACAAGGCGGGATACGATGTCCTGTTCCCGAAAAAAATGGCGGGCCTGTGCTGCGGCCAGATATGGGAGAGCAAGGGCATGATGGAGGTGGCCGACCGGAAATCGCAGGAATTGGAGGCCGCCCTGTGGGAGGCCTCGGAGGGTGGTCGCTGGCCCATATTGTGCGACCAGAGCCCGTGCCTGCATCGCATGCGCAAGACGGTGAAAGGGCTGAAGTTGTATGAACCTGTGGAGTTTATCCTTACGTTTCTGAGACCCTACCTGGATTTCCACCCCCTGGAACGGCCCGTTGCGGTGCATGTGACCTGCTCTACGCGCCTGATGGGGCTGGCAGACCGCATGGTGGAGCTGGCGCGGCTGTGCTCGACGCGCGTATATGTGCCCGAGGGGGTGGGTTGCTGCGGCTTTGCGGGAGACAAGGGCTTCACCCATCCTGAATTGAACCGCCATGCACTGCGCCGACTGCGGCCGCAGCTGGAGGAACACGGAATAGAGCGCGGCTACTCAAACAGCCGTACCTGTGAAGTGGGACTGCAGGCCAACGGCGGCATTCCCTACATGAGCATAGCCTACCTGGTGAATGAATGCACCGTGCCCCAGGCCGCGGAGACGGGCGGGGAAGTGCAATGAAAGGGAACGGAAATCCTTAATCGATTTTTTCAACCTGCAAACGCCAACGGGGATGCTTGGACTTGAGCGTGCTTAAGTTGGCGTAGAGCCATCCGTCGTCGATGTGCATGCTGCCGAATTCCTTTACGCCGTCGTTGAACCATATCCACGGCCGGCGATCGCTGAAGTTGATGGTCAGCCCGTGGCGGATGTCGCGGTAGTCCTTGAGTGAGCAGTACCAGACTTCCTCGCTGCCCTCCTGGGTGATTTGTGCGGTTTCGTCGTCATTTAAAAGGAAGTAGAATGTCTGTCCTTTCACGTCAACGACTTTGTATGTGCCGATGTAGCTCTTGTCGGACACACTGGTGTGGGACTTGTGCTTGTCCAACTGGGTGTTGAGATGGGCAATGCTGTCTTGCAGCAGCGTGATGCTGTCCGTCAGTTGGGCTATGCGTGTCTCTTGGGCTTTCCGGCCATTGCAACCAGCGATGAAAAGGACGGTCAGTCCCAATAGCAGGAGGTTAGAGGGGGTTTTCTTCATGTTCTGAGGAATTAGAGATGGTTTGTGTGGGGATGGGCTGATGCAACAGCCACTCCATGAGATGGATGTCCATGTCGGCTTCGCCTTGCAGCAGGTATTGGTCGCGGCGGGCCTGGGTGTCATGCAGGATGTGGGCGGCGTGTTCCGCATCATTCCTGAGCAGGAGCGAAACGGCCATGAGTATGCGTTGCTTGCTGCTCTGGGTAGCGGCGTAGAGGCGGACGTACTTTTCAGTTTCTGGGTCGTAGGCGTTTTGTGCCTCGTGGGTGCGCCCGGTGACCAGGCATACGAACACATATTCGGCCGACAGTTCCAGCCGGAATAGCTTGAGCAGGTGATCCCTTTGGCTCATGGCATCGGCCAGCAGGGCATGGGCTTCCTCCCAGCGGTGGAGGTTTAGGAGACGGGCCGTGGCCATCATTTGCCAATTGGCCCACATGGAGTCTGTCCAACTGCCCGTTTGCGTTGGCTCGAACCACGGGGAGGGCATGTCCTTGGGCTGTGTGCCTTCCTGTATGAGGGCGTTGGCCATGAGCATGCGGCATAGGAGGAACTTGGCTTGGGGCGATTTTTCCAGGTGGAAGAGGTTGTGGCCGTCGTTGGGGATGCCCGATATCTTGAGCGGTATGCCGTTGAGCAGCCCGTAGATGATACCCATGATGGCCATGCTGAGCAACAGGACCTCCAGCCATTGGGGCAGGGCGCACAAGTCCAGCGTTGCTATGGCAAGGGCGGCCGTTAGCAGGTTGGCGAGTACGCCGCCGGCGTTGTACCAGCGCGTATCCACCTGTTCGATGGGCTTGTCGGGCGGTGACATGAGGCATTGGCCGCCTGTGCCTGCCAATGAAAAGCGTTTCCATCGGTAATGGCCGTCGTGGCGGATGAGAGTGAACTGAAAAATGCGGAACGATACGAAGCGGTAGCCCGTGAGCAGGCCCATCAGAAGGTGTCCGGCTTCATGTAGGATGATTTGCAGGACGGCGGAAACGGCCATCCATAGAATGAACCAACCAATCAGGGCAAAGGTGATCGCACTGTGCGATGAGAATACCTGTTGAAAGGCTTCGGCCACCGATTTGCCACTGCTTGCCGCCCCTATGAGGATGCCGACGCACAAACTCAAGGCCATCCCGATCAGGAACGTGAGCAGGAATTTGAGTACGCGCAGGAAGAATTGCTTCATGGAGGGTTACGGAAGAGATTGGAACTGAATGGGGATGTGATACCAGACTTTTACGGGTTGACCTTTTTGGCGGCCCGGGGTAAACCTGGACAAGGATTTGACGGCATTGATGGCGGCTTGGTCGCAACTGGGGTACAAGGATTTTTCAACCTCTACATTCCCCACTTCGCCCGTTTCCGATACCACGAAACGCAGAAAAACGATGCCTTGCACCAGCTTCTTCCTGGCATCGGCGGGATAGATGAGGTGGTAGGCTACATCCCGCATTAGTTGGGCTTCACCGCCGGGGTATCGGGGCATCTGTTCCACCAAGTTGTAGATTTTTTCGTCGGCTTTGCTTGCAGAAGACGGTTGATACGGGGCGGATGCGGTGGATGTAGAGGACGGATGGCTACGTTTCTCCATTTCCTCGAACCATTTCAGGACGATGCCGTGGTATTCATCCACATATTTGTACTTGAGGTTGTTAATCCAGCCGTGGCCGCCCGTGGGGAAGACGCAAATGGACATGGGGATGCCGAAAGACTTGAGGGCGCGGGCGTATTCCAGGGAATGCCATGAGGGAACGAGGGGATCGTCGTCGCTGAGCAGCATTAAGGTCGGCGGAGTGGTGCGAGTCACCTGTTTTTCCAAGGAATACTTCTGCGCCAAGTCTTCGGGGACATCCTTTCCCAAAAGGTAGAGGTAGGTGTTGCGGTGCGACTGGCTGGCCAACGAGTCAAAGACGATGACGGGGTAGAGCAATATGGCGTGGGCGGGCTTGTCCTCGTCGGGAAGCAGGGTAGAGGCCATGGCTGCCAGGTGTCCGCCCGCCGAACTGCCCATGACGGCCACCTTGGATGGGTCGATGCTCAATTCTTCGGCGTGGCTGCGCATATAGCGCAAGGCTGCCTGTACGTCTTCCAGCGGAACGTCGTAGTGGCCCTTGTTGGGCAGACGATATTTCAGGATGGCCGATGTGATTCCGTTCTCCTGGAAGAACTTGCTCATGGTAAGTCCGATGTTGAGGGTCTTGTAGCCGCCGCCTGGGCAGATAATGACACTGTGTCCCTGGTTCTTTTCGGGATTGGCCTTGTGAATGTAGAGCACTGTCTCGGATGTCTGTGCCAATTGCAGGCCCTTGGGGTTGATTTCGTCGCGCGTCTCTTGGCTGGAGTGGGGAGCGGTGGTGTTATCCCATAGCTTCACAACGAGGTCGGCCTCAGTGTTGATGCTTACGACCTTGGGCGTCTGCGCGTTTCCTATGAGCGGTAAAGTGAAAAGGAGAATGCTTGTCCAAAAGTTTTTCATTATGTGTCGTTTTACCTTTTAATAAAGAATGTAACCGCCCAACATGGTGGGGCGGTTACATTAAAATGAGGTTCTTACTTCAAGGAGGCGATAACTCCCTTGTTGATTTCGGCCAGTCGCCTTTCGTTAACTTTTACAATGCGGTCGTAGGTCATGATGCCGTTCACTTCTATTTCCACGTCAGTGGTCTGTGTGTAGACGGCGGCCGAGCATCCTGTTCCTACAAATACCTTGAGCATGTCGGCAAAGTTGGCGTATTGGTCAAGCACTTCCTGTCCGTTCTGCTTCACTCCGCCGTAGCCCCAGTTCTTGTCCTGCTGCCACAGGTGGCCTTGCACGGGCAGGCCGATGCCTCCGTACTCGCCCAATACGTTGATGAACTTGCTCTCAAAGGCATTCATGGCGGGGCAGGGGTAGTGGTGCATGTCAATGATGTCTCCGCAGAGCGAGAAGTTGCCGCCGGAGGACTCGTTGATGAGGCGCGTGTCGTCCTGCTTGCGTGTGAACTTCACTACCTCGGGTGTGTCGAACTGTCCCCATGCTTCGTTGAAGGGTACCCACACTACGATGCACTGGAAGTTCTTGATGGCGGCGATGATTTCCTTCCATTCCTTGTAGTAGTTGTCTTTCCATTGTTGGGGAATGGGACAGTCGGTTCCGCCGAGGAAACTGTCGCGCGACCACTTGTTGCGGGAAATTTTCATGATGTCTTCATCGCGTGTGTTGCGGCCGCTGTGGTCGGCGATGCAGGGCATGTCCTGCCATACCATCATGCCCAGCTGGTCGCAGTGGAAGTACCAGCGTGCGGGTTCAATCTTAATGTGCTTGCGAATCATGTTGAAGCCCCAGTCCTTTGTCTTCTGCACGTCAAAGCGCAGTGCCTCGTCAGTCGGTGCTGTGTAGAGTCCGTCGGGCCACCATCCCTGGTCCAGCGGACCGAATTGGAACAGTATTTCGTTGTTGAGGGCCAGGCGGCGGTACTTGTTGGGGCTTTCGTCGCGCTTCATGGAAACCTTGCGCATGGCTGTGTATCCCTGTACTTCGTCAATGATTTTTCCTTTGCGCGTCACGGTCAGCTTTACTCCGTACAGGTAGGGGCTGTCGGGCGACCAAGTCTTCATGTCGGCAATGCTTACCTCGGCCTTGCCGTTGGCAACGGTCTCCTTGGCCACTACTTTCTGCGAGGGCTTCTCGGGATTGTAGCCGATGCCGCCGTCCAGGATTTCCACCTTCACGTCGTCGCCGGCCTGTGCACCTTGCACGTCGACAGAGATGCTCATTTTCTTCTCATCAATGTTGGAAACGATGTAGTAGTTCTCGATATGGGTCGGGGCTACGGGCTCCAGCCACACTGTCTGCCAGATGCCGGTCACGGGCGTGTACCAAATGCCGGAAGAAACGCCCGACTGCTTTCCGCGCGGCTGGAAGGAATTGTCGGTTGCGTCCCATACGCGCACGCGCAGGGTCTGCTTGCCCGATTTCTTCAGGTATTGCGTAATGTCATAGCTGAAGGGGGTGTATCCGCCGGTGTGGTTGCCCACTTTCTGGCCGTTCACCCACACGTCGCTCTGCCAGTCCACTGCGCCGAAGTGGAGAATGACGTTCTTGCCCTTCCAATTCTTGGGCACGACGAAGGTGCGCTCATACCACAGGGCTTTCTGCTTGCCCACAAACTTGCCCACGCCCGACAGGCTCGACTCTACGCAGAACGGCACGAGGATGTCGCCTTCGCTGCTGAAGTCGGTGGCGTTGGCGTCGGTGATGGCATAGTTCCACAGGCCGTTCAGGTTCTGCCAGTCGGCGCGCACCATCTGGGGGCGTGGATACTCGGGCAGCGGCAGGGCGGAATTGACTTGGGCGGCCCATTTTGTCTTGATGTTGTTGCCTGCGGGACTCCATGGGGCGGCTTTCAGGCCCATGGCCATGGCCAGGCAGGAAACGATGAAGGTTGTCTTTTTCATATTATCTTGAATAAATGGTTAATATATCTTTCTGTATGCAAAGATAGCGAATTTTTGCTATCTTTGCAGCAAATTATGTAAAAAATGCCCATAGCCAATCCTTTTGCGCATCCCATGTACGTCATGGCCAAGCCTGCGGGGTCTGCCTGCAATCTGGCATGCAAGTATTGCTACTACCTGGAAAAACAGCATCTCTACAAGAACGAGCCCCATCGCATCATGAGCGACGAGCTCCTTGAGAAATTCGTGCGCGAATACCTGGAAAGCCTGACTACGCCCGAGGCCATGTTTACGTGGCACGGCGGAGAGACGCTGATGCGCCCCCTCTCTTTCTACGAAAAGGTGGTGCGGCTGCAGCAGCAGTACGGCCGCAGCCGCCGCATTGAGAACAGCATACAGACCAACGGCACGCTGCTGACCGCCGACTGGTGCAAGTTCTTCAAGCAAAACAACTGGCTCGTGGGCATCTCCATCGACGGGCCGCAGGAGTTCCACGACGAGTACCGCCGCAACAAGAGCGGCGCGCCGTCGTGGGCCAAGGTGATGCGCGGCATTGACTTGCTCAACCGCTATGGCGTGGAGTGGAATGCGCTCGCGGTGGTCAATGACTTCAACGCCGACTATCCGCTCGATTTCTACCGTTTCTTCAAGGAGATAGGCTGCCACTACCTTCAGTTCACGCCCGTGGTGGAGCGGTTGCAGGCCCACGCCGACGGGCGCATGCTGGCATCGGTCGAGGAGGGGACGGAGGCAACGCTCACCGACTTCAGCGTGACGCCCGCCCAATGGGGAGAGTTTCTGTGCGCGGTGTTCGATGAATGGGTGCGCCAGGACGTGGGCGAATACTTTGTGCAGACGTTCGATGCCACGCTGGCCAACTGGGTGGGGGTGACTCCCGGCATTTGCAGCCTGTCGCGTAACTGCGGCCATGCGGGTGCCATGGAATGGAACGGCGATGTGTACAGCTGCGACCACTTTGTGTTTCCTCAGTACAGGCTGGGCAATATTTACCAAAAGTCGCTCGTGGAGATGATGTACAGTCCGCAGCAGCAGGAGTTCGGCGCACGGAAGATGGGGGCTCTCCCCGGCCAGTGCCGTCGGTGCGAGTGGCTTTTTGCCTGCAATGGGGAGTGCCCCAAGAACCGTTTCTGCCGCACGCGAGAGGGAGAGGCCGGACTGAACTACCTGTGCAGCGGCTACCGTCGGTTCTTCAGCCATGTAGCACCCTATATGGACTTCATGAAGCGCGAGCTGGATGCCCAGCGTGCGCCGGCCAATGTCATGGAAGCCGTCAGGAAGGGCCTGTTTAAGGAAGAACGAAACTGAAACGTTGCTTTTTCATGCCCACGGGGGCATGTCGCGTCTCCTGCATGGGGAGGCGGAGGCCCGTTGCGGCCTGACGGCAGGGCTGCGGGGCGCAAGAGGTGGACGGATGCGGCCTGAAAAATTTCATGCAAGGCGTAAGACATCCGCCAATGAGGCGTAAGAATCCGCGCCCGAGCCGTGTGCGTCACCCTATGCCGCAAATGGCGGGTTTCCTGATGGAAGTGCAGGTTGCAATCAGGCACTTTCCCTGCATCATGCCAACAAGGGCGGATGTCCATGGAGTTGGCATCCGCCCTTGTGGCTGTGTAGGTTGGCAGGACTCTGCGCCTATGATTCCTCGGCCTGTTCGGCTTCGTGTTCCTTGATGAGTTTTTCCTGTACCTCGGCAGGCACGAGCTCGTAGCCGTTGAACTTCATGTTGAACGATGCGCTGCCGGCCGTTACGGAGCTCAGCGCAGTCGAGAAGTTGCTCATTTCCTTGAGCGGCACGCGGGCGTTCAGCTTCTGGTAGCCGTTCTCGGAGTCCATGCCCATGATGATGCCGCGGCGGCCCTGCAGGTCGCTCATGACATCGCCCATGTAGTCGGCGGGAACATAGACTTCAACGTCGTATATGGGCTCCAGGATTTTTGGCCCTGCGTTCTTGAATGCTTGGCTGAAAGCACGGCTGCCGGCAATCATGAACGAAATTTCGTTGGAGTCGACGGGGTGCATCTTTCCGTCAACGACGATGACGCGCACGTCGCGGGCGTAGCTTCCCGTGAGAGGGCCGCGCTCCATGCAGCTCATGATGCCCTTGAGGATGGCCGGCATGAAGCGTGTGTCAATGGCACCGCCCACTACCGAGTTGACGAAGACAAGCTTGCCGCCCCATTCCAGCGGTATCTCCTGCTGGCTCTTGACCGTGATGCGGAACTCCTGGCCGTTGAACGTGTAGGCAGGCTGCACGGGGTCGCCCTCGGTGTACGGCTCAATGATGAGGTGCACTTCACCAAACTGTCCTGCACCGCCGCTCTGCTTCTTGTGACGGTATTCGTCCTTGGCTTTCCTGGTAATCGTTTCGCGGTAGGGAATGCGCTGCTCGTAAAGCTCGATGGGTATCTTGTCCAGGTTTTCCAGCCTCCATTTCAGCGTGCGCAGGTGGAATTCGCCCTGTCCGTGTATGAGAACCTGGCGCAGCTCCTTGCTCTGTTCCACTACCCACGTGGGGTCTTCCTCGCTCATGCGGTTGATGGCCGCCATCATCTTTTCCGTGTCAGATTGGTTGACGGCGCGGATGGCGCGGGTGCATTTGGGATTGGGAAACTTGATGAAGTCGAAGCGGTTGTCGCAGTCCTTGGAATTTAAGGTATTGCCCGTGTGCACGTCCTTCAGCTTCACGGTGCATCCAATGTCGCCCGCGTGCAGTTCGTCCACGCTGGTGCGGCCTGCGCCCGATGCCACGAAAATTTGGCCGATGCGTTCCTTGCTTCCGCGCTCTGCGTTGGTCAGTTCGTCGCCTGCCTTGACCGTTCCGCTCATGACTTTGAAGTATTGCACCTCGCCTATGTGCGGTTCCATGCCCGTCTTGAAGAAGAAGAGGCTTGTCGGACCGTTCGGGTCGGGAGTGATCTCCTTTCCTGCCGCATTCAGAACTTTTGGCATCTCATCTACGAACGGAACGACGTTGCTCAGGAATTCCATCATGCGGTCCACGCCGATGTTCTGGCGTGCGCAGACGAGGAAGAGGGGCAGGATGCCGCGGTTGACAAGGCCCTTGCGGATTCCCTCGCGCATTTCGTCCTCCGTCAGCGATTCGCTTTCAAAGAACTTCTCCATTAATTTCTCGTCGTGCTCTGCGGCAGCCTCTACCAGGGCTTTGTGCAGTTCGTTGGCCTTTTCCAGCTGGTCGGCGGGGATTTCCTCTATTTTTGCCTTGCCTCCCTCGGCTGGGTAGGTGTATTTCTTCATCATCAGAACGTCTATGAAGGAATTGAATCCAGGTCCGGGATTGAGCGGATACTGTACGGGGATGACGCTTGGGCCATATACTTCGCGCAGCTTCTCCAGAACGGAGTCGAAGTCGCACTTCTCGTCATCCAGTTGGTTGAGCAGGAAGATGACGGGCTTTTGCAGCTTCTCGGTGTAGCGGAAATGGTTCTGCGTGCCCACTTCCACGCCGTATTGTCCGTTGAGCAGGATGACTGTGGTGTCTGTCACATTGAGCGCGGTGATTGCGGCGCCTACGAAGTCGTCTGAACCCGGACAGTCTATGAAGTTTAGTTTCTTATTGTTGTATTCGGCGTGGAACACGGTGCTAAAAACGGAATATCCGTACTCTTGTTCCACGGGAAAATAGTCACTCACCGTATTCTTCTGGGAAATGCGGCCTCTTCTCTGAATCTGACCACTCTCAAAGAGGATGCTTTCGGTAAGAGTGGTCTTACCCGAGCCATCGTTGCCAAGGAGGGCAATGTTTTTGATGGCATTTGTTTGATAGACTTTCATATAAAAACGTGTTTGTATTAATGTATTATGGTTTTGTTGGCGCAATTTGGCATTTTTTTTTGAAAAAAGCAAGCGAATGCCGTATGTTTTACAGCATAAATCCTGATTTTTTTCCAAAAAATGCGTTTTAAATCAAAAATGGGCCGTTTAGGGAAGCCGAAAGATGCTTTTCCGATGCCTTGAAAACGCCAAAACGCAGTTTTTTTATAATTTTGCCCCATCCCCACGGGGTGACCGACAGTCCTATGAATGGTTTATACCTGCATATCCCCTTCTGCGCCCGCCGCTGCGCCTACTGTGATTTCTATTCCACGGTAGAGGGGGCTGAAATGCGGGAGCGGTTTGTGACTGCCCTGTGCCGCGAGATTCAGCTGCGTGCCCCATTCCTGCCCAGCGCGGTGCTGCATTCGGTCTACCTGGGCGGCGGCACGCCCTCCCAATTGAACCCCTCTCAGCTTAGTCGCATATTCAGGACCATAGGCCAACGGTTTTCGCTGGCGGCCGATGCCGAGGTTACCCTTGAGGTGAATCCTGACGACATAGCCCCTACTTATTTAAAAGAACTGGCAAAACTGCCCGTCAACAGGCTGAGCATGGGCATCCAGACCTTTGACGACCGATTGCTGCGCCTGCTGAACCGCCGCCATACGGCCCGGCAGGCCCGCCGTGCCTTCCTGATGATGCGGGAGGCGGGTTTCAGCAACATTAGCGTGGACCTGATGTATGGCTTGCCCGACCAAACCGTCGCTGACTGGGAGCGTGATGTCGACGAGGCCCTGTCCATGGGGGCTGCGCACCTTTCGGCCTATGCGCTCACCTATGAGGAGGGGACGGCCTTGGAGCGTATGCGCCGCCAGGGGCAGGTGCGCGAGGCGGACGAGGAACTGAGCCGGCAGATGTACGAACTGTTGCTCGACAAGGTGCGCGCACGGGGATGGGAACACTACGAGATCTCCAATTTCTGCCTTCCCGGATGTCGAGCCTGCCATAATTCGGGCTATTGGAACGGCATGAACTACCTGGGGTGCGGTCCGGGGGCTCATTCCTACGACGGCGCGGTGCGCCGCTGGAACACGGCCGACCTGACGGCCTATGTGTCGGCCGGTGGTGACGTTGACGGCCGCCGTCTCTTTGAAGATGAGGTGCTGACACCGGCCATGCGGGCCGACGAGATGGTGATGACCCGGCTGCGCACGGCCGACGGGCTGTCCTTGGCGGCATATGGCAATGCGTTTGGCACAGCGGAACGGGCTGCCCTGACGAAACGGGCGCAAGAGCCCCTGCAGCGCGGATGGCTGGCCTATGATGTTGCCACCGACACGCTGCGGCTGACGCGCCAGGGGCTGTTCCTGTCGGACGGCATTATGGCCGACCTCATGCCCGGCCTGTGATGTCAGGGGAAAAGCAAGTCGGGCCGAGCGTGGCCAAGGAGGAAAAACATGGGGTGGCTTCCAGCATGCAACGATGATGGACATGCTTCTGCCTGCCTTGGGCAAAAGTGAACCGAACAGGGCGTAAAAGGTGGGCGTATGCGGCCTGAAAGATTTTGTGCAAGGCGTAAAAAACGAGCGAACAAGGCATAAGAAATAGCGCCCGTCCCCACGGGTGCACGTCTTTGGCCTTGCAGGCTAGGCATGGCGGCCCGGGCCAGGGGCGGAATGTGCATGAGGTTTCCCCAGGTGGCCTGTGTGCCGTTGTCTTTCCTGCGTGGGTGCTCCGGCGGTGGATTCGCGTGTGTGCCCATAAGGCACTGCCGCCCACTTCCTGTGCGGAAAGTGGGCGGCAGCATGCTTGCTTTTTTCAGATGGCGGCCTCGGGGGTCGGTCTTATGGCGGCCTGCATCTTGCGCGCCATCATTTTCAGGTAAGCAATGGTTTCTTCACGGGGTGAAAGTTCTGGTAGGGTAAAATCGTTCATAGGCATCCACATTATCAATATACATATTCATAACGTGGCCTTGCCGTTTTTATTTTACGGAAATCAATTTAAAGCGAAAGAAATATTTTTCTCCTCAGCCATCTTGCGCATGTTGATGATGGCATACCTCATCCGCCCCAGCGCGGTGTTGATGCTGATTCCCAGTTCTTCGGCTATTTCCTTGAAGCTCAGGTTTTGGTAGAACCGCATGAATACGATTTCTCCCTGGGGCTGGGGCAGCATTTTGTAGAGGGCCTTGACGTCGCGCAGGGTCTGGTCGTGTATCTGCTGTGATTCAATGCTGGGATCGCTCAGGTTGGCGCTGTTGAATATCTGTCCGTCTTCCGTCTCGTCGCCCACGGTGTTCTCGCCGGCTTTCTGGCGGTAGAAGTCCATGATCATGTTGTGCGCAATGCGCGTCACCCATGCCTGAAACTTGCCCTCGGTGCTGTAACGCTTGGACTGGATGTTGACAATGACCTTGATGAACGTTTCTTGAAACAGGTCATTGGCCGTGTCCTCGTCGTGCACGGTGTATAGGATGTAGGAATAAATCTTGTTCTTGTATCTATCCAACAAAACATCGAACGCCTCATTCGTCCCCTCGGCATACAATTTGACCAACTCGTCATCGGTCAAAAGTTTCCAATCATTCATTACTTCTTCTTTTAGAAATTATAGGAGTAATGTCTTTTCAATAGGCTTTCTGTTTTGTAAGATGGATTAATTCAGGGGCAAAATAAGGAATTATTTTTCAGATGACCAAATTTTTTTGCAAAAAAATGCGGTTTCTGCCCTTTCGGGTGCGTCGGGGTGCAGCCGTGTCGACTGTCTATTGGAAGGAAATGGATTCAGCATGCTGGCCTCTCAGGAAGTCGCCGATGGCCATGCGCTTCTTGCCGGCCACCTGGATTTCCTCAATGGCCAGCAGGCCGCTTCCCGTCTGTACCGACAGGGTGCTGCGGCCGTCGGTGACGGTTTGGCCGGGCAGCAGGCCGTCATGGCTTTTGCCTGTCGGCCGGGAGCGGAAAATCTTGGCCGTGGTCTCACCCTGGGGCGTTTTCATCACGCTCCATGCTCCTGGCGAGGGGCTCAGTCCGCGAATGTGGTTATGTATGTCCTGGGCCGGGCGTTCCCAACGGATTTGGCATGTTTCGCGGAAAATCTTGGGGGCGGGCTTCAGTGCCCTGCCCTTGCTGTCGGCATCGCTTTGGGCATGGCTGTCCACGTGTCCCTGTAGCAGCGCGTCGACGGTCTTGACTACCAGGTCGCCGCCCATGACCATGAGCCGGTCATGCACAGTGCCAAAGTCGTCGTCGGGCAGGATGGGGGTGCTCACTTGGTCAATGATGTTTCCTGTGTCTATTTCGTGCTTTAGGAAGAAGGTCGTGATGCCGGTTTCCCTTTCACCGTTCATGATGGCCCAGTTGATGGGGGCTGCGCCGCGGTATTGGGGCAGCAGCGAGGCGTGCAGGTTGAACGTGCCCAGCCGTGGCATGGCCCATACCGCTTCGGGCAGCATGCGGAAGGCGACCACGATTTGCAGGTCGGCCCGCCAGGCGCGCAGCTGCTCCAGGAAAGAGGCTTCCTTCAGGTTCTGGGGCTGCAGGACGGGAATGCCGGCCTGTTTGGCATATACTTTGACAGGACTGGGCTGCAACTGGTTCTGGTGGCGGCCGATGGCTTTGTCGGGCATGGTGACGACGCCGACTACGTGGTAGCCCTCGGTGACTAAGCGCCGCAGGCTTTCCACTGCAAATTCGGGCGTGCCAAGATAAACGATTCTGAGGTCCTTCTTTTCCATATTATATATAGCGCGGGGTTATTCTTCTGAAAAATCGACCAGCATTTGGCGGTACGCGCTGAAGAGCTTGCTCTTGTAGATGAAGCCCACGAACCTCTCGTTGCTGTCGAGGACGGGTAGGGCCTCAAGGTTCTTTGCTTTCTCAAAGCAGCCCATCACTTTGGTCATGGGGTCGTCTATGTGTACCACGCTCACGGGGTCTTTCATGAGTTGCGATGCGTTGAGGGCGTGGTAGAGTTCCTGGCGGAACAGTACGCGCCTGATTTCAGGTAGGTAGATGACGCCGTGCAGCGTGCCCAGCCCGTCAACCACGGCAAAGACATTGGTGTTTTCCTTGGCAAAGGCACTGACCAACTTGCCCAGGTCGGCGTCGGGCGGGATGCGCATGCACAATTTGTCGATAACCGTGTCCAGACTCATGAGCGTCAGGATGGCGTGGTCCTTGTGGTGGGTGATGAGCTGGCCTTTCTTGGCCAGTCGCATGGCATAGATGCTGTGGCGCTCGAATGTGTAGATGGTGAGGTAGGAACTCACGGCGACAATCATGAGGGGGACGAGCATTCCATAGCCTCCGGTCAGTTCTGCTATCAGGAAGATGCTGGTCAACGGGGCATGCATGATGGCAGTCATGACACCGGCCATCCCCAGCAGGGCGAAGTTCTTGGAAGAGATTCCGTCTGCCCATCCGAACTGATTCCATAGCGTGGCAAATACGAAGCCGCACAGGCATCCCAGGAACAACGAGGGGGCAAACAAGCCGCCGCAGCCCCCTGCTCCCGTCGTGGCCGTGGTGGCAAAGACCTTGGTGAGCATAATCATGGCCAGCATGGGGACAAGCATGTTGTTGTCCCCTTCGAACAAGGAATTGTTGAGCAGTTGGGCCTGATGGCCGTTCAGAAGCAGGGATATGGAATCATAGCCTTCGCCGTAGAGCGGCGGGAACAGGAAAATCAAAATACTTAGCATGACTCCGCCGACGGCAAATTTGATGTACATGTTGCTGATGTGCCTGAAACCGTTTTCCAGCGCGTTCATGATCCAGGTAAAGTAGAGGGAGACCAGTCCGCAGAAAACACCCAGCAGGATTGTGCTGGGAACGCGGTCCACTGTAAAGGCATTGTCCATGTGGAAAGTGAACATCGTGTCCGTTCCCGAGAGTGCCGCCGTCAGGATGCTGGCTGTGACGCAACTGACCAGCAGTGGCAGCAGGGATGCCATGGTTAAGTCGAGCATGAGTACCTCCAAGGTGAACAGAAGCCCTGCAAAGGGGGCCTTGAAGATGCCTGCGATGGCACCACTCGCCCCGCAACCTATCAGAAGCATCAGTGTCTTCTGGTCTACGCGGAATGCCTTGCCCAATGTAGAGCCGATGGCCGAACCTGTCAGCACTACCGGCGATTCTGCTCCCACGCTTCCGCCGAATCCGATGGTGATGCTGCTGGCTATGACGCTGCTCCAGCAATTGTGGCTCTTTATGTGGCCCTGGCGGCGCGATATGGCGAAGAGAATCTTGGTTACGCCATGCCCGATGTCGTCCCGCACCACGTATTTGATGAACAGGGCGGTGAATAGGATGCCTATGGCAGGAAATACAAGCAGCAACCAATTGTGTTGGTCAACGTTGAAACCCTCGAACAGGAATTTGTGAATTTCTTCGATGAACCATTTCAGCACTTGGGCGGCCAAGGCGGTCAGGATGCCCACCATGAAGGCCAGCATCAGGGTGCGTTGGCGCAGGCTGAGGTGATTCTCCGTCCACTTGATGAATCGCAGTGAGGATTGCGGGGCTGTTGCTGTGTCTTGGGCTGCCATTTTCAGAACTATACCTATTTATATTATGGCCGGATGACCTTTACGTCGCCCTTTTCCCCTATCTTGATGATGGTGCTGGGCACAGCGTTGCCTTTTTCCTGCTGTCTGTACCCAACGATGTAGTCTACGCTGGACTTTATCGCGTCACTGATTTCCTTGAAGTTTTTTGGGGCTGGCTGTCCGCTGATATTGGCACTGGTTGACACGATAGCCTTGCGGAATCTCATGCAAAGTGTCTTGCTGAAGGGCTCATGCGTGATGCGGATGCCTGCCGTCCCGTCCTCGGCCATCAAATTTGCAGCCAGGTTGCGGGCATTCTCATAGATGATGGTGATGGGGCGCGTGGACAGCTCTATCAAATCCCAGCTGACAGGGGGAACGTTCCTGACATAGAACTCAACTTTCGCCTCCGAGTCCACAAGCGTGATGAGCGCCTTGCTGTCGGCGCGTTGCTTGATGGCATAAATCCTTGCCACGGCTTCCGGGTTGGTCGCATCGCACCCAAGCCCCCACACCGTGTCTGTAGGGTAGAGGATGATACCGCCGTTTTGCATGACCTCCACGGCATTCCTGATGTCTTCCATGGCCGAATGCGGCAGCGTCTCTTTATTTTTCCTGTCGCGGCCTTCAGCCTGTGTGTCAGCGGTATGGTGGTCCTTGCCGGTGCGGCGATGGGTGGTTTTCATCCTGTCGTTCAAAATGCGGCCTCCTTTTTTCTTGTGTCTTCTGTGCTGTTCTTTTGTCTTACAAAGGTAAGTTTTTTTCCAGTATTCTTCCCGTTTTCAAGACAAAAATGCGTAAATTTGCCGTAAAAACACAAAAAGTATGAATAGAGCGGTCAAATTTGTGGCGGCGGTGTGCATGATCCTTTCCTTGCCTTTAGGGGTGAATGCCAAGGTGGATATCCGCGATTTTGGTAACACAGCGCGCTATGCCAAGGCCAATGCGGCCTTGGGACAGCCGAAGCAGAACGAGAAGCGCGTAGTCATGTTCGGCAATTCCATCATGGAATGCTGGCAACTACGGTATCCCGAGTTTTTTGAAAGGACAGGATACATCTGCCGTGGCATAAGCGGCCAGACAACCTACCAATTCCTGTTGCGCTTCCGCCAGGATGTCATCAATCTCCATCCCCGCGTCGTCGTCATAGGCGGACCGACCAACGACATTGCGGAAAACACCTGTCCGTACAACGAAGAAACCACGTTTGGCAACATAGTGACGATGGTTGAGCTGGCCCGCCAGAACAAGATACGCGTCGTCCTGTCGGCAGTGCTGCCTTCGCAGAAGTTCCCCTGGAGCAAGGCTACGGGGGTCTCGCCCAAGATCAAGTTGCTCAATGCTCGGCTGAAGGCCTATGCGAAGCAGCAAAAGATACCCTTTGCCGATTACTACGATGCCATGCTTGACAGCGACGGCATCTCGCAAAACAAGTCCTACACGACCGATGACGTGCATCCCAACAAGTCAGGCTACCAGGTGATGGAGCAAATACTCCTGCCCTTGGTAAAAAAACAATTGTAGGACAGGACAAACGCATGATGTGCGCCCCGTCTGGGACGCAGTTATCCATAGAAAACAAAATATATCCAATTACAACAAAAACAAAAATAGCAAAATGAAACCAACATTATTTCTTTTGGCAGCCGGAATGGGCAGCCGCTATGGCGGCCTGAAGCAGCTGGACGGCCTGGGCCCTCATGGCGAGACGATTATGGACTATTCCATCTACGATGCCATTCAGGCGGGATTCGGCAAGCTGGTCTTCGTCATCCGCAAGGACTTTGAGCAGGACTTCCGCCAGAAAGTGGTGAGCAAGTACCAGGACCACCTGCCCGTTGAGGTGGTGTTCCAGTCGCTGGACGCGCTGCCCGAGGGCTACACCGTGCCCGAGGGACGCGAGAAGCCCTGGGGTACCAATCACGCCCTGCTCATGGGCAAGGATGTCATACAAGAGCCGTTTGCTGTCATTAATTGCGACGATTTCTACGGCCGCGACTCCTTCCGCGTCATGGGCCAGTTCCTGAGCCAGCTACCCCAGGGCAGCCAGCACGTCTATTCCATGGTGGGATTCCGCGTAGGCAACACCCTGAGCGAGAGCGGCACGGTGAGCCGCGGCGTATGCTCCACCGACGACAGCGGATACCTGCAGACCGTGGTGGAGCGCACCAAGATAGAGCGCAAGGAGGACGGCCAGATCAAGTATCTCAATGACGACGGGGCTTCATGGACCGCCATTGACCAGGCCACGCCCGTGAGCATGAACTTCTGGGGATTCACGCCTGACTATTTTGCGCACAGCGAGGCTTTCTTCAAGAACTTCCTCCAGTTGGAGAGCACGCGGAACAACCTGAAGGCCGAATTTTTCATTCCTCTCATGGTGGACAAGCTCATCAAGGAGGGCACTGCCACGGTCAAGGTGCTCGATACTACCAGCAAATGGTTCGGAGTGACCTATCCGGAGGACCGTCCCGACACAGTGGCCAAGATCAAGGCGCTGGTGGAGGCCGGCGAGTATCCAGAGCAGCTGTTCTGAGCGACTGAGTAGGACAAATACAATTGTGCGGTTGCATACACAGGGATGTGTTGCAACCGCATTTTCTTATGTGTGGGGTGGGTGAGCTGCGGGCTGAACGGCGTGGGGTAGGCTTGATTTTTTACGCCTTGTTCACTGGATTTTTACGCCCTGCATGAAATTTTTCAGGCCGCGTTGGCCCACTGTTTGCGCCTTGTTCTGCCGCCGTCGGTGCTTTGTTGTCTGCCGTTTGCCCGTATGAGGGGTACTTTCTTCCCGTTCCCTGCACCAGTATGCCGCTGGCGGAAATGCCTGCCACGCTGCGGCGGGCTGCTGTTCAGAGCTTCTCAATCTGGCCCAGCTGCAGGATGACCAGTGGCATCCCCGTCTGGCGCGCTACGTCCTGCTCTGTGTGCAAAGGCTCGTCCCATGGGTGCTTGGCCAGGGCGTACTTGCTGTGATGCACGGTGATGAACCGCCGTGGGTTGAGGTCGCGCACCACCTGGCCCAGCTGCTCGGGCATTGTGTGTATGTAGGCCCAGTCCTTGTCGTACTGGCCGTTCTCGAGTATGGCCAGGTCAATGTGTGGAAAGCGTTGGCCAATGCGGCGGAAGCGTCCGTCGTAGCCTCCGTCGCCGCCAATGTAGATGCAGGCCGTGTCGGTCTGCACCATGTAGGATGCCCACAGCGTCTTGTTGGGGTGCAGCCCGCGGCCGCTGAAGTGGCGCGTGGGCAGGCAGTGGATGGTGAGCTGCGGGCCGAGGGCGGTCGAGTCGTCCCAGTCGAGCTCGGTTATCTTGTGGGCAGGGTAGCCCCAATACTCAAAGTATTCGCCGATGCCCAGCGGTACGACCACGTGCTGGACGCGCTCGCGCAACTCCTTGACAGTACGGTAGTCCAGATGATCCCAATGGTCGTGCGTAATAAGGAGCACGTCAATGCTGTCGGGCAGGTCGGAGGGGCGGAAGGCGTTGGCGTGGCGGAAAGGACGGTTGACGAAGGACACGGGGGCGGCATCGTAGAAAACGGGATCGACCAGGATGCGCTGTCCGGCGGTCTGGAGCAGGTAGGAAGAGTGGCCGAACCAGGCAATGCAGTCCTCGCTGCGGTCTGTCTCGCCCCATTGCGGGTGGGTGATGGGCAGGGGTTCGTCGGGACGCAGGCGCGGCGGCTTGCTGAACAGGAAATTGATGAGGTTGGCCAGCAGTCCCTTGTCGCTGGTCAGCTGTTGGGTGGGTTCTTGGTTGCGGAATTGCCCATCTCGGTAGTTGGGCGACTTTTGTATGCGCTCCAGGCGCTGTCCGCGTGGCAGGCGGCCGAAACTGGGGTGGTCGAGGAAACACACAGTCCCGATGGCAACGATTGCCAGGAGCGATAATACAATGATCAATGGCATGGCTTTTTTATTTTTCATGGTGCAAAGGTATGAAAATGGGGTGAAAAATTCCTGTATGCGGCTTGAAAATCGGTGAGGGGCAGAAAATATCCTGCAAAACGGTCATTATTGGCAAGTGGACTTGGCAATTGATTTTTTAAAGCAGTGTCCCTGCTGGTTTTTGGGTTTCAAAAATATGTTTTACAGCATTTTTATTCAACAAAAATAGCCAGTAAGAATATTTGTTTGTAATTTTGCGACTGAAAACAGGCTCGTTTTTTCCTTCTGCCTGATTGTGTAATAATCATAACTGAGGATATATGGATTGGTTGTCTTCTTTGTTTACTAATTGGGGCGCGTCGTCCCACATCGTGGCCCTCTATGCCATCGTGATCGCGGTGGGGTACATCTTGGGCAAGGTCAAGTTTGGCGGCATTGCGCTGGGGTCTACCTTTGTCCTGTTTGTGGGCATTATCGTAGGGCATGTGTACAACGTAATGGGCATTGCCTCGCCCGAAGGGTACGCCTGCCCGCTGTCTACTATGAATTTCATCCAGGATTTCGGGCTGGTGCTGTTCGTCTACTGTATAGGCTTGTCCGTCGGCCCGGGTTTCTTCTCGTCTTTCAAGGAAGGCGGCGTGAAGATGAACCTATTGGCCATCGTGGTCGTGCTGCTTAACGTGGGCATCATGTTCGGACTGTACTATCTGTTCTTTGACACCGAGAATCCCAAGAACCTGCCGATGATGGTGGGCGTGCTGTGCGGTGCAGTGACCAATACGCCTGGCCTGGGCGCGGCCAATGAAACGTTGGCCGAGGTAATGTCGCACAACGACGGCCTGCAGGTCGCCATGGGCGAGAGCAGCATTGCGTCGGCCTATGCCTGTGCTTACCCGTTGGGTGTGCTGGGCATGATTGGCGCGGTTATCCTGACGCGCTACCTGCTGAAGATTTCCCTGAAGGAGGAAGACGAGGCCATTCAGCGCGAAAAGGATGCCAATCCCCATGCGCGGCCGCACCAAATGACGATTGTGGCGAGCAATAAGTCCTTGGTCGGCAAGAATCTCTTTGAAGTGAGTCAGTTTCTGGGGCGCAACTTCGTCTGTACGCGCATCGAGCGCAACGGACAAATCATTCGCAGCAACAATGACACGCCGTTCACGCTGGGAGACAAGATGCGCATCGTGTGTGCGGCCGATGACGCCGAGGCCATCACGGCATTCCTCGGCGATCAAATAGAAATGGAGTGGGATGAAGAGAATTCGCCGGTCGTATCGCGCAGGATCATCGTGACGAAGCCTGCCATCGAGGGCAAGACCTTTGGAGAAATGCACTTCAACTCGATACACGGTGTCTATGTCACGCGATTCACCCGTTCGGGCATTGAAATGTTTGCAGACAGACACCTGAAAATGCAGATCGGAGACCGCTTGCGTGTCGTCGGCCCTGAGGAAAATGTGAAAAACGTGGCCGATTTGGTGGGCAATCAAGTGAAACGGCTGGACTACCCCAACATTGCCCCCATCTTCATTGGCATCCTGCTCGGCATCGCCTTGGGAAGCATTCCTTTCAAGTTCCCGGGCATCCCCAATCCCGTGAAACTGGGTATCGCGGGCGGCCCGCTCATCGTGGCACTGCTCATCGCGCGTTTCGGCTACAAGGTACACCTGGTTTCCTACACAACAACCAGCGCCAACATGTTCGTAAGGGAACTGGGGCTGTTGCTGTTCCTGGCGAGCGTGGGCATGAAGGCCGGCGCGCACTTCTGGGAAACGCTGATCCAAGGTGACGGCGTAAAATACGTGTGGGTGGGTTTTCTCATTACCGTCATCCCCATCCTGATAATGGGATTGGTGGCCCGCTTACGCTATAAACTGAACTATTTCACGTTCATGGGCTTTACAGCAGGCACTTACACCGACCCGCCCCTGCTTGCATTCTCCAGCGAAATGGCCAGCAACGATGCCCCCGCGGTGGGATATTCCACAGTGTACCCATTGTCGATGTTCCTCAGGATTCTGAGTGCGCAGCTAATCATCTTGTTCTGCTGTTCCTGACGGAAAGGCATGCGCATTGCGGTCGCGGGCGACGGCGATGCGGAGATGGAAAAAATATGGCGGAGATACCCTTGTGGTGTCTCCGCCTTTTTGTGTGTCTCTCAAGTGAGGTGCGACCTCAGCTCAGCGCCCGGAACGTTACTTCCAGCCCGTCATAGGCTGCGCGGACGGGCATGGGCAGCACCTTGTTCAATTCGTCCTGCGAAAGGCGATCGTGCAAACTGTTGGCAATGTGCGTGATGTACACAGGCTGGCCGGTGGGCGGCGTGTAGCGCTGCGTCTTGATGAGCATGTTGGCAATGCGGGCCACGACGTTGGGAGTGGAGTGGTTGAACATGCGATAGTCGTCGTCGTGCTCGACTCCCATCGTGCCTTCCATGATGAAGCCGGTGATGGGGCGCGGAGTGATGTCGCTGCGATGGGTATCGATGCCGGCCAGGCGGCTTGCCTTGCCCATGATGCCGCCCGTGTCGGTGGCATAGAGCAGTCGCACGCCCAGGTTGCTTTCAGTCGTTCCCTTCTCCACGAGATAGATCTGTGCCTGCTCCTCATAGAAATTCGTGCTGTGGTTGGCGGGCAGCGGAGTGAAGCTGAGGCCCTCGACCACCACGGGAACGCCTACCTTGAGCGTGTGAAACTTGGGAACAGCCAGGTGATTCTCCCTGGCTACGCTCATAAACTCGGCCTTGGCGCGGTCAACCCATGTCTCCGATATGTAAACGTGCTTGACGCCCAGCTTCAGTGCCTCCAGGGGCTGGTAATGGTCGCGGTGCGAATGGGTGTAGAACAAGTGTTCGGGCTTGCAACCCTCGGGAAACATGTCCATCACGCTTACGGTGAGGTCTATCAGCACCTTGCCGTCGAGCAAGACGCTGCTGTTGCGCCGCTCGGTGGTCGTGCCCTGCTTCCATCCTGCCGCGCCCGTCCCCAGGAATCTCACCTTCAGGTCATTCGGGCCGGCCGCCACGTTTTCACATGTCACGGGCAGTCCTTCCGTTGCCCAGGACTTGTTTGCCTGTGCACTGGCGGCCTTGGCCTTGCCGCCGCCCAGCCTGGACAGGACTACTGCGGCCAGGCTGCTCTGTAGAAAATGTCTTCTGTTCATGTCTGTATGGTTGTTTTCAGTTTGTTGGCAGTCAATGTCACTCCAGGCCTATGGAACCCACCACCAGGGCCAGTCCCGTTATCTCGTCCTTGGGAATGTCAATGGGCGGATAGTCCTTGTTGTCCGAAATGGCTTGTATGAAGTTTTCCTTGTCGCTCTTCAGCAGGCGTTTCACCAGCAATCCCTGTTCGCGCGTGGCTATGACGTGGCATTTATTCCACTGAATGAACTGGCTGTCCCTGATGATGGAGCAGGCAATGATGTCGCCGGGCATGAGGTGGGGCATCATGCTGACGCCCGACACTTCTATCATGAAGTCGACGTGACAGTACCGAAACTTGGGGACTACGTAGAATTCCTTGACGTCCGATTCGGATATCATGAAGTTGTTGTTGCCAAATCCTGCGGCCACCGTCTGCAGCACCAGGGGAATGGGCTTGACGTTCTGCGTGTTGGCAAAGGGGATGGCGTATCCGCTGTATTTGTGGGTGCGTCTCACCCCCTGCGGCACGGCATTGCGGTCGCTGTCGGGTGCTGTCTCGCCCGCATAATCGGGGTTGATCATCGGCCCGTCGCCCGTGAGCAGCCAACTGGTGTTTACCTCGGGTGCAAAGGCAAGAAATTTTGCGATGTTGTCCTCGCTGATGCCGTTGTTCTGCGCCAGGATGCCGCGCGTCGTGCCCGAGCGCTTGTAGAACTCATAGGCGGTGATGCCTCGGTGGTCTAAGTAACGAAGGATGTTCTGCTTGACCAGTGATTTCTCTTGTATCATATGTGTGTTGTATGGTTTGAAAACGGGTGTTCCGTGTCAGAAATTTTTGCGAAGTTACAAAATATTGTTGAATGCAAGAAATTTTAACCAAAATGTTTGCGCAAACGGAAAAATAATTGCATAAACGACCGCTGCTGCGCGGTTTCGGCCCGCGTGGTTCAGGGCAGGCAAAAACTGGTTCAGGGAAAAGCGGTCAGGACAAGGCGTAAAAGGTAGTCGGATGCGGCCTGAAAAATTCCATGCAGGGCGTAAAAGTCCGGTGAACAAGGCGTAAAAAACACGCGGCGGACCGTCCTGGTGGCCACGGCGTGAGAATGAGTTGTTTTTTCAGTTGTTTATGAAATCTGGGTTTTGGGCGTGCCATGGGAAAACCCTACCCCTTGTGCTCCGAGTAGATGACGCCTAGCAGGATGAGCAGCAGGCCGCCCAGGATGTACAGGTTCATTTCCTCGTCCATGAAGAGGACCGACACGATGCTGGCCGACACGGGGTTGATGTACAGGTAGTAGGACGACTTGAGCGGCCCCAGTACCTCCAGCACCTTGTTCCACAGGATAAAGCACAAGTAGGAGGCAATTACCGTGAGGAACAGCAGGTTGCCCCACACGACGGGGCGTTGCAGGAGCGGCAGTTCGTCGGCGATGGGGCGGATGAACAGCACGGGCAGTATGGTGACGAGCCCGTAGAAGAAGATTTTTCGCGTAATGAACACGACGTCGTAGTGTTTTCCCAGGGGTTTGATAATCAGGCTGTACAGCGCCCACAGAATGGCGGCCAGCAGGGCCAGCCCGTCGCCCAGGAAGGAGGCTTGCCATGTGAATTGGCCCTTGAAGATGAGGCAGCCTATGCCCACCAGCGCGATGGCCAGTCCCGTGACAAAGCGGTGGGTAATGGTGGCCCGCTCGATGCGGAGCATGTAGGCGAACAGTGTGGTCAGCAGCGGCGTGAAGGCAATGATGAACGACACGTCGGTGGTTTGTGCAAAGTGCAGGCCGTAGTTCTCGGCCACGAAGTAGAGCGAACCGCCCGTCAGGCCGGCCAGCATGAGCAGGGCCTCGTCGCGCAGGCTGTCGGCCCGCCACTTCTTGTGGCTGGTGAGGACCAGCAGGGCGTATGCGCCCAGGAAACGCAGGAAGAAAATGTTGGTTTCGCCCATGCCTTGCAGGATGAGCGTCTTGGTTGATGCGAAAGTCGCCCCCCATGTGGTCATGACCAGGAAGGCAATGGCGTGATACAGGATGAGTCGCCCGGAACTTCGTTCCGTAGATGGTGTGTGGCCGTTCACTGTGGTTTTTGGGTGCAAAGTTACGTGTTTTGCAGCATTCATGGGTAAAAAGGCGCAGGGTTGCTGGGCTTTTTCGGGGAAAATGTGTTTACTTTGCAGTTGGAATGGCAGCAAAGAGCGCGAAAAGAGGATGGAAGGTGCTGGCCCTCGTGGCCGCAGCACCCGTGGCCCTGTTCCTGCTGCTGGCCGTCGCGGTCTATCTGCCGCCCGTCCAGCAATGGGTGAAGCGCGAGGCGTGCCAGCGCCTGTCGCAGGCCACCGGAACGGACATCACGGTGGACTATGTGCGCCTGGCCTTTCCCTTGGACCTCACCCTGAACGGCGCAACGGCCGTGCAGCATGCCGACACGCTGCTGCACGTGCGCTCGCTGCGGCTGGGCATCCGCGTGTGGCCCTTGTTGCAAAGGAAAGTGGAGCTCAGCGGTTTCCAACTGCTCCAGGCCCAGGTTGACACCAAGGATTTCATCAGTGACACACGGGTCAGGGGGCGTCTGGATGAGCTGAGCGTAGACATACCCGCCTGTTATCGGCTGGATTCCCAGTCATTGACCCTGGGAACGGCCCTGCTGCGCCGCGCCGACGTGGCGGTGCAGCTGAGCGACACGGCCCAGGAGGACACCACTGCGTCGGAGCCGTCGCACATGCGCATCAGCCTGGGGAAAGTCCAGGTGGACGATGTGGCTTTCCGCCTGCACCTGCCCGGCGACTCCATGAGGGTGGGGGGCAACCTGCTCCAGGCTGCGGCCCAGGACGTGCTGGTGGATTTGGGGCGGCCTCTGTACCGCGTAGGTGGGCTGCAGGTGATGGGTAACGGGCTGTCCTATGACGTTCCGTGGGAAAAGCATACCGTTGGCCTGGACTACAATCACCTGAGGCTGGACTCGCTGCGCTTGCAGGCTGATTCCGTGGAGTATGACCAGGGAAGAATGAGCATCAACCTGAGGCAGCTGGCCTTCAGCGAGCAGAGCGGATTGCGAATGGAGGAAATCAGCGGCGTTCTGCGTTCCGACGACAGGACAGTCAGGCTGTCGTCTTTCCTGATGCGCACGCCCCACAGCCAGTTGGCGGCACAAGGGCGCGTGGACTGGGATGCGCTGGAAAACGGCAAGGGAGGCAACATGGATGTCACGGCGCAGGGCAGCGTGGGCTATGACGACCTGCTCCTGCTGGCCGGCAGTGCCGCCCCCGACCTGAGGAGCTACGTGCCAAAGGGGCAGCCCGTCCTGCTGAAGGCCCATGTGACGGGCAATGTGGACCGTGCCGAGGTGAAAGAGTTGGAGGCCCGTCTGGGCAATGCCGTGGCCTTTACCGCCAAGGGTACGTTGGCCGACATCAGGCAGGATGATATGCGCGCTGTCAAGCTGCAATATAAGGTGAAGACGGGCGACATGGCCTTCTATCGGAAGATCCTGCCTGATGGGCTGCGCATTCCGCCCCGTTTCCTGCTGGGAGGCGAACTGAGCCTGAACGGCTCAACGGTAGGGACGAATACGACCCTGCGCGAGGGTGACGGGTGGCTGTCGGTCAAGGGCAATTATAATATGAATACGGAAAACTATGCCGCCAAGGTCGTGGCGCAGCGTTTCCCCCTGCAGAGCTATCTCCCCGAATGGGCATTGTCGCCGCTTACGGCACAGGCCGAGGCCCAGGGGCGCGGCTTTGATTTCCTGGACAAGCATGCCCGCCTGAATGCTCAGGTCCGTATTCAGCAATTGAGCCTTGACAGCATACCTTTGGACTCCATTCAGGTGGCTGCAGTGCTTCAGGCGGGGCAGTTGCAGGGTTCGCTGAAGAGCAATAACCGCATGCTGACGGCGAACACCGATTTCCAGGCTTCACTGGGGGCTGTCGTGGAGGGCAGTCTTGTGGGCAATGTGGAGAATCTGGATTTGCTGACCCTGACAAGGGGGGCAGATTCTTCCCGTCTTATGATGGAAATCCGCGCAAAGGGATATGCCGCGCAGGATGGCTCGAAAATGGGGGTGAGTGGAGGCTTGCAGCATGTAAACATTGTAACGCCCAACAACGGATACCCTGCCGATAATGTCAACTTTGAGTTTGCCACTGCGCAAGACAGTACGGTGGCCCGTTTGCTGAGCGGCGACCTCAGCCTGCGCTTGCAAAGCCAGACGGCACTGGGTGTCATCACGGACAGTCTGGCGCAAGTGGTGCGGACACTGGAACGGCAAATCAAGGAAGCCCGTCTGGATCATCAGGAACTGAAGAGCCATCTGCCCGAACTGGTCCTGCGGCTTTCGGCAGGCAAGAACAACCCCGTGTCACGCCTGCTGCATTATCGCGGATATGATTTTAATAATCTGAGCTTGGATCTGAACGCCGACAGAACCAGCGGACTGAACGGATTGTTCGGTCTGTGGTCATTTAAGACGGGGGCTCTCCTCCTGGATAAGATCACGGCGCAGGTAAAACAGGATACGGGCGGGCTGCGCCTTGAGGGACTGGTGGAAAATACAAGCAAAAAAAATCCGAACAAGTTCACGGCATCGGTGAACGGGGAGGTCCTGAGGGACGGATTCTCTGTATTGACCATATACAGGGACAGCAAGAAAAAGGAAGGCGTTCACCTTGGCGTGAAGGGCAGTTTGGCCGCCAGCGGAGACGTGACCCTGCAGCTTTTCCCCGAGGAATCAACCATCGCATACCGGAAATTCCGCATCAACAAGGATAACTACGTAACGATAACCCCACGCGGTTTCGTCTTGGCTGACGTAGATTTGCTGGCAGACGACCAAACGGGGCTTAAAGTCAACGCGACGCAGCAAGACTCGCTGAATGACATAACGGTCAGCCTGAGCCATGTCAATTTGGACGAGTTATGCAGCGTGCTGCCCTATCTCCCCAGCATGGGAGGCTTCCTGAACGGCGACTTGCACATTGAACGGCGGGACACGGCCCTTTCGGCCAGCGGAACACTGCTCATGGATGATTTCAGATACGAAAATTACAGCATGGGAGCCTTTGGAGCGGAATTGGTATACCTGCCAAAAGGAACGAATGAGCATTACGTGAATGCCATCGTGCTGAATGACAACCGCGAAGTGGCGTCATTTGACGGGACATACCTGAATGAGGATGCCGGAAGGCTGGATGCGACGGTGGTACTTGAGAAATTCCCATGCCATCTCCTGAATGCTTTCCTTCCCAACGACGGAAGCGTGGCCTTGGGCGGTTATGCGAACGGCGAACTGGGCATTGCGGGTGCGATAGGCAGTCTGGAATTCAACGGAAGCCTGTTGCCGGATTCCATGCGCATACTTTCGCCGCTTTACGGCGTTGACCTACGCATGGCGGACAAGCCGCTCCCAATCAAAGCAAGCTGTATTTATATGGATAGCCTGATGCTGTATTCCGCAAAGAGCCCAAATCCGCTGTTAATGGACGGAAAGGTGAACTTCAGCGATTTGGACAGGATCACGCTTGACGTGGCTTTCAAGGCAAAAAACTTCCAAATCGTCAACTCGGCCCGCACGAAGGAGGCAGTCCTCTTTGGCAAGGTTTTCACCGATATAGATGCCACCTTGAAGGGAACCACCAACTTTATGATTGTTAAAGGAAATCTGAAAGTCCTGGGAAACACCGACATGACCTATGTAATGAAGGACACGCCCCTTTCTGTGGAGGACCGTCTCAGCGGATTGGTGGAATTTGTGGATTTTGCCGATAGTACATCAGAGAAAACGGAGTCCGTTTCCGCAGGAAATATGCTGATGACCCTGTCCGTGAATATCAGCGAGGCGGCCAAGATGCACTGCGAGCTTAGTGCCGACGGCGACAGCTACTTTGACTGTCAGGGAGGCGGAAACCTCACGATGAAATACCTGCCCAGCGGCGACATTTCCCTGTTGGGAAGGTTCTCAATGAGCAAAGGCGAGATGAAATACGAGCTTCCGTTCATTCCGCTCAAGACATTTACGCTGAGCGGCGACAACTACATCCAGTTTACGGGCAATCCCTACAATCCCACCCTGCATATCACGGCGATTGAAAAGACGCGGGCTTCCGTTAACGACAACGGGGTAAACACGCGCATGGTATCATTCAACGTAGGCGTGGCCATCACGCAGACATTGGAGAACATGGGCTTGCAGTTCCTGATAGAGGCTCCCGAAGACCTGAGCGTGCAAAACGACTTGGCCTCCATGTCCGAGGAGGACCGTGGAAAATTGGCCGTCACCATGCTTGCGACGGGCATGTACCTGATATCGTCCAACAAGTCTTCATTCAAGGCGAACAATGCCCTCAATTCGTTCCTCCAAAGCGAGATACAGAATATCGCAGGCAATGCGCTCAAGACGATTGACCTCACTGTGGGGGTCGAGGGGAGCACAACGGCCAGCGGCAATGCGCAGACGAACTACTCGTTCCAGTTTGCCAAGCACTTGTGGAACGACCGCGTGACCTTTATCATAGGCGGGAAAGTCTCGGCTGGGTCGGAAAATTCCAGTGAGAACCAAAGTTTCATCGACAACATTACATTGGAGTACCGTCTTGACGAAAGCGGCAGCCGCAACCTGCGTGTTTTCTATGACCACGACACCCAGGACCCCTTGGAGGGGACATATTCATCGGCTGGCGTGGGACTGGTCTTGCGCCGCAAGACGGCTCATTTCGGCGATCTGTTCATATGGCGGCCGCAACGCAAAAACGCAAAGGTCCTCCCCACAAAACAACCCTAATCAGCGCGAATGAAAAAGATACATAGCCTTCTTCTTGCGACAGCACTGCTGTTCCTCTCGGCCTGCTCGACAACGGAGAACCTGCCCGAGGGAGAAATCCTGTATACGGGTATCTGGAAGATATCCTACACCGATAAGGAGCAGACCGTCAAGAAGCAAAAACGGGATACGGCAGGAGTCATCGTGGCCGTGGCCGATGCGGCGGAGCAGGTGGGAAATGTGCTGAAGGGCGACGTGAAATCGTTGTCCGACCTCCTGGAAACACAGGACACCATCGTCAAATCAAAAAAGCGCAAGGCTGCTGAAAAACAGTTGGACAAGACAGAGGCCCAGGCCCTCCTTACGGCGACCGAGGAGGTCAATGCCGTGCTGGAGTATGCCCCCAACAACTCCCTCTTTGGCAGTTCCTACTACCGCTTCCCCCTTCCTGTGGGCTTGTGGGCCTATAATAAATATGTAAACAAGGAGGGAGGCCTGAGCAAATGGATGTACAAGAGCTTCTCCACCGAACCTGTGCTGCTTTCGTCGGTCAATCCCGATACGCGCGTCAAGGTAGCCACCAACACCCTCCACAATTACGGCTATTTTCAGGGAAAAGTAAAATACGAGCTGGACATATCGCCCAGGAATGACCGCAAGGCCAAGATCAACTACTATGTACGTCCGGGCCGCGTGTACCGTCTCGATTCCATTGCCTATGCAGGATTTTCGGCGGTCCAGGACAGCATCATCCAGGCCAACCGGCGCACCAGCGTGCTCAGGAAAGGCGATGCTTTCAATGTTGTCAAGCTGACAGAGGAGCAGACACGGTTGGAGAAACTGCTGAGAAACGAGGGCTACTATTACTACAAGGCAGGCAACTCCACCTACAAGGCCGACACCGTGGCCCGTCTCTATTATGTGCAACTGCAAATGTCGCCCAAGAACAACCTGCCGCCGCGCCTGCAACGTCGGTTGTACATGGGAGCGACCCACATATCCATGTTCCGCTACGACGGGGAACTGCTGGACACGACACGCACGATACGCACCACCCATTTCAACTTCGGGGGCAGGAAGATGCCCCTGCGCCCCATAGCCTGGTTTCGCAACATAGCCCACCGCCACGGCCAGCTGTACAGGCAGGACGATCAGGAAAGGACGCAGGAGCTGCTGTCCTCAATGGGGGTCTTCAGCCAGTACAATGTGAACTACATGATGCGCGACACGACTGCCGGCTGCGACACATTGGACCTGTACATCACGGCAACGCTCGACAAGCCCTGGACAACCGACCTGGAAATGAACGTAACTGAGAAGAACAGCGACAGGATAGGACCGGGGCTCAGCCTGAGCCTGCAGCGCAAGAACACATTCCGCGACGCAGAACTGCTGAACTGGAAGATATACGGAAATTATGAATGGCGCACGCACAACGAGCATACGGCATCCAAGACATTCTTCAATTCCTATGAGGTAGGCACGCAGCTCTCGCTGGATTTTCCCCACATCGTCTTCCCTGGCATAGGCCGCCGCACGTTCCGTTTCCCCACTGCCACGTCATTCTCGGTCAGCGCCGACTGGCTGAACCGCGCCCAGTACTTCAACCTCTTCTCTATGGGGCTGAAGGTGACCTACTCATGGCACAAGAACGCCACGTCGCGCCATGAGCTGACGCCGTTCTCGCTGACCTATGACAAGCTCATACACAGCACCCACGAATTCGACTCTATCATGCAGGCCAACCCTGCACTGTCGGTCAGCATGCGCGACCGATTTGTGCCCGCCATGCAGTACACCTACACGTTCCAGTCGGCGTCGCACCACCGCAACCCATTGTGGTGGCAGTTCAGCATCAAGGAGGCCGGCAACGTGACATCGGCCATCTATGCCCTGGGCGGCGAGTCGTTCTCCAAGGAGAACAAGAACCTGTTCCGCAATCCGTTTGCCCAATACGTGAAGGTGACCAGCGAACTGCACAATAACTTCCGCATTACGCGCCAGCGCAAGGTCGTGACGCGCCTGTCGGCGGGCATCATCTACTCCTACGGCAATTCCAAGGTGGCTCCCTACAGCGACCAGTTCTTTGTGGGCGGTGCCAACAGCATCCGCGCCTACACCATCCGCACGGTGGGCCCCGGCCGCTACTACACGCCCCGTTCCAAGTACTCCTACCTGGACCAGACGGGCGATTTCAAGCTGGAGGCCAATGCCGAGTACCGCTTTGCCCTGTTCGGCGGCCTGAATGGTGCGCTTTTCGTCGATGCCGGCAACGTATGGCTCTTGCGCAAGGACGAAAACCGCCCGGGCGGCCGTTTCTCGCTCAGGCATTTCGCCCGTGACATAGCCCTGGGCACGGGGGCGGGCCTGCGCTACGACATGGACTTCCTCGTGCTGCGGCTTGACCTCGGCGTGGCCCTGCACGACCCCGCCGACAACCATCGCAGCGGATACTACAATATAGGGAAATTCAAGGACGGCTTGGCTCTGCACTTCGCCATCGGCTATCCCTTCTGACGCGCCTTGTTCTCGTATGCGCCACCTGCCCTTCAGGACAGGTGGATGGTGTCATGTGTACGCCGGCGTGGGCGGAAAATGTGGGGAAAGGCGCGGCGCATCCAGCATCTCTGATCTGAACAGACCAATGCGGCCTGAAAGTGCTGCCGGCAAGGCGTGAAAGACGGTCGGATGCGGCTTGAAAAACTACACGCAAGGCGTAAAAATGCCCCGAACAAGGCGCAGTTGGCCGCACTTTCGCGTCTGCGTCCTTTTGGCAGGGGCTTCCAGGTCTGTGGAATGCTTGCAAATGCAGGTAAGGATGCGTGAAGATTCAGTCAGGGCTGAAAAGGAATATTTATGCACCGCCGAGGGGCAATTCAGCATGTTTCCCGTCTTTCCTTTTCGCCGTTTGCCTTTTCCCTGTCAGGCTGTTCGTTGCGGTTTACCGCTGGTGGAAAAAAAATAAAAACCTGCGGACTTCCGTCCACAGGTTTCAATCTCTCAAAGTCTTGTTAACTGATTACTCAGCAGCAGGAGCTTCTTCTGCAGGAGCAGCTTCCTCAGCGGCAGCAGAGTCAGCTACGGTTGAATCAACAGCAGCAGAATCCTCAGCTACGGCTTCGATAGAATCAGTGTCAGCAGCAGGAGCTTCCTGAGCTGCCTTCTGGCCGCAAGATGCAAAAGACATTGCAACAACGGCTGCGAAAACAAATACTAACTTCTTCATTTTTCTAACTTTTACTAGTTAAACAATCTATTTGCTTATTAAAACCGCTGCAAAATTACAACCTTTTTCAAAAGTGCAATCAAAAAATGTATTTTTTTTTCATTATTTTATGTAACTTTTTTCAAAATATTGATTTTCAGTATATGTATTGAACGCTTGTTTGGAACAAAAAATCCAATGGTTTAGGGAAAAAAGCAGTAACTTTGCGTCTGAAAACTGCTGATTGATGAAAGAAGCCAATTGCCTGGATGGAAAGTGCGCCGTGTTCGTAACGCTGGGGTGCAAGCTGAACTTCGCGGAGACATCAGCCCTTTGCGACCGCCTGCAAGCCCAGGGAGTGCGTCGCGCAAGGCCTGGAGAAGCGGCCGACATCTGCATTGTCAACACCTGCACCGTGACGGAGACATCCAATCACAAGAGCCGGCAGGCCATTCACCGCGTAGTGCGCGAGAATCCCGGCGCATTGGTGGTTGTCATGGGGTGCTATGCGCAGGCATGCGCCGAACAGGTGGCGGCAATCGGCGGAGTGGGGCTGGTCGTGGGCATGGAGCAGAAAGGAAACGTGGTGGAACTGCTCCGTCGCCACTTTCCGCAGCATGCAGCGCGGCAAGGGGAGGGCGCAACGCCTTCCGGCCACATCTACAGCACCGACAGAAAATCCATAGCCTCGTTTGTCCCGTCCTGCTCGCGGGGTACGCGCACGCGATACTTTATAAAGATACAGGATGGCTGCGATTATTTTTGCACATACTGCGCAATTCCCATGGCACGCGGCCGAAGCCGCAACGGAAGCATAGCAACCGTGGTGGAACAGGCGCGAAAGGCGGCTCAGGAGGGCGCGCGCGAAATCGTAATCACGGGAGTGAACATCGGAGACTTCGGAAAAAGCACGGGAGAGCGCCTGCTGGATCTCCTGGCCGAGTTAGACCAGATTGCAGGCGTTGCCCGTTACCGCATATCCTCGATAGAACCCAACTTGCTCACACCGGAAATTCTGGAGTTCTGTGCAAAGAGCCGCGCATTCATGCCCCATTTCCACATTCCGCTGCAAAGCGGCAGCGATGCGGTCCTTCAGCTGATGCACCGCCGTTACGACACCCGTTTCTTTGCCGAAAAAATCCAATCCGTCCGACAATTCCTTCCCCATGCCTTTATCGGGGTGGACGTCATCGTGGGAATGCGCGGCGAAACGCCCGAATTGTTCGAACAGACCCATGCATTCGTGCGCGGACTGGACATTTCGCAACTCCATGTCTTTACATACAGCGAGCGGCCCAACACAGCGGCGTTGCGCATCCCCTATGCGGTGGAGGAAAAGGAGAAACGCCGACGCTCCCAGCTGTTAATGGCACTTTCTGAGGAGAAAAGGAAGTCGTTCTACAGGCTTCACGTGGGTTCTGTGCGCCCAGTGCTGACCGAACACGGACAAGCGGGACAGCCAGTCAGGGGATTCACCGACAACTACGTACGGGTGGAGCTGCCACGGCTGCCGTACGGCCATCCGCTTGCGGACAACCAAATCGTGCAGGTGCAGCTGGGCGATTTCAACAAGGACCAAACGGCACTCATCGGTACAATAAAAGAATGAATCATGTCAGAAAAGAAAATAGCAGTCGTCATTCTCAACTGGAACGGCAGCAACATGTTGCGGCGCTTCCTTCCGTCGGTTGTCAGCCATTCGCCCGAAGCGCGCATCGTCGTGGCCGACAACGGTTCTGAGGATGATTCCCTTCAGGTGCTGCACAACGAATTTTCCACGGTTGACACGCTTGTCCTGGACCGCAACTACGGTTTTGCCGAGGGCTACAACCGTGCATTGGAGCAGGTGAATGAACCCTACAGCCTGTTGCTAAATTCCGATGTCGAGGTTACGCAGGGCTGGCTGCGCCCTATGCTGGATTTCATGGAGGAGCATCCTGAAGTGGATGCGTGCCAACCCAAAATCCTTGCGGAGCGACAGCGCGAATGCTTTGAATACGCCGGTGCGGCGGGCGGATTCATGGATGCGTGGGGCTATACGTTTTGCCGTGGTCGCTTGTTCCATCTGGTGGAGCGCGACAACGGACAGTACAATCAACCCATGCCCGTCTTCTGGGCCACGGGGGCGGCCCTGATGGTGCGCACCGACGCCTTCCGACGCCACGGCGGGTTGGACGGCCGCTTCTTTGCGCACATGGAGGAGATCGATTTCTGCTGGCGTCTGCGCAGCCGCGGCCGCGGGCTGTACTGCATTCCCCAAAGCGTGGTCTACCATGTCGGGGGAGCGACGCTGAGCAAGTCCAATCCGCGCAAGACGTTCCTCAACTTCCGCAACAACCTCCTGATGATATATAAAAATGCCTCGCCCGCGGCATTGCGCAAAATCCTGCTCGTCCGTTTCTTCCTGGACTACCTTGCGGCATTCCAGATGTGCCTGCAGGGCCGCCTGTCCGAGGCCAGGGCCGTTGTGCAGGCGCGCAGGGAATTTCGCAGGACGCGCCACCAATTTGACGGCCAGCGCAGCGAAAACCTGCGGGCGACGGTACTGCACGACATTCCCGAAATGATGCACGGATGCCTGCTGTGGAAATTCTATGTACGCAGGCAAAAGACATTCTCCGCCCTGCATTGGAATCCCCATCCTGAAAAATAGACACATGGAACTTTCTCCCGCCCTCTATCTCATACCCTGCACGTTGGGCAATGCGCCCATTGAGCAGGTCCTGCCGTCATACAACAAGGAGGTCATATTGGGCATACGCCACTTCATCGTTGAGGAGGTGCGCACGGCCCGCCGCTTCCTCAAGGCCGTTGACAAGGGCATCGACATTGACGAATTGACTTTCTGCCCCATGGGAAAGCATGCCGATGCGGCGTTGTTCCGCCAGTACCTGCGGCCCTTGGCGCAGGGTGAGCCCGTGGGGGTCATTTCCGAGGCCGGTTGTCCCGCCATTGCCGACCCCGGGGCATTGATAGTGGCCCTGGCTCACCAGCAGGGCTTCCGGGTCGTGCCCCTGGTAGGGCCGTCGTCCATCCTGCTGGCGTTGATGGCATCGGGATTCAACGGACAGAATTTCTCGTTCCACGGATACCTGCCCATTGACCCTGCCGGCCGCACGGCCAAGATTAAGAAGATGGAGAGCGCGGCCTACGCCGACCGACAAACCCAGCTGTTCATCGAGACGCCCTATCGAAATGCGCAGATGATGCAGGAACTCCTGCGCACCTGCCGATCGCAGACCCGCATTTGCCTTGCGGCAGGAATTACCTGCCCCGAGGAATACATACGCACCCTCACCGTGCAGGAATGGCGCAAGGTGACGTTGCCCGACCTGCGCAAGATTCCAGCCATTTTCCTATTGTACATTTGATTCCTTGCGGTTCGGACCGCAGCCGATGCCAGTCGGCATGTCCCCACGAGGCTCATTCAGAAACGCTAAGGCGTGAACGAGCCAGAATGGGGCGTGAAAGCTGTGCCAATGCGGCCAGAAAAAATTCCTGCAAGGCGTAAAAACAAGGCGAACAAGGCGTAAAAAACCGTTTTGACAGGGTCAAACCGTGTCTGGATGCCTTGCGGAAGATGTTTGGGTGGAATGAGTTGTGCCACAGTGCATGGCCCAAGCGGAAAATGCGCTGCCCGAAAATCGTGAGGGCGGATGCCTTCGTCTACTGCTCTATCTGGTCGTAGCGGATGATGGAGTCGTTCTTCGACGGCGCGTTGCGGGCCAGCGATTCGCTGAGCTTCATCTTGTTGTAGCGGTCGCCCCACTCCGACAGCAGGCAGTAGCCGTTGCCCAGTGGGTCGCGCACCTTGATTTGCGGAACGTCCAAGTCGCCGGGCTTGTTGGGCATCCTGATTCCCTGTCCGTCGAAGGGCTCAATCTCGACCGTCGTCGTGCCGCGCCCCACAATGCCCAGCTCGCGGGCGGCGGCATAGGAGAGATCTATCATCGTGCCGTGCCCCAGGCGGTCATTGACCTTCACGGTGACTTCCTTGTCGGTCCTTGTGTCGCGCACGCGCACCATTGTCCCGAAGGGCAGCGTCTTGTGGGCGCAGGTAAAGCTGTCTCGGTGGTAGATTTCGCCGTTGCTCGTGCGCCGGCCATGGAAACGGTTGTGGTAGTAGGTCGCTTTTCCTACCTGCTTCTGCGCAATGGCGAAGTCCAGGGTGAAAAGCAAGGAGATGGTAAAAATGACTACATGCTTGATTTTTATCATTCTGAATGGTTTCCGGACAGGCGGGCTCAGCGTCACATTGAACCGTTTCCCGAAGAGGCAAAGTCGGGTGCCTGAACGATTTTGACAGGGCAAAGGACCGAAAAAAAAAGCACATGGCCAACTTTTTCACGTTAAAATCTGCGTATTGCCTCACCGATTTTTGCTGAAAATGACCATTTTAAATTTTTCTAAACCCCGTGATGATGCATAATGCCGAAGATTTAACTATTTTTTGCATTGGCAAATGAAAAAAGAGGCGCAAAAGGCAGGAAATGTGGAATAAAATCGGCAATTTTGAAGTCCCGAAGCCAAAAAAACGCTTGGGGGAAACGCCCAGAAGCATACGAATGAAGATTGGTGACATAGACTTAGGCGACCGACCCGTCCTGCTGGCCCCCATGGAGGACGTGACCGACATAGGATTCCGCACCCTTTGCCGCAGGATGGGGGCGGCCATGGTGTATTCCGAGTTTGTGTCGTGCGATGCGCTGACGCGTTTTGTCAATCGAACAATGGAAAAACTCAAGGTCAATGACGAAGAGCGCCCCGTGGCCATACAAATCTATGGGAAAGACCCGCAGGCCATGGCCGAGGCGGCGCGCATCGTGGAGAGCGAGAGCCATCCCGACATCATTGACATCAATTTTGGCTGTCCTGTCAAGAAAGTGGCTGGAAAGGGGGCGGGAGCAGGCTTGCTGCAGAACATTCCGCTCATGTTGGAGGTGGCGCGGTCGGTGGTCCGTGCGGTGAAAACGCCCGTCACGGCCAAGACGCGTTTGGGTTGGGACATGAACCATATTGTCGTGACGGAACTGGCTGAGCAGCTGCAGGACTGCGGCATACAGGCGCTGACCATCCACGGGCGCACGCGTTCACAAATGTATACGGGCACGGCCGACTGGTTACCCATAGCGCAGGTGAAAAGCAACCCGCGCATTGGGATTCCCATCATAGGCAACGGCGATATTGACTCGGGCGAGAAGGCGTTGCAGGCGTTCTTGCAATACGGAACCGATGCCGTCATGGTTGGGCGCGCAACTTTTGGCCGTCCGTGGGTGTTCAAGGAAATCCATGACGCGATCCATCCCGTCGAGCCCTTGGATACGTCGCGCGTTGTGCCCAGCCGGTACGCTCCCATGACGCCCGATTGGAAACTGGACGTGCTGAAGGAGCAAATTCGCATGAGCGTGGCCCGCATTGACGAATACAGGGGCATCCTGCACGTGCGCCGCCATCTTGCTGCCACGCCATTGTTCAAAGGCATCCCCAATTTCCGCCAGAAGCGCATAGAAATCCTGCGCGCGGAAAGGGTGGGGGAATTGTTTGACCTGTTGGAGGAAATCCGTCCCCTGTTGTTGCAATGAGATATCCAGGTATAGTGTTGCTCTTGGTGGGCTTGGTGCTTTTGCTGGGCTGCTGCGGCGGCGATTTAGGCCGCAGCCATCCTGCCCCGTCCGATTTTGAAATGGAGATAAGCCTGCCCGCGACTCCGGCAAAGGAGCAGGGAAAATGGCCGGCAGGGTGGATTTACGCCACGTTGGGCATGGTGGAGAGCGACCGCCTTGCGGTGGGGGATTCGCTGCGTCTGTCGGCATCCTATCTTGTCAGAATGCGCTGCGAAGAGCTTCTGGAAAAAAACTTGGCCGAGGGCGGGAGGAACATCAAGGCGCATGATTTTGCGGCAACCCCGTTTCACTGCCTGGACCTGCTGGAAAAAAACGGCACATTGGTGCACGCGACGTTCCGACCCCACTTGTACACGTCGTGGGCGGCCTGCCGTTCTGCGCTCAACGCCAAAAGTCTGCGTTCCAACGAAGCAAGGATGCGGAATTTCATGGATACGGTGTTTTCCTTCGTGCCCAATGCGGTCGCACTCTATGGAGCGGTCTACTCACCCCATGATCTGATGCGATCCGTGCTGCGGGAAAATTCCTACGAGGGCTTCCGGACGGCCTTGTTGCGTTGGGATGCTGACGCAAGGCCCGATTCGCTTCTGCCCGAGGCCTTGCAGGAGCGCTACAAGGTGATTGCGCCCGACAGTGCCTGTTCCCTCATGCTTTCTACCCTGAGGGCGGGGCATTCGTTGGTGTGGATGGGCGACACAATAGGGGATGATTTTTCCACGGCGCGGAGAACGGCCGTCGCCCACGGTCCAAAGAAAGCGGCAGGGGCTTCCCGTCCCTCCTTGCCGCGACCGCTCCCCGTCTCACAAATGCAAGCGCTGCACATAGTGGGGACAGCGAGGCCCAAGGCCCTGTCCCGCGCCATTTGCACCGATGGAAGCAGCCTCTTCTTCGTGGCGCAGCTGCCGCACAAGGACGCAACGGGCCAGGCAGTGCGGTTTTATCTGTCGGAAAACTATGTAAGGAATCACACGGCCGCGATATATCGCCTTTCACCGCGTTTCTGGTGAGCCTGTGCCGTGTCTCTCCGCTTATTCGCGGTTGGCGCGCTTGCGCTGCAGGTGGTCCAGGATGATTTTGCGCATGCGGATGCTCTGTGGGGTGACTTCCACGTATTCGTCTCCCTTTATCCACTCCAGCGCTTCCTCCAAGGAAAAGATAATGGGGGGTATGATGCGTGCTTTCTCGTCTGTTCCGCTGGCCCGCACGTTGGTCAGCTGTTTTGCCTTGGTTACGTTGACCACTAAGTCGTTTTCGTGGACGTGTTCGCCCACGATCTGGCCGCCGTATACCTTTTCCTGCGTATTGATGAAGAACTTGCCCCTGTCTTGCAGCTTGTCGACGGCGTAGGCATAGACTGTGCCGTCCTCCAGAGCTACCATGGAACCGTTTACGCGGCGGTCGATGTCGCCCTTGTAGGGTTCGTAATCCAGGAAGCGGTGTGCCATGATGGCTTCGCCCTGACTGGCCGTCATGACGTTGGTCCTCAGACCGATGATGCCGCGTGAAGGAATGTTGAACGTGATGTTGACGCGTTCTCCCTGGCTTTGCATGGCCGTCATTTCCCCCTTGCGCCGCGTAATCATGTCTATCAGTTTGCTGGAGCACTCTTCGGGAGTGTTTATCGTGAGTTCCTCTATGGGTTCGCACCGTTTGCCGTCGACGTCCTTGTATATGACCTGCGGCTGTCCCACCTGGAGTTCGTATCCCTCGCGTCTCATGGTCTCTATGAGAACGGAAAGGTGCAGCACGCCGCGTCCCGACACGATCCAACTGTCGAAACCCTGGCCTTTCTCCACCCGAAGCGCCAGGTTCTTCTTCAGTTCGCGCTGCAGGCGTTCATCTATCTGGCGGCTGGTGCAAAATTTTCCTTCCTGTCCAAAGAAAGGCGAATCGTTGATGGTGAAGAGCATGCTCATCGTGGGTTCGTCAATGGCGATGGCGGGCAGCGGGTCGGGGGTCTCGGCATCGCATACGGTGTCGCCAATCTCAAAATTTTCCAATCCCACCATGGCGCAGATGTCGCCCGAGTTCATGGCATCTATCTTGCTGTGTCCCATGCCCTCAAATGTGTGCAGCTCCTTGATCTTCGTCCTTTCTGTGCTTCCGTCGCGGTGCACGACGGCCACGGCCTGGCCTTCGCGGAACGTGCCGCGCTTGACGCGCCCGATGGCGATGCGCCCCGTGTAGTTGGAGTAGTCAAGCGACGTGATGAGCATCTGCGACGGGCCGTCCTGCCGTTCAGGAGCGGGTATGACCTCGACAATCTTGTCAAGCAGGTAGGTAATGTCTTGCGTCGGTGTGTTGAAGTCCTCGCCCATCCATCCGTTCTTGGCCGAACCGTACACGATGGGGAACTCCAGCTGATCCTCGGTGGCGTCGAGTGCGCACATGAGGTCGAACACCATTTCCGACACCTCTTCGGGACGGCAGTTGGGCTTGTCCACCTTGTTGATGACGACGATGGGCTTGAGCCCGATCCTTAATGCCTTTTCCAGCACAAAGCGTGTCTGGGGCATGGGGCCCTCAAAGGCGTCGACGAGCAGCAGGCAGCCGTCGGCCAGGTTGAGCACGCGCTCCACCTCGCCGCCGAAGTCGGCATGGCCCGGGGTGTCAATGATATTAATCTTGACCCCCTTGTAGTTGATGGACACGTTCTTCGACAGGATGGTTATGCCCCTCTCGCGCTCCAGGTCGTTGTTGTCAAGGATGAGCTCGCCCGTCTTCTGGTTTTCGCGGAACAGGTTGCCGGCCAGCAGCATCTTGTCGACCAGCGTTGTCTTCCCATGGTCCACGTGGGCAATGATGGCTATGTTGCGAATGTCTTGCATTTTTCTGGAATTTTCTGCCTTTTCTTTTTTTCGAGGTGCAAAGGTACAACTTTTTTTGACATTCAGGCCGCATCTTCAGCCCATTCCTCACGAAAAAGCACAGGTGGGGGCCGTTGCAGGCAGGGTGATGCCTTGCCTGCCTAGGCCCACCCGAAAAATGCAAGGCGCAAAAGTTCTGCCAACAAGGCGTGAAAGCTGTGCCAATGCGGCCTGAAAAATATTCGGCAAGGCGTAAAAAACCGCCTATGTCGCCTTGTGGATGGTGACTTGCTTTTTGTGGGTGAAATACAACTTGTTGTGGCGGTTGTTGAGCTAGGGCATGGACGCAAAAAATGCGTCACCCCCGATGCATAGGGCCGGAGGTGACGCATGTATGGGGGAACGGAGATTTCCCGTGGCGTTATTTTTTCTTCTTGCTCTCCACTATGGCGTCGATGACGGCAATGGCCGTCACGTCCACGATTTCCTGAACCGTGCTTTCGGCGTCGGTGAAGTGGATGGGCTTGTTCAGCCCCATCTGTATCGGGCCGATGACCTCAACCTGCTCGCCTATGTCCTGCAATATCTGGCAGCAGCTGTTGGCCGAGCTGAGGTTGGGGAAGATGAGCGTGTTGACCTTCTTGTTGAACAGTTTGGTGAACGGATATTTCTTGTCGCGCAGTTCATTGTTGAGGGCAAAGTTGACCTGCATCTCGCCGTCCACGACCATGTCGGGGCAGTCGGTGTGCAGGCGGCTCACAACCTCGTGCACCGTGGCGGGGCTGCCCACCTTGTCGGAGCCGAAGTTGGAGTAGGACACCATGGCCATGACCGGTTTGCGGTTGAAGAATTTCACCGAGTGGGCCGTCAGCCGCGCTATGTCGTAGATGGCGTCGGCATCGGGGTGGCGGTTGATGAGCGTGTC
>JAGAYF010000061.1 GCA_017940605.1 Bacteroidaceae bacterium
AGGCTGCTCGGCCTGCCTGGCCATGAATGATGACAAGATACCTGCGGGAAAATACAGCGTATCTACAAGCAACAGAAACTTTGAAGGCAGGCAAGGACCAGGATCACGCACCATGTTGGCCAGTCCGCTGGTTGCTGCTGCGGCAGCTGTGACCGGTGTTGTCACAGACCCGAGAACTTTGATGGAATGATGGATGTAAGAAAATAAAAAGAAGTATGAAACAGAAATTTGACATAATAAAGAGCACCTGCGTGCCTCTTCCGCTTGAAAATATTGATACTGATCAAATTATTCCCGCACGTTACCTGAAAGCAACGACGCGCGAGGGGTTTGGCGACAACCTTTTCCGCGATTGGCGCTTTCATTCCGATGGGAGCAAAAAGGAAGAATTCGTTTTGAACAACCCATTGTACAAGGGAGAGATTCTTGTGGCTGGCAAGAACTTTGGCTGTGGCTCCAGTCGCGAGCATGCTGCGTGGGCCATCGCAGACTATGGTTTCCGCGTCGTGATTAGTAGTTTCTTTGCCGACATACATAAAAACAATGAACTGAATAACTTTGTCCTGCCAGTGGTAGTGAGTGAGCAGTTCCTGTCCCGTCTTTTCAAATCCATTGAGAAAGATGCCCAAACACAGGTAACGGTTGATGTTCCCAATCAAACGGTAACAAATGAAGCCACAGGTGAACAGGAACACTTCGAAATAAATGGGTACAAGAAATATTGTTTGATGAACGCCTTGGATGACATAGATTTCCTCCTGCAAAACACTGACAAGATAGAACAATGGGAGCAAAGGGCCTGAGGGTGGAAATCATGGACACCACTCTCCGCGACGGCGAACAGACGAGTGGTGTCTCTTTCGTGCCTCATGAAAAATTGCAGATAGCGAAAAAACTTCTGCGCGACGTAGGGGTGGACCGCATTGAGGTCGCATCGGCGCGTGTGTCGGAAGGAGAGCGTAAGGCCATCACGCAAATATGTGAATGGGCAAGCAGCAAGGGCTATCTGGACAGGGTAGAGGTCCTGGGATTCGTAGACAAGCACGTTTCGTTGGATTGGATTCACTCCTGCGGTGGACAAGTCATCAACATGTTGTGCAAAGGTTCGCGCCGCCATTGCGAATTTCAATTGAAAAAGACGATTGAGCAGCATTTGGCCGATATAAAGAATGAGATAGCCTATGCAAAACAGTTGGGCATCAAGGTTAATATCTATCTTGAGGACTGGTCGAACGGGATGAAGGACAGCCGCGAATACGTATACGCCTTTATTGACGGCCTGAAGGACGAGGCGGTGTCCCGCTTCCTGTTGCCCGACACGCTTGGCGTACTGACGCCGCGCAACACCTATGAATTCCTGTCAGAAATGCAGGAACGCTACCCACGGTTGCAGTTCGATTTCCACGCACACAATGATTACGGTATGGCCATTGGGAATGTGGCAGCGGCGCTGCGTGCCGGTTGCCGCGCCATCCATACTGCCGTCAACGGGCTGGGAGAACGTGCGGGCAACGCCCCCCTGGCCAGTGTGCAGGCTGTGATAAAGGACCACTATGGCCTGCAAACCCATATCAACGAGCGCGAATTGTATTCCGTCAGCAGGCTTGTGGAGGGCTATTCGGGCATTCCCATCCCGAGCAACGAACCTGTCGTGGGCGAGAACGTGTTTACGCAGGTGGCCGGCGTTCATGCCGACGGTGATAGCAAGGACAACCTGTACTGCAACGCCTTGCTGCCCGAGCGCTTCGGGCGCAGGCGCGAATATGCATTGGGCAAAAACAGCGGCAAGGCCAATATCCTGAAGAATCTGGAGAATCTGGGATTGGAACTCACGCCGGAGGAGACACGGCGCGTGACGGACCGCATCGTACAGCTGGCTGACAAAAAGGAGATGGTCACAGCCGATGACCTGCCCTACATTGTGTCGGACGTGCTGAAGCATGACCCGGCCGAACAGAAGGTAAAGCTCCTGGGATACTTTGTAACCAATTCATACGGCCTGAAACCAACGGCCTCGCTCAGCATTGAGATTGACGGACAGAAGTATGAGACCTACTCCAGCGGAGATGGTCAGTACGATGCCTTTGTGCGCGGACTTCGAAACATATACAAGGAGCAGCTGAAGCGTCCGTTCCCGCGCCTGACCGACTATGTGGTGCGCATTCCCCCAGGAGGGCGCACCGATGCCTTTGTCCACACCATCATTACCTGGGAAATGGACGGCAAGACCCTCAGGACGCATGCCCTTGACCCCGACCAGACAGAGGCAGCAATAAAAGCGACCATAAAAATGCTGAACCAAATAAGTACAAACAATTAAAATATTTCAAATATGAAACTTAAAATAGCCGTATTGCCCGGTGACGGTATCGGGCCCGAGATTTCCCGCGAGGGTGTAAAGGTAATGCAAGTCATTGCGCGCAAGTATGGACACGAATTCAGTTTTCAGGAAGCCCTGTGCGGTGCAGCGGCCATTGATGCCGTAGGAGACCCTTTCCCCGAGGAGACATTCCGGTTGTGCGAAGCCAGCGACGCTGTCCTATTCTCAGCTGTGGGCGACCCGCGCTTCGATAACAACCCCAATGCCAAGGTGCGTCCCGAGCAGGGCTTGCTGGCCATGCGCAAGAAGCTGGGATTGTTTGCCAACATACGCCCAATCACGACGTTTGACTGTCTGGTGCACAATTCACCCTTGAAGGACGAGGTGGTCAAGGGAGCTGACTTTGTGTGCATACGCGAATTGACGGGCGGAATGTACTTCGGACCGAAGCACGAGGACGATGAGTCGGCCTATGACACCAATCTGTACTCGCGCCCCGAGGTGGAGCGCATCCTGCGCGTGGCCTACGACTACGCCATGAAGCGCAACAAGCACCTCACGGTCGTCGATAAGGCCAATGTGCTGGCATCGTCGCGCCTGTGGCGCAAGGTGGCGCAGCAAATGGAGAAAGACTATCCCGAGGTCAAGACCGACTACATGTATGTCGACAATGCGTCCATGCGAATGATAATGGAACCGCGCTTTTTCGACGTAATGGTGACCGAGAATACCTTTGGCGACATCCTGACCGACGAAGGGTCGGCCGTGACGGGGTCAATGGGACTGCTGCCCAGTGCATCGCTGGGTACGAGCACCCCAGTGTTTGAACCCGTGCACGGAAGCTGGCCGCAGGCGGCGGGCAAGAACATTGCCAACCCGTTGGCGCAGATTCTGTCGGCGGCCATGCTGCTCGAAAACTTCGGATTGATGGACGAAGCCGCGTCGGTGCGCCAGGCCGTGCAGGCATCGCTCGATCAGCATGTGAGGACGCCCGAGATACAAGTTCCAGGCGGAGCGCACTACGGTACGGTGGAAGTGGGCAGCTGGATAGCCCAGTACATTGAGCAGAACTGACCGAAGCATCCTGCATGACGGCAGGGCCGACGGCCCGTTGCCGAAGAGGGCATAGGGACTTGCACCTCAGCAGGCAGGACAATCCATATTTGTTGGGGTTCACCGAAATAGGGTGGACTCCAACAATTTTTTTGTGTCGCATCAGAATGGGCTGGTTCACGGTCTCATAATTCGTATGGCAGGGGAGGGAAAAACAGCAAGGCGTAAAACGTGGACCAATGCGGCTTGAAAAAAATTCGGAAAGGCGCAAAAGTTTCAGCAAAAAGGCGTAAAAAATTACGTTTGCCCCGTTATTGCTTATTTTTCTGCATATAAGGCACTGAATCTTGGAGCAATGTCAATGGCAAAACCGATATGAATAAGACTTTGGGCTACCCGAGTATGCTCCATTCTGATAGGGCATCATTATTTGTGGGACAAAAATACTTTTCTCACGAAATCATTATCAAAAGGGAAAAAATCGTTAACTTTGCATTCAACATAGTACATACTGAATCAAAGAACAGATAAAATAGACCTGATATGGGAATTATTGAAGAAGCCTTGCAAAAGACGACAGACACCAAAGCGTTGATTTTGGAGGAGGGCGCGCTGGAGCGTACCGCAGAAATGTTTAAACAACTGTTTGGCGACAGCCGTGCAGTGGTGGTGGCCGATACCAACACCTATCGCGTGGCCGGCCAGCAGGTGGTGGAAAATCTAAAGAAGAACGGCGTTCCGCAAGAAGAGCCGTTTGTATTTACCGATCCCGATTTGTATGCCGAATGGAGCTACCTGGAGCAGCTGGAAGACTATGTGAAGAAGAGTGATGCCATTCCCGTGGCCGTCGGTTCAGGTGTTATCAACGACCTGACCAAGTTGGTGAGCACGCATCTCGGCCGCAAGTACATGATTGTGGGCACGGCAGCCTCGATGGATGGCTATACGGCTTATGGCGCTTCCATTACATTTGAGGGCAACAAGCAAACGTTTGACTGCAAAGCGCCCTACGGTGCGTTGCTCGACCCGGCGATTGCCGCAAAGGCCCCTGAGGGAATGTCTGCCTCGGGATTTGCCGACTTGATAGCCAAGGTGCCCGCCGGAGCTGACTGGATGTTGGCCGAAGCCGTGGGTGCAGAAAAAGTGGATGAGTTTTCGTTCAACCTTGTCCAAAGCAAGCTGCGCGAATCCCTGAGCGACCCCGATGCCGTGGCCGCAGGCGAGGTGCAACCCACCGCCATGCTGGCCGAAGGATTGATTATGAGTGGTTTTGCCATGCAGGCGTTGCAGAGCAGCCGCCCTGCCAGCGGCATGGAACACCAGTTCAGCCATTATTGGGACATGGAGGGATTGTGCTACCAAGGCAAGCACGTTTCCCATGGGTTCAAGGTGGGCATCGGCACATTGGTGTCAACGGCCTGCCTGGAATATCTGCTGGATTACGACCTGGAAAACCTTGATGTGGCCGCAGCCGTGGCGCAATGGCCCACCTGGGAGGAACAGGAACGGCAGATACGCACGATTTTTGCAGGAAAACCTGGCCATTTGGCCCGCGCCCTGAAGGAAAGCAAGGACAAATATGCCGATGCACAGGAAGTAGGCCGCCAATTGGAGGCATTGAAAGCCGTTTGGCCTGAGCTGAAAGTCAAGATAAGGGAGCAAATCTATCCCTATGCCGTCGTATACGACAAACTTAAGCGCATGCGTGCCCCCTATGAGCCTGAAATGATTGGCGTAAGCCGCGCCAAACTGCTCGACACGTTCAAGGGAATCCCCTACATGCGCAGCCGCTTCACCAGCGCCGACATCCTGCTTCGCGCAGGCTTGCTCAAGGATGCCGAAGCCAAGCTGTTCGGTAAGGGAGGCTACTGGGACTGCACGCAGGCTTGATGGGAAATCTGGAAACAATTCAAACTTTTACAAATATGAAGATGAGAACAATTCTTTTTGGTTTAGCTCTGCTAATGAGCGTAGGAGCAATGGCAGAAGTGAAGATTGTGGCCCACCGAGGCTATTGGAGAACCGCAGGAAGTGCGCAGAACAGCTTAACTTCCTATAAGAAAGCCGATCAAGTGCCGTGCTATGGTTCTGAAATCGACATCTGGATTAGCAAAGACGGGGTAATCTACGTCAATCACGACAAAACGTTCAAGGGATGCTGCATTGAGAAATCCACTGCGGCCGAATGTGACAAGGTTATCCTGGACAACGGCGAGAAAATGCCCACATTTGAGGAATATCTCAAGGTAGTGAAGCAGGGAAAGGCCGAACTCGTCATCGAAGTCAAGACGCACGACGACTTGGCGCGCCAAAATCTGTGCATTGACAAGGCATTGAACCTGGTTAAGAAGTACAAACTGCAGAATCGCGTCAGCTACATTGCCTTTGACTTGGCAGCCTGCCTCCGAATCATAGAGAAAGCCCCAAAAGGCACTGAAGTGTACTACCTGAACGGCGATCTCGCGCCCAAAACCTTGAAGCGCGTTGGCTGCGCGGGCATTGACTACCGCGACAAGGTGCTGAAGACCGACCATCCCAAGTGGATTGACGAATGCCACCGCCTTGGCATGAAGGTTAACGTGTGGACGGTTGACACAAAGGAGGATTTGGAATACTTTGTCAGCAAAGGCGTGGACTACATCACCACAAACGAGCCCGAATTGCTGAAATCGATTCTGAAAAAGTAATCAAAAATTAAATTTTCCAAGGGACATGAGCTGTGAAGGCGTACTTTCAGGCTCGTGTCCCTTTCTTAGAAAAATCTGTCAGCATGGCCATCACACAATGTCCTGAATGCGGCGGTGTCCTCTCAACTACAGCCGAACAATGTCCTCATTGCGGTATGCGCGTCGTCCTGTGCGAACGTTGCGGCGGCCTGCTGCAACCTGGGGAAAGAGTCTGCCCGCAATGCGGCGCACCCTATTACACTCCGGAAGAGAAGGAAACTGCCCGCCTACGCACCAAACGCAGGCGCAAACTGATTATTGGGACTGTGGTGTGCGTCTTGTTGGCCCTTATCCTTAGCTGCCCGGGCGAGAAAAAGCACCGACGTGCTGTCTCGGCCGTTATCAAAGAGGCGATAGCAGAAGTGACTGATTCGCTTGGCGATGAAAACAGCCTGTATCGCATGGGCGGACAATTGGCGCAGAATATAACGGGGGGCCTTGTTGGACTGAACGTGAGGACATCAAGATATTTGATTTTTTCCTTGGGCCGCGTCAATTACAAAGGGAAGGATTACGTCGTTTCGGTCGGTGCTGTGGGCCGTGTATGGTGTATCGTGCGCAAGGAGGACGTCAAGAAAATTATCATTCAGTGGATAAACGAACAGCAGCAGAAAGTGGAAAGCAAGATACCCAGTATCATCCGCAACATAGGCAAGTCCATCTCCGATTTCTTTGGTTCGGGCGGGGGGGAGTAGTCCTTCCTTTTCTCCTATATTGGTACAATAGTTGCATACCCGGCCAATTTTCCTTATATCGCTTGTGAAAATGCTTGCACCTAGGTTTTTGCATGGGCTGCAACCTTATATTCCTGACAAACTGAGACAGAAAATGCCGCCCATTCCTTGATGAGCGGCATTTTATATTATTAAGCGTAAGGGTTGCCTGTCCTTATGCCTTTGTCTCCGTTGCTTCGGTCTTGACCAGGGCTTCCACAGTGACGATGCTACGCTCGCGGCGATCGTGCTTGAAGCAAACGATTCCGTCTTCCAGTGCATAGAGTGTGTGGTCCTTGCCCATGCCCACGTTTTTACCGGGATAGTGCTGCGTGCCTCTCTGGCGAACGATAATGTTGCCGGCAATGCAAGCCTGACCGCCCCAAATCTTCACACCCAATCTTTTGGAATGTGACTCACGTCCGTTCTTAGAACTACCTACACCTTTTTTATGTGCCATTTTACTGAGATTTTAATAATTAAGCAACAATTTGTTTAACAGTAACCTCTGTAAATTGCTGACGGTGACCGTTCTTCTTGCGCGAATCCTTGCGGCGTTTCATCTTAAACACAATCACCTTGTCGCCCTTTACCAGTGGGGTGTTTACTTCACAAACTACTTTTGCGCCATCCACGACAGGAGTGCCGACAGTAACGGCATTGCCGTTGTCGATGAGCAAAACTTTGTCAAACTCAACGGTCTGACCCGGCTCAGCATTCTGAATGTGATGGACAAATAGCTTGCGGCCTTCCTCCACCTTGAATTGCTGTCCGTTAATAACTACAATTGCGTACATTTTGAACTTATTAATTTAAGTTTCACCTCGTGGGCGAGTCTCATTGTGAGCCTGCTTTCCTGAGCCCTGGTGACAAAATCGGATGCAAAAGTACGAAAAATATTGCAATAATCCAAACATTATGAAAGCTTTTTTAATAAAATCCTATCTTTGTTACCTCGTTCTGGGATGTCCTACAAGCATTTGCCTCTCGGCCTGGCTGTAGCTGCATGGTTGTATGAAACAGGACTGTCTCAAGCAAACGAAAATCTGCAAGGCGTAAAAGTTTTGCCAACAAGGCATAAGAGACGGACGAATGCGGCCTGAAAAAATTTATTTGGGGCGTAAAAATTCAGTTATGACGGGAATGCGTCAGCCATTGCCTTCTCATCATTGGAAAAATGTTGTTTATCAATGGTATTCAAAGCCTTGTAGGCTATGTTTCATAAGGATTGCCCTTCATGTGTCATGGATGGGACTGTCCGTTTTCCGCCCTGCACAACTTGGCATCAATGCCAAGGGTTTTCAAATACTCCTGTGTGATGCGTCCTTGCGCCATGTATTGTTTGTCTGTGGGAAGGTGGCCATACAGGCGCATAAAATTGTCGACCGTCGATGGAGACGTGAATACAATGCAACCGATGTGGTTCAGGTTGACGCGCTGCACGTTCTGCGGCATGCGGTTGTGGTAGACCGTGACCGTGCTGACCTCATACCCAAGCTGGCTCAGCCCGTCGGGGATGAGGCTGAGGGCCTTGTCGCTGCGTGGAATGAGGACGCGCTGTGCCCCTGTTTGTGGCCTGTGCGTGCTGAGAAGTTCCCTGAATGTGTCTGTCACGCCGTAGCTGTCGGAGGGGTGGGCTTCCGTGGTATGTTCAATACCATGTTCGCGCAAGGCTTCCGTTGTGCTCGGGCCAATGGAGACAATTGTCGCATGGCCCAGTCGCGACACGTCGTCCAGATGCCGAAACCAATGATGCACGGCGTGCCTGCTGGTGAACAGGATGTATTGGTAGGTAGGCAGTGCGCGTATGGCCTCCTTTATGGGGTTTTCGTCTTCGACGGGAAGTAGTTCTATGAGCGGAGTGTGCAGAAAACGGGGGCCGGGGCAGCGCACTCCCGTGTACAGTGTCAGCCTCAGGCGGTCGGCGCTCGCGTTGCGCTGGCCGGCTACTTGCCCAATCAGTGCCAACAGCGGAGTGGGGTAGTCGGGGGCGGTTTGTGCCAGTTGGGCAAGCGTGGTATCCCACAGTTGTTCGTCGGAGCGCGACAGGTTGTATCCTAAGAGTGCGGGGGTCATTCCCGGCCAGCCGTGGGCCATGAGGTTCTGGGCTATCTGTTGCAGTTGGGCCGCGCCCATGTAGTAAACCAACGTTTCCTGCGTGCCGTCATAGGGGGCGAAGACTTGCGACGGGCCGTGGCCGCTGCGCAGACCGACGCTGGAGGATAGCCATCGGTGGGTCAACGGCACGCGTGCACGGGCTGCCAGGGCACTGGCGGCGGTGATGCCCGGAATGACGCTGACGCTGACGAGGTTGCTTTGCAGGAATTCTATTTCTTCGCCTGTGTGTCCGAAAATCATGGGGTCGCCCCCCTTTAGGCGCACGACTTCCTGCCCCTTGCGCGCAGCCTGCAGCAACATGAGGTTGATATCTTCCTGTTCTGCATGGTGAGCACCGGCCCGCTTGCCCACGTATTTTTTTTCCGCTCGGAAGCGGAGCAGGAAATCCTTGTCTATGAGGTCGTCATACAGGATAAGGTCGGCTTTTTCCAAAGCTTTGATGCCCTTGACCGTAAGCAGTTCGGGATCGCCCGGCCCAAAGCCGACCAATGTAACCGTTCCCTGCCGCTGCAACACGCTGTGTGATGCAAACAAGGCCTTCAGGTCCTCGCGACCCTTGCATGCCGTGATGGCCAGGTAGCCTTGCAGCGGATGGGTGGCGAACGGGAGTATTTCGGTAATTTCGTCCGACATGCCCAACCGCTTGAGTGCGCACGTTGCCACGATGGCGGCATCCATTTTCCCGTCATGCACCTGCCTTACCCGTTCTTCTATCGTGCCGCGCAGCGATACGACCTCAATGTCACTGCGCAGGTGCAGCAATTCCCTGCGCCGCAACGGCGAACTCGTGCCAATGCGGCTGCCGGAGGGTAATTGGCGAAAAGGAAGATGCTGTCGCGAGACGAGAGCATCGGTTGTGTCGAAAGGAGGCAGGAGTGCCACGACCTCAATGCCCCTAGGCAGGGGATAAGGCAGGTCCTTGGCTGAATGGATGGCTATGTCGGCCGCCCCATCCAGGATTTTCTTGTCCAATTCGCGCGTAAAAATATCGGCCGGAGCTTCCCCGTTCAGCAATGAAATCTCCTTGTGCTGGTCTCCGTAGCTTTCCAACCACTCTACTTGGTAGGACAATTGCGGATATTTGTCAAAGACTTCCCCGACTTGTATCCTGGACAGTTTGCTTCCGCGTGCTATGACCTTGATTGCGTCCATTGCTTGCGTCTTTGCAGGGTGTCTTGCAGTTCTGCAATACCTTCTTCAATGATTTCCTCAGCCTTGGCCACTTCGGCTTGGCGCACGTGTATGTTCTGCTGGACAAGCCGCTCCACGTCCGTAATGTTGTACAATGTTACGCAGGGCGGCATGTCTGGTGCAATGTCGCGCGGAAATGCCAAGTCGATGGCCAGCATTTTCTTTGCAGGGTGCACATCTTCACGGCGTATGATGGCATGTGGGGCCGAAGTGGCGCTAATTAAGATGTCTGTCTGGGGCAGAAAAAGGCGTTTTTCTGCCAGTTTGAGCACCTCTATGCCCAATGGGTCGGCCAGTCGGTGGGCCTTGTCCTCGCTTCGGTTGGCCAAGAAGACCATCCGTGCTCCTTTGTTCTTGAGAAACTTCAGAATGTCCTCGGTCAATTTGTTTACGCCAATGATGGTGATGACTGCGTCGGTCAAGGGAATCTGTTCGTGCTCGATTATCTCAATTACGGCAAGGGAATGGCTGACTGCTCCATGGGAGATTTGCGTTTCGTTGCGTACCCGTTTCCCCGTAAGCAGGGCAAATTCAAACAATTTGTGCAGTTCAGCTGGTAAGTGTTGCGACTGGCGCGCCTGAAGGTAGGCATCTTTCACTTGCCCCTGCACGGCTCTCTCTCCCACCAGGGCCGATTCCAGTCCGCTGACCACTCGGAACAAGTGACGTGCGACATTGACAGGCACTTCTCCTGCGCCGCCGTACAATTCCATGCGGTTGCATGTCTGTAAAAGGACGGACGCACCCTCAGATTGGTATCTTTTCAGGAAGACATGCCTATAATTCTCCCGTTCCGCGAGCGAAAAATCCTGTTGGTTAATCGAGTGATAATATACCATTGTCAATAAGTTCTTTAATCCGATTTCGAACACGTATGGACCTGCGCACATCTTTCCCGTCCGAAGCGACGGCGATGGTCAGCCCTTCTTCCTTGGCAATGGCGGGTGATGTAAAATCGCACAGCGCAGGGTTGTCGCAAACCGAGGCCAATACATAGTGTTTGTGTGCCATTTCCAGAATTTGTCGGTTCAATGCATGATTTCCTGTGCAGATAAACATGAGGCTTACCCCGTCCAGATCTTTTTCCTCAAACACTTTTTCCTTCCATGTGAAGCCAAGTTCCTTCATGTCTTGGGATATTTCAGGCGCAACGACGGTGGCATCTTCAGTGAACCGTCGCAATATCTGCGCCTTGTGCGTTGCAACATGCCCACCGCCGACAATGAGAACCTTTTGCCCTTTTATCCGTATTGATACAGGCAGGAAATCCATCTTTTGCTATTTCTTTTTGATGAGGACACGCCAGTAGTCGTGCTCTTTCTCGGTAGAAATGACTTCGTGTCCCTCATTCCTGACCGAACCAGGCACATTGTTGATGGGCTGCCCGTCATCGAGCAGGATTTCCAGCAATGCACCCGAAGGCAAGGGGGCTAACGCGATCTTGGTCTTGACAAAGTTCATGGGACAGGCCACGCCACGGAAATCTTTCTTGACAACGTCCTTCGCTTCGGCTCTCTTTTCTTCGGTTACGGCAACATGGGTGGCGTTTGGACTGCCATCAGCAATCTTAAATTGCAGGGAGTCATCCATATTCTTGTACAAATCGATGATGGTATCGGCCAAGCGGAGCACCAAGTCTTTCTGGGCAGTCAGGTCTTCGTTGTTGCGAGCTTTGTCTACGACTTCCTGGTATTGTTTTCCTACTATTCCAGCTTCAATAAAGAGTTTTTCAAATTGTTGATAGACCTCTTCATCCGTTCGGGGGTCAGCCCCTCTCGTTACCAGCAACATGCGCGAAGATGAAAAGGCAATGTCGTGCAGCAGTGCGGCCGTTTCTTTCGCATCAGCCGGTTTCTCCAGCAATTGGCGTTTCTCCTGAATAATATTTTGGTCAATTTCGATGATATCAAAGAGTCCCGCAGAACATTCTGCCTGTCCGTGGCTGCTTAATGAGAAAATCTCATCTGCTCCCCAGTCAAAGTAGTAGTTCTTGTCTTCATCAAACGACGGAACAGCCTGATATTTTTCCAACAACTGCTTGCAGACCAGACTTCCTTCTTGTTTTACAAAAGTTTCATAGTTGGAATATTCCGACTGTTTGTCAATGACGATATTTAAGTAATCTTCCACAAACGCAGGCAGGTCATGCGCATCAATGACACCTTGTGCTTCGGCCAATTGATGCCTGCCCTTTGTGCGCAGCCACACGGTGTAGGCAGGATAGGGGTGGTCGTCCACACGTCCAATGCGACCGCTGAATCCCAGGTCGCACCATGCATTTTGTGCGCAGCCGTTGGTACACCCATTCAGGTTGATTTCAAGTTCAGGAATGCGGTCTAGGTCCAGCGAACTCTTTTGCAGGCGTTTGCGGATGGCCCTGACTGCTCCTTTGGGCAGGCAAATTCCCAAGCGGCAGGTATCTGCTCCCGTACAACTGGTGATGCTGTTGACAATGACGGGTTCATCCAGTGTCAGGCCAACTTCCTTAAAGAAATGATACAGGTTGGGCAGATACTCTTCCGGTATGTTGCGCACCTGCATGGCTTGGCGGGGTGTAAAGCGTATGACATCGTCGCCAAACTCGTCGAGGTAGTCGGCTATCTTGGCAATTGTATCTGCCGAAGCGTTGCCATTCAGGAATGGAATGACAAAGGAAAACCTTCCTTTTTGCTTTTGTTCCCTGACATAACGTTTCTTCCACAACTTGTAGGAATCGCTCTCGTCCCGTAGGGGCTGTGTGTGGGGCATCTTGTGTGTAAATGCTGCATCAGCAGGGGCGAAGTCCAACGTCTCGTCCGCTTTCAATTGTTGGAAGAACTCATAGTACCGACGTTTTGTCTCCTCTTCGCCCAATTTATAGAAGATATATCTGATGCGTGCCTTGTGTCTGTTCTTGCGATTGCCATTGGCATTGAAGAACAGCTTTGCCGCTTCGGCAGCCCTGTACACGTCTTTTACAGTAAGAAAGTCAAACACTTCCCATCCCAAGGTGGGTTGCGTGGCCACGCTTCCCCCCAAGTAGACCTTGAATCCGCGTTCTCCGTCCTTGATGACGGGAATGAAACCCAAATCATTCACAATGGAAAAGTGGCGTTCCGCTTCGCTGATGTCCCAGGCAATCTTTAACTTCCTGGGCATTGAGAAAGAGTCCTTTTCGGCAATGAGTCGGGTGGTCAGTTCCACACAATAGGGGTATACGTCAAATATTTCCTTTTCGTCAATGCCGGCCCTTTCGTCGCAAAGCATGTTGCGAATCGTATTGCCACCCCCTCCTTGCGTGCCCAGTCCCGCTTCTTGCAGGCTGTGCAGTGCGCCTATGGTGTCATTGATGTCTACCTTATGTATTTGCAGTTCCTGTCGTGTCGTTATGTGAATGTGGGATGCATTCACCTGTTGGGCTACCTGTGCCACACGCCTCAGTTGCTGCGGTGCTATGTAGCCTCCTGCGCAGCGAATGCGAATCATGTGCTGGCCGTCAATGCGTTGCTCATAGATTCCCATGGGTACACGGTTGGACTTCAGTTGGCCTTTAGTGATTTTCCCCTGATGAAAGTCGGAAATCAATGATTCCGTATAGCGTATGTCCTCGTCAAGGCTCTTGGGCAGTTGATATTTCATAATAGGATGGCTTAATTTGGATGAGTTTATTCAATGTGGATTTCCTTGTCAATGACTTCGCCGCCGACAATCTTGAATGAATTGAGGGTGATTTTCCCATCCAGCAACGACAGGATGGCATAGCGTATGGTCGGGTCATTGGCCAATCGCTTGTCTTCTTCCGATGGTCGCGACGGAGATGCCGGATGTGAGTGCCAATTGGCCAGGATGCGCAACCCATGGTTGCGTGCATATTTCAATGCCGCGAATTGTTCGCGTGGCTCAAACGAGAAATGTTCCTCAGAATGGTCCACGTTGGTCATGGGGTAGTTTTCGGAGACGACATTGTCCTTGCCCAGCAGGTAGCCGCAGCTTTCTATGGGGGCATCGGCCTGCGCCTGCCTGATGATGGCTTCCTTTACTTCTTCTGTTATTTCCATATTTTGGGAAAATCAATGTTTCAAATCGCAGGCAGCCTGCTCGTAATCTATCAATTGGGTGACGGTAGGTGATGTACCGCACACAGGACAATGCTCATTCCTCCTTACCTTTACGGTACGGAAGTTCATTGTCTTTGCGTCAAAGGTGAGCAATCTGTCTGTCAGCAGGTTGCCTATGCCGATGATGTACTTCAATGCTTCGGCAGCTTGGATAGTGCCCAACATTCCTGCTATTGCGCCCAGCACCCCTGCCTGCGAGCAAGTGGGAACTGCCCCTGGGGGTGGCGGTTCCTTGAACATGCATCGATAGCACGCCGTGCCTGGAAGATGGGTGAACGTCTGTCCCGTAAATCTAAGAATGCCTCCATGCGAAAAAGGCTTCCCTGCCATGACGCAGGCATCGTTGATGAGGAATTTCACGGGAAAATTGTCCGTGCCGTCAATGATAAAGTCATAGTCGCGTATGATATCCAGCGCATTGTCCGAGGCAAAGAACTTGTAGTAGGTATTAACTTTTACGTCGGGGTTGATGGCCAATATCTTTTCCTTGGCGCTTTCCACCTTGGGTTTGCCCACATCGGCCGTGAAGTGGATGACCTGTCGCTGCAGGTTGCTCAAGTCGACTACGTCGGCATCCACTACGCCTATTGTACCTACGCCTGCCGCTGCCAGGTAGAGAGATACCGGAGCACCCAAGCCCCCTGCTCCGATGACCAGCACACGGGCATTCATGATCTTCTCCTGGCCTTCCAGGCCTACGTCCTGCAACAGGATGTGGCGGCTGTATCGCTCAATCTGTTCTTCCGTCAAGTCAATCATGAGCGCCACCTCCCATGAAGTAGAGGAAGTCTACGGCATCGCCTTCCTTCAGTTGTAATTTATCCCAGTCTTCGCGGTCGGCAAATTCTTCATTGACCTGCACCGACACCATCTCGGGCTGATATACTTTGTTCAGTTGTATGAGTTCTGTCACCGTCAGCGGAAATTCCACCGTCTGAGGTTCGCCATTGACTAAAATCTGTGCCATTTTCTTTTACTATTTTTATGTTACACTTATTCGAGTGCAAAAATACGCACATCCCCATGCCTCCATAATCCCATGCAAGCGGTAAATCCTCTCACATACCTTTGGGAGATAGGGTAGTGTATGGTCATAGCATTAGCGTGATGCACAGTTCCCCCCTTTTGTTTTTCGGCCGACAGGTCTTTTGTCATGTCATAAAAAGAGTTCCGTAAAAAAACTCGGGGACTTTTTTAAAAAACTCCCCGAGTTTTTCAAAATTAAAGGGAGTAAGTTCAGACTTAGTCCTACTTTGTTAAAATCATAATAAGACGAATGCTCTTTTGTTTCCTGCTTGGAAATAATTTCCGCGAAAAATAAATTGTAATTGTCAGGCGAGGTCGTTAAAGGATGAGTGCTATATCAATGAAAAGTAATAATATGGCCGTTTAAAAAAGATTTTGTCATAATCTGCAAGATAAAGTTTGTATCTTTGCACGCAATAGACGAATTCGATAAATCGGAATTTACAGGATGGAATCACATGTTTTTAGGAAAGTCGAAAATAAACGGGACTATCTTCCCTTGCTTTTACTGGCTGATGAACAAGAAAATATGATAGACCTTTATCTTGACAGAGGGACTATGTTTGTGCTTGATGAAGACGGAATCATAAAGGGAGAATGCATTGTCACAGATGAGGGAGACGGCGTGCTGGAAATACAAAATCTCGCAGTGGCTCAGGAATATCAGGGCAAAGGATACGGGAAACGGTTAATTGAGTATGTTGTCAATCATTACAAGAACCAATACAAAGTCCTTCAAGTCGGAACAGGAGACAGCCCGTTAACGATCCCGTTCTACGAGCATTGCGGATTTGTCCAGCATCATATTATAAGAAACTACATTGTTGATCATTACGACCAACCAATTTATGAGGGAGGAAAGCAACTGATTGATAAGGTTTATTTGAGGATGAAACTGTAAATTCCAATTTAGCGAATTGGAATAAAGGTGAGATGAAACGGATGTCTCATCGCACCTCTGAATTTCCTGACATGGTGGAATGTTGCCAATAGGTTATGCTACGCCTAAAGATGTTTGACTATAGCTATTATTACGGTATATCATTGTCAGTCTTGCAACGGATTCCACCCTTGAGCCTTCAGTTCAAATGTATTTCCATCGCGGGTTTGCAACATACAGCCTTGCTGGGGCGGCGTGATGTGTCCTATGATGCGTATGCCCTCCAAAGTCTTGACTTTGTCGTAGTCGGACAGTTTGACGGTAAACAGTAATTCGTAGTCTTCGCCTCCGTTGAGCGCACTGGTAATGACGTTCAGATTGAATTGTTCCGCCATCATGGCTGTTTGGTAGTCGATGGGGATGCGTTCCTCATAGATGAGGCAACCCGTGTTGCTCTGTTGACAGATGTGGAGTAATTCAGAGGATAGGCCGTCAGATACATCAATCATGGAGGTGGGCAGAATGCCCGCATTGCGCAATGTCTCTACAACAATGCGGCGAGCTTCGGGCTTGAGCTGCCGCTCCAGGATGTACTCCTTGCCGGAAAAATCGGGCTGAAAGTCAATTGGGGATTCGGGATGCTCGGCATTTTGCTGACGGTAGACTTGTTTTTCCCTTTCCAACAACTGGAGTCCCATATAGGCTGCTCCCAGGTTACCGCTGACACATATGAGGTTGGTGTTCTCAGCACCGTTGCGATAGACTACCTGACTTTTGGGCGCACTGCCGATGCATGTGGGGCTTATGACCAAGCCTGTGAGCGAAGAAGAAGTGTCGCCGCCCACCAAATCGACATGATGGTTTTGGCAGGCCCACTTCAGTCCCTCATATATTTCGTCTATTTGTTCCACGCTGAACCGCTTGTCAACGGCAATGTTGACAATGAGTTGTTCGGGCATGCCGTTCATGGCATATATGTCGGAAAAGTTGACCATGGCTGCCTTGTAACCCAAAGTCTTCAAGGGACAATAGGTCAGGTCAAAGTGAATGCCTTCCATCAATATGTCGCTGGATGCCAATGTCACATTGTCCTGCGGATATTGCATGACGGCACAGTCGTCTCCTACGCCCTTCAGGGTTGATGAGTTCTCCAATGATATGTTTTCAGTGATTCGCTTGATGAGTCCAAATTCCCCCAGTTCTGATATGTCCATATTATGTATGTGATGATTTGAAAATTATGTGCTTATTTCTTTGATTTATGTTGGTCCTTGTGCAAAAAGAAGTTGGCCAACAGTGTGCCCGATATGCTGTGCCAGGCACAGGAGATGGCACAAGGCAACACACTAAGGGGCAAGGCAGCAAAGAAAACGCTGGCCAGGTTGGTGGCCAAACCGGCATTCTGCATGCCTATTTCAATGCTTATGGTACGCTTCTTGGCCGTATTGAAATGAAAGACACTGCCTACCAACCATCCCAAGGCATAGCCAAAACTATTGTGACACAAGACAGCAGCAAAGGTCCACAGGAATAAGACGATGCCCCGCTCAATGAGCGAATCGTGGACCGTACTGATGACTCCGCCAACAATGCAGGCCAGGCACATGACGCTGAATCCTGGCATGAGCTGCCGTAGGGAGGGAAAATAGGACTTGCCGCTGAACTTATAATTCAGGAAACAGCCAAATCCTACGGGAATGACGGTAACGATGAGGATGTTGCGAAACATGCCGATGGCATCAATCTCTATGATTTGCCCTGCCGTAATTTGCATTAGCAGGGGAGTCATTACGGGAGCCAATAGGGTGCTGGCACATGTCATTCCAACGGAAAAGGCCACATCGCCGTGGCACAGGAATGACATAATGTTGCTGGATACTCCACCTGGACAGCAACCAACCAGCAAGATGCCGATGGCAATGGCCGCATTCAAGTGGAAGATTCTAACAAGCAGGTAGGCCAGGCCAGGCATGATGAGAAACTGGGCGCATGCGCCTATGAAGATGTCAAAAGGACGTTGGGCCAATATCTTAAAGTCCTGGGTTGACAGGGTAAGTCCCATGGTGAGCATGATGAGTCCCAGGATAATGGTCTGCGTCGTGCCCTTTACCCACAGAAACGTGGAAGGAAGAAAGAATGTAAAGATGGCTATCCCTATAATGAACAATGATGCATGGGATGCCAGCCAATGGCTCAATGAAAGCAGGGGTTTCATGTATGGTTCTTTATTCTTGGGTGTGCTTAATCAGTTCCTTAAACAGCAATGTCATGTGGGGTTGGGCGGCATCGGCCGCCTGTTTCACTTCCTCATGTGAGACCTGCGCGCACTTTTGGCCGCTGTTGGTAATAATGCTGATGCCAAAGCAATCCATTCCGCAATGACGGGCAACGATTACTTCGGGAACGGTGCTCATGCCCACGGCATCAGCTCCAAAGAGGCGGAACATACGGTACTCGGCAGGGGTTTCATAGGTTGGTCCTTGGGTCGCCAGATAGATACCCGTCTGCAAGGGTATGCCATGTGACTTGCCAATGGACAGGGCCTTGTCAATGAGGTGAGGGGCATAGGCTTGGCTCATCTCAAGGAAGCGTGGTCCGGGGGAGATGTTCCTTCCACGCAGCGGGTGCTCGGGCAGGAGGTTGATGTGGTCGGTGATGACCATGAGGTCACCTATCCTGAATGTGGGGTTTGTGCCGCCTGCGGCGTTGCTTACAAACAGGGTGGTGATGCCCAGGGCATGGAACACGCGGATGGGAAATGTCGTTTCCTTGACAGAGTAGCCCTCATAGTAATGGAAGCGTCCGTTCATGGCCAATATGTCCGTTCCGTTCAGCTTGCCGAATATCAATGTTCCTGCATGTCCCTCTACTGTTGAGACGGGGAAGTGAGGTATTTCATGGTAGGGTATCTCGGTTTCTATGGCTATCTCCTTGTGCAGGTTGCCCAAGCCGCTTCCCAATATGATGGCTACCTGGGGACGGCACTTGCCCTGGCGGGTTCTCAGCCACTCAGTTGTTTCTTGTATTCTTTCTGACATAGTTCAATATGATGTTGTTGAATTGCAGGTCGCTTCCCCGTAGTATATGTATCTTGATGGGCAGTTCCAGCAGGTGCTCCCTCAGCGATGCATCCAGGCCGTCGGCATAGCGCAGGCGTGCGGCATCCTTCTGTGTTGTCACCACATAGGAATCACTGGGCATGGTGCTGTATGCCTGGTTGATGGCCGCAATGTCCTGTCGTGTAAAGCGGTGGTGGTCGCCAAACGCCATGACCCTCATTTCCCTGCAGCGTTCCCTGAGGTATCTTTCCATGGGCCTTGGGTTGGCTATGCCCGTGAGGAGCAGGACGGAGGATTCCCTGAGCTGGTCAATGGGTATCACTTCCTGTCGGAACACTTTCCTGGGATGCTCATAGCGTATGTCGCTGAAGAAAAGGTGCTGGTTGGCCGATACGCTCAGCCGGTTGGTGGCTATGCGGTAGTCGATGGGATTCATGTTGGGGGGACACTTGGTGACGATGACGATGTCGGCACGCCGCATCTCGCTGAAGGGTTCACGCAGGCGGCCTGCAGGCAGGAGGTGCATGTCGCCCTGCAGTTGGTTGTAGTCAATGAGGAGGATGTTCAGGCCTGCCTTGACGTATCGGTGCTGGTAGGCATCGTCGAGCAGGATGGCCTGTGGGGCGTTGGCCTGGGCCAGGAGTGCCTGGATGCCCCTTACGCGCTGTGCGCACACGGCTACCTGTACGTCGGGATACTTGTCATGCATCTGCCAGGGCTCGTCGCCTATCTGGTCGGCAGTGCTGTCAGGGCCGGCCAGCAGGAAGCCCCTGGTCTTCCGCTTGTAGCCGCGGCTCAGCACGGCAGTGCGGTACTTGTCGCGGAGCAGGCTGATGAGGTACTCGGTGTGGGGTGTCTTGCCCGTGCCTCCTACGCTCAGGTTGCCTATGCAGATGATGGGGCAGCCGAAGGTGTGCTCCTTCAGGATGCCTTGGTCAAAAAGGTAATTGCGCAGCCTGACGGCCATGCCGTAGAGGACTGAGGCCGGCAGCAACCACGCATTTACCTTTTTGCTCCAATTCATCAATACCCGGGTGTGTGGGCTTGTCGTTGCCCTTAGTGTATGTTCATGGTGTAGGGCAAGCGTGCCTGCACGAAGTCCTGCCTGCCGATGGTGCGCACCATCATGTAGGGTTCATACAGGTCGCCCAGTGCCTGCCTGAGCTGGCTGTCATAGTATCCGCTCTTCTTCTCGTTGAGCAGGTTCATGTACCAGGGTTCGGCCTCGGGGTAGCTGGCTGCCTGGTAGTCCTTGCCTAGCTTGGCTTTCTGGGCGGCGTAGGCTATGGCATCGTCCAGCGTGCCCAGCTTGTCCACCAGCCCGATGCCCAGTGCCTGCTCGCCGGTCCACACGCGTCCCTGGCCAATGGAGTCGACCTGCTGGCTCGTCTTCCTGCGGCCCTCGGCCACGCGGCTCAGGAAGAGGGCGTAGCCTCGCTCTACCTCGTTCTGCAGCAGCGCGCCTTCCTCCTCGCTGAAGGGGCGGCTCATGGTGCCGTAGCCCGACATGTTGGCGTCGAAGTCGGCCATCTTGTTGGTCTTGACATTGTCAAACTTGAGCCCGGCCTTGTTCCTGAGCAGGCCGCTCACGTCGGGTATCATGCCGAAGATGCCAATGCTGCCGGTGATGGTGGTGGGTTCGGCAAATATGTACTGTCCGGCGCAACTCATGTAGTAGCCGCCGCTGGCTGCCAGGCCGCCCATGGAGATGATGACGGGCTTCTTGGCGTCGAGCTTCTTGATGGCATGCCACATCTGCTCCGAGGCATAGGCGCTGCCGCCGCCCGAGTTGATCCTGAGCACCACGGCCTTGACGTCCTTGTCGTCCTCAAGCTGCTGCATGTCCTTGACGACCTTCTGTCCCACGATGTTGGCACCCTGGGCGGGGTTGATGCTGTTGGGGGCTTCGTCCACGATGTCGCCGAATGCGTAGTAGACGGCCACCTTGTTCTTGCTGCTCTTGGCCTTGGGGTCGTCCAGCTGGCACACGTCGGCCACGCTCAGCAGGTTCAGCTTGTCTTTCTCCTTCACGCCGGCCTGGCTCTTGAGCAGGGCCTTGGCGCCGTCAATGTAGACCAGCGTGTCCACCAGGCGGTTCTCCACCAGCTCGCCGGCCTCGCGGAAGCCCTGGAACTCGTCGGCCAGGGCCTGCAGCTGCTCGGCGGGGATGTGGCGGCTTTCCGACACGTCGGCCACGAAGTTGTTCCACACCGAGTTGAGGTATGAGGTCACCTGCTCCCTGTTGGGCTCGCTCATGCCGGTGCGTATGAAGGGCTCGACTGCGCTCTTGAACGTGCCCACCTTGAACACCTGCACGTTGACGCCCAGCTTCTCCAGGGCGTCCTTATAGAACATCTGCATGGAGCACAACCCCTTCCAGAACACCATTCCGCTGGGGTTGAGGGCCACCTTGTCGGCCACGCTGGCCAGGTAGTAGCTGCCCTGCATGTAGTTGTCGGCGTAGGCCACGATGAACTTGCCGCTTTCCCTGAAGTCGGCCAGGGCCTTCCTCACCTCCTGCAGCGAGGCCGGTTCGGCAGCCAGCGAGCCGCCGTCGAGGTAGATGCCCTTGATCTTGTCAATGTGCTTGGCCTTGCGTATGGCCTCGAGCACGTCGCTGAGCCCCAGGCCGTCGCCGCCGCCCATGATGCTGCTCAGCGGGTTGTCCTGCACCTGCTCCTGCATGGCGCCGTTCAGCGAAATGAGCAGCACCGAGCCGTCCTTGACCGTGGGCTTGGAGCCCGATGAGGCTACTGCGCCCACCATGAAGATGATGCCGGCCAGCAGCATTACGCCCAGCGCCAGGAAGAAGCCCAGGGCTGAGGAGAAAACATTCTTGATGAAGTCTTTCATAATCTTGATTCTTTAAAAGTTATTTGTTTCTGTTCATTATGATTGCAAAAGTACACTTTTTCCAGCACTGCACCATGATATGTGCCAAAAAAATGAGCGCTACGCCCCCTCGTACCGCCTGCACGGACGGGGCGCGCGGCCTGCATGACGGGTTGGCCCGCGCCCCTTCCCGACAGAACGAAGGCACTTCCACGGCCCGCAGGAAGCACCTTCCGCAGGGTGAAATGCCGTGTGGTGGAAAGTGACATGTGCATGTCACCATCTGTCACATGCGCATGTCGCAATGCATGACATGCGCATCTCATGACCCATGACATGCGCATGTCAGATATGGTGAAGTGCCTTGTCACATGTGGCGATATATGCATGTCAAACTATATGACATGCCTATTCCAGGCATATGCAGATATGCATGTCACCCACTGGCAGATGCTTTCCCTCCCTCATGAAGATGCCTTTCCACAGGCCCTATGATGCCCTGCCGCCGCATGCCAAGGGGGCATGAAAGCGGCAGAGGCAAGGCCGTCGGGCCTCACCTCTGCCGGTATGTGGGTGTGGGGTGGAATGTCAATACTTCACCTTGATCCAGGGTGCTTTCTTGGCCAGGAAGTCCTTTACCTCCAGGGGAATGTCGGTGCACATGTAGTCGCAGCCCAGGTAGGCGCCCAGCATGAAGTCGGCCGTGGACTGGCCGGGCCACAGGCTGACGATGAGGCCTTCCTTGTGTGCCTTCTTGACGGCGGCGCGGCTCGTGCCGTCCATGGTGGCCCCCATGCGGGTGATGCCCATGGCCTTGCACAGGGCTATGGTCTCGTCGTTGCAGGGCTTGGAGGTGATGAGCAGCAGGTCGACGCCGGGATACTTCTGCTGCAGGTAGCGCAGGCCGCGGTAGTCGCCGCTGGTGAAGACGAACTGGGCATCGGCGGGCTTGATGGCCATGACCTTCTGGTAGATCATGTCGCAGTACTTGTGCAGGCGCTCCTCGGGATAGAGGTTCTCGGGCTTGGTCTTGAGCTCAAACTCGACGTACAGCCCCTTCTTGCCCTTGAGCCAGGCCACGAGTTCGTCGAGCGTAAGCATCTTGTTGCCCTTCTTGGTGTAGAGGGCGCGGATCTCGGCCGCGGTCTTCTCCTCAATGGCACCCGACCCGTTGGTGGTGCGCTCCAGGTTGCTGTCGTGGGTGATGAAGAGCTCGCCGTCCTTGGTCATGCGGATGTCGGTCTCGAAACCACGGTAGCCAGCGTCGTAGCTGGCCTGGAATGCCTGCATGGTGTTCTCATCGTGCTCCATGCGCCCGCCGCGATGGGAGAAGCAGCGGATTTCCTGTGTCTGTGCGAATGCACTGGCGGCAGCAAAGGCAAATGCGCCGGCTGCCAAAAGCTTTTTGTAGTTCATGATAGTGTGTATGTGTGTTGGTTAAACATGTTATCTCAGCTTGAAGTCGGCCTGTATGAAGAAGTGGTCGCTGGGGTACATCCTGCCCACGTGGTCCTTGACATACTGTGCGTCCAGCACCTCAATGCCGCCTCGGTAGAAGATGAAGTCAATGCGCCGGTTGCGCTTGGGCTTGTAGTCCACGCCGTTGAACGCGTGGGCGCTGAAGCCGGCCTCGCCCATGCCGTGCATGCTTTCATACATTTCCCTCCACCCGGGCTGGGCGTGCAGGTACTGGATGGCGTAGTTCTGCAGGCCCGAGTTGAAGTCGCCGCAGAGCACCTGGGGGAAGTCCTCGGCATACTGGGCGCACTCCTTGACGATGATCTTGACTTGCTCGCGGCGGGCCGAGTCCACCTTGTGGTCCAGGTGGGTGTCCAGGAAGCGCATCTCCTTGCCCGTCTTCCTGTCGCGTACACGCACCCAATTGCAGTGGCGGGCGCGGTTGGTGTCCCACGACACGCTGCCGCCTATGAGCGGTTCTTCCGACAGCCAGTAGCCGCCGGCCGACACGAACTCAAAGCGTTTCTTGCTGAACAGGATGACGTTCTTGCCTATGAAGTGGTAGCCCTCGGTATAGGGGTCCATCTCGGGTCCCTCGAAGCCAAAGGCCATGTAGTCCTTGCATTTCTCCTTGAAGTAGGCGTAGGAATCGTAGATGACCTCCTGCAGGCAGATGACGTCGGGTTTGCGCTTCAGCACAGTGCCGACGCACAGGTCGCGGCGGTTCTCCCACACCCGCTCGGGGTAGGGGGCATCGTCGTCCAGTCCGGTAATGCGTATGTTGCATGTCATGATGCGGTACTCATCGGCCGCGCGTCCCTTGCCCAGGGCACTCAGGCACAGCACAAGGAGGAAAAGGGAAAGTAGTAGGGTACGTTTCATGTGATTCTGTTGTAGAGATTATTCCTCGGGCCGGAAGTACACACCCTCCTGTCGCAGGGCATCCTGAAGCGCGCTTACGTTCACTTGGGCAGGGGCTACGCCGGCCTTGACTGCCAGCTGGGCCGCCTTGCCTGCGGCTTCGCCTGTAGCCATACAGATGGACATGACGCGCGTGGAAGCCATGGCCTCATGGGTGGTGGAGATGCAGCGTCCGGCCAGCAACAGGCCGTCCACGCCCTTGGGTATAAGGCAGCGGTAGGGTATGTCGTAGCAGTCGTCGCACCACTCCAGCGTGCAGTCGCCGCCCACGGGATGGTGCAAGTCGATGGGGTAGGACGCGGCACAGATGGCGTCGGGGAAGCGGTGTCCCTGCAGTACGTCGTCGCGAGTGAGCATGTACTTGCCCACCACACGGCGGCTCTCACGCGTGCCCAGGAAGGGGGCGACCTTGTCCACCCATGCGTTTTCAAAGCCGGGTACGTAGGCCTTGAGGTAGCGCACTACTTCTTCGTTCTGGCGGTGTGCCTCAAACGTGGCTTCGGTGTTGTCCTTCGGGTCGAGGGCATCCGTGCCATTGACGCGTGACATGTTAATCCACATTTCGTCGGGGGCAATGCCCGTCATGATGATGGTACGCTCCACGTTGATGTTCATTCCTGCCTGCCTTGCCTCATGAATTTTGCGGCGCATACCTACGAATGTAAAGTTGGCATCGGTGCGGAAGAATTCGTTGGGAATGATGTCCACATCGTACTCCTCGGGATGGTCGGCCACACTCTCGCGCAGCTTCTTAATGTCTATGCCGCGCATGGAGAACATGATGGTGGGCGGTTGCATGCGTCCTTCATCGTTGCCTTTCTCAATCTGCGCCCCTGCACGTGCTGCCACGTCTCCGTCGCCGGTACAATCAATGACAGTCTTGGCCAAGATGGCCTCGCGGCCTGCCTTGCTTTCAATGATGACACCTTTTACGGTGTGGTCCTCCATGATTACATCGGTGCAGAGCGTGTACATCAGCACGTCTACATGGCTTTCTTCCATGATCTCAGTGGCCAGCTTCTTCGATGCTTCACCTCCAATCATGGTGAGACTCACATGGAGAGGGCATGCGCGATGTCCCGTGGCTTGGCCGCGTGCTTGCAGGCGGTGGACGAAGTCCGAGGGAAGTCCCTTGATGATTTCATTGCCTTTGCGCCCCAGGAAGCCCAGGATGGGCAAGCCTATGGTAAGGTTGCCGCCCAGATAGCTGCGGTTCTCTATGAGCATGACCTTAAGGCCATCGGCTGCCGCAGCTTGTGCGGCCATAATACCGGCAGGACCTCCGCCTACGACCAGGATATCTACCTCTGCACGTACGGGAATGTGCCTTGCAGGCTCTATGATTTCTTTTATCATATTATATATATGTATCTGTTCTTGTGCTAACCCAGGTAAGCCCCAGTCTGTTTCAGCTCATCGCGCAACACATCAACATCCACGTCGGCTGGCTGTACCCCAGTGCGCAGTGCTATGCGGGCGGCACGACCTGCGGCTTCACCAAGAGCCATACAGGTGGACATGACGCGGGTGGAAGCCATGGCTTCGTGGTTCATGGAGGAGCAACGTCCGGCCACGAGCAAGTTATTGATGTCTTTGGGGAGCAGGCAACGGTAAGGGATATCATAATCCTCAGGGCAGAAATACATGGTACAGTCTCCGCCCTTGGCATGATGGATGTCTACAGGATATCCGCCCACTGCGATGGCATCGGGGAAGCGACGGCACGCAAGGATGTCCTCTGCGGTCAGCACATAGCGGCCCTCCATGACGCGGCTCTCGCGAATGCCCATGAATGGTGCAACCTTTTCTACGTGGGCATGCTCGAATCCGGGCACGAATTCCTGCAAATAGCGCGTTACTTCCTGCATTTGCTTACGAGCGGTGATTTCTCCGTAGGTATAGCTTTCAGGTAGGGTAGAGTCTACGCCGTTGACGCGTGTCATATTCACCCATATTTCGTCATCTTTCAAGCCAGTGATGAGGATAGTGCGTGCAACGGGGATATTGATGCCCTTGGCCTGCGCTTCCTTGATTTGTGTGCGCAGCCCAACGGTGATAAACATACCTTCCTTGAACTGTTCGGGTGGCATCACGTCCATATCGTATACTTCAGGGTGAAGTACGATGGCATCGCGCAGCTTTTGCATTTCTACACCGCGCATTTGATACATCAGCGTGGGGGGTTGCATGCCACCTTCGGCGTTTCCTTTGTGCATTGTCACACCTGCCTTAGCGGCTACGTCACCATCGCCGGTACAATCTATGACAGTCTTGGCCAAGATAGCTTCGCGACCCGCCTTGCTTTCAATGATAACGCCTTTCACTTGGTTTCCATCGCGCAGTACTCCGGCCACAAACACATACATCAGAACTTCCACGCCCTTTTCCTCCATGATTTCCAATGCTACATCCTTTACGGCTTCCGAATTGATGATGGTAAGGCTCATGTGGTTCTTGCAAGGTTTGTGTTCACTGGCACCGCCGCATGCTTTCAGCCGGTCAATGAGATTTTGTGGAAGTCCTTGAATGATTTGTTTGCCTTGACGGTTGAGATATCCCAATATGGGGAGGCCAATGGTTAGGTTGCCGCCCAGAAAGCCGCGACTTTCCAGCAACATCACTTTTACGTTCTCACCACTTGCGGCCTGGGCAGCCATAATGCCCGAAGGACCGCCGCCCACCACGAGCACATCAACCTCTGCACGTATAGGAATTTGTCTGGCGGGTTCATGAATAGTTTTCATACGAGTATATATTATATGAATTGATTTTTGTCATTCTGCTGATTCGGGTCTCACCATTTTCCACAGTATGAGTGCCGCCACCAAGTGTAGTGTACCCATTACGATGAACAGGATTTGCCATGCGCTTTCTGGAATGGATCCTACAAATTGATTGAACACCACGCTGCCCAGTGCGCCTGCACCGCAGCATGTTCCCATCACTGTGGCCACGTTGCGTATAGGGAATGTCTCAGCCAGCACCACGGGTAGTGTGTACAGCCAGCTCAGGCACAAGGCTGCTACCAAGCTGAAAATAGCTATGACCCACCCAATCTTCCACGAGAAAGCCATAGTTTCATTGCCAGCAATGTAGGGAACAAGGGCGCACAACGGAGCTATTACAACAATGCTGATGAGCATCCTCTTGCGGGCCGAGAGGGCACTGCGGCCTCGCTTTATCATGTTGTCGCTCCACATAGAAGTGACAATACCGCCAATGGCACCTACCAGAAATGGTATGCCTCCTATCCACTGTATCATATCCAGTGTCTGCTGCGTGCTCAGTCCCTCCTGTTTTCCCATGTTGCGCAGGAAACCAGGTAGCCAGAAGCAGCAGAAGTACCATACGGGGTCGCTCACCAGTCGGATGAGCACACCGCCCCAAAGAGTGCGCTTTCTAAACAGTCCTTTCATGGTGAAAGCCTTGCGTTCCTTGCCTGATAGGGTCGTTGTATCGGCATGGATGGTCTTGCCCAAAACCTCCTGCGGCGGAGTCTTGTAGATGTACTTCCATGCCACGGCAATGGCTATACCTATAATACCTGAGATGATGAACACATATTGCCAGTATGAGAACAGGCGCATGAGCCAAGCAATAACCAACGGTGCTACTACTGCCCCAAGCGATCCGCCTACGGTACAAAGACTGTTGGCAGTGGCGCGTTGACGCTTTTCAAACCATAATGTGACTGCTACCAACTGACCTGCAAAGATGGTCGGCTCTGCTAATCCCAATATACCCCTACATAGCGTAAATAGCCACACATTAGGTGACATACCGCCGCCTATGCAGGCTAGCGACCAAACGGCTATGCCCCCTTGCAACACCCGTTTAGGCCCGAATCGATCTACCAAGATGCCTGACATGGGGTACATCAGTGCGTAGCAAATCAGAAATACATTAACTATCCATGCATACTCAAAGTCGCCGATTTGGTAATGCTCCAATATCTCGGGCTTCAGTATGGACAACAATTGACGGTCCAAATAGTTGCATATGATGGCAATGAACATCGTAGCTACTATGAGCCACTTGCGTTTATTGGGGTCAGAAAGGATGCGAAACATGTATCGGTGTTGTGGTTTATCGGGCTATCTTCTGTTCCTTTTCTGTGAATCCGCCCAAGTCCATGTATCGTTCGTAGCGTTTCAGCAGGAGTTGGGTACGCTCAGTTTGGGGCTTGTATACACGCGAGCACGTCTTGCACAAAGCCTCTTGGGCAGCCTTTACCGTGGGGTAGATGCCAGCTACCGTAGCAGCGTGGATAATAGAGCCCATGGCACCTGCTTGTTTGCAGTCGGAGATGGCCAGGTCACGTTCCAGCACATCGGCAATGAGTTGCATCATGAGGGGTGACTTCTGAGCAATGCCGCCAATACCTATCAGGCGATTGATGACTACCCCGTATTTCTGTAGGTGGTCTATGACACGCTTGGTGGCAAAAGCTGTGGCTTCGGCCAGGGCATAGTATATGTCGGCGGCACTTGTGGAAAGGTCCATGCTGGTAATAGTGGCCTTCAGAGAATGGTCGCTGAAGGGGGAGCGGCGTCCGTTAAACCAGTCGGTGGCCAGTGGCGAGGCTACCGAGATATTGAGCTTCCCGGCTTCTTCCGAGAGCTTCATCAGAATCTTGTCTTCCATGTCGGCGGCCAGTTTTTCACGAGTGGTGTTGTCTATGAGTTCACTCTTCTCCAACAGGGCTCTGATGGGCCACGACATGAGACTCTTGAACCATGCAAACACGTCGCCCATGGCCGACAAACCCGACTCAAAACCTTGCATGCCGGCTAGAATAGAACCGTCTACTTGTCCGAAAACACCATCAACGATGCGGTCACCCATTTCCTCCTTGGGCATTACCGACATGTAGCAGGCTGATGTTCCCAAATTCATCACCATGGTGCCATATTCTATGCCACCCCCCACAGCACCAGAGTGGGAATCTACGTTGCCTGCGCCCAAAGCGATTCCTTCGGGCAGTCCCAGAATCTGTGCCCACTCGGCACACAGATGGCCCACACATTCATGGGCTCCATAGTTTACTGTGGCCAGATGGCTACGGATGGGCAGCAATATGGGGTCGAGTTGTTGGAAGAAATCCTCGGGTGGATAGCCTCCCCATTCTTCCGACCACATCCACTTGGCGGCTGTGACGCAGTGGCCTTGCTTGATGTCAGTGTAGTCTGTATAGCCTGCCAACAGGGCTGGAATGAAGTCGCAGATCTCTATGGCCGTCCAAGCGTCGGCGGGATCTATGCGGCCATTGCGCAGCATGTGCCACACTTTGGCCCAGAAACACTCGGCCGAGTAGTAGTTGCCCGTAAACTTGGCGTAGTTGGTGGGACTGGTTTCCAGTACTTCGTTGATGCGGTCGGCCTCAGCATGTCCTGTATGGTCCTTCCAGATGACAAACATGGCATCGGGATTCTCTTCGTATTTTTCCTGCAAAGCCAGTGGACGACCTTGTCGGTCGGCCATACACACGGTGCTGGCCGTAGTGTCCAATGCCAGGCCCTTCACTTGGGCGGCTTCTTCAGGGTGGCGGCTTGTGATGGCCTGCACGGTGGTTTGCAGTGTCTCCAAATAGTCTTTGGGATGATGGCGGAACTGAGCTATTGCTTTGTCGGTGTACAGGCCTTTCATCCACCGTGGATAGTAAGCCACTTCAGTGTCAACTTCTTCGCCTGTCAGGGCGTTGACCAATAGGGCACGGCAGGAATCTGTGCCAAATTCCAAGCCGATAACGTATACATTTTCCATTGTTAAGTTTTTAATATTTGCCACAAAGTTACATTTTTTTAAGGGAATATATACGTATCACTTCTATTTTTGCCACCCAAATGCAATATTCCTTCACTATCCCATGTTTCGGCATCATACCAAAAGATAAGACAGACATCCTGCACAAATAAGTTAAAGGGGCAACTTTACAAAATTATAAATCAATAGGATTGGGAGGTGGCTCTCCAAATGGATCGTCGTCAGGAATGGGCATGGACTCCTCATCGTGCATGTCATTCAGTTTTGAACCCGTTTGGTACGGCCTGACAACGCTCATGTCAATGTCGTCCTCGGGGTTTTCAAAACGCGCATACTCCCCTTTGAAATTCAGGCGTACGTCGGCAACTGCACCGTTGCGGTGCTTGGCTACTATAATCTCTGCAATTCCGCGCAGGTCGCGTCCCTGATCGTCTTTCTTCATTCCGTAGTATTCCGGTCGGTGAATAAAGATCACAATGTCGGCATCCTGCTCAATTGCGCCCGATTCTCGCAAATCGCTGAGTTGAGGGCGCTTGCTCTGGCTGTTATTCTCTGCTCCAGGGCCAGGTCCTCTCTGTTCCACGCTTCGGTTAAGCTGGCTCAGGGCAATGATGGGAATGTTCAGTTCCTTTGCCATTCCTTTCAGCGTGCGGCTGATGGTACTTACTTCCTCTTGGCGGCTGCCGAAGCGCGCTCCGCTGGCATTCATGAGCTGCAAATAGTCTATCATGATGATTTTCACACCGTGTTCCCTCACCAATCGGCGTGCTTTGGTGCGCAATTCATAGATGGAGAGCGACGGAGTGTCATCTATGTACAATGGTTTTCCCTGCAGTTTCTTTAGATTGGCATCGAGCCGTCCCCATTCCTCCTTCGACAACTGTCCGTTGCGGATTTTCTTGCCTTCTATCATGCAGACATTGGTAATAAGGCGGTTGATGAGTTGGACATTGCTCATTTCCAATGAGAACAAGGCCATGGGAATGCTTTGGTCGGCAGCAATGTTGCGGGCCATGGAGAGCGCAAAGGCCGTCTTACCCATGGCAGGGCGTGCAGCGATGATGATCAAGTCCGATTTCTGCCAGCCGCTGGTGATATTGTCCAGTGCCGTATACCCACTGGCTATTCCGCTCATGCCATCGGGGCGCTTAGCCGCGTCTTCCAGCATCTTGATGGCCTCTTCAATGACGGGGTCTATATGAACGAAATCCTTGCGGTGGTTGTTCTGCGTCAGTTCAAAGATTCCAGCCTCCGTTTGCTGGAGAAGCTCCGCCACGTCGGTCGTTTCGTCAAATGCCCCCGACTGAATCTTGCTGGTAAAGCTGATAAGCTGGCGCAGCATGTACTTCTGGGCAATGATTCCGGCGTAATACTCAATGTTGGCCGCACCGCTGACCGTATCGCACAGGCTGGCAATGTAGTATGGACCGCCAATTTCCTCCAACTGCCCGTTGGAACGTACCTTCTCGGTAACGGTGAGCATGTCGACGGGCATGTCGCTCATGTTCAGCTCCCTTACGGCTTCATATATCTTCTGATGGCGTGGGTCGTAGAAACTTTCGGGTTTCAATATCTCGCTCACGATTCCAAACGCCTCATGGTCTACCATGACAGAGCCTAAGACGGCTTTCTCCAGGTCGAGGGCCTGGGGCTGCAGATGGTTGCCAAAATTTTCTTCCTGCGTTGCTTCGTGCTGACGAGTCCTTCGGGTTGTTCTGTTGTTGTCGGGCATGGACGGTTCTCCTGTGTTGTCTGTTCGTATAGGGGTTATATTTTTTGCAAAGTTACGAATAAATAGCCCATACTGCTGCCAGTTTTTTGCTTTTTTCCTAATTTTGCACGAAATTCCTTCTGCAGCATGTACTATCAGTTTTTCATCACGTTGGCAGTGCTGGGAATCCTTTTCCTCCTCACCCATAATTGGCGAAACAGGAATGGGCGTTCCACCCGTCGCGCCATCTACCGCACCTATGTGCATTATGGTTCCGACGCTGCCCGCAAGCATCTTCGGCAGATGGTGCGGAACGATTGGCAGACGGTCTTCATTTTCGGAATCGTGATGATTGTCTTTGCAGCAACGTCCGATGGCAACCTGTTCTACATGGCCGTCATGACGGCGGCTTTTTTGTTCTATATGTACAAGGCGTGGAAAGACAGCCAGCTGAAGAAGGAAATTGACGAATGGGACAAAAACTACAACACACACGATGAAGAATAGCCAACCTATTGTATTATTGACAGGCGTCAGCAGCGGCATTGGTCTGGATGCCGCCCAACGTCTTCTGGACCGTGGATGCGAGGTGTGGGGCGCATGCCGCCGCGAACCCGCCCCGTTGAAGGGCAACTTTCACTGGATACCCCTTGACCTGACCGACGGCCAAAGCATAGAGCAATGTACCAGCCGTTTCCTCAACGAGGCTCAGCGGATAGACATCTTGGTCAACAACGCCGGCTACGGCCAGTACGGTCCGGTGGAAATGGTGTCCATTGACGACGCACGGCGGCAAATGGAAGTGAACCTGATGGGACTGGCCCATCTCACGCAATTGCTGCTTCCCCAAATGCGCAAACAAGGCGCGGGCCGCATCATTAACATTGCGTCCATGGCGGGAAAAGTTCACACCGCCTATGGGGCATGGTATCATGCGGCCAAGTTTGCACTCGAGGGCTTTTCCGACTGCCTGCGCTGGGAACTGCGACCGCTGGGCATACGCGTTATCCTGATTGAACCAGGCTGCATTCGCACGCCTTGGGGAACAATTGCCTCCGACCACCTTAGGGAAAGCACCGAGGGCACGGCCTATGCCGCCAATGCGGCAAAGGTGGCTCGCACCATGGAGAAGATTTACGGCAGTCGCTGGATCAGCCATCCGTCATTGATAGGAAAGACGATAGTCAGGGCCGCACTGGCCGCCCATCCGCGCACGCGCTACCTGACGGGATTCATGGCGCGTCCCTCCGTCCTGATGAGACGCCTGCTGCCCGACCGAGCGTTCGACTATGTGCTTCGGCTGATAGAGTGCTGACGGACAAAATCCGCCACACAGGAAATAAAAATCATGCATGGACAGCCATGCATGATTTTTTTGTTGACAGATAGGATGGAACAAGTTTCCTGGAATGCCATAGGTATGGAACGCTCCTGCTTGCCTGCAAAAGCAAAAATGCAAGGCGTAAAAGATCTGACAGCAAGGCGTGAAACAAGGGCCAACGCGGCCTGAAAAATTTCATGCGGGGCGTAAAAACCACTGATGACGGGAAACCGATGATGCGAAATTTACGTAAAAGTATTTTTACGCAAAAGATACTGTATTCATGAATGTTACAAATGTTTATTCATCTTGAGGATTTTGTTCGTTCCGTCCTGCCATACCTAAATGATGGGTGTACTATGCCCATTGTACACCATTCAGGACAGCAGCGACCGATACACCTGTTCATACATTTGGTTGACAATCTCCGGCGTGTAGCGCCGCGCATTGGCCAGGCCATCGGCCGTCAGCTGTTGGCGGTATTCCGCATCATTGATTACCCTGAGTACGGCGTTGTGTATTTCCGTTTCGCTGTTGGGATTGACCAGGCACGCTCCCTTACCGGCTACGTCAATGATGGGCTGTATGCGCGAGGACACGACGGGACGTCCCACGGTCTGTGCCTCGACGACGGGCATGCCGAAGCCTTCGGCCAGTGTGCAGAACAGCAGGATGTCGGCATCCTGGTACTGCTGGAAGATTTCTTCGTCGGACAGGTTCTGAAATTGGCGATATTCCACTCCCGTTTCCTGCAGGGCGTTGTGGATGTCCTCATTCAGCCGCCCCACAATGTGCAGCCTGCAGTGTATGCCCTTGAGGGCGCGGATCTGGCGTGGTACGTTCTTGTTCCATGCCGTGCCAATGATGAGCAGGGTGGGGTATTCAGACTGGAAATCCTTGGGGCTGTGGTGAAAAATGGTCGTGTCTACGGCATCGGGTATGACAACGATGTCCTTTCGCCAGGTGAACCGCTGCAGGGAAAGGCGTGTCTTGTGGGATATGCAGGTCACCCTCTTGGCGCAGAGCAGTGGGATGATGGTATACATCCATCGGAAGAACAGGCGCTTGACGGGGTTGGCCATGCTGTCGGCATAGGTGGTGTCGTGAACGGTCAGGACCGACTTGCAGCCCAGCAGGCCCAGGGTTATGTACTCAATGTCGCCCGTAATGTGGTTGATGTCGTGACGATTGCGGTGTCTCCTCGTGTGGAGGATGTTCCTGAGGATGCCTTTCAGGCTGGCATCGTGCTTGGTCATGGTGCAGGTGTCCACCTGCGCCGTCTCGCGGAAGTGACGGACGACGGGAATGAACACCTTGCCAATGCTGAAGCCCGCGTCGGGGTGTCTGAAAAAATAAGTGATGCTAAGCTTGTCCATAGTGCGCTATATTACATTTTCAAACAGCACACATCGGTACGGATTGAAGATGTCGATGCCCAATGTCTCGACATACACATCGAACTGTCGGCTGATCATCCACAGGCAGTAGACCATGATGCCGGCAAAGAAGACCTTGCGTGTCACGTTGTCCTCGAAGACGTACAGCAATATGGGGATGATGAATATTTCAAAGATATTGAATGCCAGCATGCCGCGCGAGGTGATTACCTGCAGGGGGGAGTTGTTGCATACCAGGAAGACGAACATGGAAAACACATAGGCATTGAAGAAAAAGGTGAAATTCTTTACTTCCTTCAGGGAGTTATAGTAAATGAGGGCCAAGACAATCCATACGGAACGCTTGGCCGTTCCCAGCAGGACCGTCATGGTTGATATGCTATTGGAATCATTTAGGTAGGTATCGGCCTTGTCGGCAGAATTGTCGCCCAGGAAATAGAAAATTTCAGGAGGTATCATCCGCGTAATGCCTGACATGGCAACTAGGAACGCGACAAGCAGGAGGATGATGTAGACGTTACGGTTGAATGACGTGGTAAAAAAGTAGGCTACAAGGAATATCAGGCCCGTGGAATGGAAAAGACAGCTGGCCGCCGTGCAGAGCAGGAACGGCCACAGCTTGCGCTCCAGAATGAATGGTACGGAAAACAGGTTTAACGCCAGGCTGATGTATTGGCGGTTCATGCCCATGTAGCCAATCATGAGCGCAAAGAGCAATGCCAGGGACAGCAGCGGGAACCGACCAAGCCTGTAGATGCTCCTGCCGATGATGCCGTACGTAATGGCCGCATGGACAATGAGCAATACGGTGTATTGGTCCGTAAAGGAGCGAATCAGTTTGTTGAGGGTGACGTAGCCAATCTCAAATGTGGTTTTCCGGTCTTCCAGGCACTGTTCAAAAAAACGATAGTAGTTGCGCCAGTCCGTTCCGGTTTCCCAACGCAGGCCAGTCAGGAGAATCATCAGCAGCAGCGAGAACAAAAAAAGATTTTCGTTGACTTTCTTGTTGTCGGAGTAGACATTGTAAAAGCCAAAACACAATAAAATGAGAAATGTAATGTAATAAATCATTTCTGCCTTAGATTGTGCATGCCGACAGAGGGCTATTGGTCCTTTTCAGGGGATTTAGGTGTTTTTTCGTCAGCAGCGGATTCCTGCTGATTGTACGTCATGTAGATGTAGATGGTTGTTGCAGCAAAAGCAGCAAGGACAAAGAGCAAAATATTCTTCACCCTTTTGGGGCCGGCAGGGAACAAAGGTACTGTAGCCGACTGAATAGTGGTAAAGACGGGCGTTCTTTCCTGCACCTTGGCCTTAGCCAATTGTAATTGCTGATTGACTTGTGAATATGCGTCGTAGGCCAGTTGCATCTCGTTCTCCAGATTTTCCATCTGTGTGGTATAGGACGGCTGATACAGGTCGTTATGGCTCTCGGCATAGTCGATGTATTTCTTTTTGCAATCTTCGTATTTTTGATGTGCCTCTTCCAAGATCTTTTCTGTGTAGGCCACATCGACACGGGCCTTGCTGGTGCGGTATTCAAAAATAAATTCCTTGAGGTGCGTCATGACGGAGTCGGCAACAAGGGCCGACACGACAGGGTCCTGCGCCTTGGATTTTATACTGATTACCGATGTCTTCTTGTCCACATCACAATATACGCTGGCCCTGATGGCTTCGGCAATACCTGTTTGGTCAAATGTGAGACGGAAAGGATCGATGATGTCTTCACGGGATGCCTGCTTTTGACGTTTACCCTTGAAAATTTGCTTGATTTGCCGCATGATCGCACCTTGCAACATTTGCCACCAAGGCATGCGCTCCTTTGTTACCAAGTAGTCGGCCCATCTCATGGCTGTCGTGTCTTTCTGCGTAAACACTTTTATGTTGAAAAGTTTTACCACAAATTCATTGGAATAAAACAAATCAGGGTATAACTCGGGATAAATGGCATCATCGCTGCCAGAACTGCCCAATTTGCCCTTGACAAAACTGGCTATTGCACCGAATGAACCGCTTGATGAGCCGGATGATTCCTCGGGAGCAAGGCGGACTTCAGTTGTATAGTAGCGGGGTATGCTGAAGACGTAAACCGTGGCCATAATGAACGCTATGCCACAAACAATGGAGTATAGCTTTTTTTGTTTTAGGCAGCTATGATATATTTTTATGAAGTCAATCTGATTTTTTATCTTAACTTCATCAATTTCTTTATTACCCATAGTTTATTTCAAGAGAATTGCAATAATTGAAGCCAAGGAAGCCGTCATTGTACCTAAGCTGACCATTTCACCCATCGTCATTCGGTTCTGTTTTTTCTTGGAAGGGATGATGATTTCACAGCCTGGCTGGATGTCTTTGGAATTGCGAATTTTGTTAATAGTGCCATTCATGTTGATGGCGAATATCTGGGTCTTCTTGGCATTGCTGGAGAATCCGCCTGAATGGTCGATGTAATATTTCAGGTTTGCGCCATTTTTGAACGCAAGTGTCGTAGGATACATGACCTCACCATTGATTGTCACAGTATTCCTGTATTGTGGGATTATGATTTGGTCGCCTTCCTCAAGAACGATGTCCCAAGTGTCGTTGCCCTCGTTCTCAATGGCTTTGTCCAAATGGATACCAACGGAGTAGGTATCTCCTAACTCTACTTTGTTGATGTCAATGGAGTCACTGCTGCTGATGATTTTCAAAAGCGAACGTTGCTTGACTTTTTCCTCAGGTGTCAGCACTCGTTGCAGTTGCGCACCCTTTGCATAGGAGTTTTGCGTCAGTCCGCCTGCCCTCTTGATAATGTCACTTAGGCGCTCATCGTTTTTCGTGATGGTGTATTCACCAGGAAATGCGATTTCACCACTAATGGTTACGTGTTTTTGGACGATGTAGCCTGGACTCTTCCTTACATAGACTTCGTCGAATGGTTGAAGGAAGAATGAGGAATCTTTGGATATGACGAATCCGTCCTTTAGGGTGAAAGAAAAAGTTTCTGCTAGTACGTCTGATGAATTGAGCGCATCTTTGTTTTTTATACGGCGTGATACATCGACTTTTGCCAACGATGCAGCATCGGTCAGGCCACCGGCTTGGATGATGAAGTCTTCTATTGTCGTATTTTCTGAAAAAGTGTATTCCCCTGGATACATCACTTCGCCGTATATGGTAATCTTTTGTTCTTCTTGGTGGTCTTCCGTACTCATCACATATATTACATCTTCATTTTGAAGGGCTACATCGGGAGCTTCGTTCTTCAAAATCGCATCTAAGTTCAATGCAATGGTCGTATAGCTCTCATCCTTTTTCTTGCGGTGCATGACGGCGTGCTGTCCAAAGGCTTTCGGGGTAAGTCCTTGGGCCTTAACCAAAAGTTCACGCACAGAATGGATTTCTTTGCCTATTTCATACATGCCTGGACGCATGACAGCCCCCTTAATTACGACCATATTGTCAAATTTTGCCAATACGGAGTCAACAGAAACGGAGTCGCCGTCCATCACCTTGAAATTAGGACGCTCAAATTCGTCAATGGTAAAAATGGAATAGCGGTCGCCATTTTTGCGAATGAGGCGCAGGGTGTTTTTATAGGCATCGCCAGCGAATCCGCCTGCATAATTCAGCAGCGTCTCAACGCTCTCTCCCTTTTTCATTTCATAGAACATGGGACGCTTCACCTTGCCGGCAATATTGACAAGGCAATCATACGGACCGACAATGATAATATCATTATCAGAAAGCTTGACATTGCCAGTAAGCTTGCCATTCAACAAATAATCGTAGATATCAACCGATGAAATCTGTTTGCCATTGCGGAAGACCTTGATGTCACGCAATGTTCCTATGTCGTTTGTGCCTCCTGCCATGTACAGCGCGTGAAAGACAGTAGCAAAAGCAGAAACAGTATAAGTACCTGGTACTTTTACAGCTCCCATAACCTGAATACTTATGGTCTTCGTCTGTCCCACCGTCAATCGGATATTTGAACCTGCATATCGCGCTCCCAAATTGGATTTCAATCGTGCAGTGGCTTGCGAAACGGTCAATCCCCCGATGGAAACTGGGCCATAGTTGTCAATGTCGATGGTTCCTTCGGGAGAAATTGTTCCTTCTATGCGTTTTTGGGACGCACCGTATATGTCAATAAAAACATCATCGCCAGGGCCTAAATGGTAATCAGTGGGAGTGGCAATGTTCATGCTTGATTCAAAAGTCAGATTCTTGTTGTTGAAAATATCACGACCAAAGACCTTGGGCTTGTCCTCGTCCTCATCCCAATAACCGTACATGGAAAGTGAATCGGGGAAAAGATAGAGCAATTCGTCGTCATATTCTTTCATCTGTCTTTTTCTCAAATCATCATAATCTTCGCTATCAAATTTTCGGGTATCGTATATGCGCTTCTTCTGTCCATGTTGCATTTCGCGTTTGTCGCCGTTGTTTACCCGAGTGCGTTTTTTGCTTCCTGTGATGTCCCGTGAATCCAGCAAATCTTGGTTTGCATCATTTTTATGTTTCTTTGCAATGCGTCTGATTTGCTCTATGGAAACACCGTTTTCCATCAATTTTGTTACGATTTCCTGACGGGTTGCTCCGCTTTTTTGTTCTTTAAGCATCATCTTGTACACTTGCTCATCTGTCATGCTGTTTTGAGCAACTGCACTTGAAAAAGGACAAAGAAACAGAGCAAAAAGAATAATGCAACTAAAATATTTTCTGTTCATTGTGTCTGATTAAAATTTTTTGCCAATGAAGATAGACATGGCTGTTTCAGTAATAATTTTTAAGTCCATTCCAATTGAACGATTCTCTAAATAATACAAATCGCGGTCAAGACGTTTCAGCATTTTCTCCATTGTGTCGGTGTATCCATTGTGGAGCGTGGCTTCGGAAGTCACTCCGGGACGTATTTCATATAGAAATTGATATCTTGAGTCGTATTTCATGATCTTATCTATGAAATATTTTCTTTCCGGTCTTGGCCCCACCATGGACATGTCACCTTTTAGGACATTGAATAGCTGTGGCAACTCATCCAGATGGTGTTCACGCAAGAATTTTCCCACTGAAGTCAACCGCGTATCCTCCTTGGCAGCCAGCTGAGGGCCTGCAGCTTCGGCTGTCATTTTCATTGTCCTGAATTTATAAATTGTAAATGGCTTGCCGCCCATTCCAATGCGCTCTTGCTTGAAGATAACATTTCCGTCCCCTTGTATCCATAATGCTATATATATAATAAGGAATATAGGAGAGAGCAGTATCAGCCCCAAACAAGAGAAAAGAATGTCGCATGCGCGCTTGACAAAAAGCTGCCACGGCTTCATGGCATCCAGTCTTGTCGATTTACTATAACCTTCAATGTAAGAACGATAAACGTCTCTATAAATCATTTTTCTATATGCTAATTGTGTTGTATTGCTTCTTTATAAACTTATTTTTAGCCTTTTTATTGTATGCTATCCCTGTATTTTTGTTTTTAAAATGAATTTCATCCTTTTTTGTATGAATTTGAAAATTGCACAAGCAAACCACATCTTGTTTCACTAAAATATTTTTTGAAAATTAATTTATTTTTTCGCTTGATTTTGTTTGGAATAAGCTAAAAAATAGTAATTTTGCAACCCGAAATGGAGACAATAAATTATTAAAACATATTTTATATTATGACAAAAGCAGATATTGTTAACGAGATTTCCAAGAAAACTGGCATTGACAAGATTACAGTTTTGGCTTCCGTAGAAGGTTTTATGGACAGCGTAAAAGAGGCAATGATTGATGGTAATAATGTATACCTGAGGGGTTTTGGTAGCTTTATTTTGAAGAAAAGAGCACCTAAGACCGCCCGCAATATATCCAAGAACACAACAATGATTATTCCTGCCCATAACATTCCCGCATTCAAGCCTGCAAAGACTTTTGCCAATGCCGTTAAGGACAACAAGAAATAATCAAGAGAAATCATTCAGTATATAAATCGTTTCTAATTCTATCTAAAACTGACCATTATGCCAAGTGGTAAAAAGAAGAAAAGACATAAGATGTCTACGCACAAGCGTAAAAAAAGACTGAGAAAGAACAGGCACAAGAGCAAGTAGTTCTTTGACGACTTGCGTTGCGAAAAGC
>JAGAYF010000062.1 GCA_017940605.1 Bacteroidaceae bacterium
AACAGCTGTCCATACATCGGCTGTCCGATAAAATGCGTACCTTTGTTCATGGTTTAACTTGTTTTGTGGTAAAAACAAAAGTAACCAAAAAGGCTGAAACCCAAGCAAAGGTTTCAGCCTAATTTTATTTCCGTCAAAAAAAGTTTTAGCGGACAGCAATAAAAAATTTTCCAACGACAGGACACTCATACCGACATACGCCTTTCCGTCTCCCCCTTACGCACATGCATGTTCATTTATATTGTATCACAAGCATTTACAAGAAACACACATGACGAACAGGCATAGTGGCCCACGCCGTGACCCCACGGGCATTTTCCCTGTTAGGAGATGAAAACGGTTTGCATGGATACGAAAAAAAGCAAAAGCGAATGTCGGCATGCGACTGCTTTTGCTTCATTTTCCTGAGTTGCGGAGGCAGGACTCGAACATGCGACCTCCAGGTTATGAGCCTGGCGAGCTACCAACTGCTCCACTCCGCGATGTGATTTCGAGTGCAAAATTACGCTTTTTTCGCGACACCACAGTCATTTTACCCGAAAAAAATATGTTTTAGGGATACTTTTCATGATTTTTAAGGAAGTTTTCTGGCTTTTTAGTTGGCGTATTCGCAAAATAAGTTTAATTTTGCACACAAATATCTGTGTGCGCAAAAACAAATCCTGCACACCCAGACGCAAACAAGTTATACAACAACCATATGTCAACATCCAAAACGAGAGGACTCTTTGTCGACGTGGCACGCCACCTCTTTGCCAAGCAAGGACTGGAGGGCACGACCATGAATGACATTGCGCGGGAGTCCAAGAAAGGACGGCGCACACTCTATACCTATTTTAAAAATAAGGAAGACATCTACTACGCCGTCATAGAGACCGAAATCGACCGCGTGTCGGAGAAGATGGACGAAGTAGCGGCACGCGACATGGATTCGGAGCAGAAAATCATCATGCTCATCTACACCCATCTGAACATGATCAAGGAAGCCGTCGTCCGCAACGGCAACCTGCGCGCAGAATTCTTTCGCAACATATGGATGGTGGAGCGCGTCAGGAAAAGCTTTGACCAGGAAGAAATCGAAACCTTCCAGCGCGTGCTGAGAGAGGGCCGCGACAAGGGCCGGCTGTGCATTGAAAACGTCAGCCTCACCGCCGACATCATACACTACTGCCTGAAGGGCCTGGAAGTGCCCTACATCTTTGGACGGCTGGGCGAGGGCATGACCGTAGACGAGAGCCGGCCCATCGTAACCAAGATGGTAAGGCGCTGCCTGGGTGTCAATCCCAACATTTAGGACATACAACTCTATTAAAAACATAAAAAACAGAATAACTATGGGACTTTTAACAGGTAAGACGGCACTCATCACGGGTGCTGCGCGCGGCATCGGTAAAGCCGTGGCATTGAAATTCGCAAGCGAGGGAGCAAACATCGCTTTCACCGACCTGGTGCTTAATGACGACATGGCCGCAGGCCTGGAGGCCACCCGCAAGGAAATCGAGGCCCTCGGGGTAACCTGCCGCGCCTATGCAGGCAACGCAGCCGACTTTGCCGAGACCGAAACCGTGGTCAAGAAGATACATGAAGACTTCGGCAGCATCGACGTGCTGGTCAACAACGCCGGCATCACCAAAGACGGCCTCATGCTCCGCATGACCGAGCAACAATGGGACCAAGTGCTGAACGTTAACCTCAAGTCGGCATTCAATTTCATCCACGCCGTTGCCCCCATCATGTTGCGCCAGCGCGGCGGCTCCATCATCAACATGTCAAGCGTCGTCGGCGTGCACGGCAACGCAGGCCAGTGCAACTATTCCGCCTCAAAGGCAGGCATGATAGGCCTGGCCAAGTCCATTGCCCAGGAATTAGGCCCGAAAGGCGTACGCGCCAACGCCGTTGCGCCAGGCTTCATTGAAACAGTCATGACAGCCCAGCTGCCGGAAGAGGTCCGCAAGGGCTGGATGTCCAAGATACCACTCCGCCGCGGCGGACAGGTCGAGGATATCGCCAACGTCTGCCTCTTCCTCGCCTCCGACATGTCCAGTTACGTGAGCGGGCAGGTCATTCAGATAGACGGCGGAATGAATATGTAGGCCAAGCGCCCACTTCACAGGACAGATTGAGAATGCCGCCCCACCGACAGTGCACGGGACAGCATTCTCAATTTTCCGTTCACAACAGCAATCGCATGAAGGTTCTCTACGAGGACAACCACCTCATCATTGTCAGCAAGGCAGCAGGCGAAATCGTGCAGGAAGACCGCACGGGCGACATTCCATTGAGCGAAACGGTCAAGGCATACATCAAAGAAAAATACGCAAAGCCCGGCCAGGTTTTCTTAGGCACGCCCCACCGGCTGGACCGCCCCGTAACGGGCATCGTCGTCCTTGCCCGCACGGGCAAGGGGCTTTCCCGCATGAACCAAGTCTTCCGAGAGGGGAAAATTGCCAAGACATACCTCGCCATCGTGCGCAACGAACCGCCGCAGGCCGAGGGAGAACTCGTCAACTGGCTTGTCCGCAACGAGAAACTGAACAGAAGCTATGTTTACGACCACGAAAAACCCGGCAGCAAGCTGGCACGGCTGAAATACAAGCTCGTAGGCCGCTCCGACAACTACTTCCTGCTGGCCATCCGCCTGCTGACGGGCCGCCATCACCAGATTCGCTGCCAATTGGCCAAGATAGGCTGTCCCATCAAGGGAGACCTGAAGTACGGATCGGCCCGAAGCAATCCCGACGGGGGCATTTCGCTGCACGCATGGCGCATTCAGTTCGAGCACCCCGTATCCCACAAGGAGATAGACGTCACAGCACCCCTCCCCGAGGACGCGCTGTGGAATTCGTTCCGCGATTGCGATTTTCTACATGAAAAATAGAGCCGCACACGCCTGTTTCGCACAAAAATAGTACCTTTGCAGGACTTTCAAGCCAAATACAGAACCATGAGCAAGAAACTTTCCGTCATCATGCCCGTATACAACGAGGCGGAACACATCAAAAACATTTTGCAGAAAGTGTGTGATGTCATCCTGCCCGACGGAATTCTCATGGAAATCGTCGTAGTCAACGACGCATCCTCAGACGAGACGGCACAACGCGTGAAAGAGTTCATTGCCGACAATGAAAAGTGCGACATCCGCCTGGCTGAGCATGAGGTAAACCGCGGAAAGGGCGCAGGAATACGCACTGCGCTGCAATACGTCACGGGCGACTACACCGTCATCCAGGACGGCGACGAGGAACTCGACCCCAACGACTTCGTTCCCATGCTTCAGAAGATGCTGGACGAGAACCTGAGCGTCCTCTACGGCTCGCGCTTCCTTTCCCACGAGAAAAGGGCCGCGTCCCACACGTTCTACCTGGGCAACCGCATACTGGCACTTGTGGCCAACATCCTGTACGGGCAGCACATCACGGATGAGGCCACCTGCTACAAGATGTTCCTCACGAGCCTCCTGAAAAGCATCCCTCTCGAGTGCGACCGGTTTGAATTCTGCCCCGAAGTCACCGCCAAGGTTTCGCGGTTGGGGTACAAGATCCAGGAAATCCCCATCCACTACTACCCACGCAGCTTTGAACAAGGCAAGAAGCTGCGCGCCCGCGACGGATGGGATGCCATTCTCACCTTATTGAAGTACAGGTTCTGAACATTCCCGTCAGGCAACCCACCCCAAAATCTCGCCTTCCCACCTCCTTTTTCCGATGAACGTTCCTGAAATGCTCCGCCGCCTGGATATCGAAAGGCTCAGCCCCATGCAGGCCCAGGCAGCCGAAGCCATTCAGACCCATGACAACGTCATTTTGCTCGCTCCCACCGGAACGGGCAAGACACTGGCTTTCCTCCTCCCCTTGCTCCAATTGATACAGCCCGCCGTGGGCATGCCGCAGGCGCTGGTGCTTTCGCCCACCCGCGAGCTGGCCGAACAAACTTTCTCCGTGCTCCAACGCATGAAGTCGCCCTTTGCCGCGTGCTGCCTGCACGGCGGACGGCCCGCCATGGACGAACACAGGCAGATGAATGCCAGCCCGCCCCAGATTGTGGTGGGCACGCCCGGGCGCGTCAACGACCATTTGGACAAGGAGAACCTTGATGCACGCACCATTCGCCTTCTCATCATTGACGAATACGACAAGATGTTGGAAATGAAGTTCCAAGATGAATTGGAACGCATTGTACAACGCCTTTCGCAGGTACAAAGGTGCATCCTCGTTTCGGCAACGCGCACCCACGACATACCCCCGTTCATGGCATTCCGCCACCACCGTCCGGTAGAACTAGACTACCTGGGCCATTCCCAGGAGGACATTCCGCCCGCCATTCACCACTATATCGTGCACAGCCCAAGCAAGGACAAGCTGGACACCCTGCGCCTCCTGCTCAGCAAGCTGGAGGACCAGCAGGCCGTTGTCTTCCTGGGATTCCGCGAAAGCGTGGAGCGCACGGGCCACTACCTCAGGCAGCAGGGGTTCAGTTGCTCGCTCTTCCACGGCGGCATGCAGCAGGACGACCGCGAACGCGCCCTGTACATCTTTTCCAGCGGCGCGGCCCAGGTACTCGTCTCCACCGACCTGAGTGCGCGCGGCCTGGACATTCCGCAACTCCAGAACGTCGTTCACTACCACCTGCCTGCCAAGCGCGAGGAGTACGTGCACCGGTGCGGACGCACCGGCCGCTGGGACAACGCGGGCCGTTCCTTCATGTTGCTGAGCCCCGACGAGGACAGCCCCTCATTCCAGGGCATCCGTTTCGAGGAATACCCCCTGCTTCCGCCCTACCCCGCCCCGCGGCCGCCCCAATGGGCCACGCTGTACATAGGCAAGGGCAAGCGCGACAAAATCAGCCGCACCGACGTACTGGGCTTCCTGTGCAAACAGGGCGGTGCCAAGGGCGAAGAAATAGGCCGCATTGACATTCGCGAGCGGCACACCTATGTGGCCGTCAGGCGGACGCGCTGCCAGCAAATCCTGGCACAATGTGCCGGCGAGAAAATCAAGAAGATGAAAACCATCGTTGAACGGATGCAGTCCTGACCAGCCAGTCGCCGCCGCCACCCACCACCACACATCATTTCTCCCCCATTTCTCTCTCCCCCATGGCTTGTGCAGAAAGCACACGCCCCCTGGGCGTGCCAGTTTCAGGACAAGGTAAAACGACAAGGCGTAAAACATGCGCAAACAAGGTGTCAAAGCAGGGCAAACGCGGCCCAAGAAATTTCACGCAAGGCGTAAAAACGGGATGAAATGCCCCTGCGTCAAACCATCAACGCATTTTCACTGACCTCCGTCCCTTTCGCATCATCCCTCTTTATCTCATCCATGCGAATGGAGCACATGGCAGCCACTCCCATGGCATAAAAAAACGCTGCTTCCTGATTGAAAGCAGCGGATAGTTGTCCTTATAGGCTGTTACCTTGGCCTGCCTGGGTAGCGCTCCATGCGCCCACTTCTTTCACCGGCCTCGGCCTTGGTCATTTTCGTTTCTGGGCCGTTTTCTTACGAAATTCTGCCTGTGCACGGGCCATCTGCTTGCGAAAGGCCGGACTTCCCTGCAACCTGGCATAGCCTATGCTGGCCGCCAAGCGGCTGGCATCAACATCGCTCTGCCAGTGTGCGCCCACAATGACGCGGCTTTCGCCGTACATCCATGCGCGGGCAAAAATCGTATCGGCCGCAGCAGGGTTAATCTCCGACAGGAGCAGTGCCGTACACCAACTGCGCACGGTGTGGCCCGACGGATAGCTGCCCTCGTTGCGCAGTTCATCTTCCTCCCACGTCGTGAGCAAGTGTTCCTGGAAGCGCACGTAGGGACGCTTGCGCATGTAGTAGGCCTTGGGGGCTACGCGCATTTGGTCGGTCGTCCTGAGGCTTGTATCCAGGAGTTTCCATATCTGGGGCGTGCCCTCCTTGGAGATGACAAGGCCAAAGGGCACGTTGAACTCGGCAAACAGGGCTTCGTAGGTAAACACGGCATCGCGCTCGGCTATGGCGGCACGCTTGGGGTCGAGGCGCTGCTTCTTGCCCCACATGTAGCGCATGATGTCGTGGGTAAAGTCAGCCCCCATCGTGTCGGGCGGGGCGGGCAGGCACTTGATGAGGTTGGGCATCTGGTCGGTGGTGAAGTAGACGGGAGTCTCGTCCTGCGCACTCAGGTTCACCAGGGCTGCCATGGCTATGGCGGCCGAAATGAGTTGTCTTTTCATTGCTTATGTCAGTTTTCTTTTGTCAATCATCGTACAGGGAAAGTAAAGCAGGTGTCAGGGAAAGGCATCTGCCGGGGTCACAAACTGGCGGGGGGCTTCGGCCGAAGGAATGAGGGACTGACGCATATGGCACGAACTACTGAAGAACATCATTAGGCCGCACAAAAGGAGCATGGGCGCACCTACTTTATTTCTTTTTTTCTTCACTGCCACTTTCATCTGTCGGTTACCTATCTTTAGGATAAGGGTAATGCCTTTCCAGCACAACATTCTGTCATTTGCCAGAACATGAAGCCACTGGACCTATAAATCCTGTTCTGCCAGGCTTTCACCCTCGGCATTGAGAACCTTGAGATGCAGCTTGCCGCCTTTCTTGCTCAATATGCTCACCGTGCATTTCTTGATGTTAGGGCCGCCGCCTATCTGCACAGGATAGGTACACCCGTCCACCCCGTGGGGGAAGAACTTGAACTGATGGATGTGCGCACCGAAGGCGATGTCGAATTTTGCCTTTTGCAGCAGCGCGCGCCACAGGTCGGCACAGGGGTTGTACTTCATGCCGCTGCCGAAGATGGGAATGTGGGTGAGCAGTACGCGGTGCTTGGCAGAGCGGAAGTCCTTGCTCTTCAGTTCCGTCTTCAGGTATTCCAGCTGGTCCATGCGCAACTGCGTGAAGTCATTCAGGCCGGCATAGACGTAGGTACTATCCTCCTTGTCCTCGCCGCAGTCGAGCATGACGAAACGCGTGTCGCCCCAATTGAATGCGCCGTAGGTCTTGCCGCCCGGATAGCCAATGAGGCTGTGCATGCCGGCTGAGTAGAAGTTGCGTATTTCATGGTTGCCGCGCATGAAGATGATGGGGATTTCAGAGCCATTGAGAGGGTCGGACAACTGGTGTATCATGTGGATGGCATGGGCACGGTCCTTGGGTTCGGGCAGGCAGTCGCCATTGAAGATGGCAAAATCGGGGCGCAGGCCGCCGGTGGCTTTCAGGAGTGCCTCGTAGCTGGCTTGCACCGTGTGCAGGTCATTGAATATAAGTGCCGTGAAATCTTTGTCGGCAGGGGTGGAAAATCGGTAGAACTCCGTGCGCAGCGTATCGCCGAAATGGTTTTCATAGCTGCCTTTCTTCAGCAGTTCCACGGCACACACCCTGTACACGTACTGCCTGCCGGGTTGCAGGTTGCCCAGCACAATCTTGTTTTCCAGGTCATAGCACACTTCCTGGCCGTCCACCAGTGTCCGCGCCTTTTGCAGGTGCTGCCTGTCAGGCCCGTACTCCACCCAGCAATGGCACACGCTGCGCGTTTGGAACATGACGGTCATCTCGGTGGGCAACGGATTCTGCAAATAGGGCTTTCCGTCCAGCAGACGGTGGGCAGCCGTGGGCAGGACCACGTCAACCGTGACGGGGCGGTGGTCGGAATAGGTCTTCACCGGCCACACACTTTCGCGCAACACCACAGCAGCCTCGTTCACATAGGGGCGGTAGGGCGATAAAGCATTGCCGTCAAGCCCGACTCGGTTGGGCAGGCCTTTCTTCCTGCCTTTGTAGACCGCAATGTAGTCAATGCGTACCTTGGGTTGGGAAGCGGGATAGGTAAATACCTTCGTGTTGTTCAGGAGCTGGAAGTCCTTTTGCATTTCCTGCATGAACTTGCTCTCGGGCTGGGCATTCCAGTCGCCGGCAATGAAGAAGGGTTTGTCAGTGCGCTGGGCCTCCTGCAGAATTAGGGGCAGCGAGGCCAATCGGTTGCTTTCCTGCAGTGCCAAGTGGGTATTGGCAAAGACATAGTCCTTGAATTCACACACCAACAAAACGCGCGGCTCTTTTCCCGGCAGGGGGATGCGCCGCACGCTGCGTGGGTGCTCCTTGCTGAGGATTCCGATTCCGTATCGGCCGCCTTGGTAGTCGATAGCGCCGGCATAGGTGGGGTGCAGCAGGCTTTGGCGGCCCAATTCCCTCAACTGGTCCACGCGGTGGGTGCGTTGCGTCATGCTATCCAGTTCCTGCACAGCCACTACGTCGGCCGCCAGGCTCTCTATCGTATAGGCAATGCGCGGAATGTCCAATACGTCGTCCGTTCCCTCGCAGTGGTGCAGGTTGTAGGTCATGAGGCGCAGCTGGCGCGGCAGCTTGTCAGTCGTTTGTGCCGCAACCGATACAGTACATGCAAGAAACACGTGCAATGACAGTACTGCGGACAGCAGGAACTTAGTCCCAGTTTTTTTAATCGAATGGTCCATATTGATTGAATGATTGAAAATATTTCTATAAGGTGATTACTTATAATAGAACTTGCGCCCATGGCGGATATACAGGCGGCCTTTCGCCATCTGCCCAGGCGGCACTGCCTTTCCTGTGGCATCATAGGTCATACCGGCAGCCTGCTTGTCCACTGCCGCCACTCCGCGTATCGCCGTAAGTAGATAGCCCACGATACGGTCGGCATAGGCAGCCCAGTTGGAGGCTTCCTTGTACATTTGCACCGCAGCGAAGGGGACATATATGGGGCAGTCGTTGGTTTTATCCCAACCGCCTGCCGCTATCACGGGCGGAACGGACGCTTCCATGACAATGGAATCCAATGGGCAGTTGGCACATGCATTCTTGTCTATGCGCTCCACGCCATCGGGGACTATCACCGTCTTCAGCCCCACACAATTAGAGAATACTTGTTGCCGCACACGCTTGAGCGTGGAGGGCAGGACCACCCGCCGCAGCTGGCCACAATCCTGGAACGCACAGACACCCAAGACCTCCAGGCAGGGAGGCAGACACAGGTTCATCAATGAGTCACACCCCATGCAGGAGAAACCGCCCATGGTCGTCAGGCTGCTGGGAAAGGCGAGGGCCTTCAGCCTTCGGCAGTTGGCAAACGCATAGTTGGATATACTCTCCAACCCCTCGGCAAACGCTACACTTTCCAACTGCACACAGTCCATAAAGGCCGACTTGCCCACCGTCAGCACCTGGGCAGGGAGACGGACCGCCTTCAACTGGTCACATTTATAGAACGCCGATTCGCCTATCCCCGTCACTCGGTATACTTGTCCGTCCACAGTTATCTCGCCAGGGATGGTGATTTCGCCTTGGTAGCGGGCGGCATTGCGGCTCGCCACATTGGAGTAAGCCCGCACGGAAGCCGTCATCCCGACGGTGTCCAAATCGTAGCGCAGCAGGCTTTCGTCCTCCGCTATTTCGGCATCCACATACAATGGTCGGTGGTCGCTGGCCACTTTTTCGTCCACCACCTTGCGTTCCGTCACTTTCAGTTCCTCACCATAGGACGCTATGTAGTCTATGCAACGCGTGGGGGCATTGGCAGGGAAGGTAAACTCCGCGCCGTTGTTCAGGAGCACAAAATCCTGCTGCAACTGCTGCATGAACGCCGTCGTGGGCGGGTCATTCCAGTCGCCGGCCATCAGGAAAGGCTTGTCGTTCCAGTGTTTTACCTCTTCCAATATGAGGGGCAGCGAGGCCAACCTGTTCTCCTCCTCCAGGGCCAGATGGGTGCAGGCATACACATAATCTTCAAACTCGCACACCAGCAGGGTGCGCTTCTCCTTGCCCGGCAGGGCTATCTGCCTGTGCGACAACGGCACTTCCTTGCTCAGTATACCCACACCGTACTTGCCTCCCTGGTAGCTGATAGCCCCAGCAAAGGTGGCGTGCATGCCCGTGAGCCGCGCCAACTCGCCCAATTGGTACACCTTGCCCGAACGCGTGCACACGCTGTCCAGTTCCTGCACCGCCACCACATCGGCCTGACAACTGCTAATGACGCGTGCCGTGCGCTCCAGGTCCATCACGTTGTCCAGACCCAATCCGTGCCGCACGTTATACGTCATCAGGCGCAGCCTGAGCGGAGCGGCCTGCGCAGCCACCGGCCAGCACAGCAGCACCGCCCACAGCCAGCACAACACCCTGTATTTCTTCATATTCCTACTGTTTATTATCCATTTCATCATTCCTTTACTTGCGCTTGTCCACCATCTTCACGTCGGCATACTTCTCCTTGGGGAAGCTGAACATCGAGTCCTTGTAGTTGCCCGTGCGGAAGTCGCTTATCTCCACCGTGCCCCAGAACACGCTTATCTTCAGCTTGACCCGCAACGGGTGGTAGCTCTTCTTCTCTATCCACACCTGGGCCTCGCGTGCGTCGGCCTTCTTCGTCTTGGCCTTGAGCGTCAGCACGTACTCGTTGCCCTCCTCGTGCATGGTCACGTCATAGTCCGTGCGGGCCATGGCCATCTGTTCGTCCATCCCCTTCAGTCCCTTGCGGCTCTGCGAGGGGTTCATGATGCGCACGATGCGCTTCCGCCTGTCCAGCGCCCACACCGTCTTGCCGTCGGCCCACACCATTTCCTTCGTGTTCCACGACAGGCTCTTGTCCTGCTTGTATATGAACGTCCCGTACCTGTTGAACAGTCTCCCCAGGTGGAACTTGTAGTTAAACCGCGTCCCTCCCGGGTGGGTCATCAGGGCCAATGTCCTGTCCAGCACTTGTTCGGCCTCGGCCTGACTGCCCGACCTTGCGTTCATCGGCAAGGCCAGCAGGCAGCATGCCACCATCAATATCCACTTCATGCTCATAATAAGAGGTCATTCCAACTTTACGGGTTACAAAGTTACGATAAATCGAGAGCAGTACAAAAAGGATTCATCCTTTTTTATTGCCTAAAAAGCCACGGGGCGCAGCCATTCCCCTGGCTGCACCCCGTGCCATCCATTATTATATTATATGGTATAGGCAACCGGCCTACCTTACCCGCACCTTGCGCCCGCCGCGGATGTAGATGCCCTGCTGCGTGGGTGCGCCCTGCAGCCTGCGTCCATTCAGGTCGTACCACGGGGCGTTGCCTGCCTCATTTGCACCGACGGCCTGGATGCCGTCGGGGATTTTCCTGGTGAAGTACCCCGTCTCGGGGTTGGCCATACTGGCATCGACCTTCGATGCATCGTAGGCGACTGCCCCCTTGAGGCTTGTGCAGTTATTGAACATGTTATCAGACTCATCCGCCGTCCATGTGCCGTTGCAGTAGATGGTGGTCAGGCCGTAGCAGCCATTAAACATTTGGGACATGATAGTCACGTTCCCCGTGTTGAAACTGCTGAGGTCCAAGCTCGTCAATGCTCTGCAGCTTTGAAACATGCAGTACATGTTGGTCACTTTCTCCGTATTGAAACTGCTAAGATTCAGGCTGGCTAGGCTCGTACACGCATAGAACATGTTGGACATGGTGGTCACCTTCTCTGTGTTAAAATTACTAAGATCCAGGCTCGTCAGGCTGGAGCAGACATTGAACATTTGGGACATGTTGGTCACATTCTCCGTATTGAAATTACTTACGTCCAGGCTTGTCAGCTTGCTGCAGCCAGCAAACATGGTATTCATACTGGTTACCTTCTCCGTATTGAAATGACTCACGTCCAGGCTCGTCAGGCTGGAGCACCCCATGAACATGAGTGCCATGCTGGTCACTTCCGATGTATTCAGGTTCTCCATGCCCACTATGGTGGTCAAGTTGCCACAGTTATAGAACCACCAATTACACTTGGTGGGACGGGCTTCGCTGAATGAAGTGTCAAATACTACTTTGGTAATGCTTGTACTGTAGTTCTTCCAAGCGAGTGTGTTGTAATTGAAACGGGTGTCCCCCACGTCCCACGAGGTCTTGCCGTCGGGCGTGAAGTCGCCGTAGCGGAACGTGAGCGTCTTTGTGGCCTCGTCATACTGGGCGTAGGCCACCGCGTCGGCCAGGGTGCGTGCCGGCAGCAGGGCCAGCAGGCAGGACAGGAATAAAAAGGTAATTTTCTTCTTCATAAATCTTCTTTTAAATAATTGATATTAAATGTATTATTTTGTCCTCCGATTCCTTCCCCCACAAGGAAGCACTCCTTGCGGCCGACGCGCCTGCGCCCGCCCCTTGGGGGTAGTGCCGTCCCGACCCGCCGCAAATGCGGTCCTCGCCACCCCGCAAGTGCCTCCTGACCCACCCGTGAGTGCCTCTTGTGTCTCCCGTAAGTGCCTTTTGACCCCTGGGTTAAGTGCGCACTTGACGGTGGGATAAGTGCGCA
>JAGAYF010000063.1 GCA_017940605.1 Bacteroidaceae bacterium
CATAGCCGCTGCAGGCGCGGGAGCATGTAGCGGTACTGCGCCAGCTCGACCTGCGTCTTGGCCGCCGCCGTCTGGGCGCGCATGGCAAAGATGTCGAGAATCAGCGACGTGCGGTCGAGAATCTTGACCTTCAGTTCGTTTTCAATGTTGCGTATCTGCTTGGCCGACAGTTCGTCATCGAATATGACCATGCCCACCTCCCTTTCGGCCTCCTCCTCGGCCCTGATGTACTGCCGTATCTCCTCCAGCTTGCCCTTGCCCACGTAGGTAGTCTGGCTTGGGCCGTTGACCTTCTGGGTAAACCGCTTCACGGTGACCGCACCGGCCGTGTCGGCCAGGAATTCCAGTTCGTCCAGGTACTCACGGGTCTTCTCCTCCGTCTGTTCCTGGGTGATGAGGCCCACCAGCACGGCGGTCTCCGACTTTGTCTCTGAGATTACAAATTCTTTCATCTTACGTGTGTGTCACAATACTGGGGCGGGCCGCGCCCACCGTCTCAGCGGGGAAGATGGGCGGACGCTGCATTTATTCAAAGTAGAAGGTAAGCGTTATCATCTTAGTCGTGCCCTTGCCGACCGAGCGCGTAAACACTTCCTTGCTCCTGTCGCGCAGTTCCTTGCGGTCGGTCTGGAGTATGTCGTTGAGGCCAAGGCTGAACTTGAGTTCGGGAATAAACTTGAAGAAAGGCAGGTATCGGTCGCAGCCGAAGCCAAATTCCAGGAACAGGTTGAAGGGCTTGAGCATGATGTTTTCCTGGTCCTTGATGGTGAGGTCGTACATGGGGTTGAGGCCGGCCATGAGATAAGGGCGGTAATTGTTGATGCGCGGTGGGGTGAACTTGACGTTGACGGGAAGCGCAACGTAGGTTGACTTGACGTCTTGGTGTTCGCGCAGGCCCGTGGCCTGATCCACAAAGGTAAGGTGCTTCGTGCCGAAGTTCATCGTGGGAAGCAGGCGCAGCGCAAGATTTTCCGTCAGCCGCCACTCGCCCAGTATGCCCACCGTGAACCCCGGGTCGTAGCGGTCGTTGCTGACCAGCCATTGGCTGCCGGTGTCAGGGTCGATGTATCCGTTGTTCACCAAGCGCAGGCTCTCCATGTGCACGCCGCAGAAAAATCCGTAGTGGAACGGACGCAGGTCGGCATAGGGGCGGTACTGCAACTTGCGCTCCTGCGCCACTGCGCACAGGGCAGGGAGCAGGAAAAGGGCGGTCAGGAAAAATCGGAGTAAGGGCTTCATGTCTTACACTCTTAACGCAGAAAACCTGGTTTTATTGCCGCAGCCGCAGTACCGTCCCCCATTCGCCATTGCTCAGAACAGGAATTTCTTGTAGGCCTTGGCCAGCTTGGAGTAGCCTTTCTCGTTGGGGTGCAGGCCGTCCTTGAGGAAGCATTCGGGGTCAATCTTGCCGCTGCCGTCCTTGAGAGTGAGCACATCGGTGAGGTCGTGCACCTGCACCTGCGGCCAGTTGGCCAAGTTCTTTTTCAGCAAATCGTTAATCTCGGCCACCAGTTTTTCGCGGTTGCGGGCAGGGTATATGCACACCACGTGAACCTGTGCCTGCGGCTGGCGGTTGCGGATGATCTTCACGTTGTCCAACACGCCCGTCATGATTTCAAGCGGAGTGTTCTTGCCCGTGTTGTTCACACCGATGAGCAGGCATATCTGCTTGGGGTGGCAGCCGTCCAGCTCGCCGTGGAGCAACCTCCACTGCACGTTCTCCACGCGATCCCAGCCCATGCCCATGTTAACGGCGCGGTGCTTGCCGAAGAGCTTCTGCCAAGTGTCGCCGCCCTCGTTGCGGCTCTTGGGATCGCCCCCCCAGAAATGCGTGATGCTGTTGCCAATCACCAAGACTTCAGGGTCGGTGGTGCGATTCAGCGCTATGATTTCATTGTGGCGGTCGCTCCATTCGTAGCAGCCGTCGCGGCGCTGCTTGCAGACGGTGAAGCACTTGTTGGCCATGCCGTCTCGCGTTTCGCGCAGGGCAATCTTCAGTTTCTTTATGTAGGCATCGGCGTACTGGCGCATGCCAATGTCGTTGGGGTGCGTTCCTTCTATCATGGCGTCCTCGGTAAAGCCTATCTCCTGCTTGGAAAGATAGTAGATCTCCTTTTCTCCGGCTGATTGCAGTGCTTCATAGGCTTTGCGCAGGTATCGGTTGCCATTCTCCTGGCTGCTGTTGTGTGCCGGCGTGAACACCGTGTCGGGCGAGCCGCAGCTTTCCACCAAGAGGATGGGGGCTTGGCTCTTGGCGCGCAACTTCTTCACGCCGTCCAGCACGCGCTGCATAATCTTCTCGCCCATGCCGTGGCTGTTGGGGATGGCATCAACGATGTAGCAGCAGGCATCCACCTCGCTCATGGCGTCAAACAGTTCGGGCTCGAGCAATGCGCTGCCCGAGAAGCCCAGGTTCACGACGGGGTAGCCCAATTCGCGCTGCACGATGTGCGTCCATGCCAAGCCCGGGCGCGAAGGCGACGCACCATGCAGGATGGAAGTGCCATAGGCCACGATGGGGTTTTCCTGCGACTCACGGAAAAACTGAAACTTGCTGTCTCCGGGCACGCCCACCTCGAGCCACGTCACCGTGTTGTACATCGGCAGGATGAGCCTGTACTCCAAGCCGCGCTTGGCGAAGCCGCGGGGCTTGATACCCTTGAATGAGAATGTCAGCGTGTCGCCATTCTGCTTGGGGTAGCTGTATTTCATGTGGTTGCCTATCCAATGCCACGCGCCGTCCACGTCCATGGCGTAGAGGTCCACGCCGCTGTGGTTCAGCGGGGCCATGTTGCGGTAGGAGGGCGCAACATTGGTCACCTTGAAGCGCACCGAGATTTCCTCAGCCGTGGTGCGGAACAGCACCGACAGGCCTGCGCTCTGTCGCGAGAGCCTCCACACGGCCTTGGGTATGTTCTTCTCCATGCGGTCGGGCATACGGGCATAGCTCTTGCCTATCTCAGCATTCCATGCGCGGCCGCTCACATAGGGCACGTCGGCATCGAGCGGGTCGTGCCACTGAATCTGGGTCTGTGCCTGCGTCAGCACCGCCGCCCACAGGGCCAGCGACACCAGCATGCAGCGTTTCATTGCCTTCATAGGTCTCTTACTTTACTTCCTCAAAGGGTTCGTCGGCACGGCCCGTCCATTTGTACAGCACCAGGTTGCAATACTGCACCTTCTGCTTGGTCTTGCCGTTCTGCGAGAAATAGTAGTAGCCCTGCCCCAGGCTTTCCATGCCCGTTGAGCCGTACTTGAAGTTCCAGCCCCTTATGCCGCTGGCCGCATCGCTGAGGCCGTCCTCGGCCAGGCTTACAACCAGCCCCTTCTCCCGCGGATCAAAGCCCTTAAGCTGCTCCTTCAGCGCCTTCTTGCCTCCGTCAATGGCAAACAGCGAGTAGTTGGGGAACTGGGGCTTCTTTCCGTTATAGGCCGCCATGAACCAGTAGCCCTTGTAGGCATCATACTCCAGGTTCTGCACGCCCCAGGTCGTGTTGCCCGTATAGGCAAAGTAGCGCTTCTGTGCTTTCTTGGGGCCCACGTGGTGGAAACCCTTGTCGAGCGGCTGCGACGTCTTCTCCAGCTTGACGGGGTCAAACTGCAGGATGACTTGGTAGTCGTTGTCCGTGCGGGTGTTGTCGCCATAGATGCCAAAGGCCACGTTGAGCACCTTCCTGCCGCCCGTCTGGCCGAACTGCGGCCCGATGGCCACGCCGTCGATGCCGCTGCACCCGTAGCGGTGCTCCAGGGTCTTGCCCCCCTGCACGACCTTCTCTTCATACATCCTGACCACCTCGCCCAGATAGGCCGCCTTGAACACACCGCCGGTGGCAGCGTCGATATTGGGGCGCGTTATCTTGTCCGTGTCAAAGATGCCGATGTAGAAAGTATTCTCGCGCTGCTTGGCGCTGGCGCCCGATATGCCCTGGCCTATCACGTCGTCCTTATATTCCATCGAACCATATATCTTGCCCGTCTCGGGGTCGAGGTCGATGCACCCCAAGTGGCACGACAGGCCCGTCACGCTGCCCAGCAGGTTGCCCTGATAGTCAGTCTTGATGAGGCTTGTCGTAAAGGAAAAGTACACACACTTGTTCTTCACGTCAACGGCCACACCCTGCACGTGATGCTTGCCCGTTTCATAATACACCTTGGTGGGCAGGAGTCCCAGCGGGGTCTGCACCATCTGCTGCGCCCTCAGGCCAGCTGCCGTCACCAGCACGAGTGCTGCGGCAAAAAACATTTTCTTCATGATGATATCTCTATTTAGTTATTGTCGTTCTGCATGCCCAGCCTGTCGGGTCGCACCGCGCGCCAACGGCCGTTCAACATGCAAAGATAGTGAAAACCAAGGGCAGCGCAAAGCAATTGCCCCTTTTTTTGCACCCATGCCCGCGGCCGTGCGCCCCACAGTGCCACGAACTGCCGCCACGGCCACATTTCGCCGCCGCCAGGACCGCCGTCTGCGCTTTTTTGCCTACCTTTGCAGGCAATTAACACACAACACCTCCCATTATGAAAATCCAAGACATCATCAGCAAGGGCGACCTGCGCTTCAGCCTGGTCCTGGCCCTGTTCGGCACATGGTTCTACGCCCTTCAGCAAACCACCTTCACGGCCTACATCTTCCTGCGCCTGCTGTTCCAATACGCCTGCTGGGCCTTGGTGCTGGCCCTGCTGCTCATCGTCCTTTCGCGCATGCTGAAGCATCCCGTCTTCGGCCGCACCCGCCTGTGGTACTTCCCCTGGTTGCAGGCCACGGCCGTTTCGGTCATCCTGTCGGCCTTCATCGGCGGCACCTACGCCCTCATGGTCAACAGCTGGACGGTGCAGCGTGCGGTCGTCCTCATCACGGGCTTCCTGGTCAGCACAACCGCCATCATGCTCTACCTGTACAGCCTGGTCGACGAGGGCAGGAAGGGCGAGTGACCGCCGTCCGTCCCCATGCACACGGACGGGGACATGCGCACATGCCCTGAAACAGACAGGCCACCCATCCCAGCCGGAGCGCAGGGCGCAAAAGGTGGGCCAACGCGGCCCAAGAAAAACAGGACAAGGCGTAGGGACTCCACGTAAAAGGCGCAAAAACGCCAGCCACTGCCCCACGGCGCGGCGACAGCACCGCAAGAGCAGGCGGCCGCCCCATCCCACAACTCATCACGGCAGGCAGACCCATGCCCGCTTTTCTCTACCCATGCGCCGCCCAAGCGGCATTCCCCCCATGGCCGCATCCCTCCAAGTAAAGCCAACGGGCCAGGCCCTCCATTGCGGAGAACCTGGCCCGTAAGCCTGCGCGCAGGTGCGCCGGCCTATTCTGCCAAATATTGGTTGACGTTGTCTTCTATGCGCTTCAGGAGGCCGTCGGTGTCGCCCTTGACAAAAGCCTCGCCCGTGAGGTGCTCGTACAACTCAATGTAGCGGTTGCTGATGCTCTCGACGATGGCGGGCGTCATTTCGGGCACTTGCTGCCCCTCCTTGCCCTGAAATCCGTTCTGCATGAGCCACTCGCGCACAAATTCCTTGCTCAGCTGACGCTGGGGCTCACCGGCGCGGAACTTCTCCTCGTAGCCCTCGCTGTAGAAGTAGCGGCTCGAGTCGGGCGTGTGGATTTCGTCCATCAGGACAATGCGGCCGTCGGCCTTGCCGAACTCATACTTGGTGTCCACCAGGATGAGGCCGCGCCGTGCGGCTATCTCGGTGCCGCGCCTGAAGAGCGCCAGGCTGTATTGCTCCAGCAGGGCATATTCCTCGGGAGTGGCCAGTCCGCGCTCCAGTATCTCGGCCTTGGAGATGTCGGCATCGTGCTCGCCGTACTCAGCCTTGGTCGTGGGAGTGATGAGGGGAACGGGAAACTTCTCATTCTCGCGCATTCCGTCGGGCAGGGCAATGCCGCATATCTCGCGCTGGCCGGCATTGTAGGCGCGCCATGCGCTGCCGCACAGGTAGCCGCGCACAATCATCTCAAGGGGAAATCCCTGGCACATGATGCCAGCCGTCACCATGGGGTCGGGAACGGCCAACTTCCAGTTGGGGCATATGTCGGTCGTGGCATCGAGGAACTTGGCCGCAATCTGGTTGAGCACCTGGCCCTTGTAGGGGATTCCCTCGGGCAGGATGACGTCGAAGGCCGAGATGCGGTCGGTGGCCACCATGACCAGCTGGCGGTTGTCAATGTTGTAGACATCGCGCACCTTGCCGTGATACACGCTTTTCTGATTCCTGAAATTGTATTCAGTCTGTACTAATGCTTTGCTCATAGGTATGTATTGTATTGGGTGTTGTATGATTTCTTCTGGCGGCCGCGCTGCGCACACCGGCCTGCGGCGGGGTCATTCGCTCGGGGCGGCCGCGGCTGCCTCCCTGTCCTCACGCTCGTAGGCCTCGACGATGTGGGTTACCAGCTTGTGGCGCACAATGTCGCGCCGCGTAAACTCGACGATGGCCACATCGCGGAGCGGCCGCAGGATGCGCAGGGCCTCGACCAGCCCTGACCGCTGGGCCGTGGGGAGGTCTATCTGGGTGGTATCGCCCGTGACTATCATCTTGGTATTGCTGCCCATGCGCGTAAGGAACATCTTGAGCTGGCTGCGCGTGGTGTTCTGCGCTTCGTCAAGGATGACGACGGCATCGTTGAGCGTACGGCCGCGCATAAAGGCAAGGGGGGCTATCTGAATGACGTTCTGGTCCATCAGTTCCTGCAACCGTTGGTGCGGCAGCATTTCCTCGAGCGCGTCGTAGAGCGGCTGAAGGTACGGATCGATTTTGTCGCGCATGTCACCCGGCAGGAAACCCAGCTTCTCGCCTGCCTCGACCGCCGGACGGGACAGGATGATGCGCCTTACCTGCTTCTTTTTGAATGCCCTCACGGCCAGCGCTATGCTTAGGTAGGTCTTGCCCGTTCCCGCCGGTCCGGTGGCAAAAATGAGGTCGTTGGCCTCGAATGAGTGCACCAGGCGTTCCTGGTTGGCATTGCGCGGACGCACGGGACGGCCCGTCGTGCTGTACAGCAACGTGCCGTCCTGGCCGCATTCGCCTTCGGTGCGCTCGCCCTTGAGGATTTCCACGATGTCCTCGGCGCTCAGCCGGTTGAAAGTGGCGCAATGGGCGACAAGACGCTGGACCTTGGCCTCGAAATCGGCCAGGTCGGAATCTTCGCCCACGACCTTGATGACGTTGTCGCGCGCCACCAACCGCAACTTGGGGAAGAGCGATTTCAGCATGCGCAGGTTGGCATTTTGCGGCCCGTAGAACATCTGCGGGACTATATCATTCAGAATTATATGCTTTTCAAGCATGGGAAGCATTCTACTTGGCTGCAAAATTACTACTTCTGAGCAAAACACGCGGCTTTTGCAGGCGAAAACAACTTTTTTGCGTACCTTTGCGGTCGGAAGTGACACTATTTTGACAGGGATGAAATTGCAACTGAAGTTCGGACGGAAACATTTTGTACGCACGTTCATGGCGATTGTGCTGGTGCTCTTCATATTGCACCTCATCTTTCCCGAATGGTCGCAGCCCCTGAACCGCCTGGTTGCCCAAGCGTCGCAACCCACACCCACCGACTCGGTCGATGCAGCGGCACGGCGCGCCGATTCCATCCTGCTGAGTGCACGCAGGCTGCCGCAGGACCTTTCGCAACGCCCCACGGGGAAAAAGCACCGCATACTGAGCGTCAGCAGCTTTGAGCGCACATTCAACGACCTCAACGACGTACAGCTGGCCACGGCATCCAAACTGGGGATGCCGCCCGTGCAAAACCGTTCCGAGGCAGCCCACATGGCCGACGGGCGGCTGGTCTACGCTGGAAGCAGTCCTTTCTACTTATTAAAAAGGTTGGACAATTCCATCCCCTACCTCGTACCACGGGCGCACAGGCTGCTCAACGGCATTGCCCGCTCATTCATCGATTCGCTGATGGTCAAGGGCATTCCGCCCAGCCTGCTCTACGTTACCTCGCTGACGAGGACACGGGACGACGTGGCGCGCCTGCAAAACCACAACTTCAACGCCACTACCAACAGCTGCCACTGCTACGGGACGACTTTTGACATCAGTTATTCGAAGTACGCCCCCTTGCAAGACCCCGACCTGCCACCGGTGCGGCCCGTCCGCGACGATACGCTGAAGTGGGTGCTCAGTGAGGTGCTGCGCGACATGAAAGCACAGGGATTGTGCTACGTCAAGTATGAGAAAAAGCAGGGATGCTACCACATTACGGCCAGATAGACCACCCATGGAAATGACAGACAGGGAACAGCACCGCTATTTCATCTATTTTTCCTACGACGGCACGGAATATCACGGCTGGCAGGCACAGCCCAACGCCGTCACCGTGCAGCAGCGCATGCAGGAAGCCCTGTCACTGCTCCTGCAACGGCCTGTCGGCATCGTTGGGGCGGGACGCACCGACACTGGGGTGCATGCGCGGATGATGGTGGCCCACTTTGACAGCGAAACAACGTTGGACGTGCGCCATCTTGCCTTCAAGATGAACTGTCTCCTGCCCAACGACATCGCCGTCAGCCGCATCCGTCCCGTCCAACCCACGGCACATGCGCGCTTCAGCCCCCTGTCGCGCATGTACCGCTACTACCTGGCACTGCAAAAGGATGCCTTCCTGCCGCGCTTTGCCTGCCGTTTCTTTATCCCACTGGACTTTGACCGCATGAACGAGGCCGCCGGCATTTTGTTGCATCACACGGAATACGGCAGCTTTTGCAAAGCCCATTCCGACAACAAAACCAACATTTGCCACATTACGCAGGCCCAATGGAGGCAGGCATCGGAGGGCATGTGGTACTTTGAAATACGCGCCGACCGTTTCCTAAGGAGCATGGTGCGTTCCATCGTGGGCACACTCCTGCAAGTGGGCAAGGGAGACATTACGCCACAGGACTTTGAGCGCATCATTCTGCAGAACACCCGCACGGCAGCCGGCGACAGCGTTCCGGCCCACGGCCTTTTCCTGGAAGACATTGTCTATCCCGATTCCATTTTTCTTTGACCCCTGCCCCACCGACTTTTTCCCTATTCAGACACTCTGCGCCGGGGCATGAAGAAAAGGCAACCGCACTCATTCGTGCAATTGCCTTTCTCAAAAAATATCTCTCTTAATGTCAATCTTTTTCTACGGCCAAAGTACCTTGCGGGAATCTATGATGTATATTTCTCCTCGGCGCAACTGACTTGGGGCAACCACCCTGCCCTGCATGTCGCGGATAACCGACGAAGCAGACCTGCCCATCATGCGGATTTCCTTGATGCCCGTCACTCCCACGATGCGGTCGGCATAGGCAGTCCAGTTCTTGGCCTCCTTGTACTGCGCAGCTGTTCCCTCAGGCACGTAGATGGGGCAATCGTTCGTGGCATCAAATACCTTTGCACCGATGGAGGACGGTGTATTCCCCTCCATGTTTATCTTCTGCAAACTGCTGCAGCCCTGGAAAGCACGGGTATTGATATCTGTCACGTTTGCGGGAATCGTAAGGGTGAGCAATCCCGTACAGTTGGCGAATGCCATGTTCTGTATCTTGGTCATGCTCTTCGGGAAGCTGAGTTCCTTCAGCCCCGTGCAGCCGCTGAACGCCTGAACACCCACCGCGGTCAGCATTTCGGGCCACACAATCGTCTCCAGCGCCGTACATCCCGCAAATGCATAGCCACCCAGCGTACTTACGCTGTCGGGCATTTCCACTTTGGTGAGCAATGTGCAGTCCTGGAAAGCATAGTTGCCGATTTTCTGCAGCGATTTGGAGAATGTCACGCTCTTCAGGCCCGTGCACCCCTTGAATGCGTTGGGATGGACCTCGCGGATGCCCTCATTCAGCACAATGGAGGTCAATGCCGTGCATCCATAGAAAGCACTGTCGTGTATTCCGGTCACTGCATAGCGTTGTCCCTGCCATGTCACGCTGTCGGGAATGACAATGTCGCCCACGTAGCGTTCTGCCGTCTTGCTTGTCACCACGGAATAGGCCCTTACCTCGGCTTGCAGGTCTTCCTTGAAATTGTAGCGTAGCAATCCGTTCATGCTGTTGGCCGGATCTTCATCCATCACCTCCAACTGGTACTCACTTCCGTTGTATACCGAGAAATTGGGCGTCACCGTCCGCCTGGGATGCACGGTAAATGTGTACATACCTGCCGGCAGCGTGGTAGGAATCGTGTAGCTTTTCACATATTGCTTGTAATAGGTGTTCGACTTCCATGCCGATGTCGTCACGACCGAGGTAATCTCTCTTTCATTGCCGTTCTCGTCCACGATATAGAGGTACATCGTTCCTGCATAGGGCGCACCGCCCACTTTCTGCAATGTGTCGATGGTAATGCTCAACGTCTGTCCTGCCAAGGCCCATTCCTTGTCGCCCGTAATGTTGGCTATGCCGAATGAGGGTGACGCAATGCCGTCGTCAGGGGTCAGTTTGGTCACGATACCGTTGTCATGCGAATAGTTGGTGGCACTTCCTCCCGTTCCAGCTTCCGACGGTTTCAGCAATGTCAGCAGGAAATTGCCGTTGCTCGAGCCTCCCCATCCCCAATTCACGTGATAGTAGGCCAGGCCGGCGTTGGTGTAGTAGAATCCGTCAATGATAAAGGCATGACCGCCTCCGCCGTCGCCCGTACCGCGTATGATGACCGGCCTGCTGGCCAGCAATTCTTCCTGTATCGTCTCATGCCATGTCTTGGTGGAGAAGAATTTCCTGCCAACATAGCATCCGTCGGGATCATAGCCGAAATAGGTGCTGGCCGACGTGGGAATGCTGGAAGTGGAGGCTGAACTGGAGCTGCCATACTGCATCTTGACCGACGCACCGCATGCTGCCATCAACGTGGCCACGGCATTTCTCTGCACATCGGTAGAGGAACTGTTGTAGGTCTCGGTCATGTTTGCCCAGTCAAACTGTATGGTGTCAAAGCTATAAGCAATGTCGGTATTGGGTGTCTCCTTCGTGGAGGTATAGCTCACGCTGCCCGTGCCGAATCCCGTGGGATACTTGTAGTACCGCATCAATTGCGCCATGGCCGTGGCCACACATCCCGTGGCGCACCTTGCCGTGCCCGTACTGCGCTGCGGACAGAGCAGATTGTAGGGAGACCCCTGGTTATACTTGATACTTCCCAGCAAGGGATTGAGCACCGATGCCTTGGTGGACGCACTGACCTGCATGTTAAACAGTTTTTGCGCCGTCACCGCCCCTGCTTCTATCCTTGCCAAGGCCTCGGCATAGTCATTCATGAGGTCTGCCAGCCCTTCGGGCATGTCGTTGGGGTCAAATGCCCCCTCATCGGCATAACCCAGCACGGCCGGCATCCTGTCATCGGCCGAAATGAGCACATAGCCCTGGCCGTCGCTGCCGCTTTTCTCCTCCAGCGAACATACATAGAACGCTTCGCGGCCCGCCTGGACAGTTCCTTTCTTCAACAGGGCCGAAGAAGGTATCACCTGCACCTGGCCCATCGCCTGCGGCGAAAGGCTCTTGCTCTTGGCCGCCTGCCGTTGTTGCCATTCGGCACGTGCCAAGTCCAACACTTCCGTATCCGTGCGCTGCCGTCCCCATGTCGTTACGACCGAGCACAACGATACAGTCAACAATAGTATGCACTTGCTGAAACGAATCATCATATCTATCTCTGTTTTACGATTTCAAAAAAATGAGGTTACTTGTAATGATTGGGCAAAATTAGGGAAAAAATTTGATTTCCATTCATTTTGCAATCAAAATATTACGACTGCCATTCCCAACAATGGCACACCGCTCATGCCGTTCCCCGTAAGCAACGTAGGTCAGCGCACTTTCACCAGCGTATGGGGATTCGTCGTGTAGCAGGGCGTTGTGTACTGTCGGTTCGCGGCGTTGCTGCTGTCCTGCTGGGTGGCTATACTGAGCATTTGCGAACCGTGATACTGATGAATGCCGTCGATAGCTTGCAACAGTTTTTGCTGTTTCATCCTGTCCACTTGGTCAAACATCTGCATCTGCACCCCACCTTCCTGTATCTGGGCCACCGTTACGCCCGCTTGCTTGTAGCCCACGCCGGCACGGTAGATGGAACGCAGCCCCTGGAGAGCCCCCTTTATCAATTCGCGGGCATCACTGGTGGGAACGGCAAAGGTAACCTGCGCCGAATCGGCATATTGCTTCTCCTCCGTGTGGAAACGGTTGGTTCTCACAAACACTTCCAACCGCGCGGCATTGCCTTTCTGCATTCGCAGCTTGCGGGCACAATGGGCGGCAAAGTCGGCCACCAATCCCTCCAACTCCTGCAGCGAGTCTATCTCTTTCTTGAAGCTGCGCGAGGTCGTAATGCTCTTCTTGGCCACGGCCGCATCGAAATCATAGCAGGGCGTGCCATGCAGTTCCAGCCAGGTCCTCACCCCGTCAATGCCATATTCGCGCTGCACCCGCTGTCGGCTCAGCTGCGTCAGGTCATAGGCAGTATGGACACCGTAGTAATCCATCATCTTCACGATGCGCCGGCCCACGCCCCACACATCGCCCACGGGAAACAGGCGCAATGCCTTCCACCGCTTCTCATCGGTGTCAATGGCACAGCATCCCTGATAGCCGGCATACTGCTTTGCAAACTTGCTGGCCATCTTGGCCACCGTCTTCGTCGGTCCTAAGCCCACGCTCACGGGTATGCCCGTCCATTTCCTCACCTTGCGGGCTATCTCCAGCCCCAGGGCGCGGCATTCCCCTATGCCCCGCAGGTCTATAAAGGCCTCGTCAATGGAATAGACCTCCATGCGCGGCACCATGCCGCGAATGACCGACATGACCCTGCGCGACATGTCGCCATAGAGCGTATAGTTGGAAGAACGCACCATGAGCTTTCCCTCATCCATCAGGTGCTTCACCTGAAAGAAAGGCTGCCCCATCTTGATTCCCATGCGCTTGGCCTCATTGCTCCGCGATATGACGCATCCGTCGTTGTTGGACAGTACAACCACGGGGTGCAGGTGGTATTCCGGATGGAACACGCGCTCACAACTCACATAGAAGTTGTTGCAGTCCACTACACCTATCATCGGTTTCCCCTTACGGCATGAATAATGTAGGTTACGACGCCCCACACCGCAAAATCATCGTCAGGGTCGATGCGCAAGGGCTGGTATTCAGGGTTGGCCGGGCGCAGCAGCCAGTGGTCGGGATGCATCTCAATGAACTTCAGCGTAAACTCTCCCTCCACGCAGCACACCGCCATGTCGCCGTCGCGCACGTCCAGCGACTTGTCGACCACCAGGATGTCTCCCTCCTGCACCCCGGCGTCTTCCAATGAATTGCCTGCCACACGGGCATAGAAGGTACTCTCCGTGTGGCGTATCAGGTCGCGGTTCAGGTCAATGCTCTCGGCCATGAAGTCCTGGGCGGGCGACGGAAAACCGGCCCTCACCCCCTCATCGGCATAGGGCAGGGACAATGCCGACGCGGTGTCGGCCTGGAAAAGTTGGATATCGCTCATGGGAACAGCCATCCTGGGGTTGGGGGTTATGTACCTACTCTTTGTCCAGCAAATCCTGCAGGTATTGGCGCGCCTTCACCAGATAGTCCTGATTCTTGCTGTTCAGTTCGCACTCAATCGTCAGCGAGCCCTCATATCCCTGCTCCTTCAGCAGCCTGACAATGGTGGGAAAATCCACGTCACCCTGCGGTATGGGCTTCTCCTTGCCCAGGTGATAAGGGTCTTCGCGGCTGGGGTACGTTCCGTCCTTGGCATGGATGTCCCTGACCAGCGGTCCGAACTGACGTATCGCGTCCGTGGGGTTCGCCTTGCCGTACAACAGCAAGTTGCCCGTGTCGCAGTTGATAAAGCAATTGTCTGCACCAATGTCCTTGATGGCCCTTATCAGCGTAATGGGCGTTTCCTGACCCGTTTCAAAGTAGATCATGACGCCACGTTCCTTGGCATACTGGGCCAGGGGCTTCATGACGGCAATGAACTCTTGGTACTGATCCGAGGAACAGTCTTCGGGTATGAAGCCGAAGTGGGAATGCATGGCCGGCACGCCGGCCTGCTGGCAGAAGTCTATCATCCTGTGGTAGGTCTCAATCTTCTGCTCGCGGCCCTCGCGAGGAACAAGCCCTATCGTGGACGGACCTTGCGTAAAGTTCCACTTGTTGCCCGTTCCTGGCACGCCCACCACCGTGGTAATGGCTATATGGTATTTCTTGGCAGCCTTCTTCACCCGTTTGGCGTAGTCGGCATCCATGCCGCCGTTGTAATGGAGCTGGCAGGAGGTAAACTGCGCCTCATGCAACTGCCTGAACTGGTCTTCCACTTCCTTCCATTTGTACACGATGGTCCCTATGCTTATCTTTGCACCGCGTTGCTGCTTGGCAGCCTTGTTTTTCATGGGGCAGAACACGGCTGCCGCCAACATCAGATAAAAAAATTTCATCAACTTGCTTTGTATTTCTAATAACATAAACGATTCTTGTCCTTATTTTCACCGTCACTGGCACGCCACCCCCACACAAACCGGCCGACGCCATGCCCGCAGCGAGTCATATCGCGTTCTTCACTTCATCCAGGCTGACCAGCCCGTTGACAATGGCATAGATGGTCAGTCCGGCAGGCGAGTGAATGTTCAGCTTGCGCGTAATGTTCTTGCGATGGGTAATCACCGTGTTGACCGTGATGAACAGTTTGGCGGCAATCTCCTTGTTGCTCATCCCCTGAGCCACGCACCGCACCAAATCCTTCTCACGCTCTGAAAGCGACTCGCGCATTTCCTCCTTCACCTCGACGGGCATCTTGTTTCCGTTTTCAGGCAGTTGCTCCTCTATCAGCTGCACAGCAGGTACGAACAGGCTGTCCTCCAGTTCACAATGGGCACGCATGTCGGCCTCCAGGTTGAATATCTGGATCAGCACGGCATACAGGTGCTCCTGATGGGCCGAAGTCGGCGCGTTGTAGTACTTGATGACAATGTTGCGCAACTCCGTCAGCTTCTTGTCCATGCCTTCGTGGCTGCGAATAAAGTTGGAGATATGGAATCCCTGCACAGGATGGCCGCTGACCATGAGTTTCACGTTGGGAAAAATCTTGGTATTCTCCAAATCGGTGTGCCGCTTCACCGCCTCGGCGTATTCGTCATACGACTTAATGATGAGGAACGCCACCTTATTGGCCTCGGAATAGTTGATGGCTTCCACCAACAGCCTTCTGATGTACGGAAGCAGGAAAAAATGGAAATAGTGGTGGCATCTTATCAGGTAATCCATGAAGGAGGCCACCGAAATCTTGTCTATGAAGTAATAGACCACCTCCTTGCCTAGCTTCATGTAGTTGGCCAGGGCCAGAAAAGTGACCGTATCCACCCCACTGTCCTCACACACCTGCCGCACGCTCTTTTCGCCAAAGCCCAAGGGCATCCCCAGGCGGCTCATGATTTGCAGCACACGGCTGTTGTCCTGAATCACGTCATACAACTTGTCCTCTTCGTGGTAAATAAGTGACATAATCCTACCTCCATTATTGTTTTCGCCACAAAGATACACATTTTCCCCCACAGCAACAGAATCGCCGCCCGCTTTTTCTTGGCAGGCATCCCCCACACGCCCCATCCACCGCGCACCATCGGACCACCACAGCCCACGTGTCCACCACCCTACCCAGACTAACGTATGACATTACTCAGAGTAAGTTTAAAATTACTCCCTCTAATTTTAAAATTAGTCCGAGTAATTTTAAAAAACTCCCCGAGTTTTTTTGAGCAACTAAATTTCCCCTCTAAGTTAGAGGAAAAATTGCTCCCCTAAGCGGGGTCCCCTCCGGGGAAAATCTGACATCTTGCCGACGTAGTCGGAGCTGTCGCGCAGCGACTGAGGAGTGTGTTACTTGTTGCCTGTGCCATGGGCACAGCATAATGCCCGCGGTGGCTCGCCGCCACACTCTTTCGGCCCAGCGGGCCACTTTTTCTCGCTCAAGGGAATATTCCATTACATCTAAATAGCATCAACTTCCTGAATCATACGAAATTATTCCACAAATTTTAGTTTTGTAAAAAAAACACACAAAATAATTTGGAAATATAAATTCTTTTTCCTAAATTTGTCGCGACAACATATTTCTAAATTCAGACAGTAACGAACGTTCATACAGCAATTAAGGGAACATGGAGATAATCACAAATCATTAACAAATGTGGATATGAAAGCAGTAAAAATTCTTTTGTTGGCATCATCGTTGGCGGCCATGCCCATTGCGGGGGCGGCCCAGATAGGAGTGAACGACTATGATGACGTATTATGGGGAGATGTAAAGGGCGACACTATCGAACCCGTAAATGATACGTATCAAAGGACCTATATCGAGACGTACACCGGAATATACTGGCAGCGAATCAGCAATTTCTTCCAGATGGAGTTCACGGGTGAGAACATGTACCTGTCGGGTACAGGCAACAAGGTAGTCCTATACAATACACAAACGGCCCTCCACAATGACCTATACTGTACTGCACGCTATACAGGAGTACCTTCTTCGGGGTCGGGAACGGCCATGACTCCATTCAGGCGTTCCGCCGACATAACTGCACAGCTGCGGCCCGTATCATACCGATGGAAGAAAGAAATGGCCACTGATACAGAGAATGCCTCCACAACGCAATATGGCTTTCTGGCCCAGGAAACGGAACAGGTGCTTCCTTTTGCCGTGAGCAGCGACTCCACTGGGATGAAGACCGTGGACTACGATGCCTTGCTGCCCGTGCTCTCAGGGTCCGTGCAGGCCATGCACAGCCAAATGGCACGGCAGCAGGCGCAGGCATCAGAGATAAGGTTGCAGGGAACGTCCAAGCAGGCGCTTTCCAGCGTGGCAGATTTGTCCATTCCCGCCGTTCCGGAATCAGGTAATCTGCTAATCCGGTATTCCCTCCCTCTCGCAGTACAACGAGCCTACATGCTAATTCACACCATGGACAATGTAGTACTGAAGAAAATCACCTTGGACTGTACAGAAACGTCAGGCATCCATGAAATGAAGGCATCCGACCTGGGCGCAGGCTTATATATGTGCACCATCCATGTGGACGGCCAGCCTGTCGCAACCAAGAACATTTGCATCACTACCCGCCGTTGACATAACCGTTTTTCACTATTTAAGCATATGAAAAAAATCCTGCTGCTTACCCTATTGGTTTTCGGACTGAATACAGTCATCGTTCCTGTGTACGGCCAATTCTGGATGATGAGCAACAAGCACATCTATATGGGCGGACTGTACACAAACAGGGATTTGGGCATCAACGTCAAGGACCTGCCTGGTTTCCATTGGACCTGCGGAGGGTCGTTTCTCAAGCTGGACTGCACTCCCGCAAATCCCCGCCTTTCCTTCTCCAATAACGCCGTCTATGTGCATGCTCCCGTCTATTCAGGCGGTTTCCAGCAGAGTTCCGATGCCCGTCTCAAGACCGCCATCAGGACATACGGGGACGGAGTTTCCGTATTGGCAGCGTTACGGGTCGTAAGTCCGTCCTCCGATATGGCATCAAAGACCGCCACTTCGTCCGCTGGCATCCTCGGTCGGGGAAGCAAGGCGGGCACTCGCTACGACATCGCCGCGGAATCGCTGAGAGAGGCATTGCCCGATGCAGTAAAGACAGGCATTGACGGGAATACCTATGTCGACTACGCGGCCCTGATACCCGTCCTTGTCAGCGGAATCCACGACCTGCAGGACGGAATCGGGCAGTTGCAGACCAAGTTGGATTCCCTTACGACGGTCGCCAGCACCGCTGCCCTAAAGCCCTGCTCCTTGAATGTCACATATCATGCGGAACGGAAAGCCTACACCCTCTCATGCACCCTGCCATCGGGTATCCGTGAAGCCTGCCTGCAAGTATGTGATGCATCGGGAAAGGAAATCCAGGTACTCGATGTCATCGGCGACAAGGATTTCCTGCTCAGCGAGAGACTGCTGGACGGCAAGGACGGCTATTGTGCCTTGGTCGTAGACGGGGCATTGGTAGAAGTCCGGCCTATTTCAAGCCATTAATCATTCTCAAACCTATATTTAAATATGGAAAGATACAGAACATATCGAATCGCCTGCATGGTCTCCCTGTTGACCCTGCTGGGGACGACAAGGGTATTTGCCCAGTTTGAGATGTTCCCCTACAACAGGACGGAATATTTCTGGATTGGTGATTTTAACCATGCATACAGCCATGATTATTACAGGATGAAAGTCAAGGGACACAAGTTCCTGCAGTGGACCAATCCGTCGGGCCACCAATTCAAGATAGACTTGGGGGCAGGACATGAGGAATGGGGCAGCAACGTGAGCTACCCTGTCAATGTGGAAGCCAATGCTGTCTATTTCTACAACGGGCAGACACACACGTCCAACAAACTGGAAGCAAGGAACTACTATACCATCAGCACGGCGGCATCGCCGCAGTTGCAGGAAGCAGCAACCGTTTCCACAGGACTGGAACAGGCCATGTCCCTCAGACCATTTGTAAGGGAAGGAGAGAAAATTCCCATTTTCAATGCCAAGGAACTCAACGAAGAACTGCCGGGGTTGCTGGCAACAGGCGAGAATGGCGAACAGTATGCAGATACCCGAAGCGTAATTGCGATTCTGGTCAATGCATACCAGCAGTTGAGGGAGGAAAAGGACAGGCTCGAGGCCGACATAGCGGCCCTGGAGCAGGACATGGGCATGGAGGCCGCACGTTCCAAGGCGCTCGTCTCGGGCATCGCCACGGCGGAGGGCCGCACGGGCGCACGCATCGACGGCAACAGCCCCAACCCGTTCACGCGGACGACCACCCTGCGCATGTCCATCCCCGACGGGACGGCGCGTGCCGTGCTGCGCATCACCCAGTCG
>JAGAYF010000064.1 GCA_017940605.1 Bacteroidaceae bacterium
ATATAACACAGACAAAAGATGAAGCAAACCATTATTTCAGTTCTTGCGCTGGTGTCCCTGCTGCTGCCGGCGCAGCACGCAGGTGCGCAGTTGCTGGGTAGCTATTCCCGTCAGGGTGATTCCTATGAGTTGGTCTATGAGAGTAACAGCTACCTGACATGGAACGAGAACACTGAGGCCTATCCCGAAGGATATATCAAGAATCCAGATAGTACATTGATCAATTATGCAGATGTGCATAATTATATATCATCACTAACGATAGGAGAAACCTATGATGTCTTTCTTGGCACATTCTTCGGTGAAGATGATATAGAAGGCTACTACATGGGAAGGATAGCATACTACGGAGGCAATACATTGTATTTCTATGAATTGGGATGCGTCATAAAAGAACAATATTATGACGAAGAATCTTCAACGGGAGATGTTGAGGGAGGTGAGCAGATATGCGTGGCTTTTTCCGATTACGACTTGGCCGGTGCGCTGTCGCAATATTCACTGAAGTTGATAATCTACCGCGTGGAAGGATAAGGCCGTTGTAGCTGCGGTCTATATATAATAAATTTAGGATGGAATGAGTCACGAGCCTCATACCATTATTATTGTTCCTTTTTTAATGCCAGTCTGATGCCGGAGCGAAATGCGCGGAAAAAACTCGTGGAATAATACCTGTCATGTGCATCATCAATTAGGATCTTCTTTAATGCATTGATGGTGTCGATGGAAGATGAGTCATTCACACGGCGAATCTCCACATCATACTCACTGGCTCTTTGATAGGGACATTTGCTTTCTTTACTCGATGGTTCCATCCAGTCCCATATCCAATAAAAAGGTGGAAACGCTTTATTTCTCACACTCTCGAAATATCCACCTCTGAGTCTCTTGACTTGCCTGTGTATACGGTATACTCCAGCAAATCTTACTTCTTGGCTAGAATATGCGAAGTCAACCGTATCTTCGCACCATTCACTTACGTTCCCCATCATGTCGTACAGCTTCAGCTCATTGGGCTGCAACTGGGCCACGCGGTGCGGCCTGGGACCGTACCCTTGTCCGTCTCCTCCCATCTGCCCGCTGCTCTCGTACCTGCTGTTGTCTTCATACCAAGCTACCTCGTCCAGGTTGTCCGACCCTGCATAGAGGTATCCCTTCCGCATCCTCCCGCCCCGTGCGGCAAACTCCCATTCGGCCTCCCACGGCAGCCGATACTGCCTGCCGGTCATCCCGTTCAGCCTCTCCAGGAATTCCTGTATCTCATTATATGCAAGGTTGTTGACAGGCCGCTTGGTCCAACCTGCATATAATTGGTTGGGATTCTCCTTCCCCATGACGGCCTTCCACAGTTCGGTGGTCACTTCCGTCTGCCCTATGTAGTAGTCCTCCAGGTAGCGTGTGTGTATGTTGTAGTCCTTTACCCATTTATTGTCCATTCCGCTGTCCGCTATCAGCTGCCGTCCCATCTCCCCTCCCGTCTGGTAGAGCGTGTCTGCCCTGACGAAAACCATGGTAAACTCCTCCCCGTTGACCTTCTCCCTGAAAGAGCCGTCGGGCAGTCCGAGGAGCATCCTGTCAAATCCCGTGGTGACCATGAATCGCATCTGCCTCTGCGTACCGCCGAACAGCATGGTCACCGTAATCTCCGCCATTCCGGGCTTCCCGTTGGGCATAAGCGTACAGAGCGAGTAGCAGCTGTCCCCCTTTACGGTCGAACCCAGTTTCCTTGTCCTGACAATCTCGGCGTCGCTGCTCGTCCATGTGATGTATGCGCGGTAGATGTCCAGCACGCCCCTTCCGTAGTAGAGCCTCAGGGTGGTCGTGCTGTCGGGAGCGTCCCCGAGGTTCACGGTGTCTCCCTCGTGCAGCGAGTAGAGGAATGCGTCGGCGAAGCGGGGTGTCTCCGTTTTGTCGTCCGAGCATGCAAAGAAGCAGGATGCGCATGCAAATGCGAGGATAAGGGCCAATAGGTATCTCATGAGGGCAAGTATATGTATGGTTGTTGACGATGGATTCCTGTTGCAAAGGTAGGCTTTTCATTTCATAAAACATAAAAAGCGATGTTTTTTTTGCCCCATATAGCAGAAAAGAAGTAATTTTGTACAATATATAAATCATTAACCATATAACACAGACAAAAGATGAAGCAAACCATTATTTCAGTCCTTGTGCTGGTGTCCCTGTTGCTGCCGGCGCAGCACGCGGGTGCGCAGTTGTTGGGTGTTTATTCCCGTCAGGGACAAATCTATGAGAAAGTCTATGAGAGTAACAGCTACCTGACATGGAATGAAAGCACCGAAGCCTATCCTGAGGGATATATCAAAGTTCCAGATGGTACTGATAGCCTATGTACAGCTTATATAGATTTGCAGAATTTCTCGAGTAGTCTAACTGTTGGTGACACCTATGATGTATTCCTTGGTACATTCTATGGTGAAGATGATATAGAAGGGTACTACATGGGTAGGGTAACATACTTCGGAGGCAATACATTGTATTTCTATGAATTGGGATGTGTAGTAAAGGAGCAATATTATGACGAAGAACCTTCAACGGGAGATGTCGAGGAAGGCATGCAGATATGCGTGGCTTTTTCTGATTACGACTTGGCCGGTGCGCTGTCACAGTATTCACTGAAGTTAATTATCTACCGTGTAGAAGAGTAAGGCTGTTGTAGTCGCTTATTTAGTAGATATAGAAAAGAATGCACAGAGGGAAATAGCCATTCTCTCTGTGCTATTTTGTTTCTTTGGTTGCCTTAGTTAAAGTTAATCTGAAGCTATGACCCCAATAAAGTCGTTCAAAATATGTTTCTGAGGCTTTTTCTTTGGCATCTTCAGTTAGGACTTCCTTTAGTGCATTGATAGTGTCTGTCGAACTCGAATCATTCAAGGAGATAAATTGTACCTTATATTTATTGATGTAGGTAGGACATGCATAGACAAAATGCGTCGTTTACATGGACCAGAGTGCTTGTTTTTATTATGTTGAACGCTTTCGTTTCGCAGATGTAGGAGAAAGTTAGAAAATGTCGGGGAGTTTTTTAAAATTAGTCCGACTAATTAAAAAAAACTCCCCGAGTTTGTAAATACAGGAGAAATGTTTACTTCTTTTACGGACTCATAAAATGGTAGTATTCCACAATATTATTTGATGCCGTATTTCTTTAATATTTTCAGGATGGGTTTCTCTATTGATTTCTCCCACAAGGAATAGCCGTAATTGTCGGGGTGTACGCCATCTACCGATGCTTCGTGGGTGGGACTGGTGGCATTGGGATGAATGAAATACACATCCTTGTATTTCTTGACGGCTTCATTCATGAGTTTTTCGGCCATGTCCATCTTTTCTTGTTCATATTTCTCATTGCTCAAACTGAAATTACGGCTCTCGCGGCGGATGGTCTGCTGGAAAATCAAGGGTTTCCCGGGATGTGCCTTTTGCAGTTTTTCAATGAACGGGAAGAGCCGCTCCTTTATCATGGGGGCAGGAGGATTGGAGAACGAATCGAAGATGAATGCCTCGGCATCTACGTCACAAAGTACGTCGCAAAAGTAGGATTGCAGCTTGCAGTTGCCGCTGCAACCTAAACTGAGCAGTTGTATGCCTGTGTTGCGCGTAAACTGGGCTGGGTAGGTCATGCCCGGGCGCGACGTGCTGGATCCGTGGGTGTAGCTTGAACCAAAGATGGCAACCCGATGGCGAAATGGCGAGGGTATGGGGGACAGGGTAGCACCTTCTTCTACTCCTATTTTTACGGATCGTACTTCGCTGTATAGGGGGAAATAGATGAGGCACTCCTTCTCGCTGCGGTCCATGTTGCTGATGATAACGTAATTCCGGTCCAGATATCGGTCTCCGTTTACGCCCGATGCAGCAAACAGCCACTTGCCGTCTTTCTTGATGTACAGGTCATACCCACGTGCGGAGTGACCGTTTGAGTTGGTGGGAAATTCCGTCTGTCCGTAAACGGTCTTGACAGAAATGGTCGTTGAGTTTGTCTTAAAAAGGCATGCTATGCCACTGGATTCCCTGACCTGCAGGTTTTCCTTGGTGGTAAAGCCCTTGTATTTTACGGTGTCAACACGATGATAAGGAGTGGGGTTGTTGTCAAACAAGCGGCCAATCATGGTCAGTTGGGTGGCTTCGGTGAACTTGTACTTTACGTCTTTCGGTGTCTGTGCTGACAGGCTGCACAGGGTGGCCAATAAAATGGCGAATGAGGAAATTTTTTTAATCATATGGCTTTATGTTTTATTTGTTTATAGTTCATCTGGCATGGGGACGACCTTGCCGGTCGTCCTGTCTGTGGGCATGGAGGCTTTCCATAGGCGCAGGCGGTCGCCCAGCGCCTTGGCCAATTCCTTCACCTTGGCTGGCATGGAGACCGAAAGGTCATGGGTCTCGCCAATGTCTTCCTTCAGGTTGTATAATTCCAGTCGGCGTTCCTTCATGACATAGACCAGTTTCCAGTCATTGCGGATGATGGTGCTCAGGAAGTCTACCTCTACGCGGTAGTCAGGTTTCCATTGGTGTGGATAGTGAAATATGACATCGCGTTGCCAGTTGCTTTCCTTTCCCTGCAACAAATTTACGATGCTCCGGCCGTCAATGGGCTGCACGGTCTCATACTTCTTGATGCCAGCCATTTCCAATAGAGTGGGAAAAAGGTCTTCGGGCATGATGGGAGCATCAATGATGCGTCCTGCCTGGGTCTTTCCGGGCCAGTACACTGACATGGGGACGCGGATGCCACCTTCGTAGCATGAACCTTTGCCTTCGCGCAGGGGTGCATTCTGAGTATGGGGTATTCCGCCCTTGGACTTGACGTCGGCGTTGCCTCCGTTGTCGGCCATAAAGATGATGATGGTGTTGTCAGTCAGGTTATGGGCTTTCAGGTAGTCCAGTACGTCTCCCAAACTCTTGTCTACGCCCTCAACCATGGATGCATATTTTGATTGGCCGTCATCCTGTCCCATCTTCTTGAAGCGGCTGAAGAAGCGTTTGTCCTTTTGGATGGGCGTGTGGGTGGCAAAATGGGACAGGTAGAGGTAGAAAGGCTGTTTGTGACTGACTGGAAAGTCCAGTGTCTTCAGGGCTTCGCGCGTAATGGCTTCCGTGAGAAAGACACCACTGCCGTAGTACTCGTAAAGATTCTGTACGGCGGAAAGATTCCACTTTTCGGGTGTGTTGCCATAGTTTTCTTCGGACAGATAGCTTTTGGGCAGTCCTGCCGATGTGCCGGCAATATTCACTACAAACCCCATGTTCAGCGGACTTGCCCCCGGTGTGCCGGCTGCTGCCCAATGGGCTTTTCCTACATGTATGGTGTAATATCCGGCATCGCGCAGGAATTGAACCATGGGGGTGGCATATTGCAGGTGGTTTAGCTTGAGTTCTGCGCTGTCTTTCTGAAAAGCAACGGGACAGATTCCGTTATAGTTCCATTCGGGACGGTCCATGCCCGTGGAAGCGGCAATCTGGTCGTATGTCATTGCCCCGTTAGTGCCCCCTACGGCATCGCTGGGTTCGTCCTTGGCCATGGAAGTCCAGTTGGTAATGTGGCTGTGCACGGCATTCATGCCTGTCATCATGCTTGTACGCGTGGGAGTTGAAACGGGGGAAGCATAGGCGTGGGAAAACCTGACACCCATTTGTGCCATGCGTGCCATGTTGGGGGTGTGGAAGCGCTGATGATTGGGATATGGATGCCCGTCATAGGCTACCTCGCTGTCGGTCCATCCATAATCATCGACAAGAAAGAATACGATATTGGGCTTCTTGGCGGCTTTGGCTTTCATGCCAGTGACATTCATAAGGAAAGGAGTCATCAATGTCAACGACCCCAAGGTAATCATTCGGTGAGGGTTATTTTTCATAGGACTATGTGTTTTATTTTTGCGCGTACAAAGTTAGTGATTATTTGCTATAAAACAATGCTGCAAGGGCGTTGAAATCGTTCATCCATAATGAATCTTGTGTGTTTTTCCAAAAAGTAGATGTAAAATGGGTAATGTCATACTATACGACCTTGAATAAAATGGCCAAGGGTATCAATATTTACCCTTGGCCGTTTCTGCAAGTTCCTGATGGGACGTCAAGAATTGTTTGCTGATACTTCAATATCCTATTTTGGCGGTATTCGACGGAGTCCCAGTCCGCAGCTATTTGATGCCTTTCAGCTTCCGCCAATCGGCCGCCGAGAGACCTAGTCGGAGGCCTGCAGTATTAGGCGCATAAAGAAAGCTGGGAATTTCCCCGTAAGGGGCTAGATTGTTAATCAGTATACGATGTGTCGTGATGTCTGTGACTCCACCAAAACGTGGCCTGGCCTCATAGATGGTGTCGTAGTGGGACGGCGCGGTGTAATGCTTGTAGCCGTCGGCATCGTACCATATAGAGTCTATCCATATTGGTTGTGTGTGATAGCGGTAGCATACTCCGTCGGTCCATTCTGGTGCGTCATTGATATCACTGTAATCATACCTTGCCATGTTATACAGTCCCAGACTGTTGGGATTTGTAATCTTGGGTGAGCCTTTGAGTCTATAGTATACAAACCCATACCGGTGGGTGTCAATGGCAGGCCCTTTCTTTCCGCCGTCGCAGGCGAACTGGTATTCTGCGTGGGTCAGCAATCGATAGGGTATGCCCGTGCGTTCCCTCAGCTTACGAATGAATTCTTCGCATTCCGAAAAAGTGGCATCCCAGACGGGCAGGTTGAAGTTATATCGGTCATAGCGCAAATTGATGAGGCGGTCCTTTCCATAAAGTGTATATTTGCCATCCTCATACCATGATGCTACGCCGTTACGGAGTCCGTACCCCATGATCTCCTTCCACAGTCCCATGGTCACTTCCTTCTGCCCGACGTAGAAGTCGGCTATGTATACGCTGTCCTCGTTCCACTTACTCAGGTCGTACATTTCATACCTCCATACTTCATAGAGGGAGTCTACGATGCGTTTTTCTATCGGTGGGTAATCTTTCCAAAATAATGTGTCGAACTCAATTCCCCATCGTTCACCTACATTGATGACGGTGTCGGCCTTGACCAGGATCATGGCGAAGGCCGCTTTTCCCACGGTGTCGGCAAACGCTCCCTCGGGCAGGGTACTCAGGTCGATGCCCACCATTCCGTTGGTGGTCACGGGCAGCTGTAGTGACTGCTGCCTGCCGTCCTTGGCCAGCGTGACTGTGATGCGGGCATTTCCCTCCTTTTCCGTAGGCGTGACGGATGCGATGGAGAAGCAGGAGTCGCCCCTTACGCTACGTCCGTAGTTTTTAACGGTGATGATGTCAGCATTGTTGGTTTCCCATGTTACCGTGGTCATGTAGTTGTCGGCAACTCCATTGCCGTAGTACAGGTAGATTTCGCGTGTTCCGAAGCCTGTAAGCCTCAGCGTGTCCTGTTGCTCTGTTTCCAGGATGAATGCCGCGTCAGGAAATACACTGCCAGGTGTCTCCTTGTCCGAGCATGATGCCATGATGATTGTGCCTGCCAGGAATGTGATAATGCCGTAAGCAATGAATTTCTTCATTATAATGTTATTTTAATTTGTAATATAAGTGCTTTGATTTCTAGTTAGTTGTACCAACGGGTTTAGTCGATGTCGAATCGAACATTGCCATCGTCTTCTACGACTACTCTCACTTCTACAAATCCTTTTTTGCCATCAGGAGTGGTTTGGGTAAAGGACAAATTGAATGTAGTACGTTGCTGTCCCCAATCAGAGAAACCATTGTCTAACTCAGTGGCTGAAGGTACGGTCTCGGTGATGCAGTAATCGTAGACAGCTTGAAATTTGTTCTCTTTCGGTATGAGCTTTTTAGCCTTGTTGATTTGTTCTTCTATTTGTTTGGCATTGAAAGTGGACAGATCGATTCCTTTCACTTCTGTATAGACGGGGGAATCAAATGCTCGGGGAATGGCTTCGGTCGGAAAGACGACTTGTGCGCCTGTCAGCATGATTTTCTGACTATACGCTTTGTTCCCATCACTGACCATCTTGACTGTCACTGTTTCTAGTTTGTTGCCTTGTGGCTGGGATGTCTCAAACTTCATTTCATAGATTTTGTACATAGTGGTGTCAATGTTGCGCTGCAACAATTTGATGGCCTCGGCATATCCCTTGGAATCGTCGGCACTGTATGACGTGCCACTGATATGACAGGCAACGGTGAGGAACAAGACTGCTGATGAAAGCAGGATGACGGGTAGATGAATCTTTTTCATGTGAATAAATTGTTTATGTTGTTATGTGGAACAAAATTAGTAAATAATATGTGAAGAGTATTTTGAGATGTGTTAATTTATCTTAATTTAGATTGATAGGGGCGTAGATGTATTGTTTTGACATGAGCTGAATGTTTCTCATTTCATCGGTTAGATAAAGAATAGTCTTGAAATTTGTGTCTGATGCCTGCTTGTAATGTTGGCCGATGAAACGGTCAATGTCAAAGATATTGCTGACGATGGAAGAAGCACTGCATCCTGGATGTTCTCCACTTGCAGCCACATAAGCCATGTATGCAGTCAGGTATCCTGAAAGAAGATTGGGGTGATGGGCATCGCCTTTGTTTTTGATAAAGGAATTTGCCGTATAATTAATAGGAGAGTTCGGAACATGAATGTCGCCTTGAACCAAATCGTAGGCCAATTTGCCCCAATCTACAACGGTAATGTCTTCCTGTTGTAATGTATGAAGTTGGTGAAGAATTCATGATAGATTGTTTTAGGCTTTTGCAAGCAACTTAAGCACAGGCAGAAACGCAGCGCTCACAAAATTGAACGGTACAAAAAAGTGCAATAGCGATGAAGAGCAAATCCTGAAGTTTTGCGGAGCAAAACAAGCCTTCAAGCGTGAATAAGAATTAACAATTCGTTAAGATTATTTAACTTTTAATTTTGAGGCATATTTGCCGTTTGCCAAGTCTGGCTGACAATAGAAGCTAATTTTGGGGCTTCGTCGATGACTCGGAAATCGACTAAAAGCAGGGTTGTTGTACCGCTGTTGTATCTCGGAGGCTCTAAGCGTCTGTGATTCAGTGGCGGTTAATAATTCAAAGTCAACTTTGACAATATCAATAAAAGTCATATTATCTCACTGCTCTGTCCTAAACTTCTTTGGATTTACACCTTTCATATTCACGAAGAACTTGGTGAAGGTAGGGGTGTCGGCGAAGTAGAGGCAGACGGCTATCTGGGTGATGCTCAGGTCGGTGTGAAGCAGCAGATATACGGCTTCGGCCTTGGCACCGGCACCGTCGCCGAAGGCTGGACGGGCGATGCCATCCTCTTCTGGAACCAGCAGCGTTCCGGCTCCACCCGCATCAGCCAGACCCGCGCCCCTGACAGTTCTAAGCCGAAAGCCATCTACTCGTTGAACGGCACGCGCCGCGACACGCTGCAATAGTGAATCAATATCGTGGATGGACGAAAGATCATCAAATAAACTATACAAAACTACTCAATACAAAAAGAGCAAAGGCCGCTGTTCGTAGCAGTCTTTGCTCTTCATATTTTCAGGGTATAAAGCCCTCATACATTCATTGTCAGATGATTAGCCTACGCCGTCCTTGCCGCCACGCGGTACTCACTGGGGGTCATGCCCACTTGTTGCTTGAACAGGCGGGTGAAGTGTTGCGGGTACTGGAAGCCGAGGCGGTAGGCTATTTCGCTGAGTGCCAAGCGGGAGTCGAGGATGTACTGCTTCGACAGGCCGATGACCTTGCTCTGGATGTAGTGCTGGGCGGTCTGGCCCGTCTCGCGCTTGATGAGGTCGCCGAAATAACTGGGTGAGAGGAAGGCCTTGTCGGCGAAGTAGGCCACACTGGGCAGGCCGTTGCGCTCGGGGTGTCCGTTGGAGAAGTAGTCGTTCAGGTGGCGCTCGAAGCGGGTGAGGATGTCGCTGTTCACCCGCTCGCGGGTGATGAACTGGCGGTCGTAGTAGCGCATGCAGTAGTCGAGCAGCATACGGATGGCATCGACGATGAGCGGCTTGGAATGTTTGTCGATGGGGTGCTGCAGGTCCGTGCTGATTTGGGCCAGCACACCCTTGATGATGCTCTGCTCGGCCTCGGAGAGGTGCAGCGCCTCGCGCTCGTTGTAACTGAAGTAGGTGTACTGGCGGATGCTCTCAGCCAACGGTGTGCCGTAGATGAGGTCGGGATGGAACAGCACGCCCAAAGCATCGGGCGTGGCCCCGTCCTCGCTGAAGTCGACATCGACCACCTGGCCGGGGGCGAAGCAGACGACGGTGCCGGCCTGATAGTCGTACTTCTGCCGTCCGTAGTGCAGGGCGCAGCCCACGCCGTGCTTCAGAAACACGGCATAGACGCCGTAGTGAAACCGTGCCCTCGCCAGGCTCCACGTCGCCTTGTCCATATCGACCACCGACACCAGCGGGTGCTGGGTGGTGAGTCCGAAGGTCTTGTTATACACGTCCACGGTGTCCACCATGATCAGGTCTGCCGTCTGTTGCTTCTTGTTGTCCATTGTCATCGGGTTTTGATGGGGCAAAATTACGAATAAATCCCTAAACCGCCAACACCCGTCCCCATTTTCCGAAAAATTGGTAAGTCAAACGAGAATCTGTATAAGCGGAGTCTCGGAAATCTGCGTACCTTTACACCCAGAAACTTAAAGTGATTACGTTATGAGACAGATTCTATTGATTGTGGCAGCCATGCTGCTGACCTGCTGCTCCTCGGAGAGCGACATGAACGCCCAGACCAACACGAACATCGGCAAGACGCTGATAGTGTATTACAGCTACACCGGCAACTGCCGCGAGATTGTGAACTCGCTTGCTGCACAGGTGACGGCCGACCAACTGGAGATTCAGCCTGCGGAGAAGGGACTGAAGTACGAGGCCAACAACTACGCCCTCGGCACCCAGCTGCTGAACGCCATCAAGGCCAACCCCGACGATGCCGCGAGCTATCCCGCCATCGACCCCGTCAGCGTCAGCCTCGCCGACTATCAGAACATCATCATCGTCACCCCGCTCTGGTGGAGTCAGATGGCCGCCATCATGCAGACCTACCTCTTCCAGAGCCGCGACCAGATGGCGGGCAAGACCGTCGCCCTCATCGTGTCAAGTTACAGCAGCGGCATCAGCCAGGTGGTGGCCGACGCCAAGCGGCTGCTGCCCAATGTGACCTGGGCGGGTGATGCGCTCTGGATCAACAACAGCAACCACTCCAACCGCACGTCGCTCATCAGCACCTGGCTGCCGACACAGAACTTCCAGACCGCCACAACGGCCATCCGCTCTGTCCGCACCGAGGGCCAGCCGCAGCGTGCCTACACCCTCTCCGGCACCCTTGCCCGGGCAGACCAGAAGGGCATCGTGATACAGGATGGGAAGAAAATCATAAGATAAAGGTTCGCGTATGAAACAAGCATTATCCATTTTCATGGCACTGGCGGCAGGATGTCTGTGTGCCTGCGCACAAGAACAGGCGGGCGACGGCCTCGTGCTCATCCAGGGCGGTACGTTCCAGATGGGCAGTCCGGCGACTGAGCCGGAGCGCGACGCCGACGAGACACTCCACAGTGTCACCGTCGGCGACTTCTACATGGCTCCGATGGAAACCACGCAAAAGGAATACCAGTCGCTCATGGGCAGCAACCCCAGCGAGCGGAAGGGTGACGGTCTGCCGGTGGAGAACGTGACGTGGTACGATGCCATTGCGTATTGCAATGCAAAGAGCGTGGCCGAAGGACAGACTCCCTGCTATACCGTCGATGGAAAGACCGTCACATGGAACCGTGACGCCAACGGCTACCGGCTGCCAACGGAGGCCGAATGGGAATATGCTGCCCGAGCAAACACCACAACACCGTTCTGTTTCGGCGACTACGTTCACGATACGGATGCCAACTGCTACAACGCCTACGGTTACAACAACGATGCCAGCGGACACTGGGTGAACGGCTACCTGCGCCATACGGTGGAGACCGACCGCTACAATGCCAACGCCTTTGGGTTGAAGAACGTCCACGGCAATGTGGCCGAATGGACATGGGACTGGTATAGCGACTACCCCACGGGCAATGACAGCAATCCCACCGGGCCAGAACAGGGTGTGTACAAGGTGGTGCGTGGTGGCGGCTGGAACGACTTCCCCAAGCATATCCGCTCGGCCTATCGCTGTGCCTTCCCTGCCGACGTGCCGCTCTATGCTACGGGCATTAGGCTCGTCCGCAATGCCACAGACGGTACAGGCGAGGTGAGGAGCCGATTTGCCGACAATGCCGTCCGTCGTACGGGCAAGGTGCTGATTGCCTACTTCTCTCAGACGGGCAACACCGACGGTCTGGCCCAAATCATCCACGAAGAGACGGGCTACGACCTCTTCCGCATCGAGCGGGCGACACCGTATAGTGCCACCTACAATTCACAGGGGCTTTATGCCGAAGCACTAACCGAATACAGGGAATATGCCGTGCCAGAACTCAAAGCATATCCGCAGAATCTGGCCGACTACGACATTATCCTGCTTGGCTACTGCAACTGGTGGGCCTCTATTCCTGCCCCCATACGCAGTTTCCTAAAGCACGATGACTTCTCGGGCAAGACCATCGTACCCTTCTGTTCTATGGGAGGTGGACGCTTCGGCCAGACCATCAGTGCCGTTGCCAAGCTCGCCCCTCAGAGTGTCATCCTGCAGGGACTCGACGTGGAGTATAGCGACTACGACCAAGACCGCATCCACACGTGGCTTGCTGCCATCCAGTCGCATCAGCAGACCGCCATCGGCACCGTCCGCGCAGAGGCAGCAGCCCCCGCCGCAGTCTATTCGCTCGACGGTCGCAGAGTTGCCACCTCCTCTTCTCGTCCAGCCGCGCTACCGAGTGGTATATACATCGTGAACGGCGAGAAACGGATTGTCAAGTAACAGGATAAAAAACATATATGATGAGAAAGGACAACGAAAACATGAGCCGACGGGGATTCCTGAAGACGGCGGCAGGCATCGGGGCGGCGCTGGCCGTGGAGCCGGTGCTCGGCAAGGTGCAGGCAGCAACGGAGGCGATGAAGAGAGACCCCTACAAGGTGCCAACACGACACGAGGGGATGCGGTATAGGACGCTTGGCAGCGGCAATAGCCGCATGACGGTGTCGGCACTGGGATTCGGCTGCATGGGCATGACCTACAACCGATCGGAACACCCCGACAAGGCGCAGATGACCCGCCTGCTGCACCAGGCCGTAGACCGTGGCGTGACGCTCTTCGACACGGCCATCATCTACGGTCCGCTGCACAACGAGGAGTTCGTGGGCGAGGCGCTGGCTCCGTACAAGAACAAGGTTTACATCACCACGAAGTTCGGCCACGAGGTCATCGACGGCAAGGCCACGGGACGACAGACGAGCCGCCCCGACGTGGTGCGCCGCTACTGCGAGGACTCGCTCAGGCGGCTGCGCATCGACTCCATCCCGATGTTCTACCAGCACCGCTTCGACCGCGACACGCCCATCGAGGACGTGGCGGGCTGCATTGCCGACCTCATCCGCGAGGGCAAGGTGCAGCGGTGGGGACTGTGCGAGGTGTCGGCCGACATCATCCGCCGCGCCCACGCCGTGTGCCCGCTGACGGCCATCCAGAGCGAACTGCACCTGATGCACCGGCTGGTGGAGCAGAACGGTGTGCTGGACGTGTGCCGCGAACTGGGCATCGGCTTCGTGCCCTACAGCCCCATCAATCGTGGCTTCCTCGGCGGCTGCATCAACGAGTTCACGCAGTTCGACACCAGCAACGACAACCGCCACACGCTGCCCCGCTTTCAGCCCGAGGCCCTGCGGCAGAACACGCGCATCGTGAACGCCCTGCAGCACTTTGGCCGCACCCGTGGGATGACCTCGGCGCAGGTGGCCCTCGCCTGGCTGCTGCACAAGGCCCCGTTCATCGTCCCCATCCCTGGCACGACGAAGGTAGCCCACTTCGAGGAGAACCTGCACACGCTCGACTTCACGCTCAGCGATACCGAGTGGGCCGAACTGGAATCGGTGCTGTCTGCCATCCCCGTCATCGGCGACCGCTACGGTGCCGACCAACAGAAACAAGTGATGTAACAGAATAAAAAACGATCCGACTATGCAAGGAAATTTTATCTATTCGAACCCGACGAAACTGTATTTCGGCGACGAGTCGCTGAAATACCTGAGTGACGAACTGAAGAAGTACGGCCCCACGGTGATGCTCTGCTATGGCGGTGGCAGCATCAAGCGCAACGGCATCTACGACGCTGTGACGGGCATACTGCGGGAGGCTGGCAAGACCATCGTGGAGGATGGCGGCGTGATGTCGAACCCCACGGTGGAGAAACTCTACGAGGGTGCCCGTATGGCTCGCGAGAACAACGTGGACCTGATACTGGCCGTGGGCGGCGGTTCGACCATCGACTATGCCAAGGGCGTGAGCGCGTCGGCCTGGTGCGACGAAGACCCGTGGACGAAGTACTACCTGGAGCAGGGCGACCCCACGTGCCGCATCATCCCCGTAGGCTCGGTGCTGACGATGGTGGGCACGGGGTCGGAGATGAACGGCGGCTCGGTCATCAGCAACCACGCACAGGGGCTGAAAATCGGCAAGGTGTTCGGCGAGGAGGTCTATCCGAAGTTCACCATCCTGAACCCCAAGTACACGTTCACCGTGCCGCAGTACCAGATGGTGGCCGGCATTTTTGATATCATGTCGCACATCATGGAGCAGTACTTCAGCGACAGCGACGACAACACCTCCGACTACATCGCCGAGGGTCTGATGCGCTCGCTCATCCACGCCAGCCGCATCGCCGTCAAGAACCCGCAGGACTACGAGGCCCGCTCGAACATCATGTGGACGGCCACTTGGGCGCTGAACACGCTCATCGGCTGCGGCAAGCATCAGGACTGGGAGGTACACATGATAGGCCAGGCCGTCGGTGCCATCACCAACGCCACGCACGGCATGACCCTCTCTGCCGTGTCCATTCCCTACTATCGGCACGTGATGGCGGGCGGTCTGCCCAAGTTTGCCCGCTTTGCCAGCAGCGTATGGGGCATCAACGGCGAGGGCAAGACCGAGCGGCAACTGGCCGACGAGGGACTTGTCGCACTGGAGGCCTGGATGCGCGAGATTGGCGTGGTGATGAACATCACGGAACTGGGGGCCACCGAGGAGATGCTGCCCAAGATTGCCGACGGCACATTCCTGCTGACAGGTGGCTACAAGGTGCTGACCCGCGAGGAGGTGATTGAGATTCTGAAGGAGAGTATGTAAATCCGAAAGGATATGAAGAATAGATTATATCTGCTGACACTGGCCAGCATATTAGCAACGGCTGGCTACGCACAGAACTCCACCGTGTATTTCACCAAGGACATCACGCCAGAGTCGCTAGTCAGAATCTACGAGGCTCTGGGCGTGGCTCCACAGCAGGGTCAGCGCGTGGCCGTGAAAATCTCCACGGGAGAGTCGAGCCAGTCGAACCATCTGCGCCCAGAGTTCATCAAGAACCTGGTGCAGAAAGTCGGTGGCAACATCGTGGAGTGTAACACAGCCTATGGTGGCAACCGCTCCACCACGGCCCGCCACAAGCAGGCCATCGAACAGCGCGGCTACGGCGAGATAGCCACCGTGGACATTATGGATGAGGACGGCACTATCAACCTGCCAGTCACCGACACGAAACACATCCAGTACGACATCGTGGGGTCGCACATCCAGAACTACGATTTCATGATTAACCTCGCCCATTTCAAGGGTCATGCGATGGGAGGTTTCGGCGGCGTATTGAAAAACCAGTCGATAGGCTGTGCCTCGACCAGCGGCAAGTATTACATCCACTCCGCAGGGCAGTCATCCACCCGCTGGATTACGGCAGCGCAAGACCCGTTCCTGGAGTCGATGGCCGCAGCAGCCCAGGCCGTGCATAACTACTTCAAGCAGGAGGGGCGCGAGATTATCTACATCAACGTGATGAACAATCTCTCGGTGGACTGCGACTGCGACGGTTCGCCCGCCACACCGCAGATGAACGACATCGGCATCCTTGCCTCCACCGACCCTGTGGCACTCGACAAGGCCTGTCTCGACCTCGTGTTCAACCATCAGAATACGACTGGCGACAGCAACTCCGCACTTGTCAGCCGCATAGAGAGGCTGCATGGCACGCACACCGTGAGTTATGCTGAGCAGTTAGGCTTGGGCAGCCAAAGTTATACGCTCGTTGATGTCAACGAAGTATCGGCAGTCAGCGGCCCCGAAGTGGAAGCATCCCACCGCTATAATGTCTATTCCCTTGATGGCAAGAAACTGCTGACGAATGCCGCCAGACTCGAAGGCTTGGCAAAGGGAACGTATATTGTAAATGGTGAAAAAAGAATCATAGAATAAACTTGTAAGCAATATGAAGCTGACAACAATCATTTGCGCAGCATTGATGGCATGCAGCCTTACGGCCTGTGCGCAGAAACAAGAGAAGAAAGAGATGAAGAAAGTATTAATAGTTTATTTCTCTGCATCGGGCGTGACGAAGGGAGCCGCAGAGAAACTGGCAGCAGTAGCGGGTGCAGACCTATACGAAATCAAGCCCGAAACGCCCTACACCGATGCAGACCTTGACTGGAGAGACAAGCAGAGCCGCTCAACGGTGGAAATGAAGGATAAGTCCTCACGCCCTGCCATCGTGAAGGATTTGCAGAATTCCACCGACTATGATATCATATATATCGGCTTCCCTATCTGGTGGTACACTGCTCCGACTATCATCAACACCTTCCTGGAGGCTTACGACTTCAAGGGTAAGACGGTCATTCCGTTTGCTACCTCTGGCGGCAGCAGCATCAAGAAAGCTTGTGAAGATTTGAAAGCCACTTATCCAGACATTAATTGGAGGGAAGGCAAATTGTTGAACAATGTCTCTAAGAAAGAAGTCGAAGAATGGATAATGAAATAGACCCCCAATAAAGACTTCGTATATTGTGCTTATTCATCTGATACGGATGAATTAAAAGCGGTATAAAGCACTGGTTTTCAAAGTCTATCTTGAAAATCGGTGCTTTCTTGTTCCCAAACGGATGCCCAGAATCCCCATCTTAAGGGTTTCAGGGCTTCCGTGAGTGTCAAACGTACCAATGTTTATGTGTTGGCAGACAGATCTTCAATCAAAACTTGACCATTAATTTCAATACATGAGCATCAGGAAGCAATTAAATGTACTTTCTGGGCTAAATATTTATAAATGTTGCGCCAAAGCAGCAGTTCTTTTACAAAAATGTTGTTTGTGCGCAACATTTTTATTACCTTTGCAGC
>JAGAYF010000065.1 GCA_017940605.1 Bacteroidaceae bacterium
CATCTTTGCCGTAACTTTGCAGCATGGTTTTCCGTCCCATCGACCTTTCCTTTTCCGTCAGTACCGACCTGCTGCACCTTGACGTGCAGGAGGCCGAGGGGCAGCACTTCTTCTGCAAGGGCGACGTGGGGCGCATCACCATCTTCTGCCCGCGGGGGACGAACTTTCAGGCGGGCGAGTTCCAGCTGTGGTTTCGCAAGGTGGTGCGCGAGGCGCTGCGGCGCGAGGCCAAGCTCATCCTGCCCGGCCGGCTGGAGGAGTGGTCGGCGCGCACGGGGCTGCGCTACGGGCGGCTGACCATCAAGAGCACGTCGTCGAAGTGGGGCAGCTACTCATCCAAGGGCAACCTGAACCTGTCGCTGTACCTCATGCTGCTGCCCTCGACGATGGTGGACTACACGCTGTGCCACGAGCTGTGCCACAGCGTGCACATGAACCACGGGCCGCAGTTCTGGGCGCTCCTGCGCGAGAAGCTGGGCCGTGACCCAAGGCCCGTCAAGTCGGCCATGAACGCCAAGGTGAAGGAGTGGTATGAAAGCGGCGACCCGCGCTACCTGCTCATCACCAATGCCTGAACCTTATTTAAATATGTATATGAGATGACGACCTACAACGAACATATCCTGCCCAACGGGCTGCGCATCATACACGAGGCCTCGCCCACCGACACGGTGTACTGCGGCCTGTTTGTCAACGCCGGCACGCGCGACGAGGAGGCGGCCGACCTGGGGCTGGCCCATTTCTGTGAGCACACTTCGTTCAAGGGGACGGAGCGGCGGCGCGTGTGGCACATTCGCAACGGCCTGGAACTGGTGGGGGGCGACCTGAACGCCTACACGAACAAGGAGGCCACGGTGTTCTATGCCAGCGTGGGGCGCGCCGACTGGGTGCGCGCGGCCGACCTGCTGTTTGACATCGTGTTTCACAGCACCTACCCCCAGGCCGAGCTGGAAAAGGAGACGGAGGTCATCATTGACGAGATAGACAGCTACAACGACTCGCCGGCCGAACTGATATTCGACGAGTTTGAGGAGATGGTGTTCCGCGGCCACGAGCTGGGACGCAGCATCCTGGGACGGGCTGAGCGCCTGCGCACCTACCGCACGGAGGATGCCCTGCGGTTTACGGGGCGGTACTACTGTGCGAGCAACGTTACGTTCTTTGTGTACGGCCGCGTGGACTTCCGCCAGGTGGTGCGGCTGGCCCGGAAATACGGCGGCGCGCTGCCCGCGGGCGCACCGCGCAAGCAGCGCACCCCGCTGCCTGACTACCGGCCCGAGCGCCGCGAGGCAATGCACGGAACGCACCAGGCGCATGTCATGATGGGCAACCGCGGATACAGCAGCGACGACCCCAGGCGCACGGCCCTCTTCCTGCTGAACAACATCCTGGGCGGGCCGGGCATGAACTCGCTGCTCAACGTGCAGCTGCGCGAGAAGAACGGACTGGTGTACACGGCCGAGAGCACGGCCTTCAGCTATACCGACACGGGAGTGTGGTCGGTGTACTATGGGTGTGACGAGGCCGACGTGAACCGCTGCCGCGACCTGGTGCTGCGGCAGCTGCGCCGGTTGCGCGAGCACCCGCTGAGCGCGGCCCAGGTGAGGCGCGCGCAGAAGCAGCTGACGGGCCAGATTCGCATTGCGAGCGATAGCTTTGAGAGCTACGCGCTGGCCATGGCCAAGACCTATGCGCAGACGGGCAGGCACAGGGACGTGGATGCCATCTGCCGCAACCTGATGGCACTGACGCCCGACGACCTGCAGGCCGTGGCGCAGGACGTATTTGCCGAGGACAAGCTGACCATGCTGGTGTACCGATGACATGAACCCATGACCGAACTGGAGGAACAGAGACAGAAATACCTGCACATGACCACCAGCCCCGTGAGGCCGCTGGTGCGGCGGCTGTTCGTGCCTACGGTCATCACGATGCTGATTACGTCGGTCTACAACCTGGTGGACACGTTCTTTGTGGGGCGGCTGGGGTCGAGTGCCACGGGCGCGGTGGGGGCTATCTTCAGCGTGATGGCCGTCATACAGGCCATGGGGTTCGGATTCGGGCACGGGGCGGGCAACTACGTGAGCCGCAAGCTGGGCGAGCAGGACGTGGAGGAGGCGCAGCGCATGGCCACGGTGGGCATGGGGTCGTCGTTCCTGACGGGCCTGCTGGTCATGGTGCTGGGGCTGGCGTTGCTGTCGCCGCTGGTGAGCCTGCTGGGCGTTACGCCGACGATACGCCCCTATGCCGAGGAGTACCTGCGCTTCATCCTGCTGGGCGCGCCCTTCTTTGGGGCTTCGCTCACGATGAACAACCTGCTGCGGCTGCAGGGCAACGCCCAGTTTGCCATGGTGGGCATTACGCTGGGGGCGGTGCTGAATGCGTGTCTCGATCCGCTGTTGATATTCGGGTTGGACATGGGCATCAGGGGCGCGGGACTGTCTACGCTGGTCAGCCAGGTGGTGAGTTTCGCCGTCCTGCTGGCGGGCAACGAACGGAGCGATGCCGTGAAGCTGCGGCCGGCGGCCTTCCGGCCCTCAAGGCGGCGATACCTGGCCATTGTGCAGGGGGGCATGCCCTCGGTGGGGCGGCAGGGCACGCGCTGCCTGGGCATCGTGGTGCTGAACCACGCGATGAAGATTTTTGGCGACGAGGTCTATGCCGCGCTCACGATTGTGATACGGTTGGCCAACCTGCTGTTTGCCGTTGCCATCGGTATCGGGCAGGGTTTCCAGCCGGTGTGCGGATTTAACTTTGGTGCACGGCTGCATGGGCGCGTGTTGCAGGCCTATCACTATACGCAGCGGCTGGCGGTGGCCCTGATGGTGGTCCTGTGTGCGGTGCTGTTCGGCTTTGCACCGCAGGTGGTGTCGTGGTTTACCGAGGACGGGTACGTTGTTGAGGTGGCCACGGTGGCCCTGCGCTGGCAGTGTGTGGCCATCCCCTTTATGAGCTACGCAAACATTGTGAGCATGTTTTTTCAGAACATCAACCATTTCCGGAAGGCGTTCCTCATTGCCATTGGGCGCGACGGGCTGTTCTTCCTGCCCGCTGTCGTGCTGCTGCCGCGCGTGGCGGGGCTGGCGGGATTGGTGCTGGCGCAGCCGGTGGCCGACGGTCTCACTTTCCTGACGGCCCTGGCACTGGTGATTCCCACCCTGCGGCATTTGCAGCGCGGCGCCAACGAGGCTGGCCGGGAGCGGCGGTGACGAAGGGGCGTGGCGGGCGCGGATGAGCCTGAGCAGATTTTTGTGAACATAGGGGAGAAAAAATGGTATGGGCTGACGATTTTTTCGTACCTTTGTGGGAAATTTCCGGAACTGAGTAAGATATGGCATTGAACTACATTTGGATTGCCTTCTTCCTGATTGCATTCCTGATAGGCATCGTCAAGATGGTCTTCCTGGGCGACGTGAATGTCTTTCCCGACATGATGAACAGCACGTTCAGCAGCGCGAAGACGGCATTTGAGATATCCATCGGCCTGACAGGCGTGCTGGCCTTTTGGCTGGGCATCATGAAAATAGGGGAGCGCGGCGGGCTGATTAACACGTTCTCGCGCTGGCTGAGTCCTTTCTTCAGCAAGCTCTTTCCCGACATTCCCAAGAACCATCCCGTGTACGGCAACCTCTTCATGAACATGGCGGCCAACATGCTGGGCCTGGACAACGCGGCAACGCCCCTGGGGCTGAAGGCGATGCAGGGATTGCAGGAATTGAACCCCCAAAAGGATACGGCAAGCAACCCCATGATTATGTTTCTTGTGCTCAACACGTCGGGACTCATGCTCATTCCCGTCAGCGTCATGGTATACCGGGCGCAGTTGGGGGCGGCACAGCCCACGGACGTGTTCATACCGATATTGCTGGCGACCTGTTTTGCCACACTGGTGGGAATTGTGGTCACGGCCTTGGTGCAGAAAATCAACCTGCTGAACAGGACGCTGCTGCTCGGCCTGGGCGGCATCGTGGCCTTTGTGGGGCTGGTCGTATGGGGCTTCAGCCAAATGGACCGCGAGACTATGGGCGTGGTGGCCACGACAAGCGCCAACGTTCTGCTGTTTACCATCATCGTGGGCTTCCTACTGTCGGGTATACGCAAGCGAATCAATGTCTATGATGCTTTTGTGGAAGGCGCAAAGGAGGGCTTTCAGACGGCGGTCCGCATCATTCCCTACTTGGTGGCCATTCTTGTCAGCATAGGCGTCTTCCGCGCGTCGGGAGCTATGGACTGGCTGGTCGAAGGTGTCCGCGCGGCGGTCGCCATGGTCGGAATGCCCACCGATTGGGTGGATTCGCTGCCCACGGCCCTTATGAAACCGCTGAGCGGCAGTGGAAGCCGCGGAATGATGATAGACGCAATGACGACACACGGCGCAGATTCCTTTGTGGGCCACTTGGTTTGCCTCTTGCAAGGGAGCACGGACACCACATTCTATATTTTGGCAGTTTACTTCGGCAGCGTAAACATCAGCAAGACGCGCCACGCCGTGCCCTGCGGCCTCATTGCCGACGTGAGCGGCTCAATTGCCGCCATCCTGCTGTGCTACATGTTTTTCGGCTAATTTATTTTTTCTATGGCCCAACTAAAATCCCTGGCGAAGGACACTGCCATCTACGGATTGAGCAGCATTGTCGGCCGTTTCCTCAATTGGTTGCTCGTACCCTTATACACAGCCCGGCTGGCTGCGGCTTCGGGCGGCTATGGTGTCATCACAAATTTGTATGCCTATACTGCGTTGCTGCTGGTGCTGCTGACGTTTGGCATGGAAACGACTTTTTTCCGTTTTGCCAATAAGAATCAGGAACGCTCCCAAATCATCTACTCCACTGCCCTGATGATGGTGGGCGGCGTGGGCCTCATCTACCTGTTGCTGCTGCTGTCGTTTCATCAGCCCCTGGCCCATGCGCTCGGATATGCCGAACATCCCGAATACATGCTCATGCTGTTTGTCTGCGTGGCGTTTGACGCATTCCAATGCATCGTCTTTGCCTATCTGCGCTTCCAAAGGCGGCCCGTCAAGTTCGCCGCGCTGAAATTGCTGAACATCCTGGTGAACATCGTCCTGAACATTCTTTTTTTCATCGTCCTTCCCGACATGGGAGTCCTCCGGATAGACGTGGGCTACGCCTTTGCCATCAATCTGTTCACGTCGGTCATGCTCACTTTCTTCCTGTATAAGGAACTGACGGGCTTTCCTTACGTCTTTGACCGCCAGGCTGCGCGCCAGATGTGGCAATATGCCTGGCCCATCCTCATCCTGGGAGTCGCCGGCATACTGAACCAGACGGCGGACAAGATCTTGTATCCACTCATCAGGCCCACGCAGGAAGGCAGGATGGAACTGGGCATCTACGGGGCTTGTGTGAAAATTGCCATGATAATGGCCATGATTACCCAGGCCTTTCGTTATGCCTATGAGCCGTTTGTCTTTGGTCAGGCGCGCGACAAGGACAGCCGCGAGACGTATGGGAAGGCCATGAAATACTTCCTGATTTTTACCCTGCTGGCCTTTATCATCGTCTGTGCCTACATGGACATCCTCAAGTACATCATCGGGAGCGATTACTGGGAGGGCCTGCGCGTCGTGCCCATTGTTATGGCGGCCGAAATCATGATGGGCATCTATTTCAACCTGTCATTCTGGTACAAGCTCATTGACCGCACCATCTGGGGGGCGTGGTTCTCGGGCGCAGGCTGCCTGGTGCTGGTGGCGGTCAACCTGTTGTTCATTCCCCGCTACGGATACATGGCCTGTGCCTGGGCCGGCGTGGCAGGCTACGGAACGGCCATGCTCCTGTCCTACTTCGTGGGCCAGCGCAAGTACCCCATTGACTATCCGCTCAGGAGCATGGCGGCCTATGTGGCCATTGCGGCCTTGTTTACGGCCATTATCTACGTTGTGCCGCGGCAATGGCCCGTGTGGATGCGCCTCGGCATCAACACGTTGCTGGTATTGCTGTTCTGCGGCCACATTGTCAGCCACGACCTCCCCTTGCACTCGCTGCCGGTCGTGGGAAAATATTTTGGTAAAAAGACAAGCTAGGATTTTGTAAGGAATAACAGGTTGAAAATCTGTTGAATGTATATCCCTGTGCGCTTGTTCGCCTCTGCATTGAGAGGCGAAAGATTTATTGCGCCTTGTCAGTGGTATTTTTGCGCCTTGCCCAATTTTTCTTGGGCCGCATTTGCGCAGTGCTTGCGCCTTGTTCTTCTTGTTTTGTCGCGGAATCGTTTTGTGCGTCTGCCCTGAAGGGGATATGCGCGGTGGTGGAGGATACAGGATGGACCGTCTTGCTGTGCCGTGCGGCCGCCGGCGGTGCGTCAGTGCAGCGCAACGATGCGCCGCGGCTGATATTCACGGCGCAGTGCGGCCTGCTGTTCCTCGTTGGCCAGAAACAGGCTGGTTGACAGCACTTCGCCCTCGGCGGCATCGGTGGTGATGACGGCCACGCCCCGATGGCCTTTGACGTAGTGGCCGTCGTGGGGGTGCAGGATGTGGCGGCGGTGGGGTGAGTCATTGCCCGAGGTGGTTAGGCACTCATTTTTCAGCACGATGCGTTCGGTCCGTGCGGCCGTGGGCCATGCCGTGGGGTCGAAGGTCACTTCCCATCCCTCCTTGCCTGGGGGGATGCCCGTGGCCAGTATGGAACTGTTGCCCATGTTGATGAGGGCGCAGCCTATGTCCTCGGCCGTGAGCAGTCGGCGCGTTTCCTCGAGCGCGTGGCCCTTGAGCATGCCCGACAGGTTGAGCCTGATGCCTTCCTGCAGGAAGTGTACCTGGTGATTGTCCAGGCTGACCTGGCCGAGGGTGCGGGACGTGTGGGGCGTGGAGGCGAAGCTGATGTCGAAGAGCCCCTGCGTGCGCTGGTGTTCCTGCTGGCAGTAGCGCAGCAAACGGCACAGCCGCTCGCTGACCTCTGTGGGGCAGCGGGCGGCTGTTTGGTTCAGCTGGGAGAGTTCACTCTTGGGGTCAAAGCAGTTGGCCGTGGAGCAAATGTCCTGCAGGAGTTGCGCTATGCGCGCGGCCAACCGGGTGTTTTCTTCCTCCGTGCGGCGGCTCACCCAGAAAAGGTCCACTCGGGTGTGCATGGCGGGAAACCAGGTATAGAACAGCGCGTCTCCCGATGCAAGGGGCCGGTGGATGTGGGGGTGTGTCAAGCGGATTAGAGTTCCTTGATTTTGATATTCTTGAACGACACCTCGTCGCCGTGGTCCTGCAGCAGGATGTTGCCCTCGGCGCGGTTGCCAAAGTCGGGCCAGTTGCGGTACTTGCTGTAGGCCACGAGGGCATTCCATTCCTGGTTGTTGCGTTCATACTCCAGGAGCTTCTCTCCGTTGAGCCAGTGCTCCACATGGTTGTCCTTGACAATGATGACGGCCGTATTGAAGGCGTTGAAGATGAATGGTTTGTCGTCCGACACGGGTATGAGGTCGTAGAGCGCGCCCAGCTTGCGGTTACCCTTTACGCCGAGCTTGGCATCGGGGTGGCGCTGGTCGTCGAGTATCTGGAATTCGCAGCCGATGGCCGAGCCCTCGCCCTTGTTCATGTCGGGGTCTACGAAGTACTTGATGCCGCTGTTTGCACCCTTGGTGATCATGAAGTCCACGCTAAGGATAAAGTTTCTGTAGGTGCGCGTAGTGACAATGTCACCCCCGTTGGCCGATTCCTTGCCGCCGCTCTTCTGCACTTTCAGCACGCCGTTGTCTATCTTCCAGCCTTTCTCGGGGAATGTGGCCAGCCTGGCACCGCGCCATCCATTGGTGGTCTTGCCGTCCCACAGGAGCTTCCATCCGTCTTTCACTTCGTCGGGCGAAAGGGTGTTGGCAATGCAGTTGGCTTGCGGCGTATGGTCCTTGGGAGTGAGGTATTTCTCCACGTCCTTGGTGCAGATGCGCAGGTCGCGCCAGGCAATGGTCTTGCCTTCGTTGGCAGCGTCGTAGATCTGATGCACTTGCAGGGCAATGAAGCCCTCGGGTGTCATGTCATCCCAGATGTTGGCACACGGAATGCCGTTTACCCACGTGCGCACGCTCTTGCCGTAGGCCTCGATGCGGGCTTTGTTCCATTCGTTGTTCTTGTAGGCCGTCTTGGCTGCGGGATTCTTGATGAGCGGATAGAGCCAGCCGCGGCGGGCCTCGTCGTAAATGCCGCCACTCCAGGCACGCGGGGAGGGATCTATCTCAAACTGGTAGCCGTGCACGCGGCCGTCCTTGAATTCCTTGAGGCTTTGGCTGCGGAACTGCACGCCCGAGTTGAGAGCGTCGTCTACGCGGAACTCAAACTCCAGGATGAAGTCGCCGTAGTTCTTCTTGGTGGCCAAGAAGGAGTTGGGCGTGTTCATCTTGCTGTAGCCCACGATGGCATCGTTCTCAATCTTGTACACAGCCTTGCCGTTGAGCTGCTGCCAGCCCTTGAGGTTCTTCCCATTGAAGAGTTTTTCCCATTGCTGAGCACCGGCGGGCAGGGCGAACAGTGCTCCGAGGAATAGAATGCCTATTTTTTTCATGATTGTCCTTGTTGAGGGTTTATTTGAGTTTGTAATAGTCTTCCCAACCCTTGCGCGGGGGCAGCCCAACGAGGAGCGCGTTGGCAAAATCGTTGTTGGTAAAGCGCTTAGTCTTGGGATCGAAAAGCAATTGCGTGTTCAAGCGCTGCGCAATGACGCCCAGGCAGAACACTTGGCTCAGTACGCCGTTCACTTCAAAGGGTGAGCGCGTCTTTTCCTTGCCCTGGCAGGCCAGAAGGAAGTTCTTGAAGTGGTTGGACGGCGACTTGGGAACTTCGGGCAGCTTGTTCTTCATCTCCTCGGCCTTTTCGTCGGGAATGATGCGGAGCGTGCTGGAGTGACTGCCGCCTTTGAAGGTGAGATTCTTGGAATAAATAATCTTTCCTGGGTGCAAGGTGTTGTTGGCCGTGTTTCCCTGGTTGGTCTTGGGGATATCCGACGTACCGATGGACTGTCCGTAGCCCTTGGGCAGGGGCGGCAGGTTGTCAATGCCGTCATACCACGTGATGTCGCAGGGCGGCATGCCCTTGCGGGCGGCAAAGCGGAACAGAATGGTGGATGAGTAGGGATAGAAGAAGTCATTGTGCCCGTTGGCGTACTTCATCGTGACTTCATAAGGCAGTCCCAGATCCAGGAACTCGTGAATCGTGTCCAGAATGTGGGCTCCCCAGTCGCCGAGCGCACCCATTCCGAAATCGTACCAGCATCGCCAGTTGCCTTGGTGGAATTTCTCGGAATAGTCGTGCCATTGGCAAGCACCGAGCCAAGTATTCCAGTCCATATCCTTGGGCAGCGGGTCGGCATCGGGGAACTTGTGGATGTCGGCACTGAAGTTGTGCCAGCGCCGCGCGTCGTTCATGTGCGCGGTCACGGCTGTTACGTCCTTGATGATGCCAGCTTCTTTCCAGGCCTTGAACTGGAAGTAATTGGCCTCGGAGTGGCCCTGGTTTCCCACCTGTGTGGCCAGCTTGGGATGCCTGCGTGCCATGTCCATGAGAATTTCCGCTTCCTGAAAGGTGCGTACCATGGGTTTTTCCAGGTATACGTGTTTCCCGTGGGCCAGTGCCGCCATGGCAATGGGGAAGTGTATGTGGTCGGGTACGGCTGCGATGACGGCATCGAACTTGTCGGCGCTCTTTTCCAGCATGTCGCGGAAATCGCGGAAGCGCAATGCGTTGGGATACATGGACAATGCTTTCTGGCACTGCTGTCCGTCCAAGTCTACGTCGCACAAGGCGACCACGTCCACCATGCCTGTTTTCTCAAATGCCTGTATGTCCTGCAGGCCGCGGTTGCCTATGCCTATGTAGGCCACCTTTACCTTGTCGCTCTTGGCACTTTGCCATTCCTTGGCCGTCATGGGGTGCGCAAAGGCGTTGGAGACGTTGCTGACGGCCAGTCCTGCCGTCGCTGCTCCCACTTGTTTCAAAAATTGCCTTCTTGTTGTCATGAGGATATCTGTTATTTTGTTTTCTTTCTTGTGATAAGCCACCTCGGTCCTAAAACAATCAGTCTGAGGCCTGTCCAAAGGGCGTACAGCACGGCTGCAAACACCACGACATAGCCCAGTGACGTAATGATTTCCCAAGCAGGGGATTCGTAGGCCACGACGGCGTAGATGTTCAGGCAGAAAGCAATGGCCAGGCAGACCAGCAGGGTCAGCAGCTCACGTTTCTGCCGTTTCGGGGTTAGGATGATTTCTTTCATTGTTGCGTTTGCATATTTGTGTTATAGGCTGGATAGTCTATCATGTATTCCTTGGGAAATTCCAGCATCGTTCCCTGTTCTATGGCCTCGTGGCCCAACAGGCACAGCAGGCTGGCATAGTATCCCTCCTCGGCTATGCGCTCGGGCTGCCGGCCCGTGATGCTTGCCTCTACAAAGGCTGCCAGGTTGAGCGACGTTCCGTCCTCCTTGGGCCGCTTGCCCAGGAGGTACTCGCCCGTGTTCTTCCTGGCCGTCTCGGGGGCCCAGCTCGTGCCAGCAAAGGGCATGGACTCAAACACGCTGTTCTCCCACTTGTTCAGCAGTTGCAGGAATGCGGGCGCGGGGTCTATCGTCTCGAAATAGTACTTGCCTTTCTCGGGCTCAATGGTTCCCAGGTTGCCCATGATTTGTTCCTCCAGTCCGTAGAATTTATTGGAGATGTCTGAGCCCCACGTCATCATCTCGCCGTCGTCAAAGGTGTAGATGCAGTTGATGTTGTCGTAGACCTCGCGGCCGTCGCGCCAGTAGCTGATGCTTCCGTGCCCCATGACCTTTTGCGGCAGCTTGCCCAGCGCCCATGTGCCCACCTGCAGCTGGTGGCAGGCCAGCTCGGTCATCAATCCCTTGGACGACTCCTTGTACAGACGCCAGTTGATGAACTTCTCCAGCCCGGGCTCGGGCACTTCGCGCCGCCAGTCGGCATTCCTGTTCCAGAAGGCGTGTATGCAGCTCACCTTGCCGAACATGCCCTGATGCACCATATCCATAGCCTTGATGTAGCGCGGGTCAAAGAGGCGCTGCTGCCCCGTGAAGAAGATGCGCCCCGTGTCCAGGTGCTTGGCGTACATGCTGAAGCACTCGTCCATGGTGTATCCGATGGTCTTTTCGCAGTACACGTCCTTGCCGGCCTCCATGGCGTCCAGCGCTATCTGGCAATGCGTGTTCAGCGGCGTGGCTATGACCACGGCATCCACGCCCTTATCCTCCAGCAGCAGGCGATAGTCCTTGTACACCTTGGCCCGGGGCACGAGCTCCAGGGCCTTGTCTATGGAGGGCTGGTATATGTCGGCCAGGGCCACGATGTCCACTTTGGGGTTCTGGGTCAGGAAGCCCATCAGCAACCGTCCGCGTGAGCCAGGCCCTATGATGCCCAGCCGGCAGCGTTCGCGGTTGGTGTGCTGCACGTCGGCAAAGGCTTTCAGCCACGGGCTGGTCACCGCCAGCACGCCTGCACCGGCCAGGCCCAGCTCCCTGAGAAATTCCCGCCGGTCAATGGATGTATCTGTCATGCTATCTAATTATCATTAAGTTTATAAGGCTATGCAAATTTAATTTTAATTTTTGAGAAAATTAATAAAACAAATGGAAAAAATGCCGCATTTCCGTGCGACCAGCTCCAGGGGGGTGTCTCGCGCCGGAAGCGCGGCCCTGTTGCGGTGCGGGAAGAAGCGCGAGGGGGTGGGGCAGAACCCCCAGGGGCAATCGTGGAGCGGCAAGGCGCAAAAGTAGTGAGAATGCGGCCTGAAAAATCACGGGCAAGGCGTGAAAACCCGGCCGACGGGGCGTAAAAAACGGCCCGTGTCGGGGAAACAGCAGAAGAGCGGCCCGAAAGTGCGGTGCTTTCCTCCTGCGGCGAATCCTCGGGCGTGTAGGCGGGACTTGTGTCATGGAGCGGCCCGGGCATGCCGCGTTGTGGCAAAGAAATATCCCCAAAGTGCCTGTGGCTCTTTGGGGATGGATGGTTGCCGTGCCCGTGTGTGGGTGCTTTGCGGCCGGCCGGCGGCTGGCATGCGGGGCTTGCACCGACGGCCGTCGGGCAGGCTGAGGGGCTGAATCAGTTGCCCTTGAACATGTCCTTGATGCTGCCTATGCTGCCCAGCAGGTTGCTGGCTTCGTAGGGGATGTACACGGTTTTGCCGTCCTTGCCGCTGACCATCTCCTTGAGGGTGTTGATGTATTTGGTGGCGAGCAGGTAGGTGGCTGGGTCGGTCTTGGATTGCGCCACGGCCTCGGCCACTCTCTGGATGGCCTGTGCTTCGGCGTTGGCTTGCAGGATTTTTGCCTGGGCCTCGCCTTCGGCTTTCAGTATCTGCGTCTGCTTTGCGGCTTCGGCCTTGTTGATGAGCGAGGTCTTCTCACCCTCGCTCTGCAGGATGGCACTTTGCTTCTCGCCTTCGGCCAGCAGGATTTGGGCGCGGCGCTTGCGCTCGGCCTGCATCTGCTGTTCCATGGCATCGCGCACCGAGTCGGGAGGCGTGATGTCCTGCAGCTCTACGCGGGTCACCTTGACTCCCCACTTATTGGTGGCTTCGTCCAGCACGGCGCGCAGCTTGCTGTTGATGATGTCGCGCGATGTGAGCGACTGGTCCAGTTCCATACCGCCCACCACGTTGCGCAGGGTGGTCTGGGTCAGCTTTTCAATGGCGTTGGGCAGGTTTTCTATCTCATACACGGCCTTCATGGGGTCCATGATTTGGAAGTAGAGCAGGGCGTTGATCTGTGTCACCACGTTGTCCTTGGTGATGACGCTCTGCTTGGGGAAGTCATAGACTTGTTCGCGCAGGTCTATCATGCGCGTGGTCTTTACCACGGCATAGTTGCGGCCGCCCGGGCCGGAGTAGGTGAACCGGGTGAAGATTTCGCGCGGCCTTTCTATGAAGGGAATGATAATGTTGAGGCCCGACGACAGTGTGCGGTCGTAGCGTCCCAGCCTTTCAATGACAGCCGTCTGCGACTGGGGAATGATCTTGATGCCGTTGGCGATGAAAATGATAACCACCACGGCTACGCAAATGAGAATGAAGATGGGTGTTTCCATAAATGTTTATTGAAAAATGAATTGGGTTATTCAGCCAGTTTTGTAATGAGGATGGTGCTGTCAAGGGCCACCACGGTGACGTGCTGGCCGGCCTCGATGCGGCTTCCGTCGACGGTGATGGCGCGGAAGTTGTCACCGTCAATCTGCACGCGGCCGGTCTTTTCGTCCATGTTGATGTCCTCCACCACCTTGCCCGTGCGGCCTATGAGGGCTTCGGCATTGGTCTTCGGAAGCCGTGACTCGCGTTCCTTCCACCAGCGCACCAGGGCCGGACGGATGCCGAAGAAAAAAGCCAGGGAACAGGCGATGAACAAAATAATCTGCCATTCCGTGCCGAGGCCCATCCAGGCGCCCACTGCACTGACGGCGGCCCCCAGGGCAAAGCCGAGCAGGGCAAAACCGAGGGTCATAATTTCTGCGGCAAACAGCACGCAGGCAATCGTAATCCAAATATAGACAGTTGTCATTGCTTAAGATATTTTGTATGTTGCAGTTTGATTGCTGACAAAGTTACGAAATACTTTTAATAATGGTGTCCATTTGCGATTTTTTTGCGGGAAATCCGCTCTCTTTTGGCATTTTCCGTTGTTGTTCCGGCAGAAAAGACTAATTTTGAGACCGAAATAGTGCGTAAGTTCAAATTAGTGGAAGATATGAAAGTATATGTTTTGTTGGCCGATGGCTTTGAACTGATTGAAGCCATGGCCCCTGTCGATGTGTTCCGCCGTGCCGGCGTTGAGGTGGTGACCCTCTCAATAGGCGCGGATAGGAATGTGTGCAGTTCCAACGGTGTGAACGTGCAGGCTGATTCCCTCATGTCGGGTACGGACCTGTCGGACGGTGATGCGCTTGTGCTGCCCGGAGGATACCCGGGGTATGAGCATCTCAGGACCAGCAGGGCCGTTGGCGAGACGGCCCGCTGCTATCTGGCCGAGGGAAAACAGCTGGGGGCTATCTGTGCCGCGCCCATTGTGTTGCAGGAATACGGCATTGGGGTGGGGCGGCGCGTGACGAGCCATACCTGTGTGCGTGAGCAGATGACGGATTTCGTGCATACGGGCCGACCCGTCGAACGCGACGGAAACCTGGTGACTGCCATCGGGGCGGGCTATGCGCTGGCCTTTGCCTTTGCCTTGCTGGAGGCGCTGTGTGGTGCTGAGGCCGTGGGCAAGGTGAAACCAGGCATGGAATTGCGGTAGGGTCAGCCTTTCAGCAATTCTATCAGTCGGGCCACGCCCTCTGAAGCTCCAGACTGGATGAAAGTAACGTTCAGGTCGGGCGGAGTAGCGACTTCTTTGGGATCTATTAAGTAGATGGGGATTCCGTGTGGGGCGTAGTGGATGAGCCCTGCGGCGGGATAGACGTTGAGCGACGTGCCGATGATGACAAACACGTCGGCCGTGCTGGTTGTCTGGGCCGCCTCGGAGATTTTGGGGACGGCTTCCTCGAAGAATACGATGTAGGGACGCAGCAACGAGCCGTCCTTGGCCCGTTCGTGCGGTTGCACTTCCCAACGGGCTTCGTCCATGGTCTCAATCAGTTGGGGGTCGTCGGGGTGCAGGCTTGACGTGACCTTCATCAGTTCGCCGTGCAGATGGATGACGTGTGTAGAGCCTGCTTTCTCGTGCAGGTCATCCACATTCTGCGTGATGATGCTCACATCCCAGTCCTGCTCCATCTGAGCCAGCAGCAGGTGGCCCTTGTTGGGGGCGCAGGTGAGCAATTGCTTCCTTCGCTCGTTGTAGAAGCGGTTGACCAACTCCGGATCGCGCTCCCAGCCCGTGTGGCTGGCTACCTGCATGACGGGATATTGCTCCCACAGGCCGCCGCTGTCGCGGAACGTGCTGATTCCGCTTTCGGCGCTCATGCCTGCTCCCGTGAGTACAACCAGTTTCCTCTTTACCATATTATATATGTAGGGTGATTTCCCGTTGAATCATTGGAAGTCGTAGGCGTGCTTGGGATAGTCGGTCGTGTAGTGGAGGCCGCGGCTCTCCTTGCGCTCAATGGCTTGGCGAGTCACAAGGTAGCCCACGTTGATGGCGTTGCGCAACTCACATATGTCGCGCGTGGCCTTGACGCGCTTGAACAGCTCTTCCGTTTCTTCGTACAGCAGGTCCAATCGCTGCCAGGCGCGGTGCAGGCGCAGGTCGCTGCGTACAATACCTACATAGTTGCTCATGGTTTGCCCAACTTCGCGCATGTCTTGCGCAATGAGGACCTTCTCTTCGTTGGTCATTGTCCCCTCGTCGTTCCACGCCGGAATGTCTGTCTTGTAGTCGTAGCCGTCTACGCATTCCTTGCAGTGCCGGGCGGCGGCATCGGCATAGACGACGGCCTCGATGAGCGAGTTGCTGGCCAGTCGGTTGCCGCCGTGAAGCCCAGTGCAGGAGCATTCCCCCACGGCGTACAGCCGGTGGATGCTGCTCTCGCCGTTTAGGTCCACCTTGATTCCGCCGCACAGGTAGTGTGCACAGGGACATACGGGGATGTATTCGCGAGTGATGTCAATACCGATGCTTAAGCATTTCTCGTAGATGTTTGGGAAGTGGCGGCGCGTCTCATCGGCGTTCTTGTGCGTTACGTCCAGGCACACGTGGTCGATTCCGTGTATCTTCATTTCCTTGTCTATGGCGCGGGCCACAATATCGCGCGGCGCCAGGCTCAGTCGCTTGTCGTATTTCTGCATAAACTCCTCGCCGTTGGGCAATCGCAGGATGCCGCCGTAGCCGCGCATGGCTTCCGTGATGAGGTAGGCCGGATGGGTCTCACCATGATGGTAGAGAGCCGTGGGATGGAACTGCACAAACTCCATTCCGCTGACGGTAGCCTTGGCGCGATAGGCCATGGCGATGCCATCGCCCGTGGCAATGTCGGGATTGGTGGTGCTGCTATAGATAGCCCCTATGCCTCCCGTGGCAAGCAGCGTGACGCGCGACAAGAAAGTTCCCACTTTACCAGTATCGGGGTCCAGAATGTACGCGCCGTAGCATTCTATGTCGGGAGTGTGGCGCGTAACCTCGATTCCCAGGTGGTGCTGGGTGATAATCTCCACGGCAAAGTGGTTTTCAAAAACCCTGATGTATGGATTCCGCCTGACGGCTTCGATCAGTCCGCGCTGAATCTCGTATCCTGAGTCGTCGGCATGGTGAAGGATGCGGAACTCGGAGTGGCCGCCCTCGCGGTGCAGGTCAAACTCGCCGTCCTCCCTCCTGTCGAAGTTCACTCCCCACTGAACGAGCCGCTTGATGCCTTCCGGGGCTTGGGTGACGACCTGTCGGACGGCAGCCGGGTCGCTTATGTAGTCGCCGGCTACCATGGTATCCTCAATGTGCTTCTCAAAATTGTCTTTCTCCAGGTTGGTTACTGCGGCTACGCCGCCTTGGGCCTTGGCCGTGTTGGCTTCGTCGATGGTGGTCTTGCATACGAGGGCCACCCTGTGCTTCGCATCGGCCACCTGCAGGGCAAAGGACATGCCTGCAACACCGGAACCGATGACCAGATAATCAAATTTCCTAACCATGTATGTGATGATTTTGCCGCAAAAGTAAGAAAAAACCTGCAATGGGCATTCAAATTCTGCAAATAACTGTCTGATTTGTTTCAGTGCGCTTTGTTCCGCCCAATTGAAAAAAGAAAGCCCTCTTTTCCGCTCTGCCATTGTTTTTTCAGTAACTTTGCACCACATAAATCCTTTTCCTATGTATTCCCAACCTTTGAAAAAGTTTGTTTTCATGTTCCTGCTGGCCGCGTTGTGCCTGCAGGGAAGTGCCCTACGCCCCGAAGATTTCACGGCCGATACTTTGCAGCAGCGGCCGTGGTCGGAACGGTTTCGGCAGGGGCTTGATTCCATGATTCAGTTTGAAGATTTGTGCCAATGCTCGGCTGCCGGCATCTATTTCTACGACCTTACGGCCGACACCGTCATGTATGATTTCGGCAGCCGCCAGATGTTGCGCCCCGCCTCGGTCATGAAGACGCTCACGGCCGCCACTGCCCTGACGCAGCTGGGCTGCCAGTACCAGTATGAGACCCATCTGTGCATGTCGGGCGCGATAGAGGATTCCGTCCTGCGCGGCAATCTGTACGTCAAGGCCGGATTCGACCCCTGCTTCGATGCAGACGATATGCGGGGCTTTGTAGCGGCCTTGCGGCAGGCAGGAATCAGCGCCATTGAGGGAGACATCGTGGCCGACCTGTCGTTTAAGGACACCATCACGGTGGGCGAGGGCTGGATATGGCACTGGCGTGCCGACGAGCACCCGCTGACTCCGTTGCTGTTCAATTCGCGCGACTGCTTCATGGCGCGTTTCTTCCAGGCGTTGGACGAAAACAACATCAGGAGGCCCGGTGGCTACTCCCTGGGCCTGATGCCCAAGGACGGAACGGCCCTCCTGGCCACGTGCAGCCGCAACATTGACCAGGTGCTGGTGCGCATGCTCAAGGAAAGCGACAACCTGTATGCCGAGTCCATGTTCTACCAGCTCGGGGCACAGGAAGGCGTCCCCTTTGCCGACTACAGGCGTTCGCGCAAGTACGTCGAGAAATTCATACGCAACTGCCTGGATGAAGATCCCGACCTGTACACCATTGCCGACGGGTGCGGCTTGTCGGTCTACGACTGCCTGTCGCCGCGGCTCATTGTCAAGATGCTGCGCTACATCTATCACAACGAATCGCTCTTTGCCCATTTCTACCCGGCCCTGCCTGTGGCCGGCGAAGACGGGACGCTGGCCGGCCGCATGAAGAACACGACGGCCCAGGGCAACGTGCACGCCAAGACAGGCACGGTGGCGCGCGTCATCACGCTGGCAGGCTATGCCCGCACGGCCCAGGGACACGACGTGGCCTTTGCCCTGATGCACAACGGCATCCATTCCAGCCGCGAAGCGCGTGCGTGGGACGACCGCGTGCTGCAATTGCTCACCATGCCCTGACGGAACAGGATGCACACCCAATGAAATCCTACCTATTTAAATATGTATAAGATGAAGAAATGTTTTCTGTGGACGCTGGCTGCCCTGCTGGCCTGCGGCCCGGTGTACATGCAGGCCCGCAACAAGAACGTGAATGCCTATTTCCACGAAGTGGAGATGCCCGACCTGCTCAAGTGGATGCCTGCGCCCCCCGACACGACGGGTTCGCTGTATGTCAATGACATCATGCAGTACATGTGGGGCAAGGCCCAGCGGCAGGACTCGGTGAGGAGGGAGATTGCCCGCCGCGATGCCGTATATGGCATCAAGACGGTGGCTCGCGAGTTCTCGCCCTTGTTGGGAGTGCCCATATCCAAGGAGGAAACACCCGAGATATACAAGGTTTTGGAAGAATCGCTGGCCACGTGCGACAGCATATGCACCCGCCCCAAGGCGCACTACATGCGCCGCCGTCCCTTCGTCCGGTTCGGCGAGCACACCATTACGCCCAAGGACGAACGCTACCTGCGCGGCAACGGGTCGTACCCCTCGGGCCATGCCATCCTGGGTTGGGCGGCCGCCCTGCTGCTCACGGAGATCAACCCCGAGGCGCAGGACACGCTGCTGGCACGCGGGCTGATGTACGGCGAGAGCAGAGTCATTGTGGGCGCGCACTGGCAGAGCGATGTCGACATGGGATTCCTGGCCGCCAGCGCGGCCTATGCGCGGCTGCACACCAGCGAGCGCTTTCTGGAGCAGATGAGGCGTGCCCGTGCCGAGTTTGCTGAAAAGAGGCAGGCCTTGGCCCAGGCGGCCAAGGGCAAGGAAAAATAGACGGCACGGACAGTCATCGTATGGCCTGTTGGAAATGAGTGCTGCGCGTCCTGTGCTGTGCCATGGGGCGCAAGCGCGGATGCTTACGCCTTGTTGGCGGTGCTTTTGCGCCTTGCGCAAAATATTTCGGGCCGCATTTGTCCACCTCTGATGCCTTGCAGTTTTGCCTGCATCATGAATGGCAGCAGAAAAGCACCGCATCCCCACCCGCGTGGCGGCAGGAATGCGGTGCTGTGCGTAGGCGGTTGTGCGGCTACGGCGTAGTCAGTTCATACATGTTGTTGCGGTAGGTCAGGAGCATGTGCCAGCCCTTGTGGCGGTTGCCCGGGATAGGGCCGCGCACGAAGTCGATGCCCTCGGGCTCGTCGTTGTGGTGGGACAGGTTGATGAACTTCTCCGGCTGGAACGTCTTCAGGTCGAATACCATGATTTGCCGCGACTTGTCCCAGTTGCGCTTGGCGCTGGTGCGCAGTCCGGCGGTGATGTACAGCTTGCCCCGGTGCACTTCCTTGTCCTGCGTCACGGCCATGTAGGGCAGCTTGACGCGCCGCAGGATGTCCTGCTGTGTGAAGGTCCTGTCGCCGTCGGTGGGTCGCGGCAGCTTCATCTCCATCAGGATGACACCCGTGCCTTTCCGGTCGTTGTCGGGTGTGGGGTCGCAGTAGGTGAACAGGTAGAGGCGCTGCTTCCGTGCATCCACCACCCAGTCGCAGAATCCCGCCCCCATGATGCTGTCGGGTATCTGCAGGGTGAACGTCTGCACCAGCCGCGTGCTCCATTGGCGCGCCTGGGGGGAAAATGCTATCTGTTCGACGAAGAGTCGCCGCTGCTGATTCCACTCAGTGACGTAGAGGTAGTTGCGGCCTCCTTTCCTGACGAGGTTGGCCACGTTGCAATGGGGCTTCATCGTGACGGAGGCCAGGTCGAACTCGATGCTGTCGGCCGTGGAGTAGAGGGGGTAGGATTTTGCATGGCCGTCGTTGCTGAGGCATACCAGCTGGCCGTCGCAAATGAAGGATGCCTGTTTGCACACGGGGGCAAAGATGTAACGCAAATGCCCCTTGACGGTGGGAATGTCCTGTGCCAGGGCGCAGGAGGCACTTCCGGCCAGCAGAAGCAGGGACAGAAGTGGCGAAATCAAGGTGTTTTTCATCATTCAAGAAGTTTTTTGGTTGTGCAAATATAGGAAAAAATGGTGGCAGTTCCTGTGGGTTAACGCTTTTTTACGATAAAAAGGGCTTGGTTTGGCAAAAAGTGGTTACCTTTACCGCCCAATATTCATTTAATCAGAAAGGAACGATGAAGAATCGATGGTTTACCGTCTGCCTCCTCACCCTGATGACGGTGGGGGCGGCAGCGCAGCATTTGGGCACGGAGTATAGGTTGAAGAAAGTGGTGAGGGTGCCCGGCCGCCAGGGAATCGCTGCCGATTCCAGCTATTACTATGTGTCCGACACGCGCGGGCTCTACAAATTTGACAAGCAGTGGAACTTGGTGAAGAGCCGCGTGCAGACGGCCGCCGACGGCTTGTTCCCCCATCCCGACAAGGCCAACCATTTCGGCGACATTGACGTGTTTGAGGGCCGCATCTACGCCGGCAACGAGCGGTTTGAGTTCGGCAGGGGCTACAATATTGCCGTTTCTGTCTACGACACCCAGACTTTGGAGTGGATCGAGGACATTCCATGGCAGGCGGCGTCCGGCCAGGTCGAGGTCAGCGGTATAGCCATTGACAGGGAGAAGCGTTTGGTGTGGATGTCTGACTGGGTGGACAGCCGGTATGTGTATTGCTACAGCCTGGACACGAAGCAATACTACACCAAGATGCAATGCCGCCCGACACCCTATTGGTGTCAGGGCATCTATGTGGCCGACGGGCAGATGCTGTTCAGCGCAGACGACGGCGAGGCCAACTACCACATTGCCGATTGCATTTACAAGGCCGATGTGTCGGAAGTACCCTATACGGGATTGACGGAAGGCGTGGAGGTGGTGAAGGAAAGCCCCTTCAGCGTGAAATTGGACAAGAAAGGGCAGTGCGTGACGCGCAAAGGCCCTGTGGCGGCAGGCGCAATGGCCCGTCCGCTTGTGCTGTTCCGCGAAATGGCCGATTTCAGGCGCGCCGGAGAGATAGAGGGGCTGACGGTCGACCCCGTGACGGACGAACTGCTGGTCCTGAACAACCGCGGAACGCAGATTGTGCTCGGCATGAGCCAAGGACCGTTCACGCAGGAGGGCTACACCGAGGAAATCCACGAAGTGTACGTGTACGAAAAGGTCAGGTGATGGGGCAGACGGGGACGAAACGAGGAAATTCTTGTTAAAAAATCCGAGTTGGGCCTTGTCTTTCTGAAAAAAGCATTACCTTTGCATGTTTTATAGAAAATAGAAGATGGATAAACTCAGTTATTCTTTTGGTTTGGCTATCGGCTCGCAGTTGGTCGACTTGGGAGCGGAAACCATCCAAGTGGACGATTTCGCGCAGGCTTTGAAAGATGTCTTTGAAGGCAGGCAATTGGCCGTTGACCCAGGCGAAGCACAGCATTTGGTGAACGAATTCATACAAAAGCAGCAGGATGCCAAGCGGGCCGAGGCAGAAAGCAAGGGCCAGCAGGCCAAGGCGGAGGGAGAAGCCTTTCTGAAGAAAAATGCGGGGCTTGAAAACGTCGTTGTCCTGCCCAGCGGTTTGCAATACGAGGTGTTGCAGGAGGGAAATGGGCGTTCGCCCAAGGCGACCGACCAGGTAAAGTGCCATTATGAGGGCCGTCTGATCGATGGCACGGTGTTTGACAGCAGTATCAGGCGCGGGCAGCCCGCAGTGTTCCCGTTGAACGGCGTTATCAGCGGCTGGACGGAAGGTTTGCAGCTGATGAAGGAGGGTGCTAAGTACCGATTCTATATACCCTACCAGTTAGCGTATGGCGCAAACGGGGCAGGCGGCAGCATTCCCCCCTATGCGGCACTCATCTTTGACGTAGAACTGCTGGAAGTCCTTTGAAAAACAGATTAAAACAACAATAACAATAATTAAACACAGAAAACAATGAAGAAATTGGTTTTAGTAGCCGTAGCTGCCGTAGTAGTTTTCGGCTCATGCAAGAAATCCGGTCCCTCAGCTTCCTTAAAATCGGAGGTAGACACCATTAGTTACGAATTAGGTATGTTGAATTCCAACGGCCTGAAGCAATATCTGGCCGACCGCGTTGGAATTGACACGACAAGCCTTGATGATTTTTACAAAGGCTTGATGGAGGCTGCCAATGCAGGCGACAACAAAAAGAAAGCCGCTTATTTCGCCGGCATTCAGATAGGTCAGCAGATTGCAACCCAGATGTACGCCGGCATCAACCACCAACTTTTCGGCGAAGACAGCGTACACACCATCAGTATGCGCAATTTCCTGAGCGGATTCATAGCAGCCAGCAACGGAAAGGCCGTATTCAACATGGATTCCGTGCAAAAGGAGATCCAAGGCCACATGGAGAGATTCCGCGCCGCCAATTTGGCTAACACTTATGCTGAAAACAAGGCCGCATGCGAGAAATACATTGCCGACAAGGAGGCATTGGCAGATGTAAAGAAGTTGCCCAACGGCACGCTCTACCGCGTCATCAAGGAAGGCAAGGGCAAGATTCCCGCTGACAGTTCTGTCGTTGAGGTGAACTATGTAGGCAAGACCATTGACGGAAAAGAATTTGACAGCTCGGTCAAGAACAATGACGGCAAGCCCATTGAAATACACGTCAACGGTATGATTCCCGGCTGGATTGATGCATTGACCCACATGCCCGAGGGTTCGAAATGGGAACTGTACATTCCGCAGGACCAAGCCTATGGCGATCGCGAGGCTGGCGAGATCAAGCCTTTTTCTGCCTTGGTGTTCGAACTGGAACTGGTGAAGGTCAAGTAATATTCCCTTTTAAACGATTTTTTTCGCAAGATGAAGACACGTATAACCTTGGTATTGGCGTTGCTGCTGTCCTTAAATGTCATGGCTGCGCCTACCAAGAAAGTCAAGAAGACGAAGAAGGCCGACGCTGCGGCTGCAGTGACAGAGCCCAAGGCTGACACCCTTACCTTGAAGGACTTCAGCTACGCCATAGGCGTTGCTAACACGCAGGGCATCAAGGCTCACTTGGCCAATAACCTGGGAATGGACACTGTTAAGCACATGGCTGACTTCAGCCGTGCGCTGAAGGAAGTCATAGCCAAGCAAGACGACCCGGCCTTCAGGGCATACGCCATCGGCTTGCAGATTGGCATTGGCGCGCTGGTGGAATTTCCCAAGACCATCGACAAGCAGATAACGGGCAAGGACACGACGTTCATCGATATAGACTCCTACCGCCGGGGCTTCCTTGATGCGGTGGGCGGCGACAAGTTGCCCTATTCCGTTGACTCGGCTGCTCGCGCTGCCACCAAGCAGATGCAGTATTACGCCAACCAGAAGACACAGAGAGAGTATGGGCAGAACAAGAAGGACGGCGAGGATTTCCTGGCCCAGAACGGAAAACTTGCCGATGTGAAGACGACACCCAGCGGATTGCAGTATAAAATCATCAAGGAGGGCAACGGACCGAAGCCCAAGGCCGACCAGACCGTCAAAGTGAACTATTCCGGTCGCTTGATTGATGGAACGGTGTTCGACAGCAACACGGGCAAAGACCCCTTCCAGGTTCAGTGCAACCATGTCATAGCCGGTTGGACCGAGGCCCTGACCATGATGCCCGTAGGCTCAAAATGGGAAATCTATATCCCGCAGCAGCTTGCCTACGGCGAGCGCGAGGCAGGGAAGATCAAGCCTTTCTCGGCACTCATCTTTGAAGTGGAGCTGCTGGAGATAGTAGGCGCTGCCAATCCCTGATCCCATCGGTTCTTAGACTATTCATTTTCTTATTACATTTGATAGCCCCGCTGCTTTGGCAGCGGGGTTTTTTGTTGCTTCGCAGTTTGGCGGGTGCCGACGGCTTGGCAGCGACGGCGCAAGGCATCAGGGAGCGGCGAATGCGGCTTGAAAAAATGCATACAAGGCGCATGAGTTTCATGTTCAAGGCGTAAAAACGGGAAACAACGGGCTGGGGAGCATGGCGGTCACCCTCCTGCCGGTTGGCTTTTGGGGATGGGCTGTCGGGGGGCATGATGGATGCGTCCGGCATGTCCTTTCCGGTTGCCGCCGATGGGTGGAGGTTCGTGGGTTGGTGTACCCCGACTTGCAATTTGTAGTCCCAAACTTGCCCAAAAAGAACAAAATGCATGATTTTTGTGAATATTTTTGCCAAAAATTTTGCAAATGGAAAATAAAGATGTAATTTTGTAACAATTCAAAAGATAAACCAGATGTTCGGAAAAATTGACAAATTGGATTTGATGATATTAGATATCATTTCCAAGGACGCTCGCATCCCTCTGTCCGAGGTGGCCGAGCGTTGTGGCGTGTCGCGTGCTGTGGTTCACCAGCGAGTGGGAAAACTGACGGAGAAGAAAGCCATCATGGGCTCCGGCTATCATGTGAATCCCCAGATGATAGGCTATTCCACTTGCACCTATGTGGGAATTAACCTGGAAAAAGGCTCCATGTACAATGACGTGGTGGAGTGCCTGCGGGAGATTCCCGAAGTAGTGGAGTGCCACTTCACGACGGGCAACTACACCATGCTGATCAAGCTCTATGCCTATGACAATGCCCATCTGATGGACTTGCTGAACAACAAGATTCAGCAGATACATGGCGTAACTTCCACCGAGACTCTCATTTCGCTGAACCAGAGTATTATGCGGCAACTTCCCATCATTTTCCCCAAGGAAGAATAACGCCTGCCGCGAGATGACTCTTCATTTTGACGGCCTCATAGTCGGCGTTTCGGCTTTCTTGATCATCGGCCTCTTCCACCCTGTCGTCATCAAGGCCGAGTACTACTTTGGCACTCGGCTTTGGTGGGTGTTCCTTTTGCTGGGATGCGTGTGCGCGGTTGTTTCACTAATGATTGCCAACACCATCCTAAGTGTCATCGTGGGTGTGCTGGCTTTCTGCCTGTTCTGGTCCATTCCTGAGTTGTTCCAGCAGGAAAAGCGCGTGCAGAAGGGGTGGTTTCCGCGCAATCCCAAGCGTAAGTATTAATGATTTCCGTATCCATGAAGGCAGAAAGTTGGCAGGAGGCCTATGAAACACTGAACCGGCGACCGCTTGGGCGGCCGCATGTGCCCGTTATTGGCATTACGGGCAACCTGGGCGAGTATGGATGCCAGTTGGCCGAAGGCTATTACGAAAGTGTGCGCCGGGCCGGCGGAGAGCCCCTGGTCATCCCCCCGGGGCTTCATGAGGCGGGCCTGCTGACGCTCCTGGACCGTGTGGACGGCCTGATATTCTCGGGTGGCGGCGACATTAACCCCTTGTTGTTGGCCGAAGAACCTCATCCTGCGCTGCATGGTGTCTGTCCGCAGCGCGACATGCAGGAATTGCTGCTGATGCGGCTGGCCCTGGACTGGCAGATTCCCGTATTGGGCATTTGTCGGGGCATTCAGGTCATGGCGGCCGCAGCCCGTGGCACGCTGGTGCAGGACATTGCCTCGAGCGGATGCTTTGCACAGGGAGCGGTGAAGCACAGCCAGGAGATGGACCGCTGCTTTCCCTCACATCATGTGACGCTGCAGGCTGACACCTTGCTGCAATCCCTCTATGGCGGTGCTTCACGGCTGGCCGTCAACTCCCTGCACCATCAGGCGGTGGCCAGTGCAGGGCCAGACTTCCGTGTGAGTGCCGTAGCTCCCGACGGGGTCATTGAGGCCATTGAAAGTGCCTGTTGCAAACCGGCCGTAGGTGTGCAGTGGCATCCCGAGACCTTTGTCCTGCGCGGCGATGAGAGCCACTTGCCGCTGTTCCGCTGGTTGGTGGGCGAAGCGGCCGTGTACCGGCGTGCCTGCCGTGTGCACGATGAGGTGCTGTCGCTGGACACCCATTGCGACACCCCCTTGTTTTTCCGTCAGAATATCAATTTCGCTGCGCGCGACCCGCGCGTGTTGGTCGATTCCCATAAAATGCGCGAGGGCAGGCTGGATGCCTGCATCATGGCCGCCTATCTGGCTCAGGGTGAGCGCACGCCCCAGGCGTTACAGGCGGCAACGGCCGCTTGCAACGCGCTGCTCGACGGCATTGAGCGTTGCGTGGGCACTTGCGATGGGGTGGGCCTGGCTGCTACGCCCCAGGACCTGTATCGGTTGAAGTCGGCGGGTTCGCTGGCCGTGATGAAAGGCATTGAAAACGGCTATGCCGTGGGGTTGGACTTGGCCAACGTGGAACGTTTTGCCCGCCGGGGAGTGGTCTACATGACCCTCTGTCATAATGGCGACAATGACTTGTGCGACAGTGCGATGCAGTCCAACCGTGAGCATCGCGGTCTGAGTGCCTTCGGCCGTCAGGTCGTGGCTGAACTGAACAGGACGGGCATAATGGTCGACCTGAGCCATGCTTCGGAGGATACGTTCTATGATGCGCTGGAGGCCAGTGCGCTTCCCGTGGTTTGCTCGCACTCCAGTGCGCGGGCACTGTGCGACCATCCGCGCAACTTGACTGATGACCAGCTGCGTGCCCTGGCCCAGGTGGGCGGCGTGGCGCAGATAACGGCCTACCCTGGTTTCCTGCGGCTGGACGGCAAGGCTTGTGTGGAAGATGTGGTCCGCCATTTGGAACACGCCATAGAAGTGGCAGGCATTGACAGTGTGGGCATCGGTACGGATTTTGACGGCGACGGCGGCGTGCCTGGCTTAGCCGATGCGTCCGACATATTGAACCTGACACAGCATCTTCTGCGCCGAGGATTTGGCGAGGAAGACCTGAAAAAAATATGGGGAGGCAATTTCCTGCGCGTCATGCAGCAGGTTCAGGATGCTTCTCTGCTGAAGGATGAAACGATAACGCAAAACTGAACCCATGAAGTGTCTGTACAGTAAACATATAGCCTTTTTCTTGTTGTTTGCCTTGCTTGTCGGTTGCGGAAATACTGCGAAGCAAAAACAGCAGGCAGCGGAGGAGACCGATCAGCCTGCATTCCCCGAATTTGATGCCGACAGTGCATTCCAGTATATCGTGGCGCAATGCGCTTTCGGTCCTCGTGTCCTGGAAAGTGAGGCTCATGAGCGTTGCGGACAGTATATCGCATCGCGGTTTGCGCAGTTTGGCTGCCAAGTGAGCCTGCAGCGTGCGGAATTTACGCGCTATGACGGTTTGCACCAGTCGGGGTACAACATCATCGCGTCAACGGGTGGAAATCATGCCCGTCGCATCTTGATATGCGCCCATTGGGACAGCAGGCCCTGGGCGGACCAGGATGCCGACCCTGCTCAGTGGTACACGCCCATAGACGCGGCCAACGACGGTGCGAGCGGCGTGGCCGTCATGTTGGAGCTGGCGCGGCTCATCCAGCACGACTCGTTGGCAGTAGGGGTGGATTTTGTCTGTTTCGATGCAGAGGACATGGGAGCACCGGCCTGGGAGGCCCATGCACCGAAAGGCGAGGACGACTGGTGCCTGGGGGCGCAGTATTGGGCGCGGCGTCCCCATCGCAAGGACTTTGCGTTTGGCATCCTGCTGGACATGGTGGCCGGTGAGGGTGCTCGCTTCTATCAGGAGGGCTTCTCGAAATACTATGCGCCCGGTGTGGTGGAACAAGTATGGCAGGCTGCCCTCCATGCCGGCTTTGGTGATTTTTTTCCTGCCCAGGCCGGCGGTACGATTACCGACGACCATGTGCCTGTCAACCGTGTGGCCGGCATACCTACGATAGATATTATCGCTTACTATCCTGCCGCACCCAATTCCTTTGGTACGACCTGGCATACACGGCAGGACAATGTGGAACACATATCCCTGTATCCCCTGAAGGCCGTGGGGCAGACGCTTGTTCAACTTCTTTATACACAGAAATAAGATGAAGACAATTAATGAGATACAAGACGAAATCATAGAGGAATTCAGCGAAGTGGATGACTGGATGGACCGTTACCAGATGTTGATAGACTTGGGAAACGAGCAGCCGCCGTTGCCGCAACAGGAGAAAGTGGAGAGCAATCTCATTGAAGGCTGTCAGAGCAGGTTGTGGTTGGTGTGCGAACAGGACGCAGAAAACAGGTTGACCTTTCGTGCTGAAAGCGATGCCTTGATAGTCAAGGGTATTGTCATGCTGCTGATACGCGTTTTGAACGGTCATACCCCCGATGAGATTCTTCAGGCTGATTTGTATTTCATTGACCGCATTGGCCTGCGCGAGCATTTGTCGCCTACCCGCAGCAATGGCCTGTTGTCCATGCTTAGGCAAATGCGCATGTATGCAATGGCTTTCCAAGCCAAGGGGGCATGAGATGATGAATAAATGGGTGATTCCCGTGGTTGGAATCGTGATTTCTTGAAGGGTCGGGTGTTTTTCCTTAAGTTTGCGCTATGCATAGGAATGCATGCCGCCGAGGAAGTAGTTGACACCGAAATATGTCATGAGTACTGCAAGGAAAGACAGCACAAGGTAAATGTGAAACCATAGGGGGCGAGTCATCTGTGGCAGACTCTTGCGATGAAGCGGAACGCTGTATATCATGAGTGTGATGAGTGCCCAGACTTCTTTTGGGTCCCAACTCCAATAAGTACCCCAGGAGATGTTGGCCCACACGGCACCGAGAAAAATTCCAATGGCGAGCAATGCAACTGCGGGGTACAACAGAAGGTGGCTCAACAGAGTAAGTTGATCCATGTGCTGGCTGTAAGATTCCTTGCGGCGAAGAATGAGGGCCAGTATGCCGTTGAACATCAAGATGGCCAGTAGTGCGTAGGAAATCATGATGATGGATACATGGGCACTCAACAAGGGGGAGTTGAGGACGGGCATGAGGGGTGTAATCTGCGGGTTCATCTGTCCTAAATGGGCCACCAACAGGGTAAAACCTGAGAGAAGGAATCCGAATGGGAGTATGAATCGGAACTTTCTTTGCAGAATTGCTGTGAAGATGAGCAAGGCCAGTGACATGAACAGCATGGTCTCGTATCCGTTGCCCAGGGGGATGCGTCCGCTGATGTACCAGCGAAGTGAGTAGTGGAAGGCCAATGCTAAAAGTGAGCAGAAAAGCAAGATGTTCAATGTCGGCTGAATCCATCTGCGCCGACGAATAAATCCGCCAATTAATAAGAAAAAGGAGAGGAAACCCAATGTCAGGTTGAGCATAAATAGTATTTTTACAATGGGCAGTTGGTTGTACAAAAGTTCGGCCTTTACCCGCTGCGGGCTGAGCGGTGTCGTGCCCTGTGGAACGGGTTGTATGAGTTTGCCCTCTGTGGCCATGAGGATGAGGCCCATTTTTTCATCCAGTTCACGGATGGATTTGGATAATGGTCCATCCAGCCCTTGTTCCCCTGACAGTTTGTTTACTTTGTATTGCTGGTTTGGTCCGAAGAGTTGGGCAGTGGTGGCGTATGGGCTGTTGATACCTAACCTGTGGCGTAGTTTCTCGTTCTTGATTTTCAGCATGGGTTGGTCTTTCCATACATCGGGGCGCAGCGACCATCCAATGAGTACTTGTTCGGCCGAGAGACTTTTATAGGATGGGCGACCGTAGATTTTTTGCAGGAAATCCCTTGCCACGGTATTGAGTGGTACAATTCTGTCATTGTAGATGACCTGCATGCTTGCCATGCTGTCGGCCTTGGCGCGATTGATGGTGGGAATGGCTTGGCGACTCCACATGGGTAAGGAGGCGAATGACAGAAACAAGAATAAACTGCCGCGTTTCAGGAGTGGATGCCGCAACAATTGCCTAAAATGCCCACCTGGGGAGAATAGTTGCCATAGCAAAGAGATGGCAAGGAGAATATAGCCTGCATAGGTGATGGCAATGCCCCATGGATCATGCTTGACGGTCAGGATAGTGCCTCTTCCGTCTGAATCGTATGAACTTTGGTAGAAACGATATCCTTTTGCCTTGAGGATGTGGTTCATTGAGATAGCCCCTTGTGTTGTCTGGCCGTTGATTTTATCATGGTATTGAACGTAGCTGATAAAGTCGGCTGGCATCGTTGCTCCTGCGTAGTATCTTATGCGGAAACTGTCTAAACGAAGGGTGATGGGCAGTGATGAGGGTTCGGAGTTGTCTTCTAAATAGAAATAGTCGGCCTGCGCTCCTTCCCTTAGGTGAAGCGTGCCGTCTTTTCCTGTTAAGAAAGAAATAAATGCGCCCATGAGAATCACAACAAATGAAATGTGCAGTGCCAAGATATTGGGCCTATGCCACAACTGTACACGCAGGAATTGCCATAGGCCCAAAAGAGCAAAAACGATCCATAAAGAGATGAACCACCATGAATGGTAAACACGATCCAACGCAATGCCATGCTCTGTTGTCTTTTCTATAAATGTTCCGAATGCCATTGCAATCAGGAGCAATGAGAAGACAACGAGTATGATTCTCTTGAAGATTGTGACCATGCCGATGGTGTCGGGTGTCAGTGTGGTGTTAAAGTTCCTTTAGGGCGATGCATTCCATCTCGATAAGCCAACCGGGTCGGCAAACGGGAGCGAGAACGATGACTTTAGGCTTGTGGGGAAAACGTTCTTGAAACATGTGACTGACAATGGGGTAGTCTCCGATATCTCGCAAGTATATAGCCATTTGGGCAACGTTTTCCCATTGTGCTTGGCCTTCCAGAAGAAGAGCTTCGACATTTTCCCACATTCTCAGTACCTGTTTCCGGATATTTCCTTGATGGACGATTTCTCCCTTGTTGTTAATGCTGGCTGTTCCTGATATAAATAATTCTCGATGGTCGGAATAGTCAACATATGTGCCGCGCTCAAAACTTACGCCGTATTCACTGGTGCGATTCAAGTGGTCGGCTGCGTAAAGATAATGTATTTGTTCTGGCTGGATGCCGTGAATGGCGTATGCATCCATTTGTGTCCAAACAGTGGAGTCTTTCTGTCTGCCTCCAATGCCTGTGCTAGCGATAAAATGTGTCTGTTCAGTCAGATTTTCCGTGGCAAAAACGTGGTTGCGTGCCTTTACCATACCTGCATATTGATTGTCAACATCATTTACATAGAACCATGTACGGATACAATTGTCCTTGAGGGAACATCCTTCTTCTTGCAAAAGATGGGTGTACTCATCAAAAATTCGGAGGGTTTGTTGCTCACTGTCTTGCCCCTTGGCCGTTTTTTGAGCCAGCCATAAGTGGCGCAATCCGTTTTGTTGAACCTCACAAAGGCCATTGTCCAACTTTTTAATTTTGGTATCAGTCGTCGCGTAGACCCACAATGCAATTTTTGTATTGTCGAGCGGCGGTTGCTGGATGATGGACACCGCATAAGATGAAGGACGCTCGTATTCTTCAATGGCAGCCTCTTGGTTGCTCGCGTCGCTAATAAAATAGCGTTTAATGACAATCTGTATTTTTTCAGGGCAAGTGGATATGATATCCTCACAACTTCTGTTGAGACTCTGCAATTGTTCATCAAAAGGCAGCGTGGAATTGTCTATGTGCAGCATGATGTGCCATTTGGATGTGTCCGTTGCCTTGAATTGATGAATTTCGGCACGAACATTGGGCAGTTGTACAGTATGTTGTGTGAAATCTGTATTCATTGTTTAATTGTGATTATTTTTTAGCTCCTGCGTTGATCCAATCTTCAAAGAGTTTTTGCATGCGCTCGCGTACGACTTCCTGAGTATGGTCATAAAGCCAATGGTCATCTTTACTTAAGGATGTTGTAAGGGCTAGAAAGAGGACACTGTTCGTAGCATCCCCAGCTTCTACAATATTCATTCCGCTGACTTTTGTGGAGGGGTGGTTTACAATGCCATCGTAGCTTTTCCCCTCTGTCAGATTCAGGTTTGCAGCTACAAAGTTACTGCCTCCGTGGCAATTGACGCATGTGGTATTGAAAACTTTTTGCTGTATGGCTTCAAACATTCCTAAATTTATGTTGTCAGCTTCAATGCGGATAGTGTCATTTTTGCCTGCGGCGGTGACATCTTCACCTTCTACCTTGAGAAATGTGACAACACGTTGTCGTAGACGATTGACCATGCATAATTCGACGGAGGAAGTGCTGTCGGGTATGTTTGACAATGTCATATTTAATTTTCCATTGTCAAAATCTCGAATGTATTTCAGAAGAATTGCATAATCACTGGTTTCGCTGAAAGCCGCAAAGGCAAGAGTGTAGCCATTGGCCCATGTCTTGGCGTCTGTTGCTAAGCCAACATTCAGTTTGGCGACCTTTCCTTCCTTTGTTGTATTGTATGTTTCTGTCAGGTTGCCATCATCGCACGAAGACAATCCGCAAGCAAGAATGCATACCAACAATATAATACTTAAAAGATGCTTCATCTTTTTGCGGAGATTATTTAAAATGTGTATTGCAGTAGAACTTTCACTGTGTGCATGGGCTGGCCTAGATCGTCATTGTCTCTGTCAAGTTGGGTGGTATGGCCTGTTCTTCCAATATACTGGTACATCCCTTGCAACTTGAGATTGCAATTCGGGAAGAAGTAGTTAAGTCCTATGGCTGGCATGTTTAACAATCCCTTTTTGTCTGTACCGTTTCTGTCCATGAAGTCATAACGGGCGGCAACTTGTAACTGGTTCGTTGCAAAGTATCCTGCTTGGGCGTAAGCTCCCCAGTAATTATAACTTTCCTTGATTTTCTGGCGTTTTGTGAAATCTACGTTCATATAGTATCCTTCAGCACCAAAATACCACCGATTTTTTAACCATGCAAATTCAATTCCAGCACGAAAGTCATTTGTACTTTCACTTTCACTTTCGACATTTTCTGAAAGGGAAAGACCGATTAACATTTTGTCCTCATGCAGGCGGTTGGGATCGCCTTGTGTGGAAGGCATAACACCCTTAGGCATCCATGTGAACCGTCCGGCGTAAAGTAGAGATGGAATGTGCCAGTCATCGCTGAATGTTTTTGTGGCGGCATTTGTGCCAGAGCCCGTTCCATTGAATAAGCCTATTTCATATCCAAATTGTTTTGCAAGCAATCCATGTAGTTCTACACCTAAGTCAAATCCAGTACCAATATTAGGTGTTACGGCATTGAGAGAATAGGGCATGATGGTGGTTGCTGTCAAAGAAGTTGGAATTTGAGGAAGTAATGTAGACCCCAGAGTGGTCAAATACGCATGTGTGAATGGTGTTTTGAACTTACCAACCTTGAGGGCTAATTGTTCTTTCATCTTTACATCAAACCATGCTTGCTGTAGAATGTTTGCTCCGCTTGCGGCAGCATTGATAGTTAGATTGTATCCCACTTTGCCAAATGCCTTTCCTGTAAAACCCAGTACGGCATATGGGATGGCAAAGCCAGAATTGGCAACATTATCCTGATTATAGGCTTTGTCCAGCCCTTCATCATCATAATAGTTGAAGTTCCCTGTTGTTTGAACCAGTAGGTAGGGTTTGAAGACGAAGTCTCCTTTTTTTGTTTCAATAGTAAATCCGTTTTTGCCTGCAACTGAAACGACACCGTTCTCAGTGGCCTCTTCTTCTTGTTGTGCAAAAGTTATAAGTGGCAGAATAGCCATGCTTGCTAAGAGCAAAATCTTTTTCATGTGAGTATTAATTCTGTTATTATTTTATTTCTGTAATGATTTATAATGACCATAGAAAAGCAACCAATGCATTACGTTGCTCTTTCGTCATATTTTTGAAAATATTTTTAGAGGCTTCTCCTTCGCCTCCATGCCACATGATGGCTTCTACAAAATTACGGGCGCGGCCGTCATGCAAGAAATAAGTATGACCATTTACAATTTGTTGTAATCCAATTCCCCAAAGAGGGGTAGTGCGCCATTCATTTCCACGTGCCAGTCCGCTGACGTAGTTATCATTCAATCCAACGCCCATGATTTCTGAACCCATGTCGTGCAGTAAATAGTCACTATATGGATGAATGGTTTGATTTCCTAACCATGGAAGTTCCGTGCCGTTGAGGAGGACGGCTCCGCGCGGTTGTGTGTGTAGCGTGGTTACATGACACAGATGGCATCCTGCTTTGTAGAACATCTGCTCTCCGAGTTTTACTTGAGGATCGTTGATGTTACGGCGTGCGGGAACACTGATGGCGTGCATGTATAAATCAACATTTTCCATTTCCTCTGTGGTTACATCTAATTGGTCGTAGCTCAATCCCATCATGCTTCCCTCTTCCATTTGTGCCTGGCCCTCACATATTTCTTCAGGGTAGCGGCTGTTAGTCGCTCCCAAGTCACTGGAGAAACCCAATTCTACAGTTAAGTCGGCATGTTGTGCCTTGTTGCCCGATAAGCCTAATTGCAGTTTTCCGCGTTCATTGATATAGTTGCATCGGCCGCTGATACCCCATTCAGGGTAGTTGCTTTTTTGTGCCAATTTTTCTATTTCATTTCGGTCAATGGCCATCATCTGCCCCATGCCTACGTGGCGTAATGGGATGCGGACAGTGCAAAATAAGTCTTCAGGTCTAATGCTGTCGGCGTACCAATCAGTAATGGTATATACGGGATAGCAGAGTTCGTAATTCTCTCCATCTGGAAAAGAAAAGGTTTGGTAGATTTTGTCAATCTTGACTTTCCCTTCGGGTCTGACTCCTAATATGGCCTGGTCGTGAAGAACACGGCCATATTTTTGGAAAAATGCTCCATTCTTGCGTGTAATGTAAATCAGCATGGAGGAAAAACCATAATTGCCTGAGCCTTCGCTGCTCCACAAGGCTGGTTGTGTCCTTCCTGCGTTTCGATGACAGCTTCCGCAGGAGTAGCCTGCATAGACTGGCCCTAATCCGCCATTTCTTCCATTGTTACTTGTCCTTACATCATCATACAGGGCATCTCCTCTGTTAAATCGTGTCTTCATTGTGCCGCTTACCCAACTGGCATCCTTGTCATAGGCCAAAGATGATGTCATGAAATTTGTGGATGTGCCTGCAGACAAAGCAAACCCCGATGGAATTTCGATGTCAAGAACGTCCAGACCATCTTCGTCATTGCATGAAATCAGTAGCGCCGCAAGTAGAATACATGTAATATATTTAGTCCAACTGTTCATAATGAAGCAGTATTTTTGATGATTCTTAATTTTACCCACAAAGGCGGAGACGCTCCAAACAGCGTCTCCACCTTTCTATATGAGTTGGTTTTATTGTTAGTTATTTACTTTGCGTGCTTTTCCGTCTTTGAAGATTAAGTATTCCAATGTATGGAATCCACGAAGTGCCTGTACTTGTTCAATAGTTTCGCTTTCTTCATCGTACTCGCCTGTCCAAACCAGGGCTGCCCAGTCTTTGCTCTTCATGATCTGAACTATACCTGCTTGATCCAATGGCCATGAATCCATGTTGGGGTCTAAGCCTTTGTCAGCAACAGGACCAAAGAGGAAGGCTTCGCTGCTTTCCCAAGGCGTACGTGCAGTGAACCAAGCATCAGCACATCTTTGGAATGCTGCATCGCTGGGATTTGTCTGGAAGGCAATAACGGCATTGTTCAACTGGGTGTTTGCTTCCTGCAGTTCTTTATATGTTGGCAGTACGACAACGTCGACATAATTTTTCACAACAGGATCTAAAACCTCGTCAGTATTAATCTCACTATTTTCATGGATGAAAGGCTTCAAGGTGTTGTCCAAGAAATCTTCCAGGTCAGCACAGGCATCCATAGCTGCTGCAACTTCATCGGCATCAATGTTGTTGCGGAAAGGAGCGGGAATGTTTTCAATGGCATCGATAGCACCTTGAATCAGTTCCTTTGCCTGGTTGTCCAGTTCCTCGTTGACCGATGCAACAACGGCAGAAATGGATGCTTCTGCTACGCGACCATCGCGGCTGCCAAAGTATGCGTTGCGAATGGAGCGGATGTTATTGGAGTAGTCCTCAATGGAGTGCCAGCTGTACCAAGATTCCACCATGAAAAGAGCATCTTCTTTGTTGCCCTTAAGATATTCATGGTAGGGATCGCCAATTTTTGCAGATCCAACTTCGCCGGCGATGTCCGTGCAGCCATCAATGATTTGTTCCACGCAATTTAGGGCACTGTTAAAGCCGGCAGTTCCGTTATGCTCCTTGAAAACATCGGCATAGCCTTTGCCTGATTCGTTGTAGGAAGTGTTCCACTCGTTGTAAAGTGTTGTTGCGTCTTCCTTCAGCAGGTTTGCCACGACGCGCATGTAGTTGCCCCATGCTTGTGCGTTGCTGGAGTTGTAATCCAAGGTCTTGGCGTCTCCGTCAAAGCCGCCATTCTTGTTGTCGTCACCGCAAGCGGTGAATACGGTGAGTCCTGCAAAGAGGACTGCAATCATCAAAAATAATTTTTTCATCGTTACAAAATTTATTGTTTAGATAAGTGTAAATATTATTTCTTAAAGAACCAGCCGATATAGGCCAACCCGACGGCCCATTCGTTTTCGCTGTTGTAGCTGCCTTTTCCAAAAACCTTCCGTGTCCCTATCTGGCGCGTGTTATAGTCAGCCTTTACGACCAGATTGGGTAGCGGTTTCCAGTTCATGCCCACGGTCCATTTGCTCACTTGGCAACGGTCGTCCATCGCTGAAAGCGAAGATTCTCCTTCCTCCTGTGTATTATAATATGTATAGTGGGCAAAAGGATAGATGGCAGGGAAATTTTCTACGTTGGGAAAGAAACTTTTCACATTGAGTCCCACTTCTGCGCTATAGGTCAGTGCACGCTTGGCCACCGCTGGCGTGCGGTTGTATGGGGATTTGTTCGAATAAGTGCGGTTGATGGAACTGATTCCATTGGCTTTGGCCACGTTTCCTGTGATGATATTGGCACGTGCGGTGACATATCGGCCGACGTATTGTCCGTCAAACGACCATATTCTAACAGGGATTTTCCCGACAGAACCATAGGTGATGAGTTTGTCGGCATTCTTTCCCGCGTTGTCGCAATAGTAGAAAGCTCCTCCCAGACGCAGGCCCGGAACACCGGTCCAATTCAGGCGCAATACGTATGCCGGCGAAGTAAAGTTGTCTGTTTCAAAATAATTCTGCTTTCCTTTCTGAATCCAGTTGTATTTATCAAAACCGTTGGGGTTCGGTCCGGCTATAATCATAGCTTCATAATCAAATTTGGCCAGTCTGCTGCCAAAGTTGCCAAAGAATTCCAGACCTGTTTCGTGCCATGTTGACGGTAAAAGCGTCGTTTCACCCTCGGGCCGACTTGTCCCGAAGAAATTAATCGGTTCATGGTGCGTGTTGGTCAGGCCAACGGGGACGATCATATGGCCGGCACGCACATTAAACTGAGGTATAATCAAGCGAGTAATGTGAAACTGTTCCAATGCCACTTCTCCGCCCGTTTCCGTCTCGGTTTCGTATTCTCCGTTCTCGCTTCCTGAACCCTTCTCTATCTCATATTCCGTGCCAGTGCCGCCTCCTTCAAATTCGATTTCACTGCTCAAGATCCATTTGGAAGAGAACTTGTAGTCCATGGCGATAATAAAACGCGGAATCGAGATTTCGGCATGATGGCGCTTAGTGTTTCCTGACAAAGAGCCATTCCATCTGTTTAAACCATAGTCTTTCCAGTTGGCCAGCATTTCACCGTATCCTCCAATGCGGAATTTGTATCCACCTTGGTTGTCTCCTTCCTGCCCAGGCTGAAGGACGGCCTTTGTGTTCTCGTCCTCGGCTTCCTGTGCGCCAACCACCGCAGGCATGGCCATGACAGCCATGATAGCCATGATGCATGCGGCTATTTTTACAATGTACTTCTTCATATTGTCATTTTTTATGGGGTAAATCTTTTCGAGTGCAAAATTAGAACGATAATTTAGATGCCACAATACCCAAATTTTAGGAAATCATGTTATCGAGGATACCCAAAAATGAGTACTTCCTGCCCGAAAAAGCAAATATGGAGGGTGGGGAACGGCCTTGTCTAAAGATAAAATCGTAATTTTGTGCCAATAAATAGGTATTGATATGCAAAATCAACGTATAGTATTCTTGGATTATGTCCGCGTGTTTGCTTGTTTTTTGGTCATCTTGGTACACGCGTCCGAAAACTTCTATGCCTCCGATGCCTCGGGCTTGGGAGGCCCTGTCTCCCTGTTGCTCAATGAGCAAAACAGGTTGTGGGTGTCGGTCTATGATGGATTTTCCCGCATGTCCGTTCCATTGTTCATGATCATCTCGGCCTATCTGCTCGCTCCCATGCCTGAGGGACAGTCCATGCTCTCATTCTACAAGCGGCGTGCCTTGCGCATACTGCCGCCGGTCATATTCTTCATGTTGCTCTATACATTCCTGCCCCTTCTTTGGAATGGCATGTCGTGGGAACAGTCATGGACGGATCTCAGGAATCTTCCGCTGAATTTTCCCTCCATGGCGGGCCACTTGTGGTTTATATATCCGCTCATAAGCCTGTATCTGATCATCCCCGTCATATCTCCCTGGCTTGAAAAGGCATCGGCCAAGGAGGAGCTTGTCTTTGTGGGGCTGTTTGTCCTGTCCACTTTCATGCCATACATGCACCGTTGGCTGTGGCCCGAGTTGTGGGGTGAATGCTTCTGGAATGAATTTCACATGCTCTGGTATTGCTCTGGTTTCCTGGGCTACCTGGTGCTTGCCCACTACATCAGGAAGCATCTTCGCTGGAACATTCGCAAGCGGGTGTGGGTGGGCGTCGTCAGCGTCTTGGTGGGTGCATTCTTTACCATGTTCCCGTTCTATTACCAAGGCGTTCCCGGTCGTGTCATCGCCACTCCGGTGCTGGAAGTTGCGTGGGCATTCTGTACCCCCAATGTCGTATTGCTCACCTTCGGGGCTTTCATTCTCTTTTCGTGCATACGCACCCTTCGTGCCCCTGCATGGCTGACGGCTGTCAGCCGCTTGTCGTTTGGTATCTACCTGATGCACCTGTTCTTCCTCAACATGTGGGCACAATGGCTTGTCAACGGAAATCCTGCTGAACCGTTGCTGCCCGTGGCCGTCACCATTCCGCTCATGGCAGTGCTGACGTTTGTCACCTGCGTGGTTGTAGCCAGGCTGGTCTCGTTCCTGCCTGGCAGCAAATGGGTGATAGGAGCCTGATCCCTATTATTTAAAATGGTATGCGGTATCCAAGCGTGAACAGCATGGATACATTCTTGGCGTGGTGGCCCTTGCTGACGTTGAGCAAGCCCCAGTCGACCTCTATTCCTGCGTTGATCATCCGGCTGAATTCGTATCCGGCCCCCAGGGTCAGGCCTGCGTCTATGCGGTGCATGTCTTCCTGGCTGAATGTGTTCTGCGAGTAGAAGAAACGCGCAGAACCCTGCAGGCTGGTGTCGCCTCGGGTCTTGCGCTTGCCACCGATGCCGTAGGCCAGGTACGGACCGGCGGTGAACATGATGTAATGGGGCGTTTGCAACGGTATATAGTAGTTGAGCAGCAGCGGTAGGACCAAGTAGTTGGCATTGGTCGTCACGTTCATCACGCCCGTGCGCTCATTTCCTGCATCGTCAAGGACGATGTTGCCCTGGTCGTCGTAGATATAGACGGTTTTATCCTTGTCCTTCCAACCTTTGGCAAAGTACAGCAAGCCTGGCTCAAACGTAAGGGTCTGACTGAACTCGAGCTCCAGGCTGAGGCCTGCCTTGAACGTGCCGATCATGCGGTCCGATGCGCCATGCCGTGTGGCCAGGCCGCCGCCGGTGTGGAACACCAAATGCTGGGCTGCCAACGGGGCGGCAATGCACACCGACATGAGGCAGGCCAGGAACAGGCGTCTCATGATTTCTTGTTTTTGTGGTAGGGGCGGTGTCTCCTGTTTTCCCAAAAGGGTACTTGAGCGGCCCGGGACTCGCGGTCGCGGTCTCTCTGCTTTTTCTTGCGGGGCTTGCCTGCGTGTTCGTTCTGCTCGGCACGTTCCAGGTTGACGGGCCGGCCGTTGATGACGATGTTGCGCATGGCATTCTCAAGCATGGCGGCTTGATGCTCGGGTACTTCAAAGAATGAAAAGTTGTTCATCAGGTCAATGCGGCCCACCTGGATGGTCTTGCGTGAGCATCGGTTCAGTAGGCCCAGCAGCTCGCGTGGGTACAGGCCGTCGCGCTTGCCCAGGGCCAGGAAGAAGCGTACATATCCCTCCTCGGCTTCGCCCCTGGGGCGGTTGGAACGTTCGCCGCGCCTTGTCTTTTCGTGTTTCTCCTTTTTCTCACGCCCGGGTTGCGGTTCTTCTATTTCGGGTGCGTTGGCATAGTACTCCAGGAAGCGTCCGAACTCAATGGTGACAAACCGCTTGATGATTTCTTCCTTGTCCAGCCAGTCCAGCTTGTGGAACACCTCGGGCATGAACGGCTCAATGGCTGCTTCGTCCACGTCGGTGCGCTCCAGGTGGTCAATGGCGTTGAAGAGCTGCTTTGCGCAGATGTCGTGTGGGTTGGGAAGGCTCATGTGCACAAATTTCTTGCCGATGGTCTTCTCTATGGAGCGAATCTTGCCTTGTTCGCGCATGTGGACGATGCAGATGCTCGTCCCCTTCTTGCCTGCGCGGCCCGTGCGGCCGCTTCGGTGGGTGTACTGCTCAATGTCGTCGGGCAGGCCGTAGTTGATGACGTGCGTCAGGTCGTCCACGTCCAGGCCGCGGGCGGCCACGTCGGTGGCCACCAGCAGTTGCGTGTTGTGGTGGCGGAATTTGTTCATCGTGATGTCGCGCTGTGCCTGGCTCAGGTCGCCGTGCAGGGGTTCGGCGTCGTATCCGTCGGCTATGAGGTTGTCGGCAACTTCCTGCGTCTCCACCTTGGTGCGGCAGAAGATGATGGCAAAAATCTTGGGATAGTAGTCGACGACGCGCTTGAGGGCTGCATATTTGTCGTTGGCGCGCACCATGTAGTATTCGTGGTTCACCAGCTCGGCCCCCTCGTTGCGTGAACCGATGACGACCTCTTCGGCATTGTGCAGGTACTTGCGCGCAATGCGCTCTATCTCTTTGCTCATCGTAGCGGAGAAGAGCAGCGTGGTGTGTTCCTCGGGCAGGGCTTCGAAGATGCGGCTGATATCCTCGGAGAAGCCCATGTTCAGCATTTCGTCGGCCTCGTCCAGCACGATGCGCGTCACTTGCTCCAGGCGTGCGGCCTTCCGCTCGTACAGGTCGATGAGGCGGCCCGGGGTGGCAATGATGATGTGCACGCCGCGCTTCAGGGCACGTATTTGGCGTTCTATGCTCGTACCGCCGTAGACGGGCAGGACGTGCAGGTTGGGTATATACTTGGAAAAGTCGGTCAGGTCGCCGGCTATCTGCAGGCACAGCTCGCGCGTGGGGCACACCACGAGCGCCTGGGTGGCGTTGACGCTGGTGTCAATGTGCTGCACCAGGGGAATGCCGTAAGCGGCCGTCTTGCCCGTGCCGGTCTGGGCCAGGCCCACAAGGTCGCCCGTGCTGTTCAGCAGGCGCGGAATGACTGCCTCTTGTATGGGCATGGGCGAGGCAAAGCCCAGTTCTTCAATGGCCTGAAGTACAGGCTCAGTAAGGCCAAGTTCTTGAAATGTCATGGGTAAAAAATGCAAAAATCGGGTGCAAAGTTACGAATAAAATCCGTATCTTCTTGTATTTGAACGATAAGTTTTTGCATTTCAGGCCCGATGCCCCAAAAAGGACGGTCCGGCCGTGCCGCTGATGGCGCGGGGGAGGGGCGAGACGCAGGGAGGGTGTCTTGTGGCGTGCGGATGGCTCGGCCCTCGCGGACAATGGGTGCATATTGGGCGAGTAAGGCGTTTCTTGCGCCTTGTTCGTGCCAGTTTTACGCCTTGCGGCCATTTTTTCAGGCCGCATTCATGGGCATTTTGCGCCTTGTTCTTCTGCGTTTGATGGGAATAATGCTTTCAGCCCCTTTCCCGTCGGGGGAATGGGGTCGGTCAAGGCCTCCATGAACGGGGATGGGGGCGCGGAAAGGGGAAGGGGAAAAATTATTGGAACACCCGCACCTTGTATACCTTCTGGTCGGGGACGGGGAAGCTCCATTCGGGGTTGATGGACTTGACGTGGAAGGTCCACCAGCTTTCCTCCGGCTCGGTATAGATGATCTGGCCCGTCAGCGGATTGAGGTTGATGGACTTGATGCTGGTGTGGCCCATCATGGACGGGTATACGTTGGCACTTCCCTTGCTGGTGTCAAACAGGTATACGTTCTGGGCGGCGGTAATCAGGTAGTAGCGGTCGCTGATGCGGCTCAGGTCGTGGCATCCCGAGACGGGCAGGTTGTATATCCTGTCCAGCGTGAGCGAGGGCTTGTCGGTGTCCCAGTTGGTCAGCTTGTATGCACGTAGTTCATTGCTCCCCAGTGCGTACAGGCGCTCCGTGGTGGCGTTCCAGACGACGCCGTGGCCGAAGTAGAGGGTGTCGCGGTAGAGGATGCTGTTGTTCTGGCCCAGTTGGTAGATGCAGACAGAGTTGGCCATGGTGTTGGACGAGGTGGACATGGCCACGGCAATGCGGTTGTTGGGAAGCTGTTCGATGGAGTGCGCATTGGGCGTGCGGGCATAGAACAGGCATTTCTTAGTGGCTATCTCGATGACGGCTGCACCGCCCGACGAACTGGTTACCAGCAGCTGTGTGTTGTTGGCCACGGGCTTGCATTCGTCCATCGTCTGGAAGCACGAGTAGAAACTGGAGGGGATGCCGCTGGGCAGGATGTTGCCCGCCGTCCACTCCCACTGGATGCTGGTGTGCGAGGAATCGGATTTCTCAGGGTCGATGATGCGTATCTTGTCGTCGCCGCAGATGACGATGGGCCGTTGCTGCTGGTGCAATGTAGAGAGGGAGAGCACCGTTTCCCTGTTGCCTTGGGCCGCAAGGCCTTGTGTCAGCAGGGTAATCAGGGTGAGCAGGATGTATGTCCGTTTCATGGTGTAATGAGATGGGTTATGCTTGATCGGGATGGTGCAGGGGCGCGGTTTCCGCGCCTTTCAGCGTGGCCGACGACGCTTCCGTGATTTCCAAGGTGACGAATTCGCCGGCGTGGTGGCCGTTGCGGTCAAATACCACCATCTTGTTCTGTTCCGTGCGGCCGCACAACTGTTGCGAGGACCGCTTGCTTGCGCCTTCCACCAGCACCTGGCGTGTTTTTCCCACTTCCAGGAGGTTGCGCTCCAGGCTCAGTTTGTTTTGCAGCTCAATCAGTTCGTTCAGTCGGCGTATCTTGGTGTCTTCCGGCACGTCATCGGCAAAGTGGCGGGCGGCAAAAGTGCCTGGGCGCTCGCTGTAGCGGAACAGGAAGGCGGAATCGTATTGGCACAGGCGCATCAAGTCGAGCGTTTGCCGGTGATCGTCCTCCGTCTCGCCGCAATAGCCGCAGAAAATGTCGGTGCTCAGGCCGCAGTCGGGCAGGATGTCGCGTATGGCCGCGACCCGTCCCAAATACCACTCGCGCGTATATTTCCTGTTCATTTTTTCCAGGACGGCGTTGCTGCCGCTCTGGACGGGAAGGTGGATGTGGCGGCACAGGTTGGGGTGCGCTGCGATGGCGCGCAGGGTATCGTCGCTCATGTCCTTGGGATGGCTGGTCGTGAAGCGCACGCGCATGATGCCTGCCCTGTCGGCCACGCGCCGCAGCAGGTCGGGGAATCCCACGGTGCGCTTTCCGTCGTCCCAATGGTAGGAATTGACGTTCTGTCCCAGCAGCGTCACTTCCTTGTAGCCTTTCTGCCGCAGGTCGTCCACCTCATGCAGGATGCTTTCCAAGTCCCGGCTGCGCTCGCGCCCCCGAGTGTAGGGCACGATGCAGTAATGGCAGAAGTTGTTGCAGCCGCGCGTGATGGATACGAAGCCGCTGATGCGGTTGCCCATGATGCGACGGGGCATTACGTCCCTGTAGGTCTCGGTCAGCGAGAGTTCGACGCTCATGGCCTTTTGTCCGGCCTCGGCCTGCGCCACAAGGTCGGGCAGGTCCAGGTAAGCGTCGGGGCCGGCCACGATGTCCACGCCGTGTTCCTCCTGCAATTCCCCGCGCGTGCGTTCTGCCATGCAGCCCAGCACGCCAATGAGGAAGCGACGCCCCTTGCGGCGGCGCGCATTCAGGGTTTGCAGGCGGTGGTGTATTTTTTGTTCGGCGTTGTCGCGCACTGAGCAGGTGTTGAGGAAGACAGCGTCGGCCTCTGCCTCGTCCCGGCACACGTCGTAGCCTGCCATTTGCATGATGCTGGCCACAGTCTCGCTGTCGGCCACGTTCATCTGGCAGCCGTAGGTTTCAATGTAGAGTTTCTTCATGCACGAAGTTTGCTGCAAAGTTAGCAAAAATAGCAGGAATGCGTGCCAAATCTCAAAAAAAAACGCAAAAAGTTTTGCCCTTTTGGAAAAAGGCTGTAACTTCAACTCGTTTTTCCGTATTAAACCCTGTGAAACGACTGCGATATGAAAGAATACAAGTTACTGGTGCTGGACGTGGACGGCACATTGCTGAACAGTGCGCATGAAATCACGCCTCGCACGCGCGATACCTTAATAAAGATACAGCAGATGGGGGTGCGCATCGTCTTGGCCTCGGGACGCTCGCCCCATGGCCTGAACGCGATTGTCAGGCAACTGGATATGCACCGCCACGGCGGCTATGTGATTGCCTTCAACGGTAGCCTGATCTATGACGCGCAGACTGAGGAGGTCCTCTTCGAGCGTTGCGTCAGCCCCGAACTGCTTCCGTTCCTGGAGCGCAAGGCGCACCAGTACGGATTCCCCATATTCACCTACAGCAACGAGGCCATCATCACCGACACGCCCAACCAGCCGCGCATCATGGCCGAGGCGGAGCTGAACGGCCTGCCCGTGCGCCACGAGGAACTGTTCAGCATACAGGTGGACTTTGCTCCGTGGAAGCTGGTGCTTGTCAACGAGGACGAGGCCTCGATGGCGGAACTCTATGAGCGCTGGAAGCGCCGCCTGTCGGGCACGGCCGAGGTGCACCGCTCGGAAAAGTTCTTCCTGGAAATCCTTCCGCCGGCCATCGACAAGTCCATGGCCTTGGGGGCTTTGTTGCAGAAGCTGGATGTCAAGGCTGAGGACGTGGCCGCCATAGGCGACGGCGTGCGCGACATAGGATTGCTGCAGATGGCGGGCGTGGGCATTGCCATGGGCAATGCTGCGGAGTCGGTGCGCGCGTGCGCGGACTCCATTACCGACACCAACGACCGCGACGGCGTGGCCAAGGCGGTGGAGCAGGCCATCGACGCGTACCGCCAGCCCGAAAACCTGCCGCTGGAGGAGATAAACCGCATGATGGCCTCGTCCATGATTGGCCACCTGGGCATAACGTTCACCTATGCGGCCGAGGGGCGCGTGGAAGCTACGATGCCGGTGGACCTGCACACGCGCCAGCCGTTTGGCATCCTGCATGGCGGCGCGTCGCTGGCATTGGCCGAGACCGTGGCCGGCCTGGGGTCCATGCTGTGCATAGCTCCCGATGAGCATGCCGTGGGAATGCAAATCAGCGGCAACCATGTGTCGTCTGCCCATGAGGGCGACACCGTACGCGCGGTGGCAACGCTGGTCCACAAGGGGCGGCACAGCCACCTGTGGTCGGTAGACATCTCCACATCGACGGGCAAGCTGGTCAGCACCGTGCGCGTGCTCAACAGCATCCTGCGAAAATAAGTGCCATCCAGGTAAAAGTCTGTGCCATGCGGCAGGACATTCATCTCGGGGACAGCTCCGTCGGGGCTGCCCCCGTTCTTGTTGTGCCGCAATGTGCTTTTGGCGCGCCCTAAATGGTTTGAGACCAATTGTTTGCCGATACAGATAGTCAATGGGGCGTGCGCGCCTTTTTCTTACGCCTTGTATGCTGTTTTTTTACGCTTTGCGTAGATTTTTTCGGGCCGCATTGGGCCGTCTTTTGCGCCTTGCGCTGCCAGGATTGTCCCAAGGGGGTGGGGTGAAAGTTTTTTCGGCGTTTTTTCGCCGGTCCATCCATGCGTTTTCGCCAAAAAGCGTAATTTTGTGACTGTCTACTGAATTTGTGAAACAGGAACTTAATAATCAATCGTATGAATATCAAGCAAATCAAGAGCATCGTGCGCAGCGCGGCCGACGTGCCTGTGGTGCTGGACCGCGTGGAGATTCCCTTTGTCAAGATAGGGCAGGTGAATTGGCCCGACAGTTTTCCCTACAAACCTGACGTTGAGTTTCGTATGGCCTATAACGACCTGTCTCTGCTGTTGCATTTCCGCGTGAGGGAGCTGATTGTCAGGGCGGTCTATGGCAAGGATAACGGACAGGTGTGGACGGACAGCTGTGTGGAGTTCTTCTCCGTGCCGGCAGGTGACGGCATCTACTACAACCTGGAGTGCAACTGCATCGGCACGGTACTGCTGGCCGCCGGCCCGCACCGCGAGAACAGAGAACATGCCGGCCCTGACACGCTGGGCAGCATACAGCGCTGGGCATCGCTGGGCCGCGCCCCGTTTGAGGAAAAGGCCGCTCCCGTGTTGTGGGAGGTGGCCCTTATCGTGCCCTATACGGCGTTCTTCAAGCACCGCATACGCTCAGTAAGGGGGAAGACCATCAAGGCCAACTTCTACAAGTGCGGCGACGAGCTCAGGACGCCCCATTTCCTGTCATGGAATCCCATCCGGCTGGAGAAGCCCAACTTCCATTGTCCGGAGTTCTTTGGCGAACTCACGTTTGACTGACGCCGGCAGGTGTCAGTTGTCCAGGTAGTACTCTACGCTGGTCACCACGCGCACCTTTTTGATGTACGGCGTGTTGGTGTCGCGGTCCTCCACGGAGAAATACCCTTGTGTGGCGTGCTTGATTTTTCCTATCTTGCTGCCTGAGTCCTTGGCAAACTTCTCGGCGGCCTGGCGTGCGCTGTGCGTGGCTTCTGCCACCATCTGGGGCTTTATGCTGTCCAGCTGGGTGAACTCATAGCGGGTCTCGGCGCTGTAGTCGCTGGCCACGGGCACGCCCTCCCTCAGCAGGTCCTGCATGTGGCCCATGAGCCTGCGCGCCTCCTCGACGCGGTGGGTCGTTACGGTGGCCACCTGCAGCAAACGGTAGTGCTGAACTTGGCTCTTGTTGCTGTAGCCGCTGCTCCAGTTGTCTTCTATCTTTGGCGTCGATACGCTGATTTCGTTGGCCGCGATGCCGTTGCGTACCAAGTATTGCGTGATGATTTCCATGGCGCGCGATGCGTTGTTGTAGAGGGCGTTCAGGTCGTTGCCGGCCTGTTGGTAGGGAATGGGCCATACCACCTTGTCGGCCGGCACGTTCTTTTCGCTGAATCCGCGCACCTGCACGGTGCGGTCGCGCTCCGAGAAAGTGCGGAAACCCTTGAAGACGAAGAATCCGGCGGCCAGCAGGCCGAAAGCGATGATGGCCGCCTCAATGCGTTGATTTTTCATGATTTTATCCTTAATTCCGCAACACTATAGTTTAACATTATTTATAAGTGCCTGAGCAACAAAAAGTTGCCCAGGATTTTGCCATGTCAGAATTTTCACTTACCTTAGTGTTGCGAAAAGAAGACAAGCAAAACTCTAATATGA